>NZ_JBOICA010000013.1:0-108031 GCF_050739775.1 Pseudomonas sp.
CTCCCACACCTGAAGTGGGAGCGGGCTTGCCCCGCGATGCGATTCAAATCCCCGCGCGCATTACCGTCTCAGGCAAGGCCTCGCCCTTCTCCACACAAGCTTTTACCGCCGCGATCAATCCCTGCAACTGATACCCCTGCCCCGCCAGCCAGTCCTGGTCGTAATAACTGGTCGCGTAGCGATCGCCCCCATCGCACAAGATCGCCACAATCGAACCCGACTCTCCTGCGTTTTGCATCTGCAGCGCCGCCATCAGCGCGCCGATCAGGTTTGTCCCGCTCGAACCCCCTACCCGCCGCCCGAGGCATTCAGCCAGATAGTGCATGGCCGCCAGCGACAGCGCATCCGGCACCTTGATCATCGCATCGATCACTTGTGGCAGGAACGAGGCCTCAACCCGTGGCCGACCAATCCCCTCGATCCGTGAGCCACAGTCCAGGCGCAAGCTACGGTCACCACTTTGGTAACTGTCGAAGAACACCGAATGCTCTGCATCGGCACAGAGCACCCGGGTGGCATGCTGGCGATAGCGAACATAGCGCCCAAGGGTAGCCGTAGTGCCGCCGGTGCCTGGGCTGGAGATCAGCCAGGCAGGTTCCGGATGCCGCTCAAAGCGCATCTGGGTAAAGATCGATTCGGCAATATTGTTGTTGGCGCGCCAGTCGGTTGCGCGCTCGGCATAGGTGAACTGGTCCATGAAGTGACCACCTGTTTCCCGCGCCAGGCGCTCAGACTCCGCATAGAGCTGGGTCGGGTCCTCCACCAGGTGACTCTGGCCACCGTAGAACGCAATCTGGGCAATCTTCTCTTGCGAGGTACTGGCCGGCACCACGGCAATGAAGGGTATTCCGAGCAGACGGGCAAAGTAGGCCTCGGATATTGCCGTCGAACCGCTGGACGCCTCGATCACTGGCGCCCCCGGACGCAACCAGCCATTACACAAGGCATACAGAAACAGCGACCGGGCCAGGCGGTGCTTGAGGCTCCCGGTGGGGTGACTGGACTCATCCTTGAAATACAGCTCAACCTCGGGAAAACCCAGCATGGGTAGCGGGATCAGGTGCGTGTCGGCACTGCGTTGGAAGTCGGCTTCGATGATGCGGATAGCTTCACGTGCCCACTGGCGGTGATCGTTCATGGTCCAGTCCCGAAAAATTCGACATACAGGGGAGCATGTTAAGAAAGTCCCTACATACCCGACAGGTACAGCCAGACAAAATATTCCCACTCAACTGCTAGGCTGCGGTAGCCGGGATCGTCACAGCTTATAACAAAAAAGAATATAGTTTTTGTTTTAATGCATATCATCACAGGGTAGGGTGTGCCCTTATCAGAACCCTCAGGATGGAGAGCGCCCTTGCTGCGTAGCACTTTCACACGTTTCTTTCAGTTGGAAGCTGCCAGCGGTCTATTACTGATTGCTGCAGCCGCCCTGGCTTTGATCATCAACAACTCGCCCTTATCGTACCTGTACAACGGCCTGCTGGATGTTCCTGTGGTCGCCCAGATCGGCGCGCTGAAAATCGCCAAGCCGTTGCTGCTGTGGATCAACGATGGGCTGATGGCCCTGTTCTTCCTGCTGATCGGCCTTGAGGTCAAGCGCGAGATCATCGAAGGCCATTTGTCCAAACCTTCGCAAATCGTCCTGCCCGGTGCTGCGGCCATCGGCGGTATGGTGGTGCCTGCCCTGGTCTACTGGTTCTTCAACAAGGACAACCCTGCCGCCGTCGCTGGCTGGGCCATCCCCATGGCCACTGACATCGCCTTTGCCCTGGGCGTGCTGGCACTGCTGGGCACACGTATACCGGTGTCGCTCAAGTTGTTCCTGATGACCCTGGCGATCATCGATGACCTGGGCGCAATCATTGTCATTGCCCTGTTCTACTCGGGCGAGCTATCGAGCCTGTCGCTGATGCTGGCCGCTGCCTGCTTGCTGGCCCTGATTGCCATGAACCGGCTCGGCGTGGTCAAACTCGGCCCGTACATGGTAATCGGCCTGATCCTCTGGGTCTGTGTGCTCAAGAGCGGCGTGCACGCTACGCTTGCCGGGGTCACCCTGGCGCTGTGTATCCCGTTGCGCACACGCAATGCCGAGTCCTCTCCCCTGCTGAGCCTGGAGCATGCCCTGCACCCCTGGGTGGCTTACGGCATCCTGCCGCTTTTCGCGTTCGCCAACGCTGGCGTTTCACTGGCCGGGGTCAATCTGGAAAGCTTCACCCACCACGTGCCCATGGGCATTGCCATCGGCCTGCTGTTGGGCAAGACCGTGGGTGTGTTCGGCCTCACCTGGATCGCGATCAAGCTTGGCCTCGCCGCCCTGCCCGCCGGCGCCAACTGGGGCCAGGTGCTGGGTGTGGCGATCCTCTGCGGCATTGGCTTTACCATGAGCCTGTTCGTCGGCTCGCTGGCTTTTGTTCCTGGCAGCAGCGAGTACGCCGGTATGGACCGCATGGGTATTCTCACCGGTTCCATCCTCGCAGCAGTGATTGGCTATGGCATCACCGCACTGGCGAGCCGCAAGGCAGCCGTCGCCTGATCCAGCCCAGGCAGTAAAAAACCCCGACTGGCACTGCCGAGTCGGGGTTTTTTATTGATGCTGAAGTATCAGTGGGTGACCCGGCTGGTACCGTCAACGGTCATGATACGGACACGCTCGCCGACGCGGAAAATCTCGTTTTCCTGGACCGCCTGCACATAGGCACGCATGCTGCCGTCTTCTTCACGCACGGTAATCTCGACGCCTTGAGTGCGGGTCAGACCTTCTTCAGCAGCGGAACCCGCCAGGCCACCGGCCACGGCACCAATGACCGCGGCAACAATGCTGCCGCGTCCACCACCAATGGCACTGCCCGCTACACCACCGACAACGGCGCCAGCACCACCACCGATAGGCGTTTTAGTGCCTTCGATTTTCACCGGCCGCAACGACTCGATGGTCCCCATGCGCACGGTTTGTACGCGGCGAGCTTCGTCGCGCGAGTAGGAGTCACCGGTCAGGCTCGAGGCACAGCCACTGAGCAGCAGCGACATCGTGGTGAAGCTGGCAACCAGCAAAACAGATTTACGCATGGGATGATCTCCATAAGACAGGTGTTCATTAGACTCCGCGCATTGACGACTGTCACGACAGATGCGGGGTAAAATTGCTTCCATTCAGCTTCCATACAGCCTGTGTCATCGATGCAGCCTGAAAAACGTTTAGCGCAAGGATAGACATGGATTACTTCATCGTCGTCATTACGACTCTGGCAGGGCTGTATTTTCACGGGTGGCTGTACGTGCGCATCCGCCGCTGGATGGACCGCGACCTGGCGCTTTCACTGGCCGGCGCGGACGCAGGCAAGAAAGCCTACATGCTTGAATGTCTGGACAACGCCAAGGCGCAAAAGGTCAAACGCGCCGAGCTGGCGACCTGGTTGGAACGCCAGGCCGCCGGCTACCAGGCCGATTAAGGCGCCAGGCGCTCGCGCAACCAGGCACCTTGTTGCAGACGGTAATTGAGGCGGTCATGCAGGCGGCTGGCACGCCCTTGCCAGAACTCGATGCGCTCTGGCAACAGACGATAACCTCCCCAATGCTCCGGGCAATGCGGCTGGGTATCACTGAAACGCTGTTCGGTGGACTTGACCAATCCCTCCAGCTCAGCACGATCAGCAATCACCTGACTCTGCGGCGAAGCCCAAGCGCCCAGGCGGCTACCCAACGGACGTACCTGGTAGTACTCATCCGACTCCTCGGCCGTAACCTTGACTACCTTGCCTTCGATCCGCACCTGACGCTCCAGGGCCGGCCAGAAGAACGTCATGGCCGCAAACGGATTGACCTGCAGCTGCTGTCCCTTGGCACTGTCGTAGTTGGTGAAGAAGGTGAAACCTTGCTCATCAAGCCCCTTGAGCAAGAGGATCCGACAGTGCGGACGACCATCAGCATCCACCGTTGCCAAGGTCATGGCGTTAGCCTCCACCGGCGGCTGTTCGGTCTTCAGCGCATCATCGAACCATTGGCGAAACAACGCGAAAGGCTCGTCCGGGGCCTGGGCTTCTGCCAGGCCATCCCGGGTGTAATCGCGGCGCATATCAGCCAGGGTCTTGGTCATTGCTGCGTTCCTTGACGATCAGTTGGTCTTCGCAGGGCTAGCGTTAGCAGCCACTTTCTTGGCCGCTGGCGCAGGCTTTTTAGCCGCAGCTTTAGCTGCCGGGGCTTTCTTCTTGGCCGGGGCGGCTTTTTTGCTGGCGTTGGCTTTTTTCACCGGTGCCTTGGCGGCAGGCTTCACCGCTGCCTTGACCGGGGCTTTGGCATCTTGCACTGCGACCAGCTCGGCCGGGCTCGGCGTCGGCTGCTTGTACTTGGCGAGCAAGGCGACCATGGTGTTTTGCGGGGTCAGGACCAGTTCCACCCGACGATTCAGGGCACGCCCTTGCAGACTGTCATTGGCCGCACGCGGCATTTCCGAGCCCATGCCGCGCAGCATCAGGCGATCACGCTCCAGGCCGCTGAGGCGGAAGATCGCGGCAATCGACTGCGCACGCTCCTGGCTGAGTTTCTGGTTACCGGCGGCGGCGCCGCTGGTGTCGGCATGACCCAGAACCAAAACGGCGGTCTGCTTGTCGGTTTCTACCGCTTTGGCCACGCGGGTGATCGGCCCCAGCGTGACAGGCAGGAGCATGGCCGGACGATCAGGGTTATAGGAGCTGTCCACCGGCACGGTGACTACCAGCACGTCTTCACGGCGCTCCAGTTCGAACTTGCTGTCCTTGATGGCTTCACGCAGGCGCGGTTCGTAGCTGTCGAGCCAGGCCTGGGTGGCCTTGTGGTCAATCTTCGGCACGGCCGCTGTCTTTGCCTTGTCACTCTCGCCGAACGGCCACCACCAGCGGCTGCTACTGTCGGACTTGGCATCGGCCTTGGCGACTTTCTCGGCAACCACCTGCTTCACTTCCTGGTCGGCAACCTTGTCCGAACCGAAGGGCCACCAGTCGATCCCGCTGTCGGCTGCGCCTTTCTGAGAATGCTGCGCGCAACCGGTCATGGCCAGGCACAGGGCGAGGGCTAAGGTTTTATGTGAAGACATCAAGGATACACCATGAAAATGAAAGAAATTCTGCCCAATTGTGCTAATCGTTTGAATCCAGAATAGACAAAGGGTTCAGGTAACATCGGGGTTAACCGATCAAAGGCAAGTTGCCAGGACGCGCACAAGCTTCTGCGCGCGAGGGTCCATCAACACATAAGGGCCCAGAGTATTGGTGACAAATCCAAAGGCCACATCGTACTCCGGATCAGCAAAACCAACCGATCCTCCGGCGCCTGGATGACCAAAGGCCTTGCTGCCCAGACCAAAGGTGGCATTGGCCACTGTCGGCTGGTCGAGCATGCAACCCAAGCCGAAGCGGGTCTGGGTCAACAGTGTCCTGTCTTCGCCCAGGCTGTGTTCACGGGTCAGTTCATCGAGCAGTTCGGACTCCAGCAGGCTGCCGTCGAGCAAACCAGCATAGAAACCGGCCAGGCTACGGGCGTTGCCGTGACCGTTGGCTGCCGGTTGTTGCATTCGTCGCCACTCGGGTTTGTTGGTGCTGGTGAGCATTCCCGGCGGGTTGGTAAAGGCACGGGTGGACAGCGCCTGGGGCTCACGCAGGGTTACCTGGAGCAGACGCTGAGCGGCTTCATCGCCCATGTTGCCCTTGCCTCGGGCGATATGCGCAACCCGGTAAAACTCCTCATCGGCCAGGCCGATGTGAAAGTCCAGGCCCAAGGGGCGAGCCGTACGAGCGACGATGGCATCGCCAGGATTGCGACCGTCAGCACGACGAATCAACTCACCAATCAGCCAACCGTAGGTGATAGCCGCATAGCCATGTGCCGTGCCGGGCGTCCACCAGGGTGCCTCGGCAGCTAGTGCCTGGACCATGGTTTGCCAATCGTAAAAGGCTTCTGCGGGCATGAGCTGGCGAAGCGCGGGCACCCCGGCGCGATGGCTGAGCAACTGGCGCAGGGTAATCGTCTGCTTGTCAGCCTGGGCAAACTCCGGCCAATAACGCGCAACGGGAACATCCAGGGCCAGCTTGCCCTCTCCCACCAGTTGCAAGGCGGCCACGGCGGTGAGCATCTTGGTACAGGAAAACAGGTTGGCAATGGTGTCGCTGTGCCAAGCCTCGACACCGTCCTTGTCGGCGGTACCGGACCAGAGGTCCACGACAGTCTCCCCGCCGACCTGAATGCATAGCGCTGCGCCACGCTCCTGGGGATCGTCGAACAGCGCGGCAAAGGCTTCGCGCACGGCTTCGAACTTAAGCTCGTAATGACCCTGAATCTGCACCCAGCCGCTCCCCGCGCCCACCGCTATCGAAAATGGCGTGCATTGTTTCAGCCTGCGAAGGTTTTGGGAACAGACAGTGGTCAGGCAGTCGTCTCGCCCGGCAGCCTGGCGACCTGATGCTGTTATCGCGCATCAAGCCGCCAAGTCACTGCTACTGGGCTTTTGAGGACTTTTCAGTGACGAGTGTCTTAGCGATCTGCTCCTGGGTTTGCAGATTGCTCTTACGCACGCTGTCGACAAATCCCTGGAACGGCACGTCGGTGATTCCCACCAGACCAAAGTGACCGTTCTCTCCATCCAGCAAGCGGCCGCTGGCAGGCTGGTCCAGGTACTGGAACCAGTGCACGCCGACAATCGACGGTTCAGCCAGCGCCGCCTTGACGAAGGCAGCATAGGCCGGGCCCCGCGCTTCTTCCTTGGCCACTTCCATCGGGCCTGGCCAGAACGGCCCGCGGTCACGCGAACCGAACTGGAATTCCGATACCAGCACCGGCTTGTCCAAGGCATTGAGCTGGCTGAAGTCGTAGCCGTTCTGGGGTTTGGGTGTGTAGAAGTTGAAACTCAGGACATCACAGAACTCGGCACAGGCTGCCACCGCTTCAGGCGTGCTGACAGCGTAGCGGCCTCCCAACAACAAGTGATTGGGCGCATGCCACTTGAGCGAATCAGCGATGGTCTTGAAGTAGGTTTCGGCAAAGACCTTCTGGAAGTATTTGAAGTCGGCTTCGATCTCAGGATAGTCGGCGCTCGGCAGCGGCGGCTCGAAACCAGGATCTTCCATCAACTCCCAGGCTGGCAGGTCGATTCCCCAGGCTTTGGACAACCCGGCCTGGTTGCGGTATTTGTCGCGCAACTGCTTGAGAAAAGCGCGCTTGGCCGGCACGTCAGTGGTCAAGCGCAAGGTACCGTAGGCCAGGGCGTAACGGGCCTTGGGATCATCACCCGGAGCGGCCCAGGCCAGTTCGTTGTCGGCGAAATAGCCGATCAACCATGGATCATCACGGTGGTCACGGGTAGCGATGGCCACGGCACGCTCGGTGGCCATGGCAAAGCGCGGGTCGAACGGGTCGGGCATCCGGCCCCACCAGTCCATACCCGTGCTGATGCTGGCGTAGTCGCCGACAATCGACAAAGGCAGGGTGTAAGGCAGGCGGTTGGCCTGTCCCAAAGCGGGTTCGCTCCAGTTGCCCAGGGTATTGAAGCCCCAGGCCTGCAGACGGTCGAGGGTATGCCCCTGCCAACGCTGAAGGTCCAGAACCACTGCCGGGCATTCCACGGCCGCCATGGTGCTGGTCGCGGCGACCGGGATACAGGGTTTGCCATGGCTACGCTCAAGGTTGGCGGCATAGAAGTCGAACCAGCGCCCCTGCTTGAAATTACGACCACTGGACGAGCCATTGCCGTCGTTGTTGTTACCCTCGCCATAGAACTGCGCCAGTGGCTCGCCTGCTTGCGGCAGTGCAGTAAACATCGACTCGCGCCCGGCAACGTAGGTCCGGCCACCGTCGGCTGCCACGGTGTTGACGCCCAGCGAATAGAACGGATGGCCTTCAGGGGTGACCAGGTACCAGCGCCCGTCACGTTTTTCGGTACGGAAGAAGCCCTTGGCATCGAAACTTGGCCCTGTGGTCACACCGCCAAACTTGTCGCGCGGCAACTGGCTGCGCTCGGCCAACCAGCCCTTGAGTTGCTGTTGCTCACGGGTCGCAGCAGCCTTGAGCTGGTCATCGCTGACAATCTTTTCCGGCCAGCGGCCACGTGTGGACTGGCCATAGCCATCGATCAAGCCGGTATACACAGCCTTTTGCAACTGGTCGTCATCCTGGATGCCAACGCGTTCAATCATTAGACTCTGGGCGACATTGGGCTTGTTCATCGACAAGGTCACCGACACCACTTGCTTCAAGTCCACCTCACCGCTGCTGCTGGTCAGCACCCAGCGCTGGCCTTCATGCACCCAGGGCATCGGTGGCCCGGCACGCATGCCCTGGCTCAGCGGCGAGCTGGCCGTGAGCGGCACCAGCACCGTCTGCGCCGGTCCTGCTGGCAGGTCGATACGACTGCTGAGGGTCTTGCCGTCGCTGCTTAACACCGTGACATCCACGGTCAGGGGCCAGTCCATGCCACTTTGCAGGCGCAAGGTCATGGCCGTGGCTGCGGACCAGTCCCAGGTGCCGGTTTGCGGGCTCAATTGCAGGTTTGGCCGCTGCACCGGGTTGAACACCACACGACGCAATACCTCGCCCTCGGCCGTCTGTTCTGCGTTGTATTGCGGCAAGCTGGCATCTTCGGTCACCACGTTGACCACGGCGGCCGGGCGCACGAAGCTGAACAGCGTCTGTTGCCCGGCCAGCAGCGGTGTGCTGAACAACAGTGCGAAGACAGCAGGCAAGGTACGGCGAATCATAGGGCTGGAGCTCTCCTTGAGGGCCCTTGCGGGCCTTGAACTGAGTCATAGACAACGCCCCGGCGCATTGATCCCCGGGGGTCAGGAAATTTCCCGTCGAAACGGCGGCAACGCATTGAGAATAGCCTTGCCGTAGCGCTGGGTGACCACACGTCGATCCAGCAGGGTGATGGTGCCGCGGTCTTCTTCGGTACGCAGCAGGCGACCGCAGGCCTGGATCAGGCGCAAGGAGGCGTCCGGCACGGCGATTTCCATGAACGGATTGCCTCCACGCGCTTCGATCCACTCGGCCAGGGCCGCCTCGACCGGATCATCCGGCACCGCGAAGGGGATCTTGGCGATCACCACGTGCTCACAGTAGGCACCCGGCAAGTCAACCCCTTCGGCAAAGCTCGCCAGACCGAACAGTACGCTGGAATCGCCGCCATCGACTCTTGCCTTGTGCTTGTTCAGGGTTTCCTGCTTGGACAGGTTGCCCTGGATGAACACCTGCTTGCGCCAGTCCCGATCCAGACCATCGAACACGTCCTGCATCTGCTTACGCGAAGAGAACAGCACCAGAGAACCACGCGATCCCTCAACCAGGTCAGGCAGATCACGAATGATCGCCGCCGTGTGGGCAGCGGCATCCCGGGGATCGGCGCGCAGGTCCGGCACGCGCAACACGCCGGCATCGACATGATGGAAGGGGCTGGGCACAACACTGGTGACAGCCGTCTTGGGCAGCCCGGCGCGCATACGGAAACGATCGAACTTGCCCAGCGCGGTCAGCGTTGCCGAGGTAACCAGCGCGCCATGGGCAACGTTCCACAAATTGCGCCGTAACATCTCGGCCGCCAGGATCGGGCTTGCGTTGACCTCGATGTCGAACAGCGCCCCGCTCTCCGCCAGAGTCAACCAGCGGGCCATGGGTGGACTGTCCTCAGGATCTTCAGCAGTGAAGGCGGTCCACAATTCCCAGTTACCCTGGGCGCGCATCAACAGGCTGCCGAACAGCGGGTACCATTCTTCGGCCTGATGGCTGGCGATGCCGATATTCACCTCGGCATCCATACCTTCCTTGAGCAACTCGGTCAGGCGGGTGAACAGATCCGTCAGGCGTGAGAAGCCCTTTTTCAGCTCGACGCCCATCTCGCGCATGTGCTCGGGCACCACGCCGCCCTCGAAGCGGTGACGCGGCCGCTCGCGGCCTTCGGTATCTTCACCGGGACGGAAATCAGCCACCTGCTCACAGGCGCTGAACATGAACTGTTGTTGCGCCTTGATCTCCCGAGCCAGTTCCGGCACCTGCTCGATCAGCTTGCCCAGATCCCCTGGCAAGGGGTGCTGGGCCAGCAGCTTGGTCAGGTTCTTGGCGGTTTGCTCGAGCCAGTCGGCGGTAGAGCGCAGGCGAGTGTAGTGAGCGAAATGGCCAATGGCCTTGTCCGGCAGGTGATGGCCTTCGTCGAATACATAGATGGTGTCGCGCGGATCAGGCAATACTGCACCACCGCCCAGGGCCAGGTCGGCCAGGACCATATCGTGGTTGGTGACGATGACATCGACCTTGCCCATGCCCTCACGGGCCTTGTAGAAGGTGCACTGGCCAAAATTCGGGCAATGGCGCCCGGTGCACTGGCTATGGTCGGTGGTCAGACGAGCCCAGTCCTGGTCTTCCAGGGCCTGGGGCCAGCTGTCACGGTCGCCGTCCCAACGGTTGCCGGCGAGCTTCTCGATCATGCTGGTGAACAACTTCTGGCTGGCCTCGTCAACCTCGATCCTGAAGCCTTCCTCTTCGAACAACTGCGCGGTGGCCGATTGTGCGTGGCCTTCCTGCAGCAACAGGTCGAGCTTGGACAGGCACAAATAGCGACCACGGCCCTTGGCCAGGGCGAAGCTGAAATTCAGGCCGCTGTTGCGCATCAGGTCGGGCAGGTCCTTGAAGACGATCTGCTCCTGCAGGGCCACCGTGGCAGTGGCGATCACCAGCCGCTTGCCAGCGGCCTTGGCGGCTGGAATCGAGGCCAGGCTATAGGCAACCGTCTTGCCGGTACCGGTACCGGCCTCGACCGCCACCACGGCGGGCTCACCGGCACGTCGACCTTCATCGTCGCAGTCGATATCGCCAAGCACCTTGGCCACTTCGGCAATCATCAGGCGCTGGCCGTAGCGAGGCTTGAGGCTCTTGGCTTCGAGAAAACGCGAATAGGCGCCCTGAATCGTGGTTTTGAGTTCGTTGCTGATCATGGTGTCAGGGCGCCCGAAGGGCTGGATAAATTTTCAGTGTTTCGATTGGGTCGCTATCATACCCCGCTATTGCCCTTTGCGCCGAATGGAGATCCTGATGAGCGCCTTTGCCCTTCCTTATAGCCTGCACGTCCTGGCCGCCCTGGTATGGGTCGGCGGGATGTTCTTCGCCTGGCTGATCCTGCGGCCTGCGGCGGTTGCAGCCCTTCAAGGGCCTGACCGTCTACGCCTCTGGGTAGAAGTGTTTCAGCGTTTTTTCGTGTGGGTCTGGGTCGCGATCGCGGTCCTGGCGATCAGCGGCATAGGCATGCTGCACCTGCGTTTCGCCGGCTTCGACGCGGCGCCACGCTATGTGCAAGTGATGATGGGCGGCGCCATCGCCATGATCGCACTGTTCATTCGTGTCCAGTCATTGCTGCTGCCGGAACTGCGCAAAGCGGTGCAAGCGCAAGACTGGCCGACGGGCGCGGCGGTGCTGGGCAAGATTCGCCGCCTGGTGGGTATTAATTTGTTGCTCGGCATCTCAGTAGTGCTGGTAGCGACTACGCGCCTGATGATGTGATTACTAATACCCTGCAAGTTCGGGGTTGCCCGGATAGCGACCGCTTCGCAGTCGATCGCAGGCTATCGCCAGCGCCCACAGATCGACAGTTGCACCTACAAGCGCTGCAGAATCAGCTCACCTGTAGTCCCTGCCAACCCTGGCTGGCCGGGAACTCCAGGCTTCCCGGGCTTACCCGCCGCCGTACGATAAACCAGACAGCCTTTGCTTACGCCCCCCGCTCCCGGCTTGCCAGCAGCGCCGGCCACGCCTGGTGCCCCGCCGTCGAGCTGCACCTTGATCCGCTCAGCGGGAAAGCCTGCTGGCAACGCCAACCGAACCCGACCACCGGCCGCACCGTCATGCCCATCGCCACCATTGTCACCGTTGGCACCGCGACTTGCCTGGCCCCACGTGCATCCGCCGGCTTTGCCATTGGCACCATCGAGCCCGACATACCCCGGCGCACCGGCCCCTCCTCGGGCATCAATAGCCAGCAACGGCGCCTGTACGGCATGCAACTGCAAATCAAGATCACGTCCGGCCTTTGCAGCGCGCTCATACGTACCCGGAGCACCACGTGCGGCGATCTGGCTACCTTCCCCCAACTGCGCTCGCGCCACATCCACCCGCAACGTGCTCTCTGCAGGCGCAATCGCTATACGTGCTTCCTGCCCCAGCCGCAGCTCGTCCACCTTCAACTCGACCAGACTGGCCGGCAGCAACAGCGTTGCAGCATCAGCGACTTCAAGGCGCTGCAAGTGCACGACACTGGATTTGTTCGGCAAACGCAGCACCGAGTGCGGCGCAACACTGATCGACTCAGCCAACGCCAAGGGGCTGAACAACGCCACCAGCAAAACCAACTTACGCATGAGCACTCTCCTGGCGTGGCGCCGGAATCGAAAGGACATGAAAGATACCGACCAGCAGGATTTGCAAGCGGTCAAACCAGCGATGACTACGCCCGCGCAAGCAGCCATTGAAAAACAGCACTTCCAGCAGGTGCAAACCGAACAGCGCCGCACCGGCCAGACCGATCAAACGATTGAAGGGGAACTCCTGGGGAATCAGCAGATTCACTAGCACCACCCACCAGAACACCACCGTCAAAGCCTTGCCCAGCGCCAGTAAACCCTTCATGCGCGCCCCTGCTGTTATTGTTGGTAGGCGATGCCAACGCAATGACATCACCTGCAACAGTAACGGCTGGCACTGCTGCGCACCAGATGCTTGATCAATTGAGGTGCAGTTCTACCCTGCGGTTTTGCGCGCGCCCGGCGTCGGTCTCATTGTCGGCAATGGCTTCGCTCTCGCCGCGGCCCTGGCTGGTCACTTTCGACGGTGTCAGTCCCTGACTGATCAGGTATTCGGCGACGCTGCTGGCTCGCCGCTCGGAAAGCCCCTGGTTATAGGCATCGGTGCCTTGGCTATCGGTATGACCGATCACCTTGACGCTGACCACACTGGGCGCATTGAGCTTACTCATCAACGCCTGCAACTGGGTGTGGGCGCTGCTGGTCAGTTCGGCAGAGTCAAAGGCGAACATGACCAAGCCCTGGTCATTCAAGGTGATGACTTCAGACACGACCGCCGCTTTTTCTGCCACCGGATACTGAGGTAACGGGCAGCCCGTGTGGCTGACCGGCGTGTTGACCGGAGTGTCCGGACAACGATCGCGGCGATCAAATACGCTATCCTCATCCTCGTCACCATCCTGGGTATAGCAGATCAGGCCGCCGGCAATGGCCCCGGCAGCGCCGGCACCGGCCGCCCAGGCAGAACTTTCGATTGCCCCCAGTCCGCCCCCTACCAGACCACCAAGCAGGCTGCAGATAGGCCAGGTCCTTTGATTGAGTGTTGCACTGCCATCACTGTGGGTGGCGCAACCGGAGAGCAGGCTTGCAGCCACCAACACCGGCACTGCGGCCTTGGAGAGTACACTCATGGGAATTGCTCCTGTGTCACCGGCGTCTACCGGTCACACAGGAGTAAAGACTGGCCTGCGGCACTTCTCAAGCCGCAGGCCGCTTGTGCTTCAGCGCTCGATGCGAATCTCCACACGGCGGTTCATTGCCCGGCCTCCAGCGGTCGCATTGTCGGCTTCCGGCCGCGACTCGCCTGCTCCCTGCACCGAGACAAAACTGGCTTGCGGCACACCGCTGCTGATCAGGTAGTCGGTGACCGACTGGGCACGTTGCTCCGAGAGTTTCTGGTTATAGGCATCGCGGCCGACGCTGTCGGTGTGTCCGGTCACGCTCAGCCTGGCCGTTGACGCCTCGTTTTTCAGACGGGTCGCGATGGTGCTCAGGCGCTCCTTGTCTGCAGGTGTCAGCCTGGCAGAGTCGAACTCGAAGTGAACATCGCGAATCACGATGACCTCTTCCTTGACCACGACCACTTCTTCGACCACCGGCGCCGGCTCAGGTGGGCAGCCATTGGCATCGACCTGTACGCCACGCGGGGTACCCGGGCACTTGTCACGGCTGTCCGGCACGCCATCGCCGTCTTCATCGCCATCGCCATGGGCCCAGCAGTAGCCCGCCGCCATGCCCGCGCCAAGCAACGCGCCCCAGCCAGCCCAGCTCGAGCTTTCTATGGCGCCCAGGGCTGCGCCGCCTACACCCCCGACGGCAGCACATTTCGGCCAGTCGGTTTTTTGCAAACCTGCACAACCAGTCAACACACTGGTTAGCAGAACCAGAGGTAATGCTGTGCGTACTATGCTCATTTTGTTGCACCTCCTAGGGGGAATCGGTTCAAAACCGATGCTCTGGGAGTAAAGACCGCGCACACCATCTCCGCCAGCAATAAGCCATGATGCGGCCGTCAGCCACTATGCCTGAGGGCCCGAGATCGTTAGTCTTGACGCATCTGACCGAGGATTCCCGATGATTGACGGATTTTCCCAACGAACGCCACAACAAGCCCTGGCGGCGCTGCTTGAACGCTATACCCCGCAACGCCTGCTGCTGGTCGGTACGCGTTTCCCAGCCCTGGAAGCCTTTGCCCAGGCGCACCCGCAGGTCGAGATTGCCCAGGCCCAACCGGGTCCCCTGCCTGAGCATTTGGCAGCTCAGCGCTTTGACCTGGCCTTGCTGGTCGATTGCCTGGAGCATCTGCCCAAGCGCAAGGGCCTGGAATTGCTCGGTGGCATCCGCAACCTCAATGCCAGCCGCGTGGCGGTGCTGGCCGACCTGAGCGCCTGTGGCTGGCAAGACACCGATTTCTTCGCCTTGGCCCTGCAGGCCAACGAAAAGTTTCAGCGCGATGATCAGGTACTGAGCCTGTTCACCTATGATCTACGTGAATACAAACAGGTCCCGGACTGGCTGAATGCCAAGTTCTGGGCCAATCCGCAAAATTTTGGCAAGTACTGGTGGTGAAACAATGAGTGTCTCGGTTTGTCCCTGCGGCAGCGGTAACCTGCTCGACGCCTGTTGCGGACACTATCACGCCGGGCATCCGGCCCCCGACGCGCAGACCCTGATGCGTTCACGGTACAGCGCCTACGTGCTGGGGCTGATTGACTACCTGGTGCAAACCACCCTGCCCGTACAACAAGCCGGCCTTGACCGCGCCGCGATTGCCGCCTGGAGCGCGCAAAGCACCTGGCTGGGCCTTGAAGTGGAAAGCGCCGAAGTATTCGGCGGCAAGCCCGAGCATGCCTTCGTCACCTTCACTGCC
Source organism: Pseudomonas sp. (assembly GCF_050739775.1). Classification (GTDB taxonomy): domain Bacteria; phylum Pseudomonadota; class Gammaproteobacteria; order Pseudomonadales; family Pseudomonadaceae; genus Aquipseudomonas. The sequence continues at coordinate 15,178 of NZ_JBOICA010000013.1, forward strand.
CGCTGGCACGACAATGACGGCGAACATAGCCACCGTGAGCGTTCGGCCTTTGTGCAAAATGACGGGCACTGGTATTTCATCGACCCGACAGTCGGCCTGAAGGCCGGGCGCAACGATGCCTGCCCCTGCGCCAGCGGGCAGAAATTCAAGAAGTGCTGTGCCAGTTACCTGGGGAGCTAACGCCAATGACCCGTCTGTTGCTGTTCAGCTTTCTGATACTGCAACTGACCGGGTGTGCCAGTTGGTTGAGCAGTGACTACCGCGACCCCGAGGTTCACCTGGTCAAGGTCGAAGCGGTCAAGGTGCGTCTGCTGGAACAAGAATTCGTCCTTCATATACGCGTCGACAACCCCAACGACGGACGCTTGTTCATCCGCAACCTGAGTTATGCCGTGCGCCTGAACGATCTGTTACTGGCCGAGGGCGAGGAAAGCCTTTGGCGCAGTGTCGGCGGACATGCCCGGCGAACCTTCAAAATCCCCGTGCGCACCAACCTCTGGCAACAGCTCAAACCGCTGGCGAAAATGCTCAGAAACACCGATCGCCCCTTGCGCTACCGCCTCGATGGCGAGCTCAACAGCGGATTAATCTTCACCCGCGAACTGCACTTATCGCGCAGTGGTGAGATAATTCCCGGCGATCTTTTACCGGAGTAACCCGCAATGACCCAACAACCCCATGTCCATGGCCCTGACTGCAACCACGATCATGATCATCACGACCATGACCACGGCCATGTTCACGGTCCGCACTGCAACCACGGCCACCAGGAGCCGGTGCGCAACGCCCTGAAGGACGTCGGCCGCAACGATCCGTGCCCGTGCGGTAGCAACAAGAAGTTCAAGAAGTGCCACGGGGCCTGATAACCGCGTCTTAACAGCCTGGAAAATAAAGGCTGTGCCCCGCTTGCATGGCGTGGTCGGGCTCACTAACGTAGCGCCTTTTAGACGCCACGCCCTGCAGGAGCCCAACCATGGCCGCGCCAGCCTTTCCCCCTTTTCTCCCCCGGTTCGGCGTAGCCGCAGCGATGTTCGGCTTGCTTGCCCTGGGCGGCTGCCAGATGGGCGGCTATCGCGACAGCGTGCCACCGGTCAGCGGCGTGCAACCGCTCAAGGGCCTGGCCCAGAACGTGTCAGTAAGGCGCAATGCCCAAGGCATGCCGTTGATCGAAAGCAGCAACTTCCACGACGCCCTGTTCGCGCTGGGCTATGTGCATGCCGGCGACCGCATTGAGCAAATGGTCGGCATGCGCTTGTTGGCCCAGGGTCGTCTGGCCGAGATAGCGGGCCCTGATGTCCTGGAAGTCGACCGCCTGATGCGCGGCGCCAACCTGAAACAGACCGCCAACCAGCTCTACGCCGATGCCTCACCACGACTCAAGCGCTTCTTTGAAGTCTATGCCCGTGGCGTCAACGCCTACCTGTTCCGTTACCGCGACCGGCTACCGGCGCCCTTGGCTCAAACCGGCTACCGTGCGGAGTACTGGAAGCCTGAAGACTCGGCGTTGATCTTCACCCTGTACAACTTCAGCCAGTCGGTCAACCTGCAGGAAGAGCTCGCCGCCTTGACCCTGGCGCAGAAAGTCGGCAGCGACAAACTGCCCTGGCTGTTGCCCAGCTACCCCGACGAGCCCCTGCCAATGGCCGAGGCTGACAAGCTCAAGGGTCTGAACCTGGCTAGCCAACTGGCCGGGCTGGCACCCTTGACCGCTGCCAGCGAGCAACTGGCGGCCTTGAATCTGCTGGGCACAGCCGGTTCCAGCAACTGGGCCATTGCCCCGCAACGCAGCCGTAGCGGCAAGAGCCTGCTGGCCAGCGACACCCTGGGTGCCTGGGCCATGACCCCGGTGCAGATTCGGACGCCCAAGTACCAGGCCGCCGGTGTATCGATTGCCGGCCTACCGCTGCTGCTCTCCGGGTACAACGGCAAGCTGGCCTGGAGTGCCAGCGCGGTCATGGCCGATAACCAGGACCTGTACCTGGAGCGGCTCAAGCGTGAAGGCAGCCGCCTGATGTACCAGGCCGACGGCAAATGGCTACCGGCCCTGGCGCGCAACGAGACCTTCTTCATCAAGGGCCAGCGCCCACAGCGCGAAACCCTGTACGACACCCGTCATGGCACCTTGCTCGGACAGGCGCAGAACGCCAGCCTGGGCCTGGCCTTGCAATTGCCCCAGCTCAAGGGTGACAAAAGCCTGGACGCGTTCTTCAACCTGTCACGGGCGCAGAACGTCGAGCGCGCCTTCGACAACACCCGGGAGATCGGCGCCGCAGCGCTGAACTTGGTCTTCGCCGACGCCAGCAACATCGGCTGGCAGGTCAGCGGGCGCTTCCCCAATCGTCGCGAAGGCCAAGGGCTGTTGCCCTCGCCGGGCTGGGAGGGACGCTATGACTGGGATGGCTATGCCGACCCGATGCTCCACCCTTACGACCAGGATCCGCTCCAGGGCTGGCTCGGCAATGCCAACCAGCGCAGCGTGCCCAAAGGCTATGGCATGCAGTTATCCAACAGCTGGTACTACCCCGAGCGCGCCGAACGCCTGGGGCAGCTGGCTGCTAACGGCAAGCATGACAGCCGCAGCCTGATCACCATGCAAAACGATCAGACCACGCTGTTCGCCGGCAAACTCAAGCAGATGCTCGAAGCGCCCGGCATGGCCCAACCGCTCAAACAGGCAATCGAAGCCTTGCCAAGCGAGCAGCGTACCAAGGCCCGCGAAGCCTACACTCGCCTGATGGCCTTCGATGGTCGACTGAGCACCACCTCGGCCGACGCCGCCCTGTATGAACTGTTCCTGCAGGAAAGCGCGAAACAGACCTTCCTCGATGAGCTGGGCCCGGAAAACTCGGCGAGCTGGCAGGCCTTTGTCGGCAATGCGCGGTTGTCATACTCGGCTCAGGCCGACCATTTGCTGGGTCGTGAAGACAGCCCGTTCTGGGATGACCTGCGCACCGCGCAGAAAGAAGACAAACCGGCGATCCTCGCCCGCAGCCTGGCCGCTGCGGTCAGTGCCGGTGAAGCGCAACTGGGCAACGACCGTCGGGCCTGGCAATGGGGCAAGCTGCACCAGTTGCGCTGGCCGACGCCGACCTTCCATGGCCTGGGTGACGCCGTCAACCGTGGCCCCCAGGCCAGTGGCGGCGACCACAGCACCCTGAACCTTACAGCGTATGCCTGGGGCAAGGACTTCAACGCCCAACTGGCGCCATCCCTACGCATGGTGGTGGACTTCGGCCAGATCGAACCGCTGCAACTGCAGAGCAGCAGCGGCCAGTCCGGCAACCCGGCCAGCCCACACTTTGCCGATGGTCTGGATGCCTGGTTCAAGGGCCGTTACATGAGCTTGCCTCTGCAACCGCAGAACTTCGATCGCGCCTACGGTAGCAAGCGGCTGACGCTGGTACCTGGCAAGTAACCTCCACGCTCCCCGCAGCCGGTGCAATGCCGGCTGCGCTGATCCATATCAACTGTTGCCGCCAACAATTCCTCTACAACGAAACTGGGACGAGCTTCGTCCCCAGTGCTGCCTGATGAACCATAAAAACGATTGCAACCTGCGCCCAAGGGATCACCCAGGCCCGGTGACTAAAGGAATATGCAATGGCTTCTGTACTTTCACGCCTGGCCCTGTGCGCCACGACGTTGCTGCTGATCCCCGTCCTTCACGCCAGTGAGCCAACAACGGCAGCGGCTGAGCCTGCCAACAAGCCTCTGCTCGAACGTGGCCAATACGTTGCCCAACTCGGTGACTGCATTGCTTGCCACACAGCCCCGCAAGGTCCGCCCATGGCCGGTGGGCTACAGCTGAAGACGCCCATGGGCACCCTCTACTCAAGCAACATCACCCCCGACCCGGAGACCGGTATCGGTCGTTACAGCTTCGAACAGTTTGACAAGGCCATGCGCGAAGGGGTGAGTGCCGACGGCACCCATCTGTATCCAGCCATGCCTTACCCGTCCTACGCAAAAATGAGCGAAGAGGACATGCGCGCGCTCTACGCCTACCTGATGCAAGGGGTAACGCCAATCAGCCAGTCCAACCAGGCCGCCGACATGAGCTGGCCATTCAACATGCGCTGGGGACTGGCGTTGTGGAACTGGGCTTTTGTCGACAACCAGCCGTTCGACCCCGACCCGAACCGCGACCCGCTCATCAACCGCGGCGCTTATCTGGTGCAGGGTCTGGGCCACTGTGGCGCTTGTCATACCCCGCGAGGCCTCGCCTTTCAGGAAAAGGCCATGAGTGACGCCGGTAGCGGCGGCAAGCACTTCCTCGCCGGGGAAACCGTGGAGCACTGGCGCGCCCTGAGCCTGCGCAATCTGTGGACGGTTCCAGACACAGTTCAACTGCTCAAAACCGGGCAAAACCGCTTCGCCACGGTCTCCGGGAACATGGCTGCTGTGATTCACCACAGCACTCAGCACTTCAGCGATACCGACCTGACAGCCATCGCCAGCTACCTCAAATCCTTGCCACCGAGCGATAACGACCTGCCTATGCCAGCCGTTGCACTGACGCCGGCCGCGCCACCGGCCGATCTGTTCAGCAGCCGTGGTGGCCTGGGCTACACCCAGTTTTGCAGCGACTGCCACCGCAGCGATGGTGCAGGCGTGCCAGGCATTTTTCCACCACTGGCCGGCAATCCGAGCATTGCCTCCAGCGACCCGACGTCCCTCCTGCACATCACCCTGACCGGCTGGGAAACTGCGCAGACCGCCAGCCATTCGCGGGTCTACACCATGCCCGGTTTCGCGCGTTTAGCGGATCAGGAAATCGCCGAGATCCTCAGTTTCGTGCGCAGCCGCTGGGGCAACGACAGTTCGGCAGTCACCCCAGAGCAAGTGAAAAAACTGCGTGGCCAGCTCAACCCGCAGACCACCGACTCCACAGCCTTCGAGACCCCGCGTCTGGCCGACTTGCTCGCCGCCGCCAACGCCGACCAGGTAATCCGCGGCATGCGCCTGCACCTGCAGACCAAAGCACTGCTGCCGGACAACGTCGGCAATGCACTGAACTGCACCAGTTGTCACCTCAACGCCGGCACCGTCGCCGACGGTTCGCCCTTTGTTGGAGTGTCAGCCTTTTTCCCCGGCTACGCGCCGCGGGCCGGCAAGATCATTACTCTGGAAGAGCGCATCAACGGCTGCTTCCGGCGTTCCATGAATGGCAAACCGATTCCGCCGCAATCAGCAGACATGCAGGCCATGGTCGCCTACTTCGAGTGGATGAAGAACAACACCCAGCCCGGCGACAAGGTAGCCGGACGCGGAGTTGGCAAGATCGATCCAGCGATCAAGCCTGACCTTGCCAATGGCGAGCAGGTATATGTCAAGCAGTGCGCGGTGTGCCATGGCGCCAACGGCGAAGGTCTGAGTCGCGAGGATGGCAGCCTGGTGTTCCCCCCACTTTGGGGCGATCAATCCTTCAACATCGGCGCCGGCATGGCTCGCACCTACACCGCTGCGGCGTTCGTCAAACGCAACATGCCTATCGGTTTTCATGAACGCTTTCCCCTGGGTCAGGGCGGTCTGAGCGATCAGGAAGCGGTGGATGTTGCTGCCTGGTTCTCGCAACAACCACGGCCGGACTTCCCGGACAAGGTCAAGGACTGGCCCAACGGCGGCAAGCCGGTGGATGCGCGGTACTGACATCGCGGGGCAAGCCCGCTCCTACAACATGGTGTGAAAATTGCTGTCATTGTGATGTCGGGCACTGACCGGTAACGGCTCAGTGCCACCCTACTAGGTTGCGAATCCAGGGACACACAATGAAAAAAGCATGGCTGACGTTTTCTGCACTTGCGCTGTGTCTGGCTGCGGGCAATGCCCTGGCCAAGGAATACAAGGAACTGCGCTTCGGCGTCGATCCGTCGTATGCCCCGTTTGAATCCAAAGCTGCCGATGGCAGCCTGGTGGGCTTCGACATCGACCTGGGCAACGCCATCTGCGCCGAACTGAAGGTCAAATGCAAATGGGTCGAGAGCGATTTCGACGGCATGATCCCGGGGCTCAAAGCCAACAAGTTCGACGGGGTGATCTCATCCATGACCGTCACTCCAGCGCGCGAGAAGGTCATCGACTTCTCCAACGAACTGTTCTCCGGCCCGACTTCGCTGGTGTACAAAAAAGGTTCAGGGCTGAGCGCTGATCCGGCTTCGCTCAAGGGCAAGACGGTCGGCTATGAGCAAGGCACTATCCAGGAGGTCTACGCCAAAGCCGTGCTGGATAAGGCCGGGGTCAAGACCCAGGCCTACCAGAACCAGGACCAGGTCTATGCCGACCTGACCTCCGGCCGTCTGGACGCCTCGATCCAGGACATGCTCCAGGCTGAACTGGGCTTTCTCAAGTCGCCCCAGGGCGCAGGCTATGAAGTCAGCGCACCGGTAGAAAGCGAACTGCTACCGTCCAAGACCGCCGTGGGTATCAAAAAAGGTAACAAAGAGCTCCAGGACCTGATCAACAAAGGTATCAAAGCGTTACACGATGACGGCACCTACGCCCAGATCCAGAAAAAACACTTCGGTGCTCTGAACCTCTACAGCGGCAAGTAACGGGTAGGAGCGGCGGTGCGACTTGCCCCGCTCCCACAGTTCCTGGCATAGGTTGCTTACATGTTCGAAGACCTGCTGCAGTACCTGGGACTCTCGGCATTCAGCCTGAAGGGCTTCGGCCCCTTGCTACTGCAGGGCACCTGGATGACCATCAAATTATCCCTCATGTCGCTGCTGCTCAGCGTTGGCCTGGGCCTGCTCGGCGCCAGCGCCAAGCTTTCGCCAGCGCGCCCGCTGCGCCTGATCGCCCAGGCCTACACCACGCTGATTCGCGGCGTGCCCGACCTGGTGCTGATGTTGCTGATTTTCTACACCCTGCAAACCTGGCTGACCATTCTGACCGACTACATGGAATGGGAATACATCGAGATCGACCCGTTCGCCGCAGGTGTCATTACCCTGGGGTTCATCTACGGCGCCTACTTTACCGAGACCTTCCGCGGCGCGATCCTTGCCGTACCCCGCGGTCAGGTCGAGGCCGCCACCGCCTATGGCCTCAAACGCCTGCAGCGCTTTCGCTTCGTGGTCTTCCCGCAAATGATGCGCTACGCCCTGCCCGGCATCGGCAACAACTGGATGGTCATGCTCAAGGCCACTGCCCTGGTATCGATCATCGGCCTGGCCGACTTGGTCAAGGCCGCCCAGGACGCAGGCAAAAGCAGCTATCAACTGTTCTATTTCCTGATGGTCGCAGCGTTCATCTATCTGCTCATTACCAGCGCCTCGAACATCGCCCTGCGCTGGCTGGAACGACGCTATAACGTCGGCACCCGGGAGGCCGTCCGATGATCGAACTGCTGCAGGAATACTGGCGCGCGTTTCTCTATACCGATGGCACGCATATCACCGGCCTGGCCATGACCATGTGGCTGCTCAGCGCTGCGCTGGCGATCGGCTTCGTGGCCTCGATACCGCTGTCCATCGCCCGCGTCTCGCCGCGCTTCTGGATCCGCTGGCCAGTGCAGTTTTACACCTACCTGTTCCGCGGCACACCGCTGTATATCCAGCTGCTGATCTTCTACACCGGGATCTACAGCCTGGCTGCAGTGCGTGCACAACCGTTGCTCGACAGTTTCTTTCGTGACGCGATGAACTGCACCATCCTCGCCTTCGCCCTGAACACCTGTGCCTACACCACGGAAATCTTCGCCGGAGCGATCCGCAGCATGAACCATGGTGAAGTGGAGGCGGCCAAAGCTTATGGCCTGCGCGGCTGGAAACTTTATGCTTATCTCATCATGCCGTCGGCGCTGCGGCGCTCGTTGCCCTACTACAGCAACGAAGTGATCCTGATGCTGCACTCCACCACGGTTGCCTTCACCGCAACCGTGCCGGATGTTCTCAAGGTCGCCCGCGACGCCAACTCGGCCACGTTTCTGACCTTCCAGTCATTCGGTATCGCCGCACTGATCTACCTGTGCGTGACCTTTGCGCTGGTTGGCCTGTTCCGCCTCGCCGAACGGCGCTGGCTGGCTTTTCTAGGACCGACTCACTAGGACTGATATGCATCACTCGACCCACGACATTCTGGCACCGGTTCCCGGTATCGCCCGCCAGATCCACAGCTTTCATTTCGGCCCACGAGGCGCCGGCAAGATCTACATTCAGGCCTCGCTGCACGCCGACGAACTGCCCGGCATGCTGGTGGCCTGGCACCTCAAGCAACGCCTGGGCGACCTCGAAGCCCAGGGTTTGCTGCATCGCGAGATCGTACTGGTGCCGATTGCCAACCCGGTCGGCCTGGAACAGGTGCTGCTGGATATGCCGCTGGGCCGCTTCGAGCTGCAGAGCGGCGAGAATTTCAACCGCAACTTTGTCGACCTCAGCGACCTGATCGGCGACCAGATCGAAGCCCAGCTCAACCAGGACCCGGCGCACAATCTCACCCTGATCCGCGAATGCCTGCACCGCGCCCTGGACGCCCAACCGGCGCACACGCCGCTGCAGTCGCAACGCCTGACCCTGCAACGACTGGCCTGCGATGCCGAGATGGTGCTGGACCTGCATTGCGACTTCGAGGCCGTGGCCCACCTGTACACGACCCCCGAGGCCTGGCCGCAGGTCGAGCCGCTGTCGCGCTACCTCGGTGCCCAGGCCAGCCTGCTGGCCACCGATTCGGGCGGACAATCCTTCGACGAGTGCTTCACCCTGGTCTGGTGGCAGCTGCAGCAGCGTTTCGGCAAGCAGTTCCCGATCCCCCAGGGCAGCGTCTCGGTTACGGTCGAGTTGCGCGGCCAGGGCGATGTCAGCCACCCGCTGGCGGAGCAGGACTGCGCGGCGATTATCGCCTACCTGACCCATTACGGCGCCATCGAAGGCCAAGCAGCCACCCTTCCTGCGCTGGCATACCCGGCAACCCCGCTGGCGGGTGTGGAGCCTGTGAGCACACCGTTGGGCGGCCTACTGGTGTTTCACGTCAAACCGGGCCAGTACCTGGAGGCTGACCAGTTGATCGCCGAGGTCATCGACCCGCTCAGTGACCGGGTGACCCCGGTGCGCAACACCCAGGCCGGCCTCATGTATGCCCGCTCACTACGGCGCATGGCCACGGCCGGCATGGTTATCGCTCATGTGGCCGGCCGCCAGCCCTACCGCAGCGGCTATCTGTTATCGCCTTGAGTCGTCACCGTTGAGAACATGCGCATGTACAAACTGACCATCGAAGACCTGCACAAGCGCTACGGCGAGCACCATGTGCTCAAGGGTGTCTCGCTCAAGGCGAAGACGGGAGACGTGATCTGCCTGATCGGCGCCAGCGGCTCGGGCAAGAGTACCTTCCTGCGCTGTATAAACTTTCTCGAACAACCCAACGAGGGCAGCATGACCCTCGATGGCAAGCCGGTGCATATGACCCATGACCACCTCGGTCTGCGGGTCACCGACCCGGACGAACTGCAGCGCCTGCGCACGCGCCTGGCCATGGTCTTCCAGCACTTCAACCTGTGGAGTCACTTGAGCGTGCTGGACAACATCAGCATGGCGCCAAGACGGGTTCTGGGCGTCAGCAAGCAGGAAGCCGAAGCCCGCGCCCGGCGTTACCTGGACAAGGTCGGCCTGGCCGCCCGCGTGGCCGAGCAGTACCCGGCATTCCTCTCCGGTGGGCAGCAACAGCGCGTGGCCATTGCCCGGGCCCTGGCCATGGAACCGGAAGTCATGCTGTTCGACGAGCCGACCTCGGCGCTGGACCCGGAGCTGGTCGGGGAAGTGTTACGAGTGATTCAAGGCCTGGCCGAAGAAGGTCGGACCATGATCATGGTGACCCACGAAATGGCCTTCGCGCGCAAAGTTGCGACCCAGGTCATGTTCCTTCATCAGGGCCTGGTCGAGGAGCAAGGGCCACCCGCCGAAGTACTCGGAAATCCGAAAAGCGAACGCCTGCGTCAGTTCTTGAGCGGCAACCTGAAGTAATCCTCAGGCGACGGGCGCAGGAGGTGGTTCATCCGGCAAGGTCGGTTCACCCGGCTCCATGGGCTGGGTTTCGCCCGGTTGCGGACTATCGGGGGTGTCCGGATCGGGTTGACCGGGCACGCCACCGGCCTGGGCGATGTGCGGATGCGGATGGGCCAGCAGCGTCCAGGCCAGTACTCCGACGTGATTGGGCTGCAACACGGCCAGCTTGGCGCTGATGGTCGGGTCGAGTTTCATGGGCGGCTCCTTGGCAAAGTTCGCCAGGCCTGTTGCCTGGCGAAACAGTTCACTGCATTGGAGTCCGCAGGGAGCAAGGAATTCCCTCGCTTTGTCGGCTCAGGTGCGTGGCAGGGTGACGCCGCGCTGGCCCTGATACTTGCCACCACGGTCCTTGTAGGACACTTCGCACTCTTCATCGGATTCAAGGAAGAGCATCTGCGCCACGCCTTCATTGGCATAGATTTTCGCCGGCAAGGTGGTGGTGTTGGAGAACTCCAGGGTCACGTGCCCTTCCCACTCGGGTTCCAACGGGGTGACATTGACGATGATGCCGCAACGGGCGTAGGTGCTTTTACCCAGGCAGATGGTCAGGACGTTACGCGGAATACGGAAGTACTCCACGGTGCGGGCCAGGGCGAAGGAATTCGGCGGGATAATACAGACGTCGCTCTTGACGTCGACAAAGCTGCCGGCGTCGAAGTTCTTCGGATCGACGGTCGCCGAATTGATGTTGGTAAACACCTTGAACTCGTCGGCGCAGCGTACGTCGTAGCCGTAGCTGGAGACACCGAAGGAGATCAGCCGGTTGTCGCTCTCGCCGCGCACCTGGCGCTCGACGAACGGCTCGATCATGCCGTGTTCCTGCGCCATGCGGCGAATCCACTTGTCCGATTTGATGCTCATGGCGGGTGTCCTGAAGTAACGAGGTGAAGAAATTCTGTGGCGCATCTTACCGGGCCCGGCGCCCGGTTCAAAGTTTCATCCACCGTCAGGCGTCGAATCCCCGTGCGGCGGGCCCTTCAGGGAGGCTTGCCGCACCGTCAGTCATGATTTGCGCGAAAGCTGTACAAGACCATTGGCACGTTCTGGAAAAACGGTTAAGGTGACGCCACTGTGCTGCACGTGTCACTGAGAATATCTACCTGATGCAAGATTTCGATCAACCCATCTTCATGAATTTTCTGCCTCTTTGCACTCAGTCTCGGCCAGGGCGTTTCCTGAGTCGTAGTTAACTTTGTCCAAGGAGACAGACCATGTCCAATCGCCAAACCGGTACCGTTAAGTGGTTCAACGATGAAAAAGGCTTCGGCTTCATCACCCCACAATCCGGTGACGACCTGTTCGTACACTTCAAAGCCATCAAGGCTGACGGCTTCAAGAGCCTGAAAGAAGGCCAAGCGGTCTCTTTCATCGCTACCCGCGGTCAGAAAGGCATGCAGGCTGAAGAAGTAGAAGTTATCTAACTTCCGCTTTACAGCTTGAAAAAGCCCCGCCCTTAACCGGCGGGGTTTTTTTTGCCCTTGATTCGGGCCTCATCGCGGGGCAAGCCCGCTCCCACCGGTTCAGTGGGAGCGGGCTTGCCCCGCGATGCATTCAAATCAATCTTCGCTAATAGTGATATTCGGCATGGCAGGCGCCGCAGCCTCCTGCAACACGATCCGCGCACCGACCTGACGAGCCAGTTCCTGGTAAACCATGGCAATCTGGCTCTCCGGCTCGGCAATAGCCGTTGGCTTGCCACTGTCGGCTTGTTCACGAATCAGCATCGACAGCGGTAGCGAGGCCAGCAGCTCCACACCATATTGGCTGGCCAACTTCTCACCACCCCCTTCACCGAACAGATGCTCGGCATGGCCACAGTTGGAGCAGATATGCACGGCCATGTTCTCGACCACGCCCAGCACCGGGATATTGACCTTGCGGAACATTTCCACGCCTTTCTTGGCGTCGATCAGAGCCAGGTCTTGCGGGGTGGTGACGATCACAGAACCTGCAACCGGGACTTTCTGCGCCAGGGTCAACTGGATGTCGCCGGTGCCTGGTGGCATGTCGATCACCAGGTAGTCGAGGTTGTCCCAGGCGGTCTGGGTCACCAGTTGCAGTAAAGCGCCGGAGACCATCGGGCCACGCCAGACCATCGGCGTATTGTCATCCGTGAGGAAGGCCATGGACATGACTTCGACGCCATAGGCCTTGAGCGGAACGAACCACTTCTGGTCGCGGATCTGCGGCCGGGTACGCTCGGGGATGCCGAACATCACACCTTGGCTCGGGCCATAGATGTCGGCATCAAGAATACCCACTCGCGCCCCTTCACGGGCCAGGGCCAGGGCCAGGTTGGCGGCGGTCGTGGACTTGCCCACCCCACCCTTGCCCGAGGCCACGGCAATGATGTTCTTGACGTTGGCCATACCCGGAATCTGCGCCTGGGACTTATGCGCGGCGATCACGCAGTTGATTTCGACCTGTGCCGAGACGACCCCGTCGATACCTTCGATGGCGGTCTGCAGGACTTGCGCCCAGCCATTCTTGAACAGACCGGCAGCGTAACCCAGTTGCAACTGGACACTGACCCGCTCGCCCTGGATATCGATGGCCTGCACACAGCCGGCGCTGACCGGATCCTGGTTCAGGTAAGGGTCGGTGTACTGGCGAAGAACGGCTTCGACGGCTGCGCGAGTGACGGCACTCATGGAGACTCCCGTTAAAAAGACTGAGTAAAACAGACCACTATGCTAACCCGCGAAACATCCACAGACGTCCATGGGGTGAAATAAATTTCCCGGCGTTTTATAGTGGCCGATCACCGTTTCATCTCAAGTAGCCGAAAAAAGTAGCCGAGCCCCCATGTCCGAGCCACGTCAGATTCTCGTCACCAGCGCCCTGCCCTATGCCAACGGGTCGATCCACCTTGGCCACATGCTCGAGTACATCCAGACAGACATGTGGGTGCGCTTCCAGAAGCACCGCGGCAACCAGTGCACCTACGTCTGCGCTGACGATGCGCATGGTTCTGCCATCATGCTGCGCGCCGAGAAGGAAGGCATCACGCCGGAACAGCTGATCGCCGCCGTCCAGGCCGAACACAGCAGCGACTTCGCCGACTTCCTGGTGGAGTTCGACAACTTCCACTCGACCCACGCCGAAGAAAACCGCGAACTGTCGAGCCAGATCTACCTCAAGCTGCGTGACGCCGGGCACATCGCTACCCGTTCGATCACCCAGTATTTCGACCCGGACAAGCAGATGTTCCTGGCCGACCGCTTCATCAAGGGCACTTGCCCAAAATGTGCGGCCGACGACCAGTACGGCGACAACTGCGAAAAGTGCGGTGCCACCTACGCGCCCACCGAGCTGAAGAACCCCAAGTCGGCGATTTCCGGCGCGACCCCGGTACTCAAGGACTCCCAGCACTTCTTCTTCAAGCTGCCCGACTTCCAGGCCATGCTCCAGCAGTGGACCCGCAGCGGCACCCTGCAGGACGCCGTGGCCAACAAGATCGCCGAGTGGCTGGATGCCGGCCTGCAGGAATGGGACATCTCCCGTGACGCCCCGTATTTCGGTTTCGAAATCCCTGACGAGCCGGGCAAATACTTCTATGTCTGGCTGGACGCGCCGATCGGCTACATGGCCAGCTTCAAGAACCTCTGCGCCCGTCGCCCCGACCTGGACTTCGATGCGTTCTGGAACAAGGACTCCAAGGCCGAGCTGTACCATTTCATCGGCAAGGACATCGTCAACTTCCACGCCCTGTTCTGGCCAGCCATGCTCGAAGGCGCCGGCTACCGCAAGCCGACCGGCATCAATGTGCACGGCTACCTGACCGTCAACGGTTCGAAGATGTCCAAGTCGCGCGGCACCTTCATCAAGGCCCGCACCTACCTGGACCACCTGGCGCCGGAATACCTGCGTTACTACTACGCCTCCAAACTCGGCCGCGGCGTCGATGACCTCGACCTGAACCTCGAAGACTTCGTGCAGAAAGTCAATTCCGACCTGGTCGGCAAGGTCGTCAACATTGCCAGCCGTTGCGCCGGGTTCATTCAAAAGGGCAACGATGGCGTGATGGTGGCCGGCGATGCCGCTCCAGAGCTGACCGAAGCCTTCCTGGCCGCCGCACCGGGCATCGCCGAGGCCTATGAAGGTCGCGACTTCGCCCGTGCCATGCGTGAAATCATGGCCCTGGCCGACCGCGCCAACGCCTGGATCGCCGACAAGGCCCCATGGTCCCTGGCCAAGCAGGAAGGCAAGCAGGACGAAGTTCAAGCGATCTGCGCCCAGGGCATCAACCTGTTCCGCCAACTGGTGATCTTCCTCAAACCGGTACTGCCGTTGCTGGCCGCCGATGCAGAGGCGTTCCTCAATGTTGCGCCGCTGACCTGGGACGACCATCAGACCCGCCTGAGCAATCACCAGCTGAACCCGTTCAAGGCGCTGATGAGCCGTATCGACCCGGCCAAGGTCGAAGCCATGACCGCCGCCAGCAAGGAAGACCTGGCCGCCAGCCAGACCTCTGTTGTCAGCGGCAATGGCGAGCTGAGCAAAGACCCGCTGTCGGCCGAGATCGACTTCGATACCTTCGCTGCCGTAGACCTGCGTGTGGCCCTGATCCTCAAGGCCGAAGCCGTGGAGGGTGCCGACAAGCTGCTGCGCCTGACCCTGGACATCGGTGACGAGCAACGCAACGTGTTCTCCGGCATCAAGTCGGCCTACCCGGATCCGGCCAAGCTCGAGGGTCGTCTGACCATGATGATCGCCAACCTCAAGCCGCGCAAAATGCGCTTCGGTATCTCCGAAGGCATGGTTATGGCTGCAGGTCCCGGCGGTGAAGAAATCTACCTGCTCAGCCCCGACAGCGGCGCCAAGCCCGGTCAACGCATCAAGTAAGGCCCATGCCCCGGACGATTGCGTCCGGGGCGCTCTCATCCTCGCGTCATTGCCGGATAATGGCGAACAGCCCTGGCATTGTGCACCTCCATGAGCGAATTCATTCTGGCCCTGATCAGCACCGCGCTGGTCAACAACCTGATCCTGCATCAGGGGCTGGCCATCGACCCAGCCTTGCACCCTTCGGCTGGCCACGACCGCCGTCGACTGCATGCCCTGGGGCTGGCTACGCTGGCGTTGCTGGTATTGACCACCACGCTGGGGCAGCTGCTTTACCGCTTCGTCCTGCAACCCTTGCAGCTTGACTACCTGCGTCTGTTCGTCCTTTTACCCCTGTGTGTACTGCTGATTGAACCGCTGCTTGGACTGTTGTCTCGAGTACTGCCGACTCTGCCCTTCAATGGGCTGATGCCGTTACTGCTGGGTAATGTGGCACTGCTAGGCTTGAGCCTGCAGGTCACTGAAGGCGGCTACGGCGCACTGCAGACCCTGGCCTGGAGCCTGGGCGGCGGCCTGGGTTTCTGGTTGGCCTTGGGCCTGTTCGCCGACCTGCGTCAACGCAGCGACAACAAGGCTATACCCCGGAGCTTTCGCGGCCTGCCTGTAGAGCTGATCGGAGCTGGCGTGATGGCCTTGGCGTTTCTCGGCTTCAACGGATTATTTACATCATGAGCCTGATTCAACGCATCGACGCCCTGCTGCCGCAAACCCAATGCGGCAAGTGTGGTCACCCTGGCTGCAAGCCCTATGCAGAGGGCCTGGCCAAAGGCGAGGCGATCAACAAATGTCCGCCCGGGGGCAACGAAACCATCGCCGCCCTGGCCAACCTCTTGCAGGTGCCAATCATCGCCCTGGACCCGGAACGCGGCACCGCGCCGCCTCAGGTCGCCTTTATCCGCGAAGCCGAGTGCATTGGCTGCACCAAATGCATCCAGGCCTGCCCAGTGGATGCCATTGTCGGTGCAGCCAAGTTGATGCACACCGTCATCAGCGCCGAGTGCACAGGCTGCGACCTGTGCGTGGCACCCTGCCCGGTAGACTGCATCGATCTACTGCCCCTGAGCGCAACCAGCAACATCGTACCGATTGTCGGCGGGATGGCCCCAGACCGCGAGGCACTGGCGGCACGCAGCAACAAACGCAACCACGCACGCCGTCGCTTTGAATTGCGCAACAGCCGCCTGCAGCGCGAAGAGGCGCGCAAGCAAACCGAGCGTGCAGCTCGCAGTCAACGTACCGCAATGGCCAACAGCACAGACCAGCCCGCTGCGAGTGATGACCCGATCAAAGCTGCCATCGAGCGGATCAAGGCGCAGAAAGCCGCTGCTGCCGATGCAGCCCTGAAAAAGGCCAAAATCGCAGCGACCATGAGCCGGGCACAGCTGAACAAAGCCAGAAGCGCCTTCGGTGAGGCACCGAGCGATGCTCAGCGGGCTCAGCTGGCTGAGTTGGCGCAGGAGGCCGAACAGGCCCAGGCGCACCTGCAGGCCTTGCAAGCGGCCACCGTCCATGCCAGCCGTTGACACCAGCGACCGCCTGCGCAGCGCCATGATGCTGGTGCTACTGGCATGCCTGCCGGGTGTGCTGACGCTGCTCTGGCAGCACGGCTGGGGGCTACTGTTCAATCTGTTATTGTGTGCGGCTTCAGCCCTGGCGAGCGAAGCGCTGCTGCTCAAACTCCAGCAACGCCCTGTGCTGCCGTCACTCAATGACGGCAGCGCCCTGGTCAGCGCAACCCTGCTTGCCGTTGCCCTGCCTGCCTACGCGCCCTGGTGGGTACCGGTAATCGCCACGGCAAGCGCCATCACCCTCGGCAAGCAACTTTACGGCGGCGTCGGCAAAAACCCGTTCAACCCGGCCATGCTCGGCTATGCCGTGGTTTTGGTGGCCTTTCCGCTGCACATGACCCAATGGCCCGGCGTACAACTGTTGGACCTGGGGACCAGCCTGCAGCATGTCTTGGACATGAGCAGCAACGAACGACCCGACGCCTGGGCGCAGGCCACAATCCTTGATGGCCTGCGCAACAACCGCAGCCTGACCCTGGACGAACTGTTCAGCAGCCATCCAGGATTCGGTCATTTCGGGGGTGAGGGCAGCGAATGGGTCAATCTTGCCTTCCTGCTTGGCGGCTTGCTGCTGTTGCAACGCAAAGTCTTCAGTTGGCATGCCCCAGTCGGCTTGCTGGCGAGTCTGTCGGTAATCAGCCTGTTGTTCTGGAATGGATCTGGCTCGGACTCCAATGGCTCACCGCTACTCCATTTGTTCAGCGGCTCAACCATGCTGGCAGCATTCTTTATCGCCACAGAACCCGTTTCCGGCCCCAAGTCAGCGCAGGCAAGGTTGCTGTTTGGCATAGGTATGGGCTTGTTGATTTACCTGATCCGCACATGGGGCAGCTATCCCGATGGCACAGCGTTCGCAGTGCTGTTGATGAACCTCTGCGTACCGGCGCTGGAGCGCTTGGCCGATCGACGCCAAGCGGTGTCATCATGAACCACTCTTCGATACGCAGTGCCATGTTGCTCTTGCTCATTGCGCTGTTGAGCCTCGGTAGCAGCGTGATCTGGCAGCACTTCAGCGCCCGGGATATTGCCCTGGCGGAGCAGAAGCTCAAAGCGCAGACCTGGCTCAGTGTCCTGCCAGAAAAGATCTATGACAACCAGCCGTTGCAATCCCCCTTGGCATTGACCACGCCCACCCTCGCCCACAGCCAGTTGTTGGCAGGCTATCGCGCCACCCTTGCGGGCCGCCCCAGCGCGGTGGTGCTGCACAGTCAGGTCCAAGGCTACGCAGGCCAACTCGAACTGCTGATCGCCATCGATCCGCAGGGTCGCCTGATCGGCACCAAGGTACTACGCCAGCAGGAAACGCCAGGTTTGGGTGGCGAACTGGTAGAGCCGGGCAACCACTGGCTGCAGGCCTTTAGCGGCGCCAGTCGCCAAAGCACACCCGATGCAGCCTGGGCCCTCAAGCGCGACAGGGGTCAGTTCGATCAACTGGCAGGCGCCACGGTGACTTCGCGCGCAGTGATCCACGCCATGCATGACGCCCTGCGCTACTTCGACGAACATCGTCAGCTATTATTTGAGGAAGGTAGCGATGAGTAGACAATGGCTGGCCGCGGTGAGCCTGACGCCGTTACTGGGTGCCACCCAGACACTGCTCAACGCTTGCGCCATTGCCGGCTTCGGCGTGTTACTGATCGCCATGCATCACTTGCTCATGAGGCCGTTGCACCACTGGTTTACGGCCAGCAGCAGGATGCTGGCCAGCGTGCTGCTGGCAGCCGCGTTAGTCACCTGCCTGGAACTGACGCTGCGCGCTTGGGCCCTCCCCCTCTATCAGGCGTTGAGCCCCTATCCGGCGTTGATCGCCGTACAATGCCTGGTGTTCGAATACGCTCAAGGCGAGAACCGCCGCTGGCGGGACGTCGCTCTGTTGCTATGCGGATTCGCCGCTCTGTGCATTGCCCTGGGAGTTTGTCGCGAACTGTTGGCTGGATGGGTTGGATTGCGTCTGGCCGCACTGCTGCCTGGTGCGTTTTTTCTGTTGGGCCTGTTGTTGGCCCTGTACAACTGGGTTTGCCTGCGGCGAGCCCCCTCACGTCGTCAAGGAAAGCGTTGACCCCATGAATGCTGCCAAACGCCTGGAAATATTTCGCAGGCTGCACGAAGACAACCCTGAGCCCAAGACAGAACTGGCCTATACCTCCCCCTTCGAGTTGCTGATTGCGGTAATTCTTTCGGCCCAAGCCACCGACGTCAGCGTGAACAAGGCGACCGCCAAGCTGTACCCGGTCGCCAATACTCCCGAAACCATCTATGCCCTGGGCGTCGACGGGCTATCGCAATACATCAAGACCATTGGCCTGTACAACAGCAAGGCCCGCAACGTGATCGAGACCTGCCGCCTGCTGATCGAACAGCATGATAGTCAGGTACCGCAAACCCGCGAGGCACTCGAAGCATTGCCCGGCGTGGGTCGCAAGACCGCCAACGTGGTCCTCAACACAGCATTCCGGCAACTGGCAATGGCTGTGGATACGCATATCTTCCGGGTCAGCAACCGCACTGGGATCGCCCCCGGCAAGACGGTGCTTGAGGTTGAGAAGGCACTGATGAAGTTCGTGCCCAAGGCCTACCTGCTCGATGCCCACCACTGGCTGATCCTGCACGGACGCTATGTGTGTCTGGCACGCAAACCCCGTTGCGGAAGTTGTCGGATCGAAGACCTGTGTGAATACAAGCAGAAAACCTCCGACGATTGAGAGGATTGTGAGAAACGCGCCTTCTCGATTGAAAAAATCTTTTTTACCCACTCAAGAATTCTCGCTATAAGGTGCGCCAATGGCCTCTTGGCTGGGAGTGACATATGAGCACCGTAAAAGAAGACCTGGATGTAGATGAAGAACTCTCTCCTGTTGACTCAGACGATGTCGAGCCGGCTGTTGAAACAGCGAAGACCAACCTGAGCAAGCGCCGCACCATTGATAACCTGCTGGAAGAGCGTCGCTTGCAGAAACAATTGGCCGATTACGATTTCGACCTCTGACACCTCGACACCGGACAGCCGGACAACCCCTGGCTGTTCGGTACCGACTTCACTAACAAAGCCTCCTGAATGGAGGCTTTGTTGCTTTTGGCTTCATCAAACCAGAGCGTTGCGCTGGGCCAGCTCGATCAGGTCAACCAATGATCGCGCATTGAGCTTGAGCAGTAGACGGGTCTTGTAAGTACTGACGGTCTTGTTGCTCAGAAACATACCGTCCGCAATTTCCTTGTTGGTCTTGCCTCGCGCCAGTTGCTGCAGGACCATCATCTCTCGGCCCGACAGGCGCTCGACCATGTCGGCCTCGCTGACGCCACCCAGGTTGCTGCGCACCGAGTGCAACGCTTGATTCGGGAAATAACTGTAGCCAGACAGCACCGCCTTGATTGCACTGAGCAGCTCGGTAAGATCCTGCTGCTTGCAGACGTAACCGGCTGCACCTGCCTGCATGCAGCGCATCGAGAAGTGCCCGGGCGCCTGCGAAGTCAGGACCAGCACCTTGGCAGCCGGGCAGGTGGACGCGAGCCGGGCGATGACTTCGAGGCCGTCGAGCTTGGGGATACCGATGTCCAGAATGACGATATCAGGATCATACTCTCGTGCCAGTTGTAACGCGTCCACGCCATTATCCGTCTCCGCGATGACTTCATAACCATGCCGCTCCATCAGCATACGTACCGCCAGGCGAATGACCGGATGATCATCCACGATCAGCACTTTATTCATGGGCAGATCCAATTGTTCGCTGTTCGATTTTTTGAGCCCGCACAATAACCTAATTGTGCGACATATTGTATTTCGGTACCCGCGAGCAAATGCATATAAGGATGAAACCTACACACATGGAGGATTAGTCCTACAAAAAATTTGCGCCCACACACGCTCACACTTAAAACAGTGCCTCCGAGCAAAACAGCGCTAACCTCCACAACTAAAAGTAGCACCAGAGCGCATTGACAATCCAGCCAACATCACCTTAATAATTGCAGGAAAAATCCTATACTTCTGCTTGATATGTACCAACACCTATAAGACTTTATACAAAGTGCAAGGTAACAAGTTCCCCGATCAGAAATCCCACCCAGTGCCATCCAAGTTAATTACCCCGAACAATTACCACTCGACTGGGTGATACCGAAAGCGAGGACACGGCAATGAGCAACGCTGAGCCGAGAAGCCCATTGACCATCATCGCGATATTTGCCGGCATTATCGAGGCCTCGGCACTGGCTTCGTTGCCTTTTCTAAGCGAGGGCAGTCAGAACACCTACACATGGTTCCTGGTAGGCTTTCCATTTTTCCTGACAGTCTTGTTCTTCCTCACGCTGAACTTCAACTACAAATCTCTGTACTCACCCCCTGTAGTCGAATCCACAGCCGACTCCGATACCCCTACTTCGCCACAGTCATCCACAATAGTGGACACCTTGATAAGCGACGTAATACAGGCACCTGTAGAAGTGCAAGCCGGCAATGAGTTGGCCAACATCCCGACGGACTATGGCATTGCACCTACTCATACGCCTGGCAATCCATTGCAGAATGCACAAACAAGCGTAACCATTACCATGAGCGGAGCCCGCGCCAGCCAACTGCTCGAACACTTTGCTGTACACGCACTGAACCAGCCCCAGCCACTGTGCAACACTTGGATACTATACAACCTGGAGACAGGCACCCAGACAACCCTGGCAACCCAGCCGATCGACAAGTAAAAAAAACCCCGGACCAGGCCGGGGTTTTCATTCAAGACGCCGTTCAGATCAGCGAACGGCCCTTGTTTGCAGCAATACGCATACGCAGGGCATTGAGCTTGATGAAACCCGCAGCGTCGGCCTGGTTGTAAGCACCACCATCTTCCTCGAAGGTCGCGATGTTGGCGTCGAACAGCGAGTCATCGGATTTGCGGCCGGTGACGATCACGTTGCCCTTGTACAGCTTCAGGCGAACCACACCGTTCACATTGACCTGGGAGGCGTCGATCATCTGTTGCAGCATCAGACGCTCCGGGCTCCACCAGTAGCCGGTGTAGATCAGGCTGGCATACTTGACCATCAGCTCATCTTTCAGGTGAGCGACTTCACGATCCAGGGTGATCGACTCGATCGCCCGGTGGGCGCGCAGCATGATGGTGCCGCCCGGGGTCTCGTAGCAGCCACGGGACTTCATGCCGACATAGCGGTTCTCGACGATGTCCAGACGACCGATGCCATTTTCGCCGCCAATGCGGTTGAGGGTAGCCAGCACGGTGGCCGGCGACATTTCAACGCCGTCCAGGGCGACGATGTCACCGTTGCGGTAGGTCAGTTCCAGATAGGTAGGAACGTCCGGCGCGGTTTCCGGCGACTTGGTCCACTTCCACATGTCTTCTTCGTGTTCGGTCCAGGTATCCTCCAGCACGCCGCCCTCATAAGAGATGTGCAGCAGGTTGGCGTCCATCGAATAAGGCGACTTCTTCTTGCCGTGACGCTCGATCGGGATACCGTGTTTCTCGGCATAGTCCATGAGTTTTTCGCGGGACAGCAGGTCCCACTCACGCCATGGTGCGATAACCTTGACGCCTGGCTTGAGTGCGTACGCACCCAGTTCGAAACGCACCTGGTCGTTACCCTTGCCGGTTGCACCATGGGAAATGGCGTCGGCGCCGGTTTCATTGGCGATTTCGATCAAGCGCTTGGCGATCAGCGGACGAGCGATGGAAGTACCCAGCAGGTACTCGCCTTCGTAAACGGTGTTGGCGCGGAACATCGGGAATACGAAGTCGCGCACGAACTCTTCGCGCAGGTCATCGATGTAGATTTCTTTCACGCCCATGGCCTGAGCCTTGGCGCGGGCCGGTTCGACCTCCTCGCCCTGCCCCAGGTCGGCGGTGAAAGTCACCACTTCACAGTTGTAGGTATCCTGCAGCCACTTGAGAATCACCGAAGTATCAAGGCCGCCGGAATACGCCAGAACGACCTTTTTTACGTCCGCCATGCCATCACTCCACGGGGTTGTACGGAAAGCCGTTGATTCTACCGGCCTTGCGGCAAAAATTACAGTGGGGCGACAGCTTGTGACGACAAAGCGACAGGAACTGTCGAGAGCGCGACGGACGGTCGCAGCTCAGGACTTGACCAACGGTTGCTTGGTAGCCGTTTGTGCAGCAGGCGCTGGTGCCAATTCTGGCGCTTTCTCTACTGCTTTCTCTACCGGTGTTTCCACTGGCGTCACGCGGTCCAACTGAATATTCACCCGGCGATTGCGCGCGCGGTTGGCGGCCGAGTTGTTGGCGGCCAACGGATAGCGCTCACCGTGGAACCGCATGCTGATCCGATCTTCAGGAATGCCGTGAGCCTTGAAGTACTCCATCACCGCCAGGGCCCGGCGCCGGGACAGGTCACGGTTGGTCAGGCGATTGCCACTGTTGTCGGAGTGACCATCGAGTTCAATGTGATTGACCGTCGGATCGGCCTTGAGGAAGTCCAGAATCACATCTAGCCGCGCCTTGGCATCGGCGTCCAGATCGATGCCGCCACCGGGAAAGCCGACCCGCGCCTGGCGAACCTGGTCATAGTTCATTGGCAGCAGCTTGGCGGCGCAGACCTGATAATCCCCATAGGCCTTGCTGAATTTCACTGGCAACAGGCGCACTTCCATCGCCCGCCCGGCTTCGCCGGCATAGTTGCGAACCACGGTACTGCGGCCATCGAGCAGGCCATTGATCAGGCGGCTGGCCTGACCCTGGGAGCTGGTAAACAGCACGCCGCTGCGTGCCATGCGCACCGACCCCAGGTTGATATCCGCGCGGCCAGGCTGCCAAGGCGCCGCCGCGGCAAGCAGGGTCGCTGAACCATTGCCCAGGGCATTGCTGCTCGATCGCAATTGAAAGGTGGCCTGTTCACCGGCACGGCGCACAAACTCACCGCTGCCGAAATCGGCAATCGGCTGAACCAGGCGGCATTCGAACTGATCGCCTTCGACCTTCCACTCAATATTCTCCAGACGGGTCTGGAAGGTGAGTGCTGTCGCTGGCAGGCAGGCAAACACACTGAGCAGGGCTAGATAACGCTGGCGCACGGGCGGCTCCACAGATTTTCACGGTATACCCGCAGGCTATCGGTCAGGTACGGCAAAACTTGATAGCGAGTGCTAGGTCCCAGCTTTTCCGGTAGCATTTACCTTGAGTTCGACCCGCCTGGAATCCCCAATGTCCGACCACCTGACCCTCCTGCGTCCCGATGACTGGCACATCCATCTTCGTGATGGCGCCGTCCTGCCCCACACCGTTGGCGACGTTGCGCGCACCTTTGCTCGCGCAATCATCATGCCCAACCTGGTACCTCCAGTGCGCAATGCCGCCGAAGCTGGCGCCTATCGCGAGCGGATTCTGGCCGCACGTCCGGCCGGTAGCCGCTTCGAACCGCTGATGGTGCTGTACCTCACTGACCGCACCCAGCCCGAGGACGTCCGCGCAGCCAAGGCCACTGGCTTCGTGCATGCCGCCAAGCTGTATCCGGCCGGCGCCACGACCAACTCCGATTCCGGCGTCAGCAGCATCGACACTATTTTCCCGGTGCTTGAAGCCATGGCCGAAATCGGCATGCCGCTGCTGGTGCACGGTGAAGTGACCCGCAGCGAGATCGACGTGTTCGACCGCGAGAAGCTGTTCATCGACGAACACCTGCGCCGTGTCGTCGAGCGCTTCCCGACCCTGAAAGTGGTCTTCGAACACATCACCACCAGCGATGCCGTGCAGTTCGTCAACGAGGCCCCGGCCAACGTCGGCGCGACCATCACCGCCCAGCACCTGCTGTACAACCGCAACCACATGCTGGTTGGCGGTATTCGCCCGCACTTCTATTGCCTGCCGATCCTCAAGCGCAACACCCACCAGGTGGCCTTGCTGGACGCCGCCACCAGCGGCAGCAGCAAGTTCTTCCTCGGCACCGACTCGGCACCGCACGCCCGTCACGCCAAGGAAGCGGCCTGTGGTTGCGCCGGCTGCTACACCGCCTATGCGGCCATCGAGATGTACGCCGAGGCGTTCGAGCAGCGTAACGCCCTGGACAAGCTCGAGGGTTTTGCCAGCAAGCACGGCCCTGACTTCTATGGCCTGGCGCGCAACACCGACACTATTACCCTGGTTCGCGAAAGCTGGACCGCCCCAAGCAGCTTGCCGTTCGGCGAGCAGACCGTTATCCCGCTGCGCGCCGGTGAGCAAATGCGCTGGCGCCTGCTGGAGAAAACTGCGTGAGTGAAGATCTGTACGACGACCAGGACGGTCCAAGCGGTGGCCCTCGCCACCCAATGGCGGAACGATTTCGTGGCTACCTGCCGGTTGTAGTGGATGTAGAGACTGGCGGCTTCAACAGCGCTACCGATGCCCTGCTGGAAATCGCAGCGGTCACCATCGGCATGGATGAAAAGGGCTTTCTGTTCCCGGAGCACACCTACTTCTTCCGCGTCGAACCCTTCGAAGGCGCCAACATCGAGCAGGCGGCCCTGGAGTTCACCGGCATCAAGCTGGATCACCCGTTGCGCATGGCTGTCAGTGAAGAGTCGGCGTTGACCGATATCTTCCGTGGCGTACGCAAGGCACTGAAGGCCAATGGCTGCAAGCGGGCGATCCTGGTCGGCCACAACAGCAGCTTCGACCTGAGTTTCCTTAACGCGGCCGTGACCCGCAACGACATGAAGCGCAACCCGTTTCATCCGTTCTCCAGCTTCGACACCGCGACCCTGGCCGGTCTTGCTTACGGCCAGACCGTGTTGGCCCGGGCCTGCCAGAGTGCCGACATCGATTTCGACGGTCGTGAGGCCCACTCGGCCCGCTATGACACCGAAAAGACTGCCGAGCTGTTCTGCGGCATCGTCAACCGCTGGAAGGAAATGGGCGGCTGGCAGGACTTCAACGACTGAAACCTGGCTGTACCCAGAAAAAAACCGGCCATCAAGGCCGGTTTTTTTTGTGGCTAGCTATTACAGCTTGCCAGCGTTCTCGCTCAGGTATGCAGCAACGCCTTCTGGCGAAGCGGTCATGCCCTTGTCGCCTTTTTTCCAGTTGGCAGGGCAGACTTCGCCGTGCTCTTCAACGAATTGCAGGGCGTCGACCAGACGCAGCAACTCGTCCATGTTGCGGCCCAGTGGCAGGTCGTTGACGATCTGCGAACGGACAACGCCTTTGTCGTCGATCAGGAACGCGCCACGCAAAGCAACACCCCCTCCGGACTCGACATCGTAAGCCTTGGCAATTTCGTGCTTCATGTCAGCAGCCATGATGTACTGCACCTGACCAATGCCGCCGGCATTGATCGGGGTGTTGCGCCAGGCGTTGTGGGTGAAGTGCGAGTCGATCGAAACAGCGATCACTTCAACATTGCGGTCGCGGAATTCTGCCATGCGGTGATCCAGAGCGATCAGCTCGGACGGGCAGACGAAGGTGAAGTCCAGCGGGTAGAAGAACACCAGGCCGTACTTGCCCTTGATGGCCGCAGCCAGGTTGAAGCTGTCGACGATTTCGCCATTGCCCAGTACGGCTGGAACAGTGAAGTCCGGGGCAGTTTTGCCAACGAGTACGCTCATTCGATATCTCCTGATGGTTTGAAACACGCTGTACAGGCAGGCATAAGCCCCCTGACAGTGCAAAGGTCGGCCATGATACACCGCCAGACGCTGCTCGCCGAATTTCAGGTCCTCGACGCTCGACACCTGCCGTTGGTCGCTCGAACCCATGATCTGGAATATTGCGCTTTGACAAGCATTCTCATTAACATTAAGCTTCTTCGCATTGAGCCTTTACCAGCGATGGTCTGCCCTATGTATGTGTGTCTTTGTGTTGGTGTAACCGACGGACAGATCCGCGATGCGATCTATGAAGGATGCTGCAGCTACAAGGAAGTCAGAACCGCCACCAACGTGGCGAGCCAGTGTGGCAAATGTGCCTGCCTGGCCAAGCAGGTGGTGCGTGAAACACTGACCCAATTACAGGTCAGCCAGGCCGCCTTGCCCTACCCTGTGGAATTTACTGCAGCGTAAAAACAGCCGATTCCAAGAACCGGACCTCGCGTCCGGTTTTTTTATGCCTGTAATTCAACAAGTTAGGATTAAAACGCGGAACACAAACATTCTTATTCCGATTAATTTTCACTTACTATTCAATAACTTAGGTTTGACAGTCGAAGTTACGGGGCTCAAACTCTTGCTTATAGGCACACTTATAGGGCAGGACCCCATCATGAAAGGCGACGTTAGCGTCATCCAGCATCTCAACAAGATCCTCGGAAACGAGCTGGTCGCAATCAACCAATACTTCCTGCATGCGCGCATGTATGAAGACTGGGGTCTGGATAAGCTCGGCAAGCACGAGTACAAGGAATCCATCGATGAAATGAAACACGCTGACAAACTGATCAAGCGTATTCTTTTTCTCGAAGGCCTCCCCAACGTCCAGGACCTGGGCAAGCTGCTGATTGGTGAACACACCAAGGAAATGCTCGAATGTGACCTGAAGATCGAGCAAAAAGGCCTGATCGACCTCAAAGCCGCTATCGCCCACTGTGAAACGGTTGGCGACTTCGGTAGCCGTGAACTGCTCGAAGACATCCTCGAGTCCGAGGAAGAGCATATCGACTGGCTGGAAACCCAGCTGAGCCTGATCGACAAAGTCGGTCTGGAAAACTACCTGCAGTCGCAGATGGGCGAGTAATCTCGTCAATCACGCTGCACAAAAAAGCCCCGCACTGCGGGGCTTTTTATTGACCAAACCTGTAATCAGGCCTTGGTCGCCTCAGCCTTGGCTGCAGCGTCCTTGATCAGGGTCTGCAGTTCGCCGTTGGCAAACATCTCAGCCATGATGTCGGAACCGCCAACCAGCTCACCGGCAACCCACAGTTGTGGGAAGGTCGGCCAGTTCGCATATTTTGGCAGGTTGGCGCGGATTTCCGGATTCTGCAGGATATCCACGTAAGCGAATTTCTCGCCACACCCCATCACGGCTTGCGCCGCCTTGGCCGAAAAACCGCACTGCGGGGCATTCGGCGAGCCTTTCATGTAAAGCAGAATGGTGTTGTTGGCAATCTGCTCTTTGATTGTTTCAATGATATCCATGAAGCACCTCGCGGCTGAACTTTCCGACCTGGTTGTCGGCACGGTGACGCATTGTATCGGAAAGCCGAGCTTGACGCTCGGCCTTGCCGATATCAGGCCGCAACCACCTGCACTGGCACGCCATTGAGGGCAGCGTTGCCAGAAACCGCATCGCGATGAAGCTCATCAGTGAGGTCATTGGCACTGGCCCCGGGTAGGTCGCGGGCGATTTCCATATGCACCCCGGCACGGGCATGACCAAAGCCATGGGGCAGGCTGACCACCCCGGGCATCATGTCGCTGCAGGCCTGCACCTCGACCTCGATGCTGCCGACCCGCGAACTGACCCTTACCCGCTGCCCATCCTGCAACTGCCGCCCTGTCAGGTCATCGGGGTGCATGAGCAACTGATGGCGCGGCTTGCCCTTCACCAGGCGGTGATAGTTGTGCATCCAGGAGTTGTTACTGCGCACATGCCGACGACCGATCAGCAGCAGTTGCTCAGGACCGGCAGCCTGCTGGGCGGCAAATCGCTGCAAATCACCAAGAATCTCCGCCGGCGCAGTCTGGATGCGCTGGTTGGCGGTCTTCAGGCGTGCAGCGAGGTTCGGCTGCAGCGGCCCCAGGTCAATGCCGTGAGGGTGCTGAGCCAGTGTCTTTATCGACAGATTGAAGGAAGAGTTGTCGCCATAACGCCCCTGACGCAAGCCGAGGTCAATCATCTGCGCCGGAGATACAGTCGGCTTCAACGGTTTGTCGCTGAGCGCGGCGCAGGCCCTGGCCAAGCCAACAAAGATTTCCCAGTCGTGCAGGGCCCCTTGCGGCTTGGGCAGGATCGCCCGATTGAAACGGCTGACGTTGCGCACCGCCAAGAGGTTGAAGGTGGTGTCGTAGTGATCGTTCTCCAGCGCCGAGGTGGACGGCAGGATCAGGTCGGCGTAACGCGTAGTTTCGTTGATGTAGAGATCGATACTGAGCATGAACTCAAGCCCGTCCAGCGCACGCTCCAGCTGCCGTCCGTTGGGCGTGGACAGCACCGGGTTGCCGGCCACGGTCACCAGGGCGCGCACCTGCCCTTCCCCTTCGCACAGCATTTCTTCAGCCAGCGCCGCTACCGGCAGCTCGCCGCCGTATTCCGGCAAGCCAGAGACCCGACTCTGCCAGGCATTGAAATGCCCACCTGAAGTACTCGCGACAAGATCCACCGCCGGTTGCGTGCACAGCGCACCGCCAACCCGGTCAAGGTTGCCACTGACCAGGTTGATCAGTTGCACCAGCCAATGGCAAAGCGTGCCGAACGCCTGTGTCGAAACGCCCATTCGGCCGTAGCACACTGCTTTGTCGGCAGCAGCGAAATCACGCGCCAACTGACGGATGACAAGCCCATCGACGCCGCAAAGGGGCGCCATCAATTCAGCGGGGAACGGGGCAATGGCGCCACGCACCTGGTCCAGGCCATCGACCGGCAACCCCGACCCACGCTCCAGGCCTTCGCTGAACAAGGTGTTGAGCACGCCGCAAAGCAATGCGGCATCCCCTCCAGGGCGGACAAATACATGCTGGTCAGCCATGGCCGCGGTTTCGCTGCGCCGCGGGTCGACCACCACCAGTTTACCGCCCCGGGCCTGGATCGCCTTAAGGCGTTTTTCGACATCCGGCACGGTCATGATGCTGCCATTGGAAGCCAAGGGATTGCCGCCCAGGATCAGCATGAAGTCGGTGTGGTCGATGTCCGGAATCGGTAGCAACAAGCCATGGCCATACATCAGGTAGCTGGTCAGGTGCTGGGGCAGTTGGTCGACCGAGGTGGCGGAAAAACGATTGCGGGTCTTGAGTAGGCCGAGGAAGTAGTTGCTGTGGGTCATCAACCCGTAATTGTGCACGCTGGGGTTGCCTTGATAGACCGCCACGGCGTCCTGCCCATGGGCCTGCTGGATAGCCCAGAGCTTGCGGGCGGCCAGCGCGAAGGCTTCGTCCCAGCCAATCGCCTGCCAACTGTCACCAACCCGTTTGTGCGGCGCGCGCAGGCGGTCAGGGTCATTCTGGATGTCTTGCAGGGCCACAGCCTTGGGGCAGATATGGCCGCGGCTGAAGCTGTCCTGGGGGTCCCCCTTGATCGAGCTGATCTGCGGCCCAGCACCAGGCTCCTGTGTAGTTTCGATGGTCAAGCCACAGATGGCTTCGCACAGGTGACAGGCACGGTGATGCAAGGTCTTGCTCATGGCCACCTCTTTCGGGTGTCTGGTAATCAGCCTGACTATGGGCCTGTGCTTGCGTGGCGACCAGCGAGTTTCGCCCTGTGAATCTACCGGCATCAGGCACAGCGATTCACTCGGGTGTTTGCCAAGGCGCCAGCAGGCAGTGTAAAACCTTGTGCAGCAAACAAAAAAAGCAGCCGCCCAATGGGTTACGACACTGCCTGCACGACAGACTGTGCACGCCCCACTTGGTATGACGCGACATTTAATTATAGTATTGCGTCTCCCCTTATTTCGTCGCCCCGTGCGGCTTTCGCCGCAGGTCACCTCCGTTGTTTCTGAAAACCGGCATTGTTGACCTGTGGTCTGTTGCAAAAAGGTAGTCAAACATGAGCGCTAGGCACTTTCTCTCCCTGATGGACTTCACACCCGACGAACTGCTCAGTGTGATCCGTCGAGGTATCGAGCTGAAGGACCTGCGTAACCGCGGCGTACTGTTCGAGCCCCTGAAGAATCGCGTACTGGGGATGATCTTCGAAAAATCCTCGACCCGTACCCGGCTGTCGTTCGAAGCCGGCATGATCCAGCTCGGCGGCCAGGCCATCTTCCTGTCCCCGCGCGACACCCAGCTGGGACGCGGCGAGCCGATCGGCGACTGCGCCATTGTCATGTCGCGCATGCTCGATGCGGTGATGATCCGTACCTTTGCCCATAGCACCCTGACCGAATTCGCCGCCAACTCCCGCGTGCCGGTGATCAATGGCCTGTCGGACGACCTGCACCCCTGCCAGCTGCTGGCCGACATGCAAACCTTCCTTGAGCATCGCGGTGCGATCCAGGGCAAGACCGTGGCCTGGATCGGTGATGGCAACAATATGTGCAACAGCTATATAGAAGCGGCGATCCGTTTCGACTTCCAGCTGCGTATCGCCTGCCCGGCCGAATTCGAGCCCAACCCACAGTTCCTGGCCAAGGCCGGCGACCGCGTGCAGATCTTCCGCGAACCCAAAGATGCAGTGCGCGGAGCGCACCTGGTGAGCACCGATGTCTGGACTTCCATGGGTCAGGAGGAGGAAACTGCACGGCGTCTGGCCTTGTTCGCGCCTTACCAGGTAACGCGCGAACTGCTCGACCTGGCAGCACCCGATGCCCTGTTCATGCACTGCCTGCCCGCCCACCGTGGCGAGGAGATCAGCCTGGACCTGCTCGACGACCCACGCTCGGTCGCCTGGGATCAAGCTGAAAACCGTCTGCATGCACAGAAGGCACTTCTCGAATTTCTTGTTGAACCGGCCTATCACCACGCATGAGTCAGCCTTTACTGCTTAACCTGCGCAACCTCGCCTGCGGCTATGGCGAGCAGCGCATCGTCCAGAAACTCAACCTGCACCTCAACGCCGGCGACATCGGTTGCCTGCTGGGCTCGTCGGGGTGCGGCAAAACCACTACCTTGCGAGCGATCGCCGGTTTCGAGCCGGTGCACGAAGGTGAGATCCAGTTGGGCGGCGCAGTCATCTCCAAGGCCGGGTTTACCCTGGCTCCGGAAAAACGCCGGATCGGCATGGTGTTCCAGGACTACGCGCTGTTCCCGCATCTGACCGTGGCCGAGAACATCGCCTTCGGTATCGGCAAGCACCCACAGCAGCAACACGTCGTGGCGGAGATGCTCGAACTGGTCAAGCTTGGCGGGCTCGGCAAACGCTACCCGCACGAGCTCTCCGGCGGCCAGCAGCAGCGTGTGGCCTTGGCCCGCGCATTAGCCCCCGAGCCGCAACTACTGCTGCTCGACGAGCCCTTCTCCAACCTCGACGTAGAACTGCGCCGGCGCCTGAGCCATGAGGTCCGCGATATTCTCAAAAGCCGTGGCACCAGTGCCATTCTGGTCACCCACGACCAGGAAGAAGCCTTTGCCGTCAGTGATCACGTCGGCGTCTTCAAAGAAGGCCGCCTGGAGCAATGGGATACCCCCTACAACCTCTATCACGAACCCCTGACGCCATTCGTAGCCAGCTTCATTGGCCAGGGCTACTTCATTCGTGGCCAGTTGACCAGCCCGGAGTCGGTGCAAACCGAACTGGGCGAGCTGCGTGGCAACCGCGCCTATACCTTCACCCCTGGCTGCGCGGTCGATGTCCTGCTGCGTCCGGACGACATCATTCATGCACCACACAGCGCACTCAAGGCGCTGATCATCGGCAAGAGTTTCCTCGGTGCATCGACCCTCTATCGCCTGCAACTGCCGACCGGCAGCCAGCTCGAAGCGATTTTCCCTAGCCATATCGACCATCAGGTCGGCGCTGAGGTAGGCATCGAAGTGGCCGCGGATCATCTGGTGCTGTTTGCAGTACCGGGCAGTGTTGCTGCGCAGTTGCCAGTACCGGAGAACGGTGTTCGGCGCTATAGCTCGGCGGTCTGACACGCCCATCGCGGGCTTACACCCGCGATGCTTTCAGCTACGGGCAATTTCGGCGAACTTCGCCTGAGTGTGCTCAGCCAGCACGGCCGCAGACAACTCAACTTCCAGCCCACGCCGGCCAGCGCTGACAAAAATAGTTCCAAAAGATCGAGCTGACTGATCAATAAACGTGCGCAGACGCTTCTTCTGCCCCAGTGGGCTGATCCCGCCCAATAGATACCCCGTCGAACGCTGGGCTGCAGCCGGATCGGCCATTTCGCACTTTTTCACCCCAGCGGCATGGGCCAGCCCCTTCAGATCCAGACTACCGACCACCGGGACCACGGCCACTAGCAACTCGCCTTTTTCGCTGCTCGCCAACAAGGTCTTGAACACCCGCACCGGCTCAAGGTCGAGTTTCTCAGCCGCTTCGAGCCCGTAGGACGCAGCTTTGGGATCATGTTCATAACTGTGGATGTGATGTTCGGCGCGAACCTTCTTCAGCAGATCCAGGGCAGGGGTCATGCAGGACTCCAAACAGAAAGTGAATGCCATTTCGCCAGCTACTTTAGGGCAAAACCCCAGCAGCAACCAATACCCACAACCGCCACCAATAGTCAGTTTGTGAACGCCGGTTCACTTTCGACCTTTGACATAAGCGTTTCTTGTCTATATTTTTTCGAATATGAATATAGCAATGCCCCGATAAGGTGCATTCTTTGCAGCCTGCCCGACCGAAATGGGGATTTCTGTCGGGCTTTTGTCGAGCGCTGACTGCGCCTCACAACAACAAAAACCGAGGTAACCGATGACGACAGCTCTGCAACAACCAACATTATCCAGCCAATGCCTGGCCGAGTTTCTCGGCACCGCCCTGCTGATATTTTTCGGCACTGGCTGCGTGGCTGCGCTCAAAGTCGCAGGTGCCAGCTTTGGCCTGTGGGAAATCAGCATCATCTGGGGCGTCGGCGTAAGCATGGCGATCTACCTGACCGCCGGGGTTTCCGGCGCTCACCTGAACCCTGCAGTAAGCATCGCCTTGTGGTTGTTCGCCGGATTCGAGAAGCACAAACTGCCGTTCTATATCGTCGCCCAGATTGCCGGGGCCTTCTGTGGCGCCGCCCTGGTCTATACGCTGTACAGCAACCTGTTCTTCGATTACGAACAAGCCCATGAAATGATTCGCGGCAGCCAGGCCAGCCTCGAGTTGGCTTCGGTGTTCTCCACCTACCCACACCCGGCGCTGTCCACCGGCCAGGCATTCCTGGTCGAGGTGATCATCACCGCCGTACTGATGGCGGTGATCATGGCCCTGACCGACGACAACAACGGTCTGCCCCGCGGAGCCATGGCACCGTTGCTGATCGGCCTGCTGATCGCCGTGATCGGTAGCGCCATGGGCCCGCTGACCGGCTTTGCGATGAACCCGGCCCGCGACTTGGGGCCCAAGCTGATGACATTCCTCGCCGGATGGGGCGAAGTCGCCTTTACTGGCGGTCGTGATATTCCCTATTTCCTGATTCCGATTTTTGCGCCGATCATAGGGGCGAGCCTTGGTGCCGCCCTGTACCGCGGCGTGATCGCCCGCAACCTGCCGGTTGCCGAGAGCGAGAACGCCCAGACCGACGCCAACCCTCAGGGCAAGACCCAGGCATCCTGATGCCGAACTGGCGAGCCAGGCTCGCCCTGCCCTGATAACTACCCTATTGAGTGCAAGGCCAACGACATGACAGACACGCAGAACAAGAACTACATCATTGCCCTGGACCAGGGCACGACCAGTTCGCGGGCCATCATTTTCGACCGCGATGCCAACGTGGTAGGCACCTCGCAGCGTGAATTCGCACAACACTACCCGCAAGCGGGCTGGGTCGAGCACGACCCCATGGAAATCTTCGCCACCCAGAGCGCAACCATGGTCGAGGCCCTGGCCCAGGCAGGCCTGAGCCATGACCAGGTGGCTGCCATCGGCATCACCAACCAGCGTGAAACCACCGTGGTCTGGGACAAGGAAACCGGCCGTCCGGTGTACAACGCCATCGTCTGGCAATGCCGACGCAGTACCGAGATCTGCGAACAGCTCAAGCGCGAAGGCCTGCAGGACTACATTCGCGAAACCACCGGCCTGGTCACTGACCCGTACTTCTCCGGCACCAAGCTCAAGTGGATCCTCGACAACGTCGAAGGCGCCCGTGAGCGCGCAGAGCGCGGTGAGCTGCTCTTCGGCACCGTCGACAGCTGGCTGATCTGGAAATTCTCCGGCGGCAAAGTGCATGTCACTGACTACACCAACGCCTCGCGGACCATGCTCTTCAACATCCATTCCCTAGAGTGGGATGAGAAGATGCTGCAGGTCCTGAACATCCCGCGGCAGATGCTGCCCGAGGTGCGCAGCTCTTCGGAAGTCTACGGCTACAGCAAGAGCGGTATCGCCATTGCCGGTATTGCTGGCGACCAGCAAGCCGCCCTGTTCGGCCAGATGTGCGTTGAGCCGGGCCAGGCCAAAAACACCTACGGTACTGGCTGCTTCCTGCTGATGAACACCGGCGACAAAGCGGTGAAATCGTCCCATGGCCTGCTCACCACTATCGCCTGCGGCCCCCGTGGCGAAGTGGCTTACGCTCTGGAGGGCGCTGTATTCAACGGCGGCTCCACCGTGCAATGGCTGCGTGACGAACTGAAAATCGTCAATGACGCCCATGACACTGAGTACTTCGCCAGCAAGGTCAAGGACAGCAACGGCGTCTACCTGGTACCGGCCTTCACTGGCCTCGGCGCTCCCTACTGGGATCCTTACGCCCGTGGCGCACTGTTTGGCCTGACCCGCGGGGTCAAGGTCGATCACATCATCCGCGCCGCTCTGGAATCGATCGCCTATCAGACCCGTGACGTCCTCGACGCCATGCAGCAAGACTGCGGCCAGCGCCTGAGCGAACTGCGCGTGGACGGCGGCGCGGTGGCCAACAACTTCCTCATGCAGTTCCAGGCTGACATCCTCGGCACCTGTGTCGAGCGTCCGCAGATGCGCGAAACCACCGCCCTGGGCGCCGCCTACCTGGCAGGCCTGGCGTGCGGCTTCTGGAGCAGCCTGGATGAGCTGCGTGGCAAGGCAATCATCGAACGCGAGTTCACTCCGCAACTGGATGAAGCGGCCAAAGAGAAGCTTTATGCCGGCTGGTTGAAGGCGGTGGACCGTACGCGAGATTGGGAGCCGCACGAGGAGTAAACGGTAGTAGCAAGCTGCAAGCTGCAAGTGCTTGGGGCGCCGATCATTTTGTGGCTTGCAGCTTGTAGCTTGAGCTGCTTTCATGGCGCAATTTGCCCGGCAGCCCAAAAGGACCGCCCATGAACCTGCCTCCCCGCCAACAACAAATCCTCGAACTGGTCCGCGAACGCGGCTACGTCAGTATCGAGGAAATGGCGCAGCTATTCGTCGTCACCCCGCAAACCATCCGCCGTGATATCAATCAGCTTGCGGAGGTCAATCTGCTTCGCCGCTATCACGGTGGCGCCGCCTACGACTCGAGCATCGAGAACACCGCCTACGCAATGCGCGCCGATCAGATGCGCGACGAGAAGCAGCGGATTGCCGAGGCCATCGCTGCGCAGATTCCCGACCATGCCTCGCTGTTCATCAACATCGGCACCACCACCGAATCCATCGCTCGCGCCCTGCTCAACCACAACCACCTGAAAATCATCACCAACAACCTGCACGTGGCCTCGATCCTCAGCGCCAAGGATGACTTCGAAGTGTTGCTCGCCGGTGGCAATGTGCGCCGCGATGGCGGTGTGGTCGGCCAGGCCAGTGTCGACTTCATCAACCAGTTCAAGGTCGACTTCGCCCTTGTCGGTATCAGCGGTATCGACGAAGACGGCAGCCTGCTGGATTTCGACTATCAGGAAGTACGGGTTTCCCAGGCGATCATCGCCAATGCCCGCCAGGTAATCCTCGCCGCCGACTCCAGCAAGTTCGGCCGCAACGCCATGGTTCGCCTGGGCTCGATCAGCCTGATCAATTGCCTGGTCACCGACCAGGCACCGGTGCCGGCCCTCACTCAACTGCTCAACCAGTACAAAATTCGCCTGGAAGTGGTTTGAGTCAGCAGCTGCCACCGCAATGGTGGCAGCACAAATGTTCGTTATTTTTCATTTAATTGTCATCCGATCAGTATTTTCTATGGAAAGCGACTGGCAGGCAGCATTCTGTTGCGCTAGTATTTTCGAAAATGAACATCAATGTTCAAATTCGATGTTAGAAAGTCTTTGAGGAAGCCACCTGTGCCGCAATCCAGCCTGTCATCGCCCGCCCTTGCCGTTATCTATGACCTCGCCGTAATCGGCGGCGGCATCAACGGCGTGGGCATCGCCGCCGATGCGGCCGGACGCGGCCTGTCGGTGTTCCTCTGCGAAAAAGACGACCTGGCCAGCCACACCTCTTCAGCCAGCAGCAAATTGATCCACGGCGGCCTGCGCTACCTGGAGCACTACGAATTCCGCCTGGTGCGAGAAGCCCTGGCCGAGCGTGAAGTACTGCTGGCCAAGGCTCCACATATTGTCAAGCCTATGCGTTTCGTCCTGCCGCACCGCCCACACCTGCGCCCAGCCTGGATGATCCGTGCCGGCCTGTTTCTTTACGATCACCTGGGCAAACGCAAGCAGCTCGGCGCCTCACGCAGCCTGCGCTTCGGTCCGGGGAACCCGCTCAAACCTGTGATCACCCGCGGTTTCGAATACGCCGACTGCGCTGTGGATGACGCCCGCCTGGTGGTACTCAACGCCATGGCCGCCCGAGAACAAGGTGCCGACATCCGTACCCGTACCCGTTGCGTCAGCGCGCAACGGGTCGATGGCGTGTGGAACGTGGAGCTGGAACACGCCGACGGCAGCCAACAGACGATCCAGGCCCGCGCCCTGGTCAATGCGGCCGGCCCCTGGGTGGCCAAGTTCATTGAAGATGACCTCAAGCTCGACGCGCCATACGGCATTCGCCTGATTCAAGGCAGCCACCTGATCGTGCCGAAGCTGTATGACGGCGACCATGCCTACATCCTGCAGAACGAAGACCAGCGGATCGTGTTCGCGATTCCGTACCTGGAGCGTTTCACCCTGATCGGTACCACTGACCGCGAGTACACCGGTGACCCGGCCAAGGTGGCGATCACTGAAGGCGAGACCGACTACCTGCTCAACGTGGTCAACGAGCATTTCAACCATCAGCTCAGCCGCGCCGATATCCTGCATACCTACGCCGGTGTGCGCCCACTGTGCAATGACGAATCCGATAACCCGTCGGCGGTGACCCGCGACTACACCCTGGCACTCTCCTCCAGTTCAGGCGAGGCCCCGTTGCTGTCGGTATTCGGCGGCAAGCTGACCACCTACCGCAAGCTGGCCGAGTCGGCCATGGCCCAGCTCGCCCCTTTCTTCACCCAGATGCGCGGAAGCTGGACTGCCAGCGCAACGCTACCGGGCGGAGAAGACATGACCACCCCGCAAGCCCTGGCGGATGCCATCCTGGCGCGTTGCGGCTGGCTGCCGGCGGAAATTGCCAAGCGTTGGGCCCTCACTTACGGCAGTCGCGTGTGGCGCTTGCTCGAAGGCGTACAGGGTCCTGCGGACTTGGGCGAAGCCATTGGCGGGGGCTTGTTCACCCGCGAGGTGGATTATCTGTGTAGCGAAGAGTGGGCAGTCAGTGCCGATGACATCCTGTGGCGTCGCAGCAAGCTGGGGTTGTTCACCACGGCGGCGGAACAGCAGGCACTGCGGGACTATCTTCAGCGCCTGGAATTGAATCGAGCCCGCGTTCAGGCTGCCTGAGGCCTGATCCACATCGCAGAGCAAGCCAGCGCCATCTGTCGGAGCGGGCTTGCTCTGCGATCGCACACTCATTCATTCGGTTTTCCGAACAGCGCACACCCACTCATTCGGCAAGCCGGACGAATCACCCCACCAGCAAAGCGTCAAAAAAGTTTAATACCCAGTCTTTTCACGGCGTTATGATCAAAGTCAGGGCTTGGCACGACTCATGCTCTACACTCAGTACCCGAATGCGCAAACCGCTTCATTGCAGTGTTCGCTGAACGAAAGAGCCGGCCAACGGCTCCATAAAAAAAACAACGTCGAGGAAATTTTGATGCGTATCGTTCCCCACCTGTTGGGCGCAGCCATCACGGCCGCTTTGATCAGCACGCCAGTCACCGCCGCAGAGCTGACCGGCACCCTGAAGAAAATCAACGACTCGGGCACCATTACTCTGGGGCACCGCGACGCTTCCATCCCGTTCTCCTACATCGCCGACGCTTCGGGTAAACCCGTCGGTTACTCCCATGACATCCAGTTGGCCATCGTCGAGGCCTTGAAAAAGGACCTGAACAAGCCGGACCTGAAGGTCAAATACAACCTGGTCACCTCCCAGACCCGTATTCCGCTGGTACAGAACGGCACCGTTGACGTCGAATGTGGTTCGACCACCAACAACGTCGAGCGCCAGCAGCAAGTGGCTTTCTCGGTCGGTATCTTTGAAGTGGGTACTCGCCTGCTGACCAAAGCACAAGACGGCAAGCCCGAAAACGCCAAGTACAAGGACTTCCCTGACCTGGCAGGCAAGAACGTGGTGACCACCGCGGGTACCACTTCCGAGCGCATCCTCAAGTCGATGAACGCCGACAAGCAGATGAAGATGAACGTCATCTCGGCCAAGGACCACGGTGAATCCTTCCAGATGCTAGAGTCCGGCCGCGCCGTGGCCTTCATGATGGACGACGCCCTGCTCGCCGGCGAAATGGCCAAGGCCAAGGATCCAAAAGGCTGGGCGATCGTCGGCACGCCGCAGTCCTATGAAATCTACGGCTGCATGGTCCGCAAGGACGACGCGCCATTCAAGGCAGCCGTCGACAAAGCCATCGTGGCCCTCTACAAGTCGGGCGAGATCAACAAGATCTACGACAAGTGGTTCAATCAGCCTGTCCCGCCAAAGGGCCTGAACCTGATGTTCCCGATGAGCGACGAGCTCAAGGCGCTGATCGCCAATCCTACCGACAAAGCTGCAGACGAAAAGAAGTCCTGATCCCCAGCTAGTTAGTGTCTAACCTTTCATCCGAGGGCGCTTTGCGCCCCCGGATGCTCGAAGGTGCCCGTGAAACAACCGATCTGAGGGGAGATCCCGATGAATTACAACTGGGACTGGGGCGTATTCTTCAAGTCCACTGGCGTAGGCAGCGAAACCTATCTGGACTGGTACTTTACCGGCCTGGGCTGGACCATCGCCATTGCTATCGCCGCCTGGATCATCGCACTGCTGCTGGGCTCCGTGCTCGGTGTCATGCGTACTGTCCCGAACCGCCTGGTATCGGGCTTTGCCACATGCTATGTGGAACTGTTTCGTAATGTACCGCTGCTGGTGCAGCTGTTCATCTGGTACTTCCTGGTCCCTGACCTGCTGCCTGAAGGCTTGCAGGAATGGTTCAAACAGGACCTGAATCCAACGACCTCGGCATTGATCAGCGTGGTCATCTGCCTGGGTCTGTTCACCGCCGCGCGTGTCTGCGAACAAGTGCGCACCGGTATCCAGGCGCTGCCGCGCGGCCAGGAAGCCGCCGCCCGCGCCATGGGCTTCAGCCTGCCGCAGGTGTACTGGAACGTGCTGCTGCCGCAAGCCTACCGGATCATCATTCCGCCACTGACCTCGGAATTTTTGAACGTGTTCAAGAACTCCTCGGTGGCCTCGCTGATCGGCCTGATGGAGCTGCTGGCACAGACCAAACAGACCGCCGAGTTTTCGGCCAACCTGTTTGAAGCCTTCACCCTGGCGACACTGATCTACTTCACCCTGAACATGGGTCTGATGTTGCTGATGCGCATGGTCGAGAAGAAAGTCGCGGTACCCGGCCTGATCTCCGTGGGGGGCAAATAATAATGGACTTCAGTGGAATCATTCCCGCCCTGCCGGGCCTGTGGAACGGCATGGTGATGACCCTGCAACTGATGGTCATGGGCGTTGTCGGCGGTATCATCCTCGGCACCCTCCTGGCCTTGATGCGGCTGTCGTCGAACAAGCTGCTGGCGAACTTCGCCGGCGCCTACGTCAACTACTTCCGCTCCATCCCGTTGCTGCTGGTAATCACCTGGTTCTACCTGGCGGTGCCGTTCGTACTGCGCTGGATCACTGGCGAAGATACCCCGATCGGCGCTTTCACCTCCTGCGTCGTGGCCTTCATGATGTTTGAGGCGGCCTACTTCTGCGAAATCGTCCGGGCTGGCGTACAGTCGATCTCCAAGGGCCAGATGGGCGCGGCACAAGCCCTGGGCATGACCTACGGTCAGACCATGCGCCTGATCATCCTGCCCCAGGCGTTTCGCAAGATGACCCCGCTGCTGCTGCAGCAGAGCATCATCCTGTTCCAGGACACCTCGCTGGTCTACACCGTCGGCCTGGTCGACTTCCTCAACTCGGCACGTGCCAGTGGTGACATCATCGGACGCTCTAATGAGTTCCTGGTGTTCGCCGGCGTCGTCTACTTCATCATCAGCTTCTCCGCTTCCTGGCTGGTCAAGCGTCTGCAGAAAAGGATAACCGTATGATTTCCATCAAGAACGTCAACAAGTGGTACGGCGACTTCCAGGTTCTGACCGACTGCAACACCGAAGTCAAGAAAGGCGAAGTGGTGGTCGTTTGTGGCCCGTCCGGCTCGGGCAAGTCGACCCTGATCAAGTGCGTCAACGCCCTGGAGCCTTTCCAGAAGGGTGACATCGTTGTTGACGGCACGTCGATCGCCGATCCGAAAACCAACCTGCCCAAGTTGCGCTCGCGGGTCGGCATGGTGTTCCAGCACTTCGAGCTGTTCCCGCACCTGACCATTACCGAGAACCTGACCATTGCCCAGCGCAAAGTGCTCGGCCGCAGTGAAGCGGAAGCGACCAAAAAAGGCCTGGCCCTGCTCGAGCGTGTAGGCCTCAGCGCCCACGCCAAGAAGCACCCGGGGCAACTCTCCGGTGGTCAGCAACAGCGTGTGGCCATCGCCCGCGCCCTGTCGATGGACCCGATCGTCATGCTGTTCGACGAACCGACCTCGGCACTGGACCCGGAAATGGTCAACGAAGTACTGGATGTAATGGTCGAACTGGCTCATGAAGGCATGACCATGATGTGTGTGACCCACGAAATGGGCTTTGCCCGCAAGGTCGCCAACCGAGTGATTTTCATGGACCAGGGCAAGATCATCGAGGACTGTCAGAAGGAAGCCTTCTTCGGCGACCCAAGCGCGCGCCATGAGCGTACCCAGCACTTCCTCGGCAAAATCCTGCAACACTGAGGTGATGATCAGCACCCTCTGTCCGCTATACGCCGGGCAGAGGATGCTGGTCGTACCAAGGCCACTGTGATGAAATGCGATCCCACGCTCTTTCGCCCAGCCAAGCCTGCCCTTGCCGTGAAACCCCGTCTGATCCGCCAACTGCTGATGCCGCCCTTGATCATCCTGTTGATGATCGGCCTGGGTGTGGCCGGCTTCATGATCAGCGAGCACAACGGCATTCGCACCTTGAGCGAATCCGGCGAGCGCCAGCTCGAGTTGCACGCGCGCGGCGTCGAGAGCGAAATCAGCAAGTACACCTACCTGCCCAGCTTGCTGGAACTGGAAAACAGCGTCTCCAGCCTGCTGACCGAAACCGACGGTGAACATCGCCAGACGGTCAACGAATACCTCGAAGGCCTGAACCGGCGCAGCCGCAGCCGGGCGATCTTCGTCCTCGATACCAGCGGCCGGG
This sequence comes from Pseudomonas sp., assembly GCF_050739775.1. Lineage (GTDB taxonomy): Bacteria > Pseudomonadota > Gammaproteobacteria > Pseudomonadales > Pseudomonadaceae > Aquipseudomonas. The sequence continues at coordinate 57,003 of NZ_JBOICA010000013.1, forward strand.
TCCAGGCCACCAGCAACTGGCGCGATGTCGACAGCTTCCTCGGTGAGGACCTGTCGTTCCGTGCCTACTTCCAGCACGCCGTACGCGGCCAGCCTGGACGCTTCTATGGTATCGGCAGCACCACCGGCGAGCCTGGCTACTACCTTGCACATGGGCTGGAAGAACACGGCAAGATCATCGGCGTGGCGGTGATCAAGGTGCGTCTGGAAAACATGGAAGAGCGCTGGCAACGGGCACGCCTGGAAGCCTTCGTCAGTGACGAGAATGGCATCATCATCCTCTCCAGTGATCCGGCGCGGCGGCTCAAGTCGGTGCGCCCGCTGACCCCGGAAATCAAGGAACGCCTGGCCCGCAGCCTGCAGTACTACTGGTGGCCGCTCAACGAGCTGCAACCCTTGTCGCGGGAAAAGCTCGCCGACGGTGTCGAGAAACTCAGCTTCCCGGCCAACGCCGAGCTGGGCGACGGTCGCCGCGAAGTTGCCTACCTGGCTCAGACCCGACGCCTGAGCGATACGCCGTGGCATTTCACCCTGCTCACGCCATTGCAGGACCTGCGCCGCGAGTCGATCATCCAGGGCGTGCTGGTCGCCGTGGCCTTCGCCCTGCTGGCCATTGTGCTGATAGCCTGGAACGAACGGCGCAAGGTCATCGCCACGCGCCTGGCTGCCCGAGAGGCGCTTGAAGAAGCCAACAGCCAACTGGAGCGCAAGATCACCGAACGCACCGCCGACCTGCGCGCCAGCAACGATCGTCTCAAGGGCCAGATCCGTGAGCGCCGGCAGGCCGAGCAGACCCTGCGCCATGCCCAGGACGAACTGGTCCAGGCCGGAAAACTCGCGGCCATCGGCCAGATGTCCACCAGTATCGCCCATGAACTGAACCAGCCGCTGGCGGCGCTGCGTACGCTGTCGGGTAACACCGTGCGCTTTCTCGAGCGCGGCGCCCTCGAAACCGCCAGTACCAACCTGCGTACCATGAACGACCTGATCGACCGCATGGGCCGGATCACCGCCAGTCTGCGCTCCTTTGCCCGCCGTGGTGACGACAGCGGCCAGGCCTCGCTGGCCAAGGCGGTGGACGCCAGCCTGCAGGTGCTCGGCAACCGTATTGCCGGCTGCCACCTGAAACTGAACAGCCAGTTCGACGACCAACAACTGGCTATCGACCAGACCCGCCTGGAACAGATCCTGGTCAACCTGATTGGCAACGCCCTCGACGCCATGGCGGCGCAACCCATGCCCGAGCTGTGGCTGGAAGGCGAGCTGCAAGGCGACAAGTATCGCCTGCGGGTGCGCGACAATGGCCATGGCATCGACGACGAAGCCCGCAAACACCTGTTCGAACCGTTTTTCACCACCAAGCCGGGCGAGCATGGCCTGGGCCTGGGCCTGACCCTGTCCGCCAGCCTCGCCGCCGCGGCCAAGGGCAGTTTGAGTGTCGAACACCCTGCCAGTGGCGGCACGGCGTTCGTCCTCGCCCTGCCCCTGGTCAATGCCCCTATTGAATCTGCCGAGTCCCTATGAACCAAGCGCCCCTTTCCGTCCTGATCGTCGAAGACGACCCGCATGTGCTGCTCGGCTGCCAGCAGGCCCTGGCGCTGGAAGACATCGCCTGCGAAGGTGTCGGCAGCGCCGAAGAAGCCCTGCAACGTATCGGTGATGATTTTGCCGGGATCGTGGTCAGCGACATTCGCCTGCCCGGCATCGATGGCCTGGAGCTGCTGAGCCGGCTCAAGGCGCGCGACAGCAGCCTGCCCGTGGTGCTGATCACCGGCCACGGCGACATCGACATGGCCGTCGGCGCCATGCGCAACGGCGCCTACGATTTCATGGAAAAGCCTTTCGCCCCGGAACGCCTGGTCGAAGTAGTGCGCCGCGCCCTGGAACAACGCGGATTGTCCCGGGAGGTCTTCGCCTTGCGCCGGCAACTGGCCGAGCAAAGTACCCTGGAAGGCCGGATCATTGGCCGCTCGCCAGCCATGCAAAATCTGCGTGAATTGATCGCCAACGTTGCTGACACCTCGGCCAATGTCCTGATCGAAGGCGAGACCGGTACTGGCAAAGAGCTGGTTGCCCGCTGCCTGCACGATTTCAGCCGCCGTCAGGGCAAACCTTTTGTCGCCCTGAACTGCGGCGGCCTGCCAGAGAACCTGTTCGAAAGCGAAATCTTCGGCCACGAGGCCAACGCCTTTACCGGCGCGGGCAAGCGCCGCATCGGCAAGATCGAGCACGCCAATGGTGGCACGCTGTTCCTCGACGAAGTCGAAAGCATGCCGATCAACCTGCAGATCAAACTGCTGCGCGTCTTGCAGGAGCGGACCCTGGAACGTCTGGGCTCGAACCAGAGCATTGCCGTGGACTGCCGGGTGATCGCTGCAACCAAATCCGACCTCGACGCCCTGGGCCAGAGCGGACAGTTCCGCAGTGACTTGTACTACCGCCTCAACGTGGTCACCCTGGAGCTGCCGCCGTTGCGCGAGCGCCGTGAAGACATCCTGCAACTGTTCGAGCACTTCCTGCAGTTGTCGTCATTGCGCTTCGACCGCGAAGTCCCACAACTGGACAGCCAGACCCTGTCGCGCCTGATGGCTCACGACTGGCCGGGCAACGTGCGTGAGCTGCGCAACGTTGCCGAACGTTACGCCCTGGGCCTGCCGGCCTTCAAGAAGGCCGGCGCCAGTGCCAACCAGGGCCTGGGTTTTGCCGAAGCGGTCGAGGCCTTCGAGCGCAACCTGCTCAGCGACGCCTTGCAACGCACTGGCGGCAACCTCAGCCAGGCCAGCCAGGAACTGGGCATGGCCAAGACCACCCTGTTTGACAAAGTGAAGAAATATGGCCTGGGTTGACCGGCTGATCAAACGAGAATGCACGTGGATCTGATACTCAAAGCCTGCCTGGGGGCGGCCGTGGTAGTGATCCTTGCTGCCCTGGCGAAAACTCGTAATTACTACATCGCAGGGCTGGTCCCGCTGTTTCCGACCTTTGCCCTGATTGCCCACTACATCGTCGGTAAAGGCCGCTCACTGGAGGACTTGAAGACCACCATCCTCTTCGGCATGTGGTCGATCATCCCCTACTTCGTCTATCTGGCAGCGTTGTATGTACTGGTGGACCGCATGCGCCTGGAGCTGTCGTTGGCGCTTGCGGCAGTGGCGTGGCTTGTGGCGGCGACGGTGCTGGTCAGTGTCTGGCTGAAGTTGCACTGACGCTCGACTTGCTCCGCGATCAATACACCGCCAGGTGGGTATCGGTCAGCCGTTGTGTCGCCAAATAGGGCAGCACCGCCGCCAGCAAGGGCGCCTTGAATTGCTCCTGAAAGCGATGGGCCAGCCCCGGAATCAATCGCAGCTGACTGCCCTGGATGTGCGCAGCCAGATGCACACCATGCATCACTGGCAACAACGGATCGGCGGTGCCATGTACGACCAGCGTCGGCAGACGCAGGTTGTTGAGCAACTCGACCCGGCTCGGCTCGGCAACAATCGCCATGATCTGGCGCTTTACACCTTCCGGATTGAAGGCCCGGTCATAGGATTGCGCCGCCTGCTGCAACAGCGCCTGACGATCATCCTTGACCTGTGGGCTGCCCAACGCTGCCAGCAGGTCAGCCTGCTGCTCCAGGGCCGCTTCGCGATTTGCGGCCTCGCGCCTTGCCAGCAACTGCACCAAGGCAGGACTCGGTGTCGGCAGGCCCTGAGCGCCAGAGCTGGACATGATCAAAGTCAGGCTTTCGACCCGCTTCGGGGCCAAGGCTGCCAGATGCTGGGCAATCATCCCACCCATGCTCACCCCGAGGACATGGAAGCGTTCGACGCGCAGGGCGTCCATCAGCCCCAGGCCATCTTCGGCCATATCGTTGAGGGTATAGGGTGCGGCCACCGACAGCCCGAGCTTGTAACGCAGCAATTGGTAGGTCAGGTTGGCGCTGGCCGGTGCCTGGCGCCAACGGCTCAGGCCAACGTCGCGGTTGTCGTAGCGAATCACCCGAAAACCTTGTTGGCACAATGCAACCACCACTTCATCGGGCCAATGGATCAACTGGCCACCGAGGCCCATGACCAACAGCAGCACCGGGTCCGAGTCACGACCGATGCTCTGGTACGCCAGGTTCAGCTGTGCGATCTCGACGTGTTCGATGGCCACGTTGACGTCGCAACGCGAGGCCGCAAAAGAAGGTAAAGCGCTGATCAGCGCAAGAAAAAACAAAAACGCCCGCATGAAAGAAACACCAGAATGCAAATCCCCAGTAGAGCGGGAGTCTGATGACTTTCATGCGAGCGCGCTGCCACAAAACCGTGACCGTTTGATGACACTCGCTAAGCGGTAGGCGCCATGATGCTCAATCATGGCACCCGCTTGCCTCAGGTCAGTTCGCTGCGCAGTTGCCGAGCAGCGGCGACCATGTTCACCAGCGCAGCTTCGGTCTCCGGCCAAGCCCGGGTCTTCAGGCCGCAGTCGGGGTTGACCCACAGGCGCTCGGCCGGGATGCGCTTGACCGCCTTGCTCATCAACTTGACCATTTCAGCGGTGTCCGGCACCCGCGGTGAGTGGATGTCATACACGCCCGGACCGATATCGTTGGGATAATCAAAGGCTTTGAACGCCTCCAGCAGCTCCATGTCCGAGCGCGAAGTCTCGATTGTGATCACGTCGGCATCCATCGCCGCGATGGCCTCGATCACGTCGTTGAACTCGCTGTAGCACATGTGCGTATGAATCTGGGTTTCATCGCGCACGCCACTGGAACACAGACGGAAGGCCTCAACAGCCCAGTCCAGATACGCCTGCCATTGCGCCCGGCGTAGCGGCAAGCCTTCGCGGAACGCCGCTTCGTCAATCTGCACGATCTTGATTCCAGCCATTTCCAGGTCTTGCACTTCGTCACGAATGGCCAGGGCCAACTGCTCAGCCTGCACCTTGCGCGACACGTCCTCTCGGGGGAACGACCACATCAGCATGGTCACAGGGCCCGTGAGCATGCCTTTCATGACCTTGTTGGTCAGGCGCTGGGCATACTCGATCCAGGCCACGGTCATTGGCTGTGGACGACTCAGATCACCGTAGATGATCGCTGGCTTGACGCAACGCGAACCATAGCTCTGCACCCAGCCGAAACGGGTGAAGATGTAACCTTCCAGTTGCTCGGCAAAGTACTCGACCATATCGTTGCGCTCAGCCTCACCGTGCACCAGCACATCCAGGCCAAGACGCTCCTGCACCTGCACGGCGTGGCGGATCTCGCTGTGCATCGCGTCGGTGTAGTCATTGGCCGACAGTTTGCCCTGCTTGTAGGCCTGGCGTGCCAGGCGGATTGCCGAGGTTTGTGGGAACGAACCAATGGTCGTGGTCGGGAATGCCGGCAGTTGCAGGCGCTTGCGCTGGGCTTCAATACGTTGGGCAAAGGCCGACTGGCGTTGGCTGTCCACGGTGGTGACCGCTGCCAGACGCGCCTGGACTTGCGGTTTATGGATGCGCGGCGAGTGGCAACGGCTGTGCTGCACGGCCCGGCTATTGGCCAGCGCGTTTTGTACTTCGGCCAGGTGCGGAGCCTCCAGGGCCTTGGCCAGTACTGCAATTTCTTCGCACTTCTGCGCAGCGAAAGCCAGCCAGCTTTTCAGTTCGGCATCGAGCTTGTCTTCCCGCGCCAGGTCTACCGGGCTGTGCAGCAACGAGCAGGAACCGGCGACCCAGAGATTGGCACCGAAACGTTGTTTGGCCTGCTGCAATTGCTCCAGGGCCTGGTCCAGGTCACAACGCCAGACGTTGCGGCCGTTGACCACGCCCAGGGAGAGCACTTTGTACGTTGGCAGACGGTCGAGCACCGCCGGCAATTGCTCCGGAGCACGTACGAGGTCGACGTGCAGGCCATCCACCGGCAAGCCGACAGCCAAGCCGAGGTTGTCTTCCAGGCCACTGAAGTAGGTCGCCACCAGCTTCTTCAACGGCGAGTACTGAAGGATGTGATAGGCGCGCTCGAAAGCGTTCTTCCAGTCTTGCGGCAGATCCAGGCCGAGGATCGGCTCATCGATCTGCACCCACTCCACTCCCTGGCGCGCCAGGCGGCTGAGGATCTCGCCATACACCGGCAACAGACGCTCCAGCAAGTCGAGCTTGTCGAACTCATCGCCCTTGACCTTGCCCAGCCACAGATAGGTCAGTGGTCCGATCAATACGGGTTTGACCGCGTGGCCCAGGGCCTGCGCTTCGGCAACTTCGTCGAACAACTGTTCCCAACTGAGCAGGAAGCGCTGGTCGGCGCTGAACTCCGGCACCAGATAGTGATAGTTGGTGTCGAACCACTTGGTCAGTTCTTGTGCATATTGCGCCTGGCCGTGTTCACCAGCACAGCAGGTGGTGGCGCCACGGGCCATGGCGAACAGGGTTTCGAGGGTTGGCAAGCCATTGCTGGCCAGGGTCTTAGCGAAGCGCTCGGGGATCGCGCCGAAGGCCAGGGAGTGGCTCAGGACCTGGTCATACCAGGCAAAATCACCTACCGGCAGCAACTCGATACCCGCGTCCTTTTGCAACTGCCAGTGACGAGCACGCAACTCACGTCCCACCGCATGCAGGCCAGCTTGGTCGATATCGCCCTTCCAGTAGGCTTCTTGTGCTTTTTTCAGTTCGCGGTCAGCGCCAATGCGCGGAAAACCGAGGTTGTGGGCCAATGCCATGACAGTCGTGCTCCCTCTAAAAGATGGCGCTATTGTCGACAGACAGGGCAACATGAGACAAACTCAATAAATTCGTGTTCATCTCAAAATTTACTCATGGAGCACCCAGTGCTGGAAATTCGCCATCTCAAAACCCTGCACGCCCTGCGCGAAGCCGACAGCCTGGTAGAAGCCGCTGAACGTCTGCACCTGACCCAATCGGCACTGTCCCATCAGTTCAAGGAGCTGGAAGAACGCTTGGGGATGCAGCTGTTCATGCGCAAGACCAAGCCGATCCGCTTCACCAGCGCCGGCCTGCGCTTGCTGCAACTGGCCGATGCCACCCTGCCCCTGCTCCGTGGCGCCGAACGCGACATCGCCCGCCTGGCGGGTGGCACGGCCGGCCGCTTGCACATGGCCATCGAATGTCACAGCTGCTTCCAGTGGCTGATGCCGACCATCGACCAGTTCCGCGACGCCTGGCCCGAGGTCGAGCTGGACCTGGCCTCAGGTTTTGCCTTTGCCCCGCTGCCGGCCCTGGCCCGCGGTGACCTGGACCTGGTGGTAACCTCCGACCCCCTGGAGCTGGCCGGCCTCACCTATGTACCGCTGTTCACTTACGAAGCCATGCTCGCGGTAGCCAACCAGCACCCCTTGGCCAGCAAGCCCTACATTGTGCCGGACGATCTGGCCTGCGAGACGCTGATCACCTATCCGGTGGAACGTGACCGCCTGGATATCTTCACCCGTTTCCTGGAGCCCGCCGATGTGGAACCTGCGCAGGTACGCACGGCGGAACTGACTGTGATGATGATGCAGTTGGTGGCCAGCGGTCGCGGCGTCTGCGGCATGCCGCACTGGGCCCTGCACGAGTACAGCTCGCGGGGTTATGTGAAGGGTAAACGCCTGGGCGAGAAAGGCTTGTTCGCCACCCTGTATGCGGCAGTGCGCACCGATATGCTCGATGCGCCCTATATGCGCGATTTCCTGCTGACGGCCAAGGACACCTCGTTCTCCACCCTTGAAGGTGTCAGCGCGGTCCGTTGAGCCTCACGCCAGTTTGCGCTGCTCCTGCACCAGGCGCAGCGCAAGGCCCGCGAGGACGAACCCCATTACATAGCGCTGCACCATCAACCACAACGGATAACGCACGAACCAGGCCGACAGCCCGGCGGCGAACAACGCGATCAACAGGTTGACCGAGAAGCTCACGGTAATCTGGGTCAGCCCCAGCGTCAGGCTCTGGGCCAGTAGCGAGCCATGCTCCGGAGAGATGAACTGCGGCAGGATCGACAGGTAGAACATCGCCACCTTGGGGTTCAGCACACTGGTCAGAAAGCCCATCATCACCAGCTTCGCCGGTGAGTCCGGCGTCAGCTCGCGGGCTTCAAACGGCGAACGCGCTCCGGGTTTGACCGCTTGCCAGGCCATCCACAACAGGTAAGCGGCACCCGCCCACTTGAGCAGGTCATAACCCAGTGGCACTGCCATGAACAAAGCGGTAAGCCCTACTGCCGCCGCGCTCATGTGCACCAGAAACCCACCGACCACGCCCACCAGCGAAGTGATCCCGGCCATGCGACCCTGGCAAATCGAACGTGAAATCAGATAGATCATGTTGGGTCCCGGTGTGAGGACCATCAACAATGCGGCACCGGTGAACAGCAACCATTCTTGAGCGGGGATCATTGGCATTCCTTTGCAAATAGAGGTTCAGGCGGGTTGGCTAGTTAATTGCCGGTACAGGGGCAGAATCAAGTCTCGCGTCAGCGGCGCCAGCTCAAGCGTCAGTTGCTTGCGCGCCGAGACCCAGACCACTTCTTCGATCTCTGCGGCGGGCTCGACGGGCATCGAGGTGTGCACCTGAAACAGCTCGGCCTGGACCTCAAAACCCGGCTCGTTGGCCGCCGGGGCACTGAATTGGCCGAGATAGTCGGCGTCCTGCGGATCGATCTGCAGCCCCAGCTCTTCGAACAATTCACGGGCCAGGGCACTGACCGGTTGCTCGTCGGCCTCGATCTTGCCGCCAGGTTGCATGAAGGCCTGGGTACCGCGCTTGCGCACCAGCAGGGTTCGGCCTTGGGGATCGAGCAGGAGCGCGGCGGCGATGCGTATGGTTTTGCTCATTGGAGACTCGTCGCTGAGGAAGCGCGCTAGGATCACATGTTGAGGATGGCTGGACAACCCTGTGGGAGCCTGACGAATGTACCTTGCAAGCTGCTGCTGTTAGCCGCATAAACAGGCCATGAACCTACCTGCCCTGAACCACCCGCAACTGGCTGCTTTCCACCCTGCCGTGCGCACCTGGTTCCAGCATCGCTTCCCGACCGTGACCGCCGCTCAAGCGCAAGCCTGGCCGCTGATTCGTCGCGGCCAATCGCTGCTGGTGGCTGCCCCCACAGGTTCCGGCAAGACCCTCACCGCCTTCCTGGCAATCCTCGACGAACTGTTCGAGCAGGGCCTGGTCAGCGGACATCTGCCAGACCAGACCCAGGTGGTTTACGTCTCGCCCCTCAAGGCGCTGTCCAACGATATCCAGATCAACCTGCAAGCACCGCTGGCGGGCATCAATGCGGTCCTGACCGAACAAGGCAATAAACCGCTGGCAATACGCACAGCGGTACGCAGTGGCGATACCCCGCAGAAGGAGCGCAGCGCCATGCGCCGCCAGGCGCCGCATATTCTGGTGACCACGCCCGAATCGCTGTATGTACTGCTCGGCTCCGAATCCGGGCGTCAGGGCCTTGCCAACGTGCACACAGTGATCGTCGACGAGATCCATGCCCTGGCCGGCAATAAACGCGGCAGCCACCTGGCACTGAGCCTTGAACGTCTGCAAGCTTTGTGCGCTCGGCCCTTGCGCCGTATTGGCCTGTCAGCCACCCAACGTCCAGTGCAACGGGTGGCCGACTTTCTGGTTGGCAAAGGCCGGGACTGTGCCATTGTCGACATCGGCCATGCCCGTACCCGCGACCTGGCCCTGGAGGTGCCGCCGGTACCTCTGGGCGCTGTTATGGCTAGCGATGTCTGGGACCTGGTGTATGACCGCCTGGCCGCTCTGGCCCGGGAACACCGCACCACCTTGGTATTCGTCAACACCCGCCGCCTGGCCGAGCGCTTGACCCGGCACCTGAGCGAACGCCTGGGCGCGCACGCGGTAGCCGCGCATCACGGCAGCCTGGCCAAGGAGCATCGTCTGGATGCCGAGCAACGCCTCAAGCGCGGCGAGTTACAGGTGCTGGTAGCTACTGCCTCGTTGGAACTGGGGATCGATATCGGCGAGGTCGAACTGGTCTGCCAGATCGGTTCGCCCGGCTCGATTGCGGCCTTTTTGCAGCGGGTCGGACGCGCCGGGCACCAGGTCGAGGGCACCCCCAAAGGCCGTCTGTTTGCGCTATCGCGGGACGATCTGATCGAATGCGCAGCCTTGCTCGACTGTGTACGCCGCGGCGAACTGGATCTGCTGCAGATTCCCCGGGCACCGCTGGATGTGCTGGCTCAGCAGATCGTTGCCGAGGTCAGCTGCCAGCCCTGGCAGGAGCAGGCGCTGTACGATTGCCTGCGCCAGGCCACGCCCTACGCCGAACTGGACCCGGCGCATTACCAGGCCCTGCTGCGCATGCTCGCCGAAGGCTTCAATGGTCGTCAGGGGGTGCGCAGCGCCTACCTGCATCGCGATGCCGTCAACAGCAGCCTGCGCGGGCGACGCGGCAGCCAGCTGACCGCCCTGACCAGCGGCGGCACCATCCCCGACAACGCCGACTATGCGGTGCTGCTCGAACCCCAAGGGTTGAACATCGGCAGCGTCAACGAAGATTTTGCAGTGGAAAGCATCGCCGGCGACATCTTTCAGCTGGGCAATAGCGCTTATCGCATCCTGCGGGTGGAAAGTGGCAAGGTACGCGTCGAGGATGCCAAAGGCTTGCCGCCGAGTATCCCGTTCTGGCTGGGTGAAGCACCAGGGCGCAGTGATGAATTGTCGTTCGCTGTCGCCCGCCTGCAAGACGAGATTGACCGGCGCCTGGGTGAGTCTGCCGGTCAATTGCAGGGCGCGCTCGCCTGGTTGCAGGGAGAGATCGGCCTGACCCCTGACAGCGCTGAACAATTACTCGATTATCTGGCCCGTACTCGCCAGGTATTGGGGGCCCTGCCATCACAACAAACGTTGATCATGGAGCGTTTTTTCGACGAGTCCGGCGGCACCCAGTTGATCATTCACAGTCCTTTTGGCAGCCGCATCAACCGTGCCTGGGGCCTGGCATTGCGCAAGCGCTTCTGCCGCACCTTCAATTTCGAGCTGCAGGCCGCTGCCAGCGAAGATGCCATCGTGCTGTCGCTGTCCGCCAGCCACAGCTTCGCCCTGGACGAGGTGTGGCGCTACCTGCCCAGTAAAAACGCCGAGTCGATCCTGGTCCAGGCCCTGCTCGATGCGCCATTGTTCGGCGTACGCTGGCGCTGGAATGCCGGCATTGCGCTGGCCTTGCCGCGCTTTGTCGGCGGCCGCAAGGTGGCGCCACAAATCCAGCGGATGAAAAGCGAGGATCTTATAGCCGCGGTATTTCCCGACCAGATCGCCTGCCTGGAAAACATCGTCGGCGAACGGCAGATCCCCGATCACCCGCTGGTCGAGCAGACCCTCGACGACTGCCTGCACCAAGCCATGGATTGTGAAGGCTGGCTGGCCTTGCTGCGGCGCATCGAACAAGGGCAGATCACCCTGATCAGCCGTGACCTGCCGGCGCCATCGCCGCTGGCCGCGGCGATTCTCAATGCCCGACCTTACACCTTTCTCGATGATGCACCACTGGAAGAACGGCGCACCCAGGCGGTACAAAGTCGACGCTGGAGTGATGTGCAACACAGTGATGATCTCGGCGCCCTGGATGTTGAGGCCATTCGTGCGGTGCAAGTCGAAACCTGGCCAACGCCTGCGCGCGGCGATGAAATGCACGAGGCGCTGATGAGCCTGGCCGGCATCAGCCAGGATGAAGTGACGGCCAACCCTGGCTGGCAGGCGTGGCTTGAGGAACTGCGTGCGGCAGGTCGGGCCTGCTGCCTGCAACTCGACGCCGGACAGTGCCTTTGGTTGGCCCGCGAGCGCCAGGTGCTCCTGCGCGCAATCTATCCCACTGCGCAGATGACACCGGACCTTGTGGCGCTTGCAGGATTCGACCAGCCCATCGAGCGTGAGGCCGCACTGGTGGAAGTGCTGCGCGCACGCCTGAGCGGATTCGGGCCACAGACCCTGGAGCAGATCGCCGAGCCGTTGCACTTGTCCACTGGTGATCTCGAACTAGCCTTGGTGCGGCTTGAGGCAGAAGGCTATGTGATGCGCGGCTATTTCTGTCCCGGCCAACAACATCTGCAATGGTGCGAGCGCCACCTGCTGGCACGCATCCATCGCTACACGGTCAAACGCCTGCGGCGGGAGATCGAGCCGGTCAGCCTGCAGGATTTCATGCGTTTTCTGTTCGACTGGCAGCACCTTGCGCCGGGCACTCACCTGCAAGGTCCGGCAGCGCTCAGCGTCGTATTGGTGCAGTTCGAGGGTTATCCGGCAGCGGCCGGCGCCTGGGAGAGCGATCTGCTGCCCAGCCGCATCAGCGACTACAGCCCGCGCTGGCTGGACGAAAGCTGTCGCGCCGGCAAGCATGTGTGGGCGCGCCTGGCCCCCGGCACAGCCAGCACTACCCTGCGCAGTACACCGCTGGTGCTGCTGCCACGCACGCAACTGAACTTGTGGCGCACATTCGGCCCCGCCCTCGACAGCAGCGAACTGAGCCTGCGCGCGCAACGGGTATACACGGCGTTGAGCGAGCACGGTGCGTTGTTTTTCGATGAGCTGGTCAACGATGCCCACCTGCTCCCCAGCGAACTGGAAAACGCCTTGCAGGAGCTGGTGGCCGCCGGCCTGGTCAGCGCCGACAGTTTCGCCGGCCTGCGTGCGCTGATCACCCCGGCAAGCAAGCGTCAGAACCGTAGCCATCGTCGCGGTCGCGGCGCGCTGTTCGGTGGCATGGACGATGCCGGGCGCTGGGCGCTGCTGCGCAAAACCCCGGCAGCCGGCAACCGTGATGACAGCCTGGAACACGTCGCCCGCACCCTGCTGCGCCGTTACGGTGTGATCTGCTGGCGGCTGCTGGAGCGTGAGGCCGACTGGCTGCCGAACTGGCGCGAACTGTTGCGTTGCTACCATCGCCTGGAAGCCCGCGGCGAAATCCGTGGCGGGCGGTTCATCAGCGGCCTGGCAGGCGAACAGTTCGCCCTGCCCGAAGCCGTAGCTCTGTTGCGCGAAGTTCGCAGACGACCAGTGGACGGCGGCCTGGTCGCCATCAGCGCCAGCGATCCGTTGAACCTGATCGGCACCCTGCTACCGGGCAACAAGGTGCCAGCGCTGAGCGGCAATCGGCTGCTCTTTCGCGATGGCCTGCCGGTCGCCACGCTGATTGCTGGCAACGTCCAACTGCTCATTGCGCTGGAACTGGCGCAGCAAGGCGAACTGCGCGAGCGCTTGATCCGCGAGCCAAGACGCCAGCGCTGACAACGCTTGCGCGAATGATTTTCACTCCACAAGACCAGGCGCAAACCTTCATGTTTGTAGGCTGGCGCTAGCGCGTCCAACCGGGCTAAGGTCGAAGATTGTCCAGGCCCTGAGCCTGACCGTGCCATCGCAAGGAACCCGTATGAGCCTGTCACTTCTCAGCCGCTATGCCTTTTTCGCCGCCTGCGTACTGTTCACCCTGGCGAGCCTGCCTTTCCTGCACCATGAATGGCTCTGGCCCTTCACCCTGAGCACCGCTGTGCTCAGCCTGATCGGCCTGTTCGACCTGCTGCAAAGCCGCCACGCCGTACGCCGCAATTACCCGATCCTGGGCAACATCCGCTACCTGGTCGAAGGCATTCGTCCGGAAATCCGCCAGTACCTGCTCGAAGCCGACAGCGACGCCCTGCCCTTCTCCCGGGCCCAGCGTTCACTGGTTTACGCCCGGGCCAAGAACGAAGCGTCCGACAAACCCTTCGGCACCTTGATCGATGTCTACCAGTCCGGCTTCGAGTTCATCGGCCACTCCATGCGCCCGGCGCCCTTGAGCGATCCGGCCAGCTTTCGGGTGATGGTCGGCGGCCCGCAATGCACTCAGCCCTATTCGGCCTCGGTCTTCAACATCTCGGCCATGAGCTTCGGCTCGCTCAGCGCCAATGCCATCCGCGCCCTGAACCAGGGCGCCAAACTGGGTAATTTCGCCCATGACACCGGTGAAGGCAGCATCAGCCCCTATCACCGCGAACACGGCGGTGACCTGACCTGGGAGCTGGGCAGCGGCTACTTCGGCTGTCGGACTTCGGACGGGCGCTTCGACCCCGAACGCTTCGCCGAGCAGGCCCGCAACCCGCAGGTACGCATGATCGAGATAAAGATGAGCCAGGGCGCCAAGCCCGGCCATGGCGGCATCCTGCCCAAGCACAAGGTCACCCGTGAGATCGCCGAGACTCGTGGCGTGATGATGGGTGAAGACTGCATATCGCCCTCGTGCCACAGCGCCTTTTCCACACCGATCGAAATGATGCAGTTCATTGCGCAGTTGCGTGAGCTATCAGGCGGCAAGCCGGTAGGTTTCAAGTTCTGCCTGGGTCACCCCTGGGAGTTTATGGGTATTGCCAAGGCGATGCTACACACCGGGATCCTGCCGGACTTCATCGTCGTCGATGGCAAAGAGGGTGGTACCGGTGCAGCGCCCGTGGAATTCACCGACCATATCGGCGTCCCCCTGCGTGAAGGCCTGCTGTTCGTGCACAACACCCTGGTTGGGTTGAACCTGCGCGACAAAATCAAACTGGGGGCCAGCGGCAAGATCGTCAGCGCCTTCGACATTGCCAGCGTCCTGGCCATCGGCGCCGACTGGGCCAACTCGGCACGGGGCTTCATGTTCGCCATCGGCTGCATCCAGTCACAGAGCTGCCACACCAACAAATGCCCCACCGGCGTCGCCACCCAGGATGCCCTGCGCCAACGTGCCCTGGTGGTGCCGGACAAGGCCCAGCGGGTATTCAACTTCCACCACAGCACCCTCAAGGCCCTGGCCGAAATGCTCGCTGCCGCAGGTCTCGAACATCCGTCGCAACTGGCGGCCAAGCATCTGGTTCGACGGATTTCAGCCACCGAGATCAAGCTGTTCTCGCAGATGCATGTGTTCCTCAAGCCTGGCGAACTGCTCAGCGGCGAAATCAGTGGCGAGTTCTATTCGCGGATGTGGCAGATGGCCAGGGCGGACAGCTTTGAACCTCAGGACCTGGCAGTCGCCTGAGGATCAAGCGCGGTATTGAGACATCAAGTAATAGGCAACTTTTGCAATTGCTTGCCAATACCGCCACCCTGCCCCCCGCCCGACGTGTGGCGCGTGAGAATGCCGACGTCGGCCTGTCACTATTTAATCCACTGCTCAAGAGCCCGCTGCCATGTTTAACGGACGCGACCCGCGCATCGATTTTTTTCGGGGCCTGGCGCTGATCTTCATCTTCTGGGATCACATCCCGCACAACCCTCTGGGCCAGATCACCCTGCGTAACATCGGTTTCAGCGATGCTGCGGAAGTCTTCGTATTCCTCGCCGGCTACGCGGCGGTACTGGCCTACGGCAAGGTCTTGCAACGCGATGGTTACCTAATCGCGTGTGTAAAGATCCTCAGGCGTACCTGGGTGCTGTATGTAGTGCATATCTTCCTGTTGGCGATGCTGATGGGCATCGTCTTCTACGCCAACAGCCATGTGCAAACCCGCGACCTGGTCGAGGAAATGGGCCTGACGCATTTCATCACCAACCCCCAGCAAGCGCTGACCGATGAACTGCTGCTGCGCTTCAAACCCAACCTGATGGATCCGCTGCCGCTGTACATCGTACTGTTGGCCGGGCTGGCCATAGTCCTGCCACTGTTGATGCGCCATACCTGGGCGGTGGTGGGTGTGTCGATGGCGGTGTATCTGCTGGCGCCGAGGCTAGGCTGGAATCTGGCGAATTTTTCCGACGGTGTCTGGTACTTCAACCCGGTCACCTGGCAATTTCTGTTTGTACTCGGTGGCGCAGCGGCGATACACGGACAGCGGCCACGTGCGCCGCAAACCCTGCCGTTGCTTCACCAACCGCTGTTTCTGGCAGCGGCCGCCTATTCACTGCTGGCTTGCCTGATCACTGTTTCCTGGCGCTGGCCAGAGATTCACGATGCACTGATGCCGGCAGCAATCAGCGAGCTGTTGTACCCCATCAGCAAGACTGACCTGTCGCCGGTACGTCTGCTGCACTTCCTGGCGCTGGCCTACGTTACCGCCAAACTGCTGCCTGGCAGCCGCTGGACGCAAAACTGGCTAGCCCAGCAAACCTGTCGCATGGGGCGCTATTCGCTGGAAGTATTCTGTTTTGGCGTACTGCTCGCGCCCTTGGCGGACATGGTCAATGCCCTGGCGGATGAACACTGGTCGATGCAGTTGCTGACCGCACTGGTAGGGGTGGGGTTGATGGCGTTGCTGGCGGCCTGGCTTGATCTGAACAAGCGCTTGGGTCGGCCGGTGCAGGTGCCGGCGACTTGAAGCTTCATCGCGGGGCAAGCCCCCCACAGGTATGTGTGGACTTGCCCCACGATGTTTCTACATCACGACGCTGAACGCGCCAACTGCACGTTGTCAGCTTTAGGCGACAACTTGAACACGTAGTACAGCACTGTCAGCATCACCAGGAACGCCGGGCCGATATACAGCGCCACACGGGTCTCCTCGAAGTAAGCCATCAGGCCGACCACCAGGATCAGGAACGCCAGCGCCAGGTAGGAGCTCAGCGGCCACAGCCACATGCGGTATTTCAGTGCAGCGCGTTCGGCATTGCTCAGACCGGCACGGAACTTCAGCTGCGCCAGCAGGATCATCACCCAGGTCCAGATTGCCCCGAAGGTGGCAATGGCGGTTACCCAGACGAAGACTTTTTCCGGCACCAGGTAGTTGGCCAACACACCCAGCAGCAAAGCGGCGATGGACAGCAGCAAAGCGTTACGCGGCACGCCATTGCTTGAGGTCCGCGCGAAAGTCGCCGGTGCCTGACCGTTCTGCGCCAGGCTGTAAAGCATGCGCCCGGTGCTGAAGATGCCGCCGTTGCACGACGACAGCGCAGCGGTAATCACCACGAAGTTGATGATACCGGCGGCAGTCTTGATGCCCAGACGCTCGAACGTCATCACGAACGGGCTGCCCTGGCTGCCAATCTCGTTCCAGGGATAGATCGACAGGATCACGAACAGCGCACCGACATAGAACAACAGGATGCGCCAGAACACCGAGCCGATGGCCTGGGGAATGGTCTTTTGCGGGTTGCGTGCTTCACCGGCGGTCAGGCCGATCATTTCTACGCCCAGGTAGGCGAACATCACCATCTGCAGCGACATCAACACACCGGTCACGCCATTGGGCATGAAGCCGCCGTTGCTCCAGAGGTTGGAAATGCCCATCGCCACGCCGTCGTTGCCGAAGCCAAAGGCGATGACGCCGATACCGCCGAGGACCATGGCGATAATGGTGACAATCTTGATCAGGGCAAACCAGAACTCGAACTCACCGAAGGCCTTGACCGCGATCAGGTTGATCGCGCCCATGCTGCCCAGGGCCGCCAGAGCCCAGATCCAGCGCGGTACTTCAGGGAACCAGATGCCCATGTAGATGGCCACCGCGGTGATTTCCGCCACACAGGTCACCAGCCACAGGAACCAGTAGTTCCAGCCGGTCAGGAAGCCCGCCAGCGGGCCCAGGTAATCTTGAGCGTAACGGCTGAAGGAGCCTGCGACCGGGTTGTGCACGGCCATTTCACCAAGGGCGCGCATGATCACCAGGATCGCCAGGCCACCAATGATGTAGGACAGCATGATTGCCGGTCCGGCCATTTCAATGGCTTTGGCCGAGCCCAGGAACAGGCCGACACCGATACAGGCGCCAAGCGCCATCAGGCGAATATGTCGCTCGCCGAGTTCTCGCTTGAGTGGGCCGCCCTGAGCGGTCTCAGCGTGAGAAGGATGGTTGCCGACTGGCATAGAAATACAACCTCATTTTGTTATTGGATATAGACCCTTCGTGCAGGCCTGGTACCGCCGATAGGCTGGATACGCTGCCTTGCCGGGCGCCACCTTGTGAGCGGCCCCGTCTACCGACACGCAAATTGCCGGCAAAGCGAAAGGGGCGAGCAGTATAGAAAGGCCCCTGCAGGGCATTTCACTATAAAGAGCAGGATATTTGGCGAGAACTCTCGGCCAAAACCGCATCCACGGAGGGGCATTCCCCGTGTTTTCTCCAGCGTGACAAACAGGGCGGCTAACATAGCACCAAAATAGGGCATTACAACCTCCACCAAAGGCGCATGCCCTACCCTTTTTTGGGAAGCGCCTTACAAGGCTTACAAATTTTTCACCAAACCCGCTCACCGTCTAAGCTTCAGGCAAGCAAGACGAAAATACGTAGCCGGGCTGAACACTATGGGCGCATTGTGGCAATCGGAACCAACGAGTAAGGAAACTCCCACTGAATCCCATGAAGAATCGCCATTGCCGAAAAGCCCTCGCCAACGTCGTCTGTGGTGGCGGCTGCTGTGGCTGGTGCTGCTGCTTGCCCTGATTGCGCTGGGAATGGCCATCGCCAATGAAATGCACACCTCGCGCCTGCAATCACGCGAGCTCAGTCAACTCGCCTCAACCTTGACCTACTCCCTGCAGCCGGGGCCCAGCGATGCGATCATTTATCCGGGTGACGGCCCCTTCGACAAACGCCTGGGCTATAGCGCGTTGGGGGAATTCCTGCCACGTCTGCTGAAACGTGATTATGTGATCAGCGAACAGGTACATTTCTCCCCGGCGTTGATGGACTACACCGAGCACGGACTCTTCGTGCCCTATAAAGAGAAAATTCAGACTGGCCTGTCGATCACCGACTGCAAGGGCGATGTGCTCTACCAGTACCACTACCCGCAGTACCTGTACCCGGACTTCGACGCCATCCCCCCGGTCATCGTCAACAGCCTGCTGTTCATCGAAAACCGCGACCTGCTCGCCGCCAACGACCCCAACGCCAACCCCGCCGTGGACTGGCCACGTTTTGCCAAGGCCGCCTACAGCCAGGTCGCCAGGTACCTGGCCCTGCCCGGCCAGTCCGCCGGTGGCAGCACCCTGGCCACCCAGCTGGAAAAGTACCGTCACTCCCCCGACGGCTTGACCGTCTCGGGCAGCGAGAAAATCCGCCAGATGATTTCCGCCAGCGTGCGTGCCTACCAGGGCGGCCCGCAAACGATCGAAGCACGGCAGCGCATCGTGCGTGACTACCTCAACAGCGTGCCGCTTTCGGCGGTGCCCGGGCATGGTGAAGTACATGGCATGGCTGAGGGCCTGCGGGTCTGGTACGGCGCCGACTTCGCCCAGGTCAACCGGGCCCTGACCTCGACCGAGAGCGACCCTGCAAGTATGGCTGCACGCGGCCTGGCCCTGCGTCAGGTACTGTCGCTGATGATTGCCCAGCGCCGCCCCTCGCATTTTCTGTCCAAGGGCCGCAACGAACTGGCCGAGTTGACCGACAGCCACATTCGAATTCTGGCTGCCAGCAACATCGTCGACCGGCCCCTGGCCGACGCCGCGCTGGCCAGCAAGACGATCTACCGCGACTGGGTTGCCCAGCCGACCATCCAGCCGATCGTCACCAACAAGGGCATCAGCGTAGCCCGCAGTCGGCTCTCCCTGGCCCTGGCCCGACCGCTGTACGACCTTGACCGTCTCGACATGTCGGCCACCAGCACCTTGCAATCTGACCTGCAAGGCCAGGTCAGCCAGTACCTCAAGGACCTCGCCGATCCAGCCATCGCCGAGAAGATCGGCCTGTTTGGCGAGCGCTTGCTGACCCCGACCAGCACCACCCAGGTGCGCTACAGCTTTACCCTGCTCGAACGCACTGCCAACGGTTCGCGGGTACGGGTGCAAACCGACAGCACCGACCAGCCTTTCGACATCAACGAGGGCAGCAAGCTGGAACTGGGCTCCACTGCCAAGCTGCGGGTGCTGACCAGCTACCTGGAAATCATCGCCGAACTGCATGACAAGTACGCCGCTACCCCCGCCGCCGACCTGAAGAAAGTCGAAGTCGCCGAGCTTGACTTCATTACCCGCTGGGCCATCGACTACCTGATCCAGAACAAGGACCGCAACATCACCGCGATGCTCGATGCCGCGCTTAATCGCAAGTATTCGGCCAGCCCCGGTGAGGCCTTCTTCACTGGGGGCGGCATGCATGTGTTCAATAACTTTCGCAAGGAAGATAACAGCCGAATTACCACGCTCAAGGACGCCTTGCGCGAGTCGATCAACTTGCCGTTTATCCGCTTGATGCGTGACCTGGTGCGCTACAGCACCTACCAGACGCCGGGTAGCAGCATCAGACTGCTCAAGGACGATGCTGAACCGCGACGCCAGGAGTACCTGGCCCGTTTTGCCGACAAGGAAGGCACCGACTACTTGCGCAGGTTCTGGAAAAAGTACCAGCGCAAGACCTCGCAACAGCGCCTGGACACCTTCCTCGACGGTTTGCGGATCACCCCGATCCGCCTGGCTGCCGTACACCGCTATCTGTTCCCCGAAGCCGACCAGGCCACCTTCAACGCCTTCGTCCGTGCTCACCTGAAAAAGGACTTGCAGGACACCAAGCGCAAGCCCACCAAGCAAGACATTTTGACCGATGAGCGCCTGGACAATTTGTACTATGCCTACGGTCCCGGCAAATTCGACCTGCCCGACCAGGGCTTTGTCGCCAAGGTCCACCCTTTGGACCTGTGGCTGCTGGGCTACCTGCTGAACAATCCCACCGCCAACTTCCAGGACGCCGCGCAGGGCAGCCAGTTCGAGCGCCAGGAAGTCTACAGCTGGCTATTCAAGAGCCGGCACAAAGGCGCGCGTGACAGTCGTATTCGTACCCTGGTGGAAATCGAGGCCTTCCTCGATATCCACCAGCGCTGGAAACGCGTCGGCTATCCCTTTGATCACCTGGTGCCCTCGCTGGCCACCGCCATCGGCAGCTCCGGCGACCGCCCGGCAGCCCTGGCCGAGCTGATCGGCATCATCCAGAACGATGGTATTCGCCTGCCGACCTTGCGTATCGATACCTTGCACTTTGCCGCCGATACGCCTTATGAGACTCGCCTGGCGGGTGATCCGGACCTGGGTCAGCGGGTGCTGTCAGTGGAAGTCGCCCGGGCCTTGCGCGGCGCCCTCTCGCAGGTGGTCGATGCCGGGACCGCACGACGGGTGTCCGGCAGCTTCAAACTCGACGACGGTACGCCAATGGTCATGGGCGGCAAGACCGGTACCGGTGACAACCGTCTCGAAAGCTGGGGAGCCGGTGGCCGTCTGCTGGGTTCAAAGGCGATCAACCGCACGGCGACCTTTGTGTTCTTCCTTGGCGACAACCACTTTGGCACCCTCACCGCCTTCGTACCCGGTCGCGCCGCCGAGTCCTTCAAGTTCACCTCGGCCCTGCCGGTACAGGTGCTCAAGGGCATGGCACCGATCCTGACCCCCTACCTGCAACCCGGTAACCATACCCTGTGCAAGACGCCACAGGTGGCGCACCAGTAACCCCTTGAACCAACGCTCAGGCGGGTGACAGACGCCTGGGCATTGGTTTTTCAACGGCACCGTTCATCTCCTCACCCTTTTCATGAGAAATACTCTCAATCTCATACTTGCTTTAAGATATATCTTGAGTAATATCTAAAGATACATCTAACGCAAACGGAGCCCTCCATGCGTGAACATCATCCTCACCGTGAACATGGCGAACGCCATGACGGTTTCGAACGTCGCCACAGCCACAGCCGCGAGCGTGGCGACCGCGGCCCACGGGTCTTCGCCCCTGGCGATCTGAAATTGCTGCTGTTATCGATGCTGGCCGAGCAGCCCTGCCACGGCTATGACCTGATTCGCCAGATCGAAAGCCTGTTTGGCGGCAACTACAGCCCAAGCCCAGGCGTTATCTACCCAACCCTGACCTTCCTTGAAGAAAGCGAGCTGATCGTCGGCCAGACCCATGGCAGCAAGAAGCGCTACAGCGTCACCCCTGCCGGCCTTGATTCCCTGGCCGAGCAATCGATCGCCCTGGACGGTGTGCGCATGCGTATCGAAGTCAGTAAACGTTCGCTGTGCGGGCACGACCGGCCCCAGGAGATCCACGAAGCGGTGCACAACCTGCGGCATGCCCTGCAGATGCACAGTGGCCGCTGGAACCCGGAAGAAATCGAGCGGGTACGAACCCTGCTCAACAACACCGCCAAAGCCATCGTCGCAGGGCCCACTGCGACCGTTACGGAGGACCCGGAATGAGTGTCAGCGAAAACAGCGCGATTCATCGCGTCAACCATGAGATCAAACACCGTCGCCTGGACGTACTGCGGGTCACCGAGCTGACCCCGCGCATGCGCCGCATCACCTTGGGCGGACCACAGTTGCAAGGTTTCACCAGCGTCGGCAGCGACGATCACGTCAAATTGATGTTCGCCTGTTCGCAAGAGGAACAAGCTGCCCTGGACAACCTCGACTTCAGTCGCGAAGGCCTGCGCCCGACCATGCGCGAATACACCCCGCGGCGTATCGACCTGGCAGCCGGTGAACTGGATATTGACTTTGTCCTGCACGGCGACGGTCCTGCCTCAACCTGGGCTGCCCAGGCCGAGGTCGGACAGGTGCTGAACATTGCCGGACCGCGCAGTTCAATGGTGGTGCCGAATATCTTCGACAGCTATCTGCTGATCGGTGACGAAACGGCGATCCCGGCCATTGCCCGACGCCTGGAAGAACTGCCATCCACGCGCAAAGTGCTGGCGGTCATCGAGATCGAAGATGCGCAGGAACAACAGGTCCTGGAAAGTCAGGCGCAGCTGCAAGTGATCTGGGTACAGCGCCAGCAGCAAGATCTGCTGAAGGTGGTGAAGGATCTGGCCCTGCCTGAAGGTCAGCTCTATACCTGGGTTGCCCTGGAGAAAGCATTGACGCGCAAGACCAAGCGTCTGCTGATTGACGAAAAGGGCGTCAAGGAAGACCTGATCAAGGCCGCCGCCTACTGGCGTCTCGACCCGCACGACGACGAGTAACAGGCACCATCAGGGTTGCGTCCTGGCCTTGGCCAGGCGCCCGCCCTGCCAATGATCCAAACCCAGTATCAGCAGGCTGATGGCAATGAAGCCGATCAGGATCGCCAGGGCATTGAGCAGTACCTGCCCATAGCCAAGGCTTGCGACATCGATGAACGGATAGGGATAAACCCCTATCGACTGCCCGCGCAGCAGCGCATAGGCAAAATACCCCAACGGATACAGCAGCCAGGCGCACACGTGCTTGAGCCGCAGGCTGCCTTTTTCCACGCAGCACAACCAATAGGTGACGAACAGCAATGGCATGACATCATGCAGCAGTTCATCGGCCAACCACTGCCAACCTTGCGGGTGCCACAGATGGCGCAATAACAGGCTGTAGGCCAGCCCGACCAACACGATACTGGCGGCCACAGCCGAGCTGACCGAAGGGGCGAGAAACAAACGCCGTGCAGCGCCCGGCCTGCCGAAGGCCGCCTGACTCAGCACCACTGCCACCAGGGTATTGGTCAATACCGTGAAGTAACTGAAAAAAGTCACCAGACCGCCGATCAAGCTGGCCTGTTCCTGCCAGCGCGCCAATAGCACCAGGTACAGCTGGATCGCCAGAGCGCTCCAACCCAGGCAGGCTGCCAGGCCGATCACGGCCTCGCGGCGGGTCATGGGGTTAGCGGCCACGTTGCAGCTTCAGGTACAGCCGCTCGACTTTCTCCCGGGCCCAAGGCGTGCGGCGCAGGAAGGCCAGACTCGACTTGATGCTCGGATCGCTCTTGAAGCAGCGGATATCAATGCGCTCGGCCAGCCCTTGCCATTGGTAGTGCGCCACCAGCGCGGTGAGGATCTGCTCCAGGGTCACGCCATGCAGCGGATTGGGGTTGGCGGTGGTCATGCCTGTGCTCCAGCGAATCAAAAGTGCGCACCTTAGCCCAGGGGCGGGCTGCAAGTCTTCAGACTTTTCATATTCAAGGTGCTGCCAACAGACATTCTAGTGGGTGCAAAGGCTCTAGCCAGCGCGTGGGCGTTTAATTATTAATAGTAATGTTATATTGTATCAACAATATAACACAGCCTAGGAACCCCGCTACCCATGCGTCGCTTACCCCTTCGACTCTCCCCTCTCGCCGCCGCCGTATGGCTCGCTTCGCCGCTGAGCCAGGCCGTGGAGTTGCAGCCCCAAGTCATCACCGCCAACCCGCTGGGCAACAGCGAACTGGCCGCGCCCACCACCGTGCTCGAAGGTGACAACCTGGCCCTGCAGCAAAAAGGCAGCCTCGGTCAGACCCTGAACAACCAGCCCGGCGTCGCCGCGACCTGGTTCGGCCCCGGTGCCAGCCGTCCGGTGATTCGTGGTCTGGACGGCGATCGCATTCGCATTCTGCGCAATGGCGTCGGCGCCCTGGACGCATCTTCGCTGTCCTATGATCACGCCGTACCGCTGGACCCGGCCACCGTAGAACGCATCGAAATCGTCCGCGGCCCGGCCGCCCTGCTCTATGGTGGCAACGCCATCGGTGGGGTGGTCAACAGTTTCGACAACCGCATTCCCACCGCCCCTATCGACGGCATTCATGGCGCGGGCGAGTTGCGCTATGGCGGCGCCGACACCACGCGCAGCAGCGCCGGCAAGCTGGAAGCCGGTGACGGCCGCTTTGCCTTGCACCTGGATGCCAACAGCCGGCAGTTCAACGACCTGCGCATCCCCGGCTACGCCCGCAGTTCCAAGGTCCGCGACGCCGGCGATCCGGGCAGCCGCCATAAACTGGATAACAGCGACGGTCGCCAGGACGGCGGCGCCATCGGCGGTTCTTACCATTGGGATCACGGCTATACCGGCCTGTCCTACAGCCGCTACGACTCGAACTATGGTTCCGTAGCCGAACCCGGCGTGCGCCTGGACATGCAACAGGATCACTACGGTTTCGCCTCCGAGCTGCGCGACCTTGAGGGTCCCTTCAGTTCGCTGAAGTTCGACGTCGGCTACACCGATTACCAGCACCGCGAACTGGAAGGTGGTGAAGTGCACACCACCTTCAAGAACAAAGGTTACGAAGCGCGGGTCGAAGCCCGGCATCAGCCATGGGGGCCGGTCGAAGGGGTGATCGGCGCCCAGGTCAGCCGCAACGAATTTTCCGCCCTCGGTGAAGAAGCCTTCGTCCCGCAAAGCGATACCAATAGCCTGGCGCTGTTCATGCTCGAACAATGGCAAGCCAGCGAACGCCTCAACCTGAACCTGGGCGGGCGCCTGGAACACACCCGGATCGATCCCGACAGCCAGGGCAGTGAGCGCTTCGCCCATGCCGACAGCGCCAGCAGCTTTACCGCCGCCAGCCTGTCATCGGGTGCTGTGTATGAGCTGACACCGATCTGGTCCCTGGCCGCAACCCTGGGCTACACCGAACGCGCACCGACCTTCTACGAGCTGTATGCCAATGGCGCCCACGTCGCCACCGGCACCTTTGAGGTCGGCGATCCAGGCCTGAGCAAGGAGAAAGCAATTTCCAGCGACCTGGCCCTGCGCTTCGACAACGGCGTGCACAAAGGTAGCGTCGGCGTGTTCTACAGTCATTTCCGCAACTACATCGGTCTGCTGGCCAGCGGTAACATGCGCGAAGGCCATGACCACGATCATGACCATGGCGATGAAGACCACGATCACGACCATGACCACGCCGGTGACGTGCCCGAGTACCTGTACAAAGGTGTGCGTGCCCGCTTTTATGGCATCGAGGCCCAGGAGCGCTGGCAACTGGCGCAGAACCACTTGGGCAGCTTTGCCCTGGAACTGTCCGGCGACTACACTCGGGCCAAGAACCTGGACAACGGGGAAGACCTGCCACGCATTGCCCCGCTGCGCCTGAACAGTGGCCTGCTGTGGGAACTGGATCGCTGGCAGGCACGGGTCGACGTGCAACATGCCAGCGACCAACAGCGCAAACCGGACAATGAAACCAGTACCGATGGCTACACCACCCTCGGCGCCAGCCTCGGTTATCGCTTCGACATCGGCCAGAGCCAGTGGCTGGCCTTTGTTCGCGGTGAAAACCTCACCGACCAGACCGTGCGCTATGCCAGTTCCATTCTGCGTGACATCGCGCCGGCGCCTGGACGGAGTGTCGAAGTAGGCTTGCGTACCAGCTTCTGATCCCTGATACAGGAGCGGGCTTGCCCCACAATTACGTGTTGTCAGCCACATCGCATTGCGCGGCAAGCTCGCTCCCACCCTGCCGGACTATTACCGATCCAACAACGGTCCCTCTCGTTGAATTAACTTTTTTTCTTACAAATTCAGCTATATCCTCTCCGCCGCAAGCTGAATCGCTTCAGTTAACCACCCAGCAGCTTTATCGCCGACGATCACCAGGACCCGGCGCACTTTACGTACTTTCAACAATCAAAAGATAGCGCTATCTCATGCCTCAGATTGATCGTTTCCGCCTTTTCCCCGCCACCCGGACGCTGCTTTCGGGTCTGGCCTTCGCCAGCCTGGCCCCCTATGCCCAGGCCACCGCGATGCTCGCCAACGACTCGCCATGGATGCTCGGCGATTGGAGCGGCACCCGCACGGAGCTGGCTGAACGCGGCTACGACTTCAGCCTCGACTACACCGGCGAGATGGGTGCCAACCTGCACGGCGGCTACGACGACGACAAAACCGCGCGCTACAGCGATCAGTTCGCCCTCGGCACCCACCTGGATCTGCAGAAGATCCTCGGCTGGCACGACGCCGAGTTCCAGTTGACCGTCACCGAGCGCCACGGCAACAACATCAGCAACGACCGCATCAACGACCCACGGGTCGGCGGCTTCACTTCGGCCCAGGAAGTCTGGGGCCGCGGCCAGACCTGGCGCCTGACCCAAATGTGGATCAAGCAGAAGTACTTCGACGGTGCCCTGGATGTGAAATTCGGCCGTTTCGGTCAGGGCGAAGACTTCAACAGCTTCCCTTGCGACTTCCAGAACCTGGCCTTCTGCGGCTCGCAGGTGGGCAACTGGGTCGGCGACATCTGGTACAACTGGCCGGTCAGCCAATGGGCCCTGCGGGTCAAGTACAACCTCACGCCCAAGCTGTACGCGCAGATCGGCGCCTACGAGCAAAACCCTTCCAACCTGGACCGCGGCAACGGCTTCAAGCTCAGCGGCAGCGGCAGCCAGGGTGCGGTAATACCGGTCGAACTGGTGTGGAGCCCGGCGGTCAATGGCCTGCCAGGGGAATATCGCGCTGGTTACTACTACAGTAATGCCAAGGCAGCCGATGTCTACAAGGACAGCAACGACCAGGCGGCAGCGCTGAGCGGCCAGGCTTACCGCAGCAGTTCGAGCAAGCACGGCTTCTGGCTCGGTGCCCAGCAGCAGCTGACGTCGCAGGCTGCAGACCACTCCCGTGGCCTGAGCGTGTTCGCCAACGCCACGTTGCACGACAAGAAGACCAATGCCATCGACAACTATGTTCAGGCAGGTGTGGTGTACAAGGGCCCGTTCGATGCTCGCGCCAAGGACGACATCGGCTTCGCCCTGGCCCGCGTGCACGTCAACCCTGCCTACCGCAAGAACACCAAAGCGCTCAATCAAGCCAACGGCGTCAGCGACTACAACGATCCCCTGTTCCGTCCGATCCAGGACACCGAGTACAGCGCCGAGCTGTACTACGGCATTCACCTGGCCGACTGGCTGACCGTGCGCCCGAACTTGCAATACATCCGCCACCCCGGTGGCGTGAGCCGGGTCGACGACGCGCTGATCGGCGGGATCAAGATTCAAAGCCATTTTTAATCGCCCTTTTCACCTACCGGAGAACACACGATGAGCACAGAAGGTGCCTTGAGTAGAACCCGCTGGCTGCCGCGCCTGGTTGGCGTGCTGTTGCTGCTGATGGGCCTGGCCCTGCTGGCGGGCGGCATCAAGCTGAGCCAGCTCGGCGGCTCGCTGTATTACCTGATCGCCGGTATCGGCTTCGCCCTGTCCGGCATCCTCCTGTTGGCCCTGCGCCGCCACGCCCTGGGCCTGTACGGCGTGATGCTGCTCGGCAGCACCCTGTGGGCGCTGTGGGAAGTGGGCCTTGACTGGTGGCAACTGGTGCCGCGTCTGGCCCTGTGGTTCGCCCTGGGCGTAGTCCTGCTGCTGCCATGGGCGCGGCGTCCGCTGCTCGGCAATCCGTCGAAGATCAACCTGGCGCTGCTGAGCGTGGCTGTGGGCCTGTCCGGCGCCATCGCCGTGGCCAGCCAGTTCACTCATCCCGGTGAAATCAAGGGCAAGCTGGGCCGCGACAGCACCGGACTGAGCAGCACCGCGCCGCAGATCCCCGATGGCGAATGGCAGGCCTACGGCCGCACCGAGTTCGGCGACCGCTATTCGCCGCTGCGCCAGATCACCCCGGACAACGTGCACAAGCTGCAGGAAGCCTGGCGTATCCGTACCGGTGACCTGCCAACCGACGACGACCCGGTGGAGCTGACCAACCAGAACACCCCGCTCAAAGTCAACGGCATGCTCTACGCCTGCACCGCCCACAGCAAGGTGCTGGCTCTGGACCCGGACACCGGTGCCGAGATCTGGCGCTACGACCCGCAGATCAAGAGCCCGGTAGGTTTCAAGGGTTTCGCCCACATGACCTGCCGCGGTGTCTCGTATTACGACGAGAACAACTACATCAGTGTTGACGGCAGCCCGGCGCCGAAGATCTCCGACGCCGGCCAGGTTGTGGCCCGCGCCTGTCCGCGCCGCCTCTACCTGCCCACCGCCGACGCCCGCCTGATTGCCCTGAACGCCGACACCGGCAAGGTCTGCGAAGGCTTCGGCAACCAGGGTGTGATTGACCTGACCACGGGTATTGGCCCGTTCACCGCCGGCGGTTACTACTCCACCTCGCCTGCGGCGATCACCCGTGAACTGGTGATCATCGGCGGCCATGTGACCGACAACGAGTCGACCAATGAGCCGTCCGGGGTAATTCGTGCCTATGACGTTCACGATGGCCGCCTGGTGTGGAACTGGGACAGCAACACCCCGGATGACACCGCACCCTTGGCCCCAGGCAAGACCTACAGCCGCAACTCGGCGAACATGTGGTCGCTGGCCAGTGTCGACGAGAAACTGGGCATGGTCTTTCTGCCCCTGGGCAACCAGACGCCTGACCAGTGGGGCGCCGACCGCACCCCAGGCGCCGAGAAGTTCAGCGCCGGCATCGTCGCCCTGAACCTGGCTAACGGCAAGGTACGCTGGAACTACCAGTTCACCCACCACGACCTGTGGGACATGGACGTCGGCAGCCAGCCAACCCTGCTGGACCTGAAGACTGCCGATGGCGTCAAGCCTGCGCTGATCGCCCCGACCAAACAGGGCAGCCTGTATGTGCTGGACCGTCGTGACGGTACCCCGATCGTGCCAATCCACGAGATACCGGCTCCGCAAGGTGCGGTCGAAGGCGACCATACCGCCCCGACCCAAGCCCGCTCGGACCTCAACCTGCTTGGCCCGGACCTGACCGAACAAGCCATGTGGGGCGCCAGCCCGTTCGACCAGATGCTCTGCCGCATCCAGTTCCGTGAGCTGCGCTACGAAGGCCAGTACACCCCACCGTCGCTCCAGGGCAGCCTGGTGTATCCAGGCAACGTGGGAGTGTTCAACTGGGGCAGCGTCTCGGTCGATCCGGTGCGCCAACTGCTGTTCACCTCGCCAAACTACATGGCCTTTGTCTCGAAGATGGTGCCGCGGGAACAAGTCGCCGCCGGCAGCAAGCGCGAGAGCGAGACCAGCGGCGTGCAGCCGAACACCGGCGCCCCGTACGCAGTGATCATGCACCCGTTCATGTCGCCCCTGGGCGTGCCTTGCCAGGCACCGGCCTGGGGCTATGTGGCCGGTATCGACCTGACTACCAACCAAGTGGTGTGGAAGCACAAGAACGGCACCAGCCGTGACAGCTCGCCGATCCCGATTGGCCTGCCGATTGGTGTACCAAGCATGGGTGGCTCGATCGTCACTGCAGGCGGCCTGGGCTTCTTGAGCGGCACCCTGGACCAGTACCTGCGCGCCTACGATAGCAACACCGGCAAGGAACTGTGGAAATCACGCCTGCCCGCTGGCGGCCAGGCTACACCGATGACCTACACCGGCAAGGATGGCAAGCAGTACGTGCTGGTGACTGCCGGTGGTCACGGTTCGCTGGGGACCAAGATGGGCGATTACGTAATCGCTTACAAATTGGCTGAGTAGGCTTTAGCTGCAAGTTGCAAGCTGCAAGCACCGCGATCCCTACTTGCGGCTTGTAGCTTGAAGCTTGGTGCTTAAGTCCCCATCTAAGCACCATAGCCATTTACGCAGGTGCCCCATGAGCGATCAGCAGGATCTACCCGAACATCCCGAGGAACACGCCGAAGTCGAGCATCCTGAAGCCTCCCGACACACCGGCCACAACCTCGCCCTGCCCGGTCAGCAACTGCCGGAAAGGGTCTATGTGATCCCGATCCACAACCGCCCGTTCTTCCCGGCGCAAGTACTGCCGGTCATCGTCAATGAAGAACCCTGGGCCGAAACCCTGGACCTGGTGGCCAAAACCCCGCACCACTCCCTGGCACTGTTCTTCATGGACACCCCGCCAGAAGATCACCGGCATTTCGACACCTCGGCGCTGCCGCTGTACGGCACCCTGGTCAAGGTTCACCACGCCAGCCGCGAGAACGGCAAGCTGCAGTTCGTCGCCCAGGGCCTGACCCGGGTACGCATCCGCACCTGGCTCAAGCACCATCGTCCACCCTACCTGGTCGAGGTCGAATACCCGCATCAGCCGAATGAGCCAACCGACGAGGTCAAGGCCTACGGCATGGCCCTGATCAACGCAATCAAAGAACTTCTGCCACTCAACCCGCTGTACAGCGAAGAGCTGAAGAACTACCTCAACCGCTTCAGCCCCAACGATCCGTCGCCACTGACGGACTTCGCCGCCGCGCTGACGTCGGCCACCGGTAACCAGCTGCAGGAAGTGCTCGACTGCGTACCCATGCTCAAGCGCATGGAAAAGGTCCTGCCGATGCTGCGCAAGGAGGTCGAGGTCGCTCACCTGCAGAACGAGATCTCCGCCGAAGTGAACCGGCAGATCGGCGAGCATCAACGCGAATTCTTCCTCAAGGAACAGCTCAAGGTCATCCAGCAGGAGCTGGGCCTGACCAAAGACGACCGCAGTGCCGACCTGGAGCAGTTCGAACAGCGCCTGCAGGGCAAGACATTGCCGGCAGCCACGAAAAAACGCATCGACGAAGAGATGGGCAAGCTGTCGATCCTTGAGACCGGCTCCCCCGAGTACGCTGTCACCCGCAATTACCTGGACTGGGCCACCGCTCTGCCCTGGGGCATGTACGGCAAGGACAAACTCGACCTCAAACACGCGCGCAAAGTCCTCGACCAGCACCATGCCGGGCTCGACGATATCAAGGAGCGGATCCTCGAATTCCTCGCCATTGGCGCCTGGAAAGGTGAAATCAGCGGTTCCATCGTCCTGCTGGTAGGCCCGCCCGGTGTCGGCAAAACCAGCATCGGCAAATCCATCGCCCAATCCCTGGGCCGACCGTTCTATCGTTTCAGCGTCGGCGGCATGCGCGACGAGGCTGAGATCAAGGGCCATCGGCGCACCTACATCGGTGCCCAGCCGGGCAAGCTGGTGCAAGCGCTCAAGGACGTCGAGGTGATGAACCCGGTAATCATGCTCGATGAGATCGACAAGATGGGCCAGAGCTACCAGGGCGATCCCGCCTCGGCACTGCTGGAAACCCTCGATCCCGAGCAGAACGTCGACTTCCTCGATCATTACCTGGACCTGCGCCTGGACCTGTCCAAGGTGCTGTTCGTGTGCACCGCCAACACCCTGGACTCGATCCCCGGGCCATTGCTCGACCGCATGGAAGTGATTCGCCTGTCCGGCTACATCACCGAAGAAAAGCTCGCCATTGCCAAGCGCCACCTGTGGCCCAAGCAGCTGGATAAGGCCGGTGTGAGCAAGGGCAGCCTGAGCATCAGTGACAGCGCGCTGCGCATCGTCATCGAAGGCTATGCCCGCGAGGCGGGTGTGCGCCAGCTGGAGAAACAGCTGGGTAAGCTTGTGCGCAAGGCGGTGATGCAACTGCTGGACAATCCCCAGGCGAAGATCAAGATCGGCCCCAAGGACCTGGAAGCCTCCCTGGGCATGCCGGTGTTTCGTAGCGAGCAGGTATTGTCGGGTAAAGGCGTGATCACCGGCCTTGCCTGGACCAGCATGGGAGGGGCTACCCTGCCGATCGAGGCGACCCGCATCCACACCCTCAACCGCGGCTTCAAGCTGACCGGCCAACTGGGCGATGTCATGAAGGAGTCGGCGGAAATCGCCTACAGCTATGTCAGCGCCAACCTCAAGAAGTACGGCGGTGAACCGGCCTACTTCAACGAAGCCTACATTCACCTGCATGTACCCGAAGGCGCCACGCCCAAGGACGGCCCCAGTGCAGGCGTGACCATGGCCAGCGCCCTGCTGTCCCTGGCCCGTGACCAGGCGCCGAAAAAGGGCGTGGCCATGACTGGCGAGCTGACCTTGACCGGGCAAGTCCTGCCCATTGGTGGGGTACGTGAGAAGGTGATTGCGGCGCGGCGGCAGAAGATCTTCGAATTGATCCTGCCGGAAGCCAACCGCGGTGATTTCGAAGAACTGCCTGATTACCTCAAGGAAGGTCTGAGCGTGCACTTCGCCAAGCGCTTCAGCGATGTGGCCAAGGTGCTGTTCTGAGGCCCTGAAAAGTATCGCGGGACAAGTCGACGCCTCGGCTTGCTCCGCGAGCATCTTCGGTTATGCTGCGCCTTCGTCGTCCATCCGGAGCCAACATGACTGCCATTCGCCTGCTCGCTCCCCTGAGCCTTGCCCTGCTCACCGCCTGCGTCCAGCAGCCACGCCACAACGTCGAGCTGGAAAAGCAGGCCGATTGCCCGGTACAACTGCAAACCGGCCAGCACCTGATCCTGACCCTGCCCAGCAACCCCAGCACCGGCTACCGCTGGCTGCTGCACAACCCCGCCAGCGGAATCCTGCGCAGCCTCGGCCCCGAGGTCTACAGCCATCCGGAAGATGCCGGCGTCGTAGGCAGCGCCGGTCAATCGGTATGGCGCTTCCAGGCCCAGGCCGCAGGCGAGGGACATTTGCTGCTGGTCTACCAACAACCCTGGGCTCCGGAAGTGCGTCCGGTGCAGACCTTTGACTGCGCTATCAGCGTGAAGTGACGGCGCTGGTCAGCCAGGCCATGCATCTGGCGGCCAGTTTGGCTAAAATGCCCGCTTTTTTACCGCCCAACGCCTGGATTGCCCCCGTGAGCAAAGAACCCGACCGCCTATTCGCCCAGCCGCTTGGCCAGGTGCCCGACTTCGCCTTCAACGAAGACGTGGTGCGGGTGTTCCCGGACATGATCAAGCGCTCAGTGCCGGGTTACCCGACCATTGTCGAGAACCTCGGCGTACTGGCAGCCCAATTCGCCCAGCCGAACACCGCACTGTATGACCTGGGCTGCTCGCTGGGCGCCGTGACCCAGGCGCTGCGTCGGCATGTACGCAGCGACGGTTGCCGGGTTATCGCGGTAGACAATTCCGCGGCCATGGTCGAACGATGCCGGCAATACCTCAACGCCCAGGATTCGATGTTCCAGGAGCTGCTGCCGGTGGAGGTGATCGAGGGCGACATCCTCGCACTTCAATTCCAGCCAGCCTCGGTGGTGGCAATGAACTTCACGCTGCAGTTCATCGCCCCCGAACAGCGCCAGGAACTGCTTGCGCGCATCCGCACGTCGCTGTTGCCGGGCGGCGCACTGATCCTCTCGGAAAAGTTGCGCTTCAACGACCCGCAAGAACACGCCCTGCTCACCGACCTGCATGTCGCCTTCAAACGCGCCAATGGCTACAGCGAACTGGAGATCGCCCAGAAGCGCAGCGCCATCGAGAACGTGATGAAACCCGACAGCCTTGAAGAACACCGCGAGCGCCTGCTCGCAGCCGGTTTCTCCAAGGTCGTGCCCTGGTTCCAATGCCTTAACTTTGCCTCGTTGATTGCCCTGCCATGATTGATCTTTCCCCTCTGGTCCGCCGTCTGGCGGGCACCCCCCTGGCGCAATGGTCACAAGGCCTGCAAGCGCAACTCGACGCCAAGATGGAGAAAGGCCACGGCGACCTGGAGCGCTGGCAGAATGCCCTGGACGCACTGCCGACACTGGTGCCGAGCCAGATCGACCTGGTCAACGGCCTGAACCTTGATTGCCACTGCGACCCGGCCACCCGCGAACGCATGCGCCAGGCCCTGATGGGCTTGTCGCCCTGGCGCAAGGGTCCGTTCGACCTGTTCGGCGTGCACGTCGATACCGAGTGGCGCTCGGACTGGAAATGGTCGCGGGTCGCCCCGCACCTGGATCTCAAGGGCAAACGCATTCTCGATGTCGGCTGCGGCAACGGCTACTACCAGTGGCGCATGCTCGGAGCCGGTGCCGACAGCGTGATCGGCGTCGACCCTAACTGGCTGTTCTTCTGCCAGTTCCAGGCCGTTCAACGCTACCTGCCAGAACTACCTGCCTGGCACCTGCCCTTCGCCCTGGAAGACCTGCCGGCCAACCTCGAAGGCTTCGACACGGTGTTCTCCATGGGCGTGTTCTACCACCGCCGCTCACCTATCGAGCACTTGCTGGCGCTCAAGGACTGCCTGGTCAAGGGCGGCGAACTGGTGCTGGAAACACTGGTGATCGAGGGCAACGAACATCAGGTGCTGGTGCCCGAAGATCGCTACGCGCAGATGCGTAATGTCTGGTTCCTGCCTTCGGTGCCGGCCCTGGAGCGCTGGCTGCGCCGCGCAGGCTTCAGTGATGTGCGCTGTGTCGATGTCAGTGTCACCAGCATCGAGGAGCAACGCAGCACCGAGTGGATGCGCTACCAGTCGCTCAGCGACTTCCTCGACCCGGCCGACCACAGCCGCACCATCGAAGGCCTGCCTGCGCCACGTCGCGCGGTATTGGTTGCACGCAAATAAAAATGGCGCCCGTGTGGGCGCCAAAAATTCACCTTTTCCAAAGGAGCGGGGAGCTTCCAAGGTGAATGGAGCTACTCTTCGACCACCTGCTGCTGAGCATTTTTGCGCTTCTGCGCGTC
Organism: Pseudomonas sp.; assembly: GCF_050739775.1. Classification (GTDB taxonomy): domain Bacteria; phylum Pseudomonadota; class Gammaproteobacteria; order Pseudomonadales; family Pseudomonadaceae; genus Aquipseudomonas. Next base: position 91,934 of record NZ_JBOICA010000013.1, read on the forward strand.
GGACGTGGCAAGCGCCTGATCCTTCTTGCCGTGGATCTGCTCCTGGCTCAGGCGAAAGTTCTCCCAGAACTGTTTCGAACGTTCCGCGCCGCCTTCGGCCAGCGCGGCACCACTACCCAGGGCCAGAACGCCCATCAGCGCATACTTGATCAGGCTCATGTTGCTCACCTCGTGATTGAATTTCAGTACAGTTCAATCTTACGAAGGGCAAGCTAACGACAAGGTGAGCCGGACATTACAGTGTTGCAAGAAAGGCCCTACAACAGACTCAGTGGGTACTCTACGATCAGGCGCACCTCGTCCAGGTCTGACTCGAACGCCGTGGCTCGGGTCGTGGCCTGACGCATGCGCAGTGACAAGTCTTTGAACGTGCCCGACTGCACGACATACTTCGCTTCGATATCCCGCTCCCAGCGCTTCTGCTCCGTCAATGGATTACCCTCGGCGTCACGCCGCATATACACCCCGTTGGCATCGGAGTAGTCGATGTCACTGCCACGGCCGTATCGCGTCATGAAGCTCAACCCGGGTACGCCGTAGCTGGCCATGTCGAGGTCGTAGCGCAGCATCCACGAACGCTCCTTGGGTGAGTTGAAGTCGCTGTACTGGATCGAGTTATCCAGGTAGATCGAGTCGGCCTGACGCAAGTAGTCGAAGTCGTTGTCGCCCTGGTTGCGCTGATGGGACAGCGCCAGGGTATGGGCGCCATAGCTGAAGCCGACCCGCGCACTCCAGATGTCGTTGTCGAAGCTGCCGAGCAATTGCTGGCCCTGGTCCTTGGCCTTGTAGTAATTGAAACCGGTAAAAACGCTGAGCTGCTCAGAGATCGGGTACTGATAGCTGACGCCAGCGTAGTACTGGTCCCAGGCATCCTTCAGGCGACTGCTGTAGAGACTCAGGCTGAGGTTGTCTGTGGCCTGGTAGTCGCCGCCGAAGTAGCCCAGCCAGGGCGAGTCGACAGGGCCGGCATAAAAGGTCTCGAAGCCGTCACGGTTGTTGCTCGAGAGCGGCTGGCTCATGGCATGCAGGCGTCCACCCTGCAAGGTGAGGTTTTCCAGGGTGGTGTTTTCCAGGGTCCAGCCGGTGAAACTCTCCGGCAGCAAGCGCGAGTCGCCAAAGTGCACCACCGGCGTGGTCGGGAACACATCGCCGACTTTAATTTCAGTGTCGAACAGGCGCGCTTTGAGTGCGCCGCCCAGCTTGCTGAAATTGTTCGCCGTGTCACCGTTGTTATCGACTGGCAACATGTCGAATGAGCTGCGCCCGCCACTGCGGCCATCGCCACTGTCGAGCTTGAGCGCCAGCATGGCATGGGCGTCCAGACCAAAGCCAACTGTGCCCTGGGTGTAGCCCGATTCGAATCGGGCGATAAAAGCCTGGGCCCAGGCCTCGGCATAACCGGCCTTGCCGGTAGGTGATTCGCCGCCCTTGCGATAGTCGCGATTGAAATAGAAATTGCGACTGAGCACCGTGAGGCTACTGTCCTCGACAAAGCCCTGGGCCTGAACGGATGCATTGCTGACTGAGCAACTGGCCAGGGCCAGAACGCCGGTAACACAGGCTGTGGTTTTATTCCCCATCTTCAACTCCTGATTATTCGCCGTAATACGCACGACGGCCGCTGATGCGGCCGCCGTGGTTATCCTGACAAGGGCTGAATAACTCGAAGATGAGCGTGAAATTACAGTTTCGTCACTTCACCGGCGCCTTCCTCTTCGTCCTTGCGGTGGGCCCGGTAGTACAACGCCGGCAGCACCAGCAGAGTCAACGCGGTGGATGACAAAATCCCACCGATCACCACAGTCGCCAGCGGTCGCTGCACCTCGGCGCCAGTGCCGGTGGCCAGGGCCATGGGAATAAAACCCAGGGAGGCCACCAGCGCGGTCATCAGCACAGGTCGCAGACGGGTCAGCGCCCCTTCGTCGATAGCCTCGCGCAGTGTCCGCCCTTGCTCGCGCAAGCCGCGGATAAAAGCAATCATCACCAGGCCGTTGAGCACCGCTACACCGGACAAGGCAATGAACCCCACCCCGGCCGAGATCGACAGCGGAATATCCCGCAACCACAGCGCCACCACGCCACCGGTCAGGGCAAAGGGAATGCCGGTGAACACCAGCAAGCCGTCCTTGAGGTTGTTGAACATCATGAACAGCAGGCCGAACACCAGCAGCAAGGCGACCGGAACCACCACCTGAAGGCGTTGTGCTGCCGACTGCAACTGCTCGAACTGCCCGCCCCAGCGAATCCAATAGCCCGCCGGGATACTGACCTGGCTGTCGATGCGCTCGCCGGCTTCCTCGACAAAGGAGCCGATATCACGACCCCGCACATTGGCACTGACCACCACCAGCCGCTTGCCGTCCTCGCGACTGATCTGGTTGGGCCCCTGGACAAGCTGCAGGCTGGCGACATCGGCCAGGGTGATAAAGCCGATCTGGCCATTGCCGGCAGTACCCGCCGGCACCGGGATCAGCAACTGTGACAGTCCGTCGATGTCGGTTCGCAGGTTGTCGGACAGACGCACCACCATGTCAAATCGGCGGTCGCCCTGGTACAAGGTACCTGCCTGTCGACCGCCAACGGCCACGGCGATAGTGTCTTGCACATCACCGACATTGAGCCCATAACGCGCAGCCTTGTCGCGGTCGACCTCAATGGTCAGTACCGGCAATCCCGAGGTCTGCTCGACCTTGACCTCCGACGCCCCCGGCACCGCCTGCAACGTCGCCGCGATCTGCCCCGCAGTACGATTGAGCTGATCCATATCGTCGCCGAAGACCTTCACTGCGACATCACTGCGCACCCCGGAAATCAGCTCGTTGAAACGCAACTGGATCGGTTGCGACAACTCGTAGTTGCTGCCCGGCACCCGCGCACTGGCGCGCTGGATATCGGCGATCAACTGCTCCCGCGACTTGTTCGGGTCCGGCCACTGCTCCTGCGGCTTGAGCATCACATAGCTATCGGAAATGTTCGGTGGCATCGGGTCCGAGGCGATTTCGGCCGTGCCGGTACGCGCAAACACCCGCTCGACCTCCGGCACCTGGCTCAGCACGCTCTGCTCCAGCTTCTGCTGCAAGGCCACTGACTGGCTCAGGCTGGTGCCGGGCACCCGCAACGCCTGCAGGGCGAAGTCACCTTCACTCAAGCTCGGCACGAACTCACTGCCCATGCGACTGGCCAACACACCGGACAACAGCACCATCACCGCGGCCAGACTGAACGCCAGCGGCCGATGGCCCATGACCCACTGCAACAGCGGTGCGTAGCCACGCTTGGCGCTACGCATCAGCAGATTCTCGTCCTCCTTGACCTTGCCGGTGACAAACAGGGCAATCGCCGCTGGTACGAAGGTCACCGACAACAGCATGGCACCGAGCAAGGCAATCACCACGGTGAACGCCATGGGGTGGAACATCTTGCCCTCGACGCCGCTCAAGGCAAAGATCGGCAAGTACACCACCATGATGATCAACTGCCCATAGATCAGCGGCCGACGCGCTTCGCGGGCAGCATTGAAGACTTCATGGAAGCGTTCGGAGCGGGTCAGCAAGCGGCCATGATGCTGCTGAGCGTGGGCCAGGCGGCGGATCGCATTCTCGACGATCACTACTGCGCCATCGACGATGATGCCGAAGTCCAGCGCGCCGAGGCTCATCAGATTGGCACTGACCTTGTTGCTGAACATGCCAGTGAAGGTGAACAGCATCGACAGCGGAATGATCATCGCCGTGATCAACGCAGCACGGATGTTGCCGAGGAACAGGAACAGAATCACGATCACCAGGATCGCGCCTTCGATCAGGTTCTTCTTCACCGTAGCAATGGCTTTATCGACCAGATTGGTGCGGTCATAGACCGTTACCGCGCTGACACCCGCAGGCAGCGAGCGGTTGATTTCCACCAGTTTCTGCGCCACTGCCTGGGACACCGTGCGGCTGTTCTCGCCAATCAGCATGAACACTGTGCCCAGCACCACTTCCCGGCCGTTCTCGGTGGCCGCACCGCTGCGCAGCTCTTTACCGATACCGACTTCAGCGACATTGCGCACGCGGATGGGCGTGCCGTCGATGTTGGCCAGGACAATATTGGCGATATCCTCGATCCCGGCCAGTTGCCCCGGCGCGCGGATCAGCAACTGCTCGCCTCGACGCTCAATGTAGCCAGCACCGACGTTGGCATTGTTGCGTTCCAGGGCGGTGAGCAGATCGCCCAAGGTCAGCTTGTAGGAAGCCAGGCGCTTGGGATCGGGGGCAATCTGGTACTCCTTGGCGAAGCCGCCAATGGTGTTGATCTCCGCTACACCACGTACATTGCGCAGTTGCGGCTTGATGATCCAGTCCTGGAGCTCGCGCAAGTCGGTGGGGGTATAAGGGCTACCGTCCTCCTTGCGCGCATCCTCGGCGGCCTCCACCGTCCACAGGAAAATCTCGCCCAGGCCGGTGGAGATCGGTCCCATCGCTGACTCGACGCCTTCTGGCAGTTGCTCGCGAGCTTGTTGCAAGCGCTCGTTGACCAGTTGCCGGGCGAAGAACAGGTCGGTGCCTTCCTCGAAGATCACCGTCACCTGCGACAGGCCCGAACGTGACAGCGAACGGGTCTGCTCAAGGCCTGGCAAGCCAGCCATGGCCGTCTCGATGGCGAAGGTGATGCGTTGCTCGGTTTCCAGCGGTGAGAAGCCCGCTGCCTGAGTATTGATCTGGACCTGGACGTTGGTAATGTCCGGGACGGCATCGATCGGCAGCTTCTGGTAGCTGGCCACACCCAGCCCGGCCATCAGCAGCACTGCCAGCAGCACCATCAGACGCTGCTCGATGGCAAATTGAATAAGGCGTTCGAACATAAGAGGTACTCGCGCAGGTCAGTGGGCGTGCTCGGCGCTGGCCTTGCCCAGCTCCGACTTGAGAACGAAGCTGCCCAACACCGCCACCTGCTGACCGGCTTGCAGGCCCTTGCGGATTTCGACATAGCCATTGGCACTGGCGCCCAGCTCCACCGCCTGGGCGATGAAGCCCTCGGTGGTGCGCACGAACACTGTGGGTCTTTCTTCGAGACTCTGGATCGCCTGATCGGGTACGGCCAGGCTGGCGGCAAAGGTTTCGGTCGGCACCTGAACAGCTACGAACAGGCCAGGGCGCCAGGCACCACGCGGGTTGTCGAGGGTGACGCGGACGCTGGCGGTGCGCGTCTGCTCACCAAGCAGGCTGCCTACATGACTGATCCGCCCTTCAACCTGCTCACCCAGCTCGCTGGCAATAATGCTCACCGCCATGCCGGCGCGGACCTTGCCCAGGTCGCGCGGCGCCACACCAAAGGTCGCCCAGACCCGCGACAGGTCGGACAGGGTGAAGGCTGCGCTGGTTTCGTTGACGACTTCGCCCGGCACCAGGTGCTTCTCGACGATCTGCCCGGCAAACGGTGCGCGCAGTTCGTAACGGTTGCCGCCGGCCAGCACCGTGGTACCGCTCAGGGCGCTGATTTTCTGCCGGGCATTGGCCTGGGCAATTTCAGCCTCCTGCAGGGCCTGGCGGGCTTGCAGGTAGTCCTGCTCGGCGGAAATACCTTCCTGCCACAGGTCCTTTTCGCGCTGATAGGTGCTGCGCGCCAGCTCCAGGCGACGCTGGCTCGCGGCCAACTCGCTACGCTGTTCGGATATCTGCGGGCTGGCGATCACTGCCAGCAGATCGCCAGCCTTGACCTGTTGGCCTAGTACCACGGCGACCGATTCGACCACCCCGGCGGCTCTGGGCACCATATGCGCGGTGCGGTCCTCGTCGAAGCGGATCTCACCCGGCAGCGACAGGTTGCGTTGCAATTGCCGAGGGGCCGCAGCGGCCAGCTCGATACCGGCCAGGTCGATCTGTTCCTGACTGAGCTTGATCGCGCCCTCTTCCTCATCATGGCCCTGCTCGGACTCGGCATGCCCATGCTCGCCTTGTTCTTCCTCATCGTGATCACCTTCAGCATGATCGTGGGCCGCCGCTGGCGCTGCGCCCCCCTGTAGCGGACCGGCCTGGCGCGCCAGCAGCGCGCCCAACCCCAGGCCCAGCAACAAGGCTGCGATCAGCAGCGTTGTGGACTTCTTGTTCATGCAGACTCCTTAGCACTCACCGCTGAGCGCGGTGACGATCAAAAGTGGAGAGAAACGATCAGGACTCAGCGACTGGCCAGGCTCAGGTCGCCGAAAATCCGCTCCAGGCGCACCCGCGCTTCGCTACGCTGGGCCTGGGCCTGGAGGTACTGCAGGCGCGCGGCAACCAGGGTGCGCTGGGCATCGAGGACATCGAGAAAAGCAAACTTGCCGCGCTCGAAGCCGCGCGTGGCGGCGTCCACCGCCTGTTGCGCCGAAGGCAGGATCGAGCGGTCGAAGTCCTGCACTTCCTGGGCAGCAGTGCCCCACTGGGCCAGCGCCTGGACCACTTCACTGCGCAGACGCAGTTCGGCGCCGTTGCGCTGGTCACGGGCCTGATCGGCGCGACGGGCTGCGGCCAGGACATTGCCCTGGTTGCGGTCGAACAGCGGAATCGGCAAGGACACCCCAACCACATTGATGCGCTCGCGATCGGTTTCGCTGTACTGGCTGCCGACGCTCACTGTCAGGTCGGGAATTCGCTGCGTGCGTGCCAGGTCCAAGGCAGCGTCACGTTGATCGATCTGTGCCCGGGCCAGGCGCATGTCCGGCGTTTGCTCCAGACGTTCGAGTAGCAGGGTGCGGCTCGGCAAGCTCATGTCCTCGTTGCCCGTGCCTTCGACCCGGCTGAAATCAGCCATAGGTGCACCGGTTGCCGCCGCCAGCTGCTGGTAGGCAACGGTCAGGGCCTGCTCGGCGCGCCCTTGCTCCAGGCGCACCTCCGACAGCTGCACCTGTGCCCGGGTTGCCTCCACCGGCGAGGCGCTGCCGGCCTTGACCCGCCCTTGCACCACATGCAAGGCCCGCTCACTCAAGCGCAGTGACTGTTCGGCCAGCTGCAGACCTTCCTGGGCCTGCACCGCCGCCTGGAAGGCGCCGATCACTTCGGCACGCAGGGCATTGCGCTGGCGCTCAAGTTCAAGTCCGGCCAATTCCGAATCACGCCCGGCCACGCCCAGCCGCGCACCGCGCTTGCCGCCCAACTCGAACATCTGGCTGACGCTGAGCGTGGTGGTCTGCGAGCCTTTGCGAGTGTCTTCAACCTCCCAGCTCAGCTCGGGGTTGGGCAACACCCCGGCCTGGCGCCGCTCACCTTCGGCGATATCAATGCCCCAACGCGCTGCCGCCAGCTCAGGATTGTTGGCCTGGGCTGTTTGCAAGGCGTTGTCGAGGGTCAGCACAGGGCCTTGGGCCAACGCCAGCGATGGCAAGGCCAGCAGTACCAGCGTCAGCAGAATGCGGCCACGGTGTGTGCCGGGCCTGTCCAGGGTGCAAAACATGGCGGACTCCTGCGCCTTTTTTGGAGCCCGCACTGTAGTAATCGGGGTTTATCCCCAAGATGACTCGAAGATTACAAATCTGTAATCCAGCCGCTGCCAGACAAAAGATGCCTTAGTATCCGCCGCTCGACGCCTTCCACTCCTTGACCTTGCAGCCACTTCAGGGTTGAGAATCACCGCCTATCTCACCACCGAGTCATTTCATGCGCTTACTGATTATCGAGGACGAGCTTCGCACCGCCGATTACCTGCAGCAGGGGCTGAGCGAGAACGGCTACATCGTCGATTGCGCCCACAGCGGTGCCGACGGCCTGCACCTGGCCCGCCAGCAGGCCTACGACCTGATCATTCTCGACGTCAACCTGCCCGAACTCGATGGCTGGACCGTGCTGCAGCGCCTGCGCACCGAATCCAGCACACGGATCATGATGCTCACCGCCCACGGTCGGCTCTCGGACCGGGTCAAAGGCCTGGACCTGGGCGCCGACGACTACCTGCTCAAGCCCTTCGAGTTTCCCGAGTTGCTGGCGCGCATCCGCAGCCTGTTGCGGCGCAATGACCAGGCCCTGCAACCGAATACCCTGAAAGTCGCCGACCTGGAGCTGGACCCGGGCCGTCACCGTGCTTACCGCGGTGGCCAGCGTATCGACCTGACGGCCAAGGAGTTTGCCCTGCTGCACCTGCTGATGCGCCAGAGCGGCGAAGTGTTGTCGCGCACGCAGATCATTTCACTGGTCTGGGACATGAACTTCGATTGCGACACCAATGTGGTTGAAGTCTCGATCCGCCGCTTACGGGCCAAGATCGATGATCCCTTCGAGGACAAACTGATCCACACCCTGCGCGGCGTCGGCTATGTGCTTGAGGCGCGCGAATGAAACCGGCGCGGCTTTCGCTGCGCCTGGGCCTGAGTGTCAGCCTGATGGGTGCTGCGCTGGTCCTGCTCATGGCGTGCCTTGCGGTGCTTGCCCTCGACCATGAGCTGGACAGCCGTGCGCGAAAAAGCCTGACAGCCAAGATGGCGCAGATCGAACACGGCCTGAGCATCGACCTCAAAGCCGGTGACCTGCAAACGTCTGCGCATCCACTGCTGGATGTAGTCATGGGCCATGACAACCTGAGCTTGAGCGTGATAGCCCTGACAGGGCGGCATTCGGCCCTGTTGACCCTGGGCCCGGGGCTCGACGCCGAAGCCCTGATGCAGATTCCCGGCAGCACGCAGCTAGCCTTCCAGCAATGGCGCGACAGCGATGACAATCACCTGCTGACCGCCTCACGGCTGATGCGTTTGCAGGACGGCACCGAGGTTCGTGTACTGCTCACCATTAACCTCGCCGACGACCATAGCCTGTTACAGGCTTACTTGCGCTCGACGGTGGTGGCTCTGCCGCTGCTCGTGCTGTTGATCGGTTTTGCTGCCTGGAAGCTGGTGCAGCGCGGCCTCAAGCCGCTACGCAGGTTCAGCCAGATCGCCGAACAGGTTTCCGCCCAGCAACTGGCCTTGCGCTTGCCACTGGATGACTTGCCCCAAGAGCTCAATGAGCTGGCCCATGCCATGAATGTCATGCTCGACCGTCTCGATGGCGGCGTGCAGCAACTCTCGCAGTTCTCCGACGACCTGGCCCATGAACTGCGCACGCCGATCGGCAACCTGATGGGCAAGGCCCAGGTGACTCTGAGCCGGGAGCGCCCCGTCGAGCAATACAAGGACGTGCTGGAAGCCAGTATCGAGGAGTTGACCCGGCTCAACCGGATCATCAATGACATGCTGTTTCTTGCCCAGGTCAGCCAGCCTCACACCCAGCTGCCGCTCAAACCGGTGAACCTGGCTGATGAAGCCAAGCGTGTCAGTGAGCTGTTCGAGTTCAACAGCGAGCAGAAAGGCATCAGCCTGCGCTTGCATGGCTGGGGTTCGATCATGGCTGATCGCCTGATGGTGCAGCGAGCGTTGTCGAATCTGTTGAGCAATGCCATTCGCCATAGCCCTGAGGGGCTGCCGATTGATATTGCCATCGAGCGCTGCGGGGATGAGGTCTGGCTGTGGGTGGAGAACCAGGGCCCGGGTATTGAGCAGGCACATCTGCCTCATCTGTTCGAACGCTTTTACCGGGCAGGATCAGGGCGTTCGCGGCTGGAGGGCGGGACCGGATTGGGATTGGCGATTGTGAAGTCGATCATGCAAGTGCATGGGGGGCGGGTTGAGGTGAGCAGTGAACTGAATGGTTTGACCCGGTTCAGTCTGGTCTTTACCCAAACCTCTTGACCGTAGGAGCGGATTCATCCGCGATGGACTGCGTAGCAGTCCCATTCTCCAGGGCCGCTGCGCGCCCCTTCGCGGATGAATCCGCTCCTACAACAGGCTTATCAGTGCCGGCTAGCAGCCATGATCAGTGCCTTCATCTCCGCCACCGCCGACTTGAAGCCAACGAACAGCGCATGAGCTACCAGCGCATGACCAATGTTCAGCTCGTTGATGCCCTTGATCGCAGCAACGGCTTCAACGTTGTGGTAATGCAGACCATGGCCGGCATTGACGATCAAGCCCTGGGCCAGGCCAAAGGCTACGCCGTCGGCGACACGCTTGAGCTCTTCGGCAACATCTGTCGGGGTTTCGGCGTCGGCATAGCGACCAGTGTGCAGTTCAATCGCCGGTGCGCCGACGCGGCGCGAGGCTTCGATCTGGCGCTCGTCGGCATCGATGAACAGGGACACCTCCGAGCCCATGCGCGACAAGCGTTCAACCGCCGCCTTGATCCGCGCTTCCTGACCGGCCACGTCCAGGCCACCTTCGGTGGTCAGTTCCTGGCGGGTTTCCGGTACCAGGCAGATGTGCGCCGGACGGATACGCTCGGCGAAGGCCATCATTTCTTCGGTGACACCCATTTCGAAGTTCATGCGCGTCTGCAGCACGTCCTTGAGCACCAGCACATCGCGCTCCTGGATATGCCGGCGGTCTTCGCGCAGGTGCACAGTGATGCCGTCGGCGCCCGCCTCTTCGGCGTCCAGCGCGGCCTTGACCGGATCGGGGTAGCGCGTGCCACGCGCCTGGCGCAGGGTCGCCACGTGGTCGATGTTCACGCCGAGGAGCATGCGGTTGCTTTGAGTCACGAAGAGGCTCTCCTGAAGATTGAGCCTGACAGCATACGACGTGCTCAGCGCTTGCGAAACAGTTCCCGACTGACCAGTGGCCGTCCGCCCAGGTGCACAGCCAGGGCCTGGCGCATCAGACGCTTGGCTGCACTCAAGGCGCCAGGAACATTCCAGTCGGCGTCGGCCATGGCAACAAGCTCGTCGCCCCGGAACAATCCGGGTTGCAGCAGGTAGACCCGTTCAAGCCCGGCGTCCACCTGCAGACGGTACAGACCATCGACCACCAGCGGCTCACCATTGATATCCCGGTCCAGGGCAAAGGCATAACCCAGTTCATCCAGCAAACGCCATTCGAAGGCCCGCAGCAGCGGTTCCAGCGGCCGCCCGGCGGCCAGTGCCTGCAATGTTGCCGCGTAGTGCTCGAACAGGACGGGATGCGGATCTTCCGCGGGCAACAGGCGAACCAGCAGTTCGTTGAGGTACAGGCCACTGAACAAAGCATCGCCATTGAGCCAGGCGGCCACACCGACGCTGTCCAGGCGGCCGACCGTCTTCAGCTCGCCGCGTCCACGAAACTCGACTTCCAGAGGTACGAAAGGCCGGGCCTGGCTGCCGCCCTTGCCACGCGCACGGCGCAGCACAGCGCGCAGGCGCCCTTGCGGGGTGAGGAAGTCCACCAGCGCGCTGGTTTCACGGTAGGCCCGGCTGTGCAGCACGTAGGCCGGTTGGCCAACTGGCAGTTCCATGAGCAGCGCTTCAGAAGAGGTTCTGACCCGACAGCGGACGCTGCCGGGCCTGATGCGATCAGAGGTCGCCGTAGCCCAGCGAACGCAGGGCGCGTTCGTCGTCGGACCAGCCACCCTTGACCTTGACCCAGAGGTTGAGCATGACCTTGGCGTCGAACAGCACTTCCATGTCCTTGCGCGCCTCGGAGCCGATACGCTTGATGCGCTCACCCTTGTCGCCAATGATGATCTTCTTCTGGCCGTCACGCTCGACCAGGATCAGCGCATGGATATGCAGGATCTTGCCCTGCTGCTTGAACTCTTCGATTTCCACAGTGATCTGGTACGGCAGCTCGGCGCCGAGCTGGCGCATGATCTTTTCGCGTACCAGTTCAGCGGCCAGGAAGCGGCTGCTGCGGTCAGTGATCTGGTCTTCCGGGAAGAAGTGATCGTTTTCCGGCAGGTGCTTGGCGATCAGGCCTTCCAGGGCTTCGAGGTTGTGCCCCTGTTGCGCGGAGATCGGTACGATCTCGGCGTTCGGCAGTTGCTCCTGCAGCCATTGCAGGTGCGGGATCAACTCGGCTTTCTCTTCGATCCGGTCGGTCTTGTTGATCGCCAGGATCACCGGGCCCTGCACGTACTGCACGCGTTCCAGCACCAACTGGTCTTCGTCGGTCCACTTGGTGCGGTCAACCACGAAGATCACCACATCGACGTCCTTGAGGGCAGCCGAGGCGGTCTTGTTCATGTAGCGGTTGAGCGCCTTTTCGTTGCTCTTGTGCATACCCGGGGTATCGACGTAGATCGCCTGGATATCACCCTCGGTCTTGATCCCGAGCATGTTGTGGCGGGTGGTCTGCGGCTTGCGCGAGGTGATCGCCAGCTTCTGGCCGAGGATGTGGTTGAGCAGGGTCGACTTGCCGACGTTCGGGCGGCCGACAATGGCGACATAGCCGCAGCGGGTAGTATTCGTATCAGTCATTGCCATTCTCCACGCCCAGGGCGATCAGTGCTGCGGCGGCCGCTACTTGCTCGGCGATACGCCGGCTGACGCCCTGCCCTCGGCTTTTTTCAGTCAAAAGGGTCACTTCGCATTCGACGAAAAACGTCCGGCAATGGGGTTCACCTTGAATGTCCACCACTTCGTAGCGCGGCAGTTCGCAGGCCCGCGACTGCAAAAACTCTTGCAGACGGGTTTTCGGGTCCTTGTTGGTATCGACCAGGGTCAGGCTCTCGAACTCGCCGGTCAGCCAGGCCAGTACGCGCTCGCGGGCGGTCTGCATGTCCGAGTCGAGGTAGATCGCGCCGATCAAAGCCTCCAGGGCGTCAGCCAGGATCGATTCGCGGCGAAAACCTCCGCTTTTCAGCTCACCGGAGCCCAAACGCAGGTACTCGCCCAGGTCGAAACCACGGGCCAGTACAGCCAGGGTCTCGCCCTTGACCAGACGCGCGCGCAAGCGCGACAACTGGCCTTCACGGGCCTGGGGAAAGCGCTCGAACAGCGCTTCGCCAGCGACGAAGTTGAGGATCGCATCGCCGAGAAACTCGAGGCGTTCGTTGTTGCGCCCGGCAAAACTGCGGTGCGTCAGGGCCAGCAGCATCAGCTCCTGGTTCTTGAAGGTGTAACCGAGCTGGCGCTCGAGGCGGCTCAAGGAAACGCTCACAGTGTACCCACGCGCAGTTCGTGGTCGATATTCAACACTTTGTTCAAATCAACATCCTGAAAGACTATTTGGCTCATGCCCCCGGCGCTGGCGGCCCAGGCGGATCCGTAGATCCCTCTGAACACAGCCTATGCCAGAAATGCATTCGGCGCTGTCCCAGGACAGCGCCGTTGTGGTGTTACTTGATCAGACCGACTCGCGAAAGGTTCGGGAAGTGGCTGAGTTTGGGCTCTGGCCAGCTCATCCAGACCGCGAAGGCCTTGCCGACGATGTTCTGGTCCGGGACCATGCCATGCAGCGCCTTGGGAATATTGGGGTCATCCCAGTAACGACTGTCGTTGGAGTTGTCGCGGTTATCGCCCATCATGAAGTAATGGCCGGCCGGGACTGTCCATTGCTGGTCAGGCGGCATGCGATAGCGGCTCATTTCCTTGCGGATCAGGTGCTCGGCTTCACCGAGCTTTTCCTTGTACAGCTCGGCGCTGCCCAGGGTGCCCGGCTCGCTGCCCACCAGTTGCTCGGCAATCGGCTGACCGTTGACGAACAGCTTCTTGTCGCTGGTGTAACGAATCTGGTCGCCCGGCAAGCCAACTACACGTTTGATGTAGTTGACGTTCGGGTCGCTCGGATAGCGGAACACCATGACGTCGCCGCGCTGTGGGTCACCGACTTCGATGACCTTTTTGTCGATCACCGGCAGACGAATCCCGTAGGAGAACTTGTTCACCAGGATGAAATCACCCACTTCCAGGGTCGGCTTCATCGATCCCGACGGGATCTGGAAAGGCTCGACCAGGAACGAACGCAGCACCAGGACAATGAACAGCACCGGGAAGAACGACTTGCCGTACTCAACCAGCAACGGCTCCTTGTTCAACTGCTCGACCACTGTCATTTCGGGCTGGCTGACGCTGCCCTGATAGTTGGCGATCGCCGAACGCCGGCGCGGCGCCAGGAACAGCAGATCGACCAGGGCCAACAGACCGCAGACGGCAACGGCAACGACTAGCAACAGCGGGAAATTTAGCGACATAGGACCTAACTATCCAACCTGAGCACGGCGAGGAAGGCTTCTTGTGGAATTTCCACGTTGCCGACCTGTTTCATGCGTTTCTTACCGGCCTTCTGCTTCTCCAACAGCTTGCGCTTACGGCTCACGTCACCACCGTAGCATTTGGCCAGTACGTTCTTTCTGAGCGCCTTGACAGTGGTTCGCGCCACAATCTGCCCGCCAATGGCAGCCTGGATTGCCACGTCGAACATCTGCCGAGGAATCAGTTCCTTCATCTTCTCGGTCAATGCCCGACCTTTGTAATGCGCATTGTCGCGGTGCACGATCAGCGCCAGGGCGTCGACCTTGTCACCGTTGATCAGTACATCGAGCTTGACCAGGTTGGCCGACTGGTAGCGGTCGAAATGGTAGTCCAGCGAAGCGTAGCCACGGCTGGTGGACTTCAGGCGGTCGAAGAAGTCCAGCACCACTTCGTTCATCGGCAGGTCGTAGCGCACTTGCACCTGCGAGCCGAGGAACTGCATGTCGCGCTGTACGCCGCGCTTCTCGATGCACAGGGTAATGACGTTGCCCAGGTGTTCCTGAGGTACAAGGATGGTCGCGGCGACGATCGGCTCGCGGAAGTCCTCTACCGAAGACACGTCCGGAAGTTTCGACGGGTTGTCGACATAAATGGTCTCGCCAGTCTTGAGCTTGACCTCGAAGATTACGCTTGGCGCCGTGGTGATCAGGTCCAGGTCGTATTCGCGCTCCAGGCGCTCCTGGATGATTTCCATGTGCAGCATGCCGAGGAAGCCGCAACGGAAGCCGAAGCCCAGGGCGTCGGAGCTTTCCGGCAGGTACTGCAGCGACGAGTCGTTCAGGGTCAGTTTCTGCAAAGCATCACGAAAATCTTCGAAATCTTCGGAACTGACCGGGAACAGCCCGGCATAAACCTGTGGCTGGATACGTTTGAAGCCTGGCAGCACTTCAACTTCAGGGGTGGAGCTGAGGGTCAGGGTGTCACCGACCGGAGCACCATGAATTTCCTTGATGCTGGCGATAATGAAGCCCACTTCACCGGCCTTCAAATCAGCGGTTTGAGTGTGTTTCGGAGTGAATACACCGACACTGTCGACCAGGTGAACTTTACCGGTGGACTTGACCAGGATCTTGTCGCCCTTCTTCACGCGGCCATGACGCACGCGCACCAGGGAGACAACGCCCAGGTAGTTGTCGAACCAGGAGTCGATGATCAGCGCCTGCAGGGGCGCCTCGATGTCACCGGTCGGCGCCGGGATGGTCTGTACCAGGCGCTCGAGCACCTCGTCCACGCCCATGCCGCTCTTGGCGCTGCAGGCCACGGCGTCGGTGGCATCGATGCCGATGATCTTCTCGATCTCTTCCTTGACCTTGTCCGGATCAGCCTGGGGCAGGTCCATCTTGTTCAGCACCGGCATGACCTCCAGGCCCTGCTCGATGGCGGTGTAGCAGTTGGCGACCGACTGGGCCTCGACGCCCTGACCGGCATCGACCACCAGCAACGCACCCTCGCACGCGGCCAGGGAGCGGCTGACTTCATAGGTGAAGTCGACGTGACCCGGCGTGTCGATGAAGTTCAACTGGTAGGTTTTGCCGTCCTGCGCCTTGTAATGCAAGGTGACACTGTGGGCCTTGATGGTGATACCGCGCTCACGCTCCAGGTCCATGGAATCGAGTACCTGGGCCTCCATTTCACGCGCAGACAGGCCACCGCACATCTGGATGAAACGGTCAGCCAGGGTCGACTTGCCATGGTCAATGTGGGCGATGATGGAGAAATTGCGGATATGACTCAAATCACTCACGGGTCAACACTCAAAAAGGCTGCGGGCCGGACGCCCACCGAAAAATAGCCGGGAATTGTACCTGAAGCTGAAAGGATATGGGAGATTCCATGTTGTCCCGCGATAAGGCCCCGCCAAACAAAAAAGGTTCTTCACGGAATCCCGGGGACTATGATCCTTGGGTTGGGTTGGGATGTTGAGGCTGCGAGCTTATCCATTCAATGCGGCGACGCTGCCGGCCCCTTCCGCCTTTACGGCGCCCTACTTTCTCTTGGGAAAAGTAGGCAAAACCGCTTGCTCCTGCATACGGCCCTACGCTGCGCTCCGGGTCCCCTCGCTACGGCGCCTTCCGGGGCCACGCGGCCTACGACTTGCTACGCCAAGTCTACGGC
>NZ_JBOICA010000014.1:0-103459 GCF_050739775.1 Pseudomonas sp.
CGTGGTTCGACAGGATGGGTCTGGTGCGTCTCTCATAACCTCAATCTCTCGAACCGCCCGGTGCGGACCCGCATGCCGGGTGGTGTGGCAGGGGCGCGGCCTATGAAGGCCGCCCCCTATGCCGATTGTGCCTGAAAGGAATGCTGTGGGGGTATTTCCTGGCGTTACAGCGGACACATCCGGGTTCAGTCGAAAGCGTCCACCACTGTTGGCACAGTTCTTTTTCGTGTAGGCCTTCGCTTACTCGTTATGTAGGAAATCGCAGTAGGCTTTAGTAAATCGTTGTCTTTTTCATTGTGAGTTTTTTTGTAACTCATTGATGTAGTGGGAATTTGTTGTTTGTTTCAGTAAGGTCTCCGCAGCTTTTTGAGAGCTTTGACCCGTTGCTGGAAATACTGCAGAGGCTAGTATCTTAACTGTGTCTACGGACTGACACAGGCTTTCAAGGATGACGGCCAAGGACATCGCAGGATGCGATTCATCAGGATGATGAAAGGGAACAAAGGGACTACGGAAAAAATGTGGGCGGGTTAAACCGCCCCTTTTTTTGCCCGCAATAAACATGAAAAAAGGCCCTCGCGAAGGGCCTTTTTTGTTGATCCGGGGCGCTTAGCGCTCCAGGTCGGCAATCTTGCCTGGCTTGCCATCCCACTCTGCGGCGTCTGGCAGCGAATCTTTCTTTTCGGTGATGTTCGGCCAGATTTCCGCCAGCTCGGCATTGAGCTCGATGAAGTTCTCCATGCCGCTCGGCACTTCGTCCTCCGAGAAAATGGCAACGGCGGGGCATTCAGGCTCGCACAGTGCACAGTCGATGCACTCATCCGGGTGAATGACCAGGAAGTTCGGGCCTTCGTAAAAGCAGTCCACCGGACAGACTTCTACGCAGTCGGTGTACTTGCACTTGATGCAGTTGTCGGTGACGACGAAGGTCATTTCTAGTTCTCTCCTCAGGCGACGGCAGCGATACCCTTCCAGACAGGGTCGCTCGGTTTGGTCGTTCGGCTGCAGGCCAGGCTAGTAACCTGCAGCACCGCCAAACCGCGCGGGATTCTATCAGCTTGTGCGGGCTCGCGTTATAACAGAGTCTTCAGTGTATAGAGCATTTCGATAGCTTGACGCGGCGTCATGTTGTCCAGGTCGAGCTTCCCGAGCTTCTCGATGGCCGGGTGTGGCAGGCTGGCAAACAGATCGCTCTGGTGCGGAACATCTGGCGCACCCTTGGGCAGCACAGGCATTTCATGGGGCAGGCTGGCGGTTTCCAGTCGGCCCAAGTGTTCGCGTGCGCGCTGGATGACTGGTGTCGGTACCCCAGCCAACTGGGCCACGGCCAGGCCGTAGCTCTGGCTGGCAGGCCCCGGCAGCACATGGTGGAGGAACACGATGCGCTCATTGTGCTCGGTGGCGTTCAAGTGCACGTTGGCCACCAGTGGCTCGTTCTCCGGCAGCACCGTGAGTTCGAAGTAGTGGGTGGCGAACAGGGTATAGGCACGCAGTTGCGCCAGGCGTTCTGCGGCGGCCCAGGCCAGGGACAGGCCGTCGAAGGTGCTGGTGCCGCGGCCGACTTCGTCCATCAGCACCAGGCTGCGGTCGCTGGCGTTGTGCAGGATGTTGGCGGTTTCGCTCATCTCGACCATGAAGGTCGAACGCCCACCCGCCAGGTCGTCGCTGGAGCCGATACGGGTGAAGATCCGGTCGACCAGTGACAACTCGCAACTGGCAGCCGGCACGAAGCTGCCGATATGCGCCATCAGTACGATCAGGGCGGTCTGGCGCATGTAGGTGGATTTACCGCCCATGTTCGGGCCGGTGATCACCAGCATGCGGGTGTTGTCGTCCAGCGCCAGGTCGTTGGCCACGAATGGCGTGGTCAGTACCTGCTCGACCACCGGGTGGCGGCCCTGAGTGATGCGCATGCACGGCTCGTCGACGAAGGACGGGCAGTTCAGGTCCAGGTTCAGCGCGCGCTCGGCGAGGTTGCTCAGCACATCCAGCTCGGCCAGGGCGGCGGCAGTGTCCTGCAGCGGTGCCAGATGGCCGATCAGGGTTTCCAGCAGCGCATCGTAGAGCATCTTCTCGCGGGCCAGGGCACGGCTCTTGGCCGACAGTGCCTTGTCTTCGAAGGTTTTCAGCTCAGGGGTAATGAAGCGCTCGGCGCCCTTGAGGGTCTGGCGGCGAATATAGTCGGCAGGCGCCTGCTCGGCCTGTTTGCTCGGCAGCTCGATGAAGTAGCCGTGCACGCGGTTGTAGCCGACCTTCAGGTTGGCAAGCCCGGTGCGCGCTTTTTCCCGCGCTTCAAGGTCGATCAGGAACTGGCCAGCGTTCTCGCTCATCGCCAGCAATTCGTCCAGTTCGCTGTCGTAGCCGGTCTTGAGCACGCCACCGTCGCGGATCACCGCGGGCGGGTTGTCGATGATGGCTTTTGCCAGCAGGTCGGCCAGCTCTGGATAAGTTCCGGCAATGGCCGCCAGCAGCGCCAGGTGTGGCGCTTCCAGTTCGGCCATGGCGCTCTGCAGCTCCGGCAGCGCGCCGAGGGCATCGCGCAGGCGCGCCAGGTCCCGTGGGCGGGCGTTGCGCAGGCCGATGCGGGCGAGGATCCGCTCGATATCGCCGATTTCCTTGAGCTGCGGTTGCAGCTTTTCAAAACGGTAGCTGTCGAGCAGGCAGCGAATCGAACCCTGGCGCGCTTGCAGCACCTTCAGGTCGCGCAGCGGACGGTTCAGCCAGCGGGTCAGCAGGCGGCTGCCCATGGCGGTCTGGCAGCGATCGATGACCGACTGCAAGGTGTTGTCGCGGCCACCGGCCAGGTTCACGTCCAGTTCGAGGTTGCGGCGGCTGGCGCCGTCGAGTACCACAGTGTCGTCCAGGCGTTCATGCTTGAGGCTGCGCAGGTGCGGCAGGGCAGTGCGCTGGGTTTCCTTGGCGTAGCCCAGCAGGCAACCGGCGGCGCCGATGGCCAGGGTCAGCTTCTCGCAGCCAAACCCCTTGAGGTCCTGGGTTGCGAATTGCTGGCACAGGCTCTTGCGCGCCGAGTCGCGGTCGAAATCCCAGGGCGCCCGACGGCGCGTGCCGCGGCGCTTCTCTGCGGGCAGGCCTTGGGGCCAGTCGTCGGGGATCAACAATTCCACCGGGTTGATGCGCTCAAGCTCGGCCAGCAGGTTCTCCCAGCCCTTGATCTCCAGCACCGTGAAGTTGCCGCTGGTGATATCCAGCACGGCCAGGCCGAACAGGCGCTCGTCACCCAGCACGGCGGCGATCAGGTTGTCGCGGCGCTCATCGAGCAGCGCCTCGTCACTGACCGTGCCCGGGGTGAGGATCCGCACCACCTGGCGTTCCACCGGGCCTTTGCTGGTGGCCGGGTCGCCGATCTGCTCGCAGATCACCACCGATTCGCCCAGCTTCACCAGCTTGGCCAGGTAACCTTCGGCCGCGTGAAAGGGGATACCACACATGGGAATCGACTGGCCCGCTGACTGCCCTCGGGCGGTCAGGGTAATGTCCAGGAGTTTTGCGGCCTTCTTCGCGTCTTCATAGAAGATTTCGTAGAAGTCGCCCATGCGGTAGAACATCAGTTGATCTGGGTGCTGGTTTTTCAGCCTCCAGTACTGTTGCATCATCGGAGTGTGTGCGGAAAGATCGCTCATTACAGAAACTTGGCTCACAGTGTCGTTTAGACCAAAGGCAAGCGCGCAATGGTACAGGGATTTTGCCCTCGATGCCGAGGCCAACAGCCCCGCCGCGACCATTTGTCCATGCATTTGCGTGCATATCGGCAATTGCATTTTGCATAAACCGGTTGCATTATGCGGGTTATGCAAAAACGCAACGTAGCATCTGTCTTGAGAGCGCTGCTCGACCGTCACGGTATCTCCCCCACGGAGCTGTACCGGCGTACCGGCGTGCCGCAATCCACCCTGTCGCGCATTCTCAGCGAGAAGATCGTCGATCCTTCCGACAAGCATGTGTCGAAGATCGCCGAGTATTTCGCTGTAAGCACCGATCAACTGCGCGGCCGCGTCGAGCTCGGTGAAAGCCGAGAGGCCGCGCCTGCACGCAGCCATGCCGAGTTGCGCGATATCAGCCTGTGGGATGACGACACGCCTGTCGAGGACGATGAGGTATCCATTCCGTTTCTTCGTGAGGTTGAGTTGGCAGCAGGATCAGGACGATTCGTCATTGAAGAAAGCGAGAAGGCCAGCCTGCGTTTTGGCAAGCGCAGCCTGCGCCATAACGGCGTGCAGTTTGACCAGGCCAAGTGCGTCACGGTGCGCGGCAACAGTATGTTGCCAGTGCTGCGTGATGGCGCCACGGTGGGGGTCAACGCTGGCAAGAGTGGCATTGGCGATATCGTCGACGGCGACCTGTACGCCATCAACCACAACGGCCAGCTGCGGGTGAAGCAGCTTTATCGCCTGCCTACCGGCATACGCCTGCGCAGCTTCAACCGCGATGAACATCCAGATGAAGACTACAGCTTCCAACAGATGCAGGAAGAGCAGATCAGCATCCTCGGCCATGTGTTCTGGTGGGGCATGTACGCTCGCTGATTCACACCCAGGTCGTCAGAAAACCCGCTTCGGCGGGTTTTTTTTCGTCTGCGGGAAAGCGCTTCAAGCCACGCGGGATAAGGCCTACATGCACTTTCGCATTTTCTTATGCATAAATATTTCCACAAGTGCATTGACAGCCTATGCATCAATGCATAATCTTTATCTCAAGCCGGTCGACACCGGCAGCGGCAAAGGCAGCGATGAACAGGCCTGAACTGTTCAGAGGGTTGGCAACTGGCCCGGGTGTGCAGCGTAAAGCACCACAAGCAGTTATCCGGCGGGCAGGCGGCCGCGGTCGGAGGAACAATTTGAAGCGGAGTTGCCCGGGTACCAGTCGTGGCGGGCGGTTCGACAACGCATTACTGAAAAGCCTGGGAGACCGGGCTTTTTGGAATGCCGAGTGATCGGCGCTTGAACATCAGAACAACCCCACCGGCCGCAAGCCTGAGTGGGATAGCAAAAAGGAGACAGGACAGTGACAAACGAACAACAGACGTTGCTGGAAATGCCGATCTGGTTGGTGGTCGTCCTGGCATTGCTGGGCGGAGTGTCCGGCGAGATGTGGCGTGCGGACAAGGCGGGCGCCCATGGCTGGGCGTTGTTTCGGCGGCTGGTATTGCGCTCGGGAGCCTGCATGGTGTGTGGCGTCTCGACAGTGATGCTGCTGTACGCCAGCGGGCTGTCGATCTGGACTGCCAGCGCTTTTGGTTGCCTGACCGCGATGGCTGGCGCCGATGTCGCCATCGGCTTGTATGAGCGATGGGCGGCCAAACGCTTGGGGCTGGAGCAACCGGCAGCGGGGCAAGCGGGTGGTTGTGAACGGGAGGACCGCCAATGAGCGAATTGCAGACCTTGCACGGTGCCATCACCGCGACAATCAAGGCCGCCATGCCTCAGTTTGAAACCGTTGAAGCCTATGCAACAGCGGACCAGAACACAGCGCTTCCGGCGCTGATTCACGCCGTCACCGGCCTCAAGCCGGGAGCTGATCCGGGCGATGGTCGCGCTTGCGTCCTGGCAACCTTCGAAGCGTGCATCCTGGTCGACGCCAGCCATCCACAGGCAGCATTGCAGGCGGCCATGCTGGCAACGCGACTGACAGTTCTGTTGCGCCAGCAGTTCTGGCAAATGGACTTTGTCGAAGCAGTGAAAAGTGTTCAGGCCTTACCTGTTCAACCTACCACAGCCTCGACTCACCCAATCATCTGGCGGGTGCAGTGGGAGCAGGCTCTGTACCTGGGCGCCGCGCAATGGTCATGGCCCGATGAGCCGGGCCCGCTGGCCTTTGCGTTCAGCCCCGATACCGGTCCAGGCCACGAAGCGGGCTACCAGTCACCGGAGGACATGCAATGAGTTACGCCAGCGCCATGCATGACCGCATGCTCGCCGGCCTGGTCATTCCCTGTCGGGTGGTGGCGGTGGATCTTGCCGCCGCCCGGGTAAGGGTTTGCGATGGTGTCGGCTGGACCAGCACCTGGCTGCGCTGGCACAGCCAGGCCGCCGGCAAGGCCCGCCACTGGCGCGCGCCGAGTCTTGATGAGCAGGGGGTGTTGGTCAGCCCAAGCGGCGAACCTGCGCAAGGTACCTTTGTGCCAGGCCTTTACGGCAACGCCGGCGCGCCACCGGACAACCGCGACCATGTCGAGGTCTGGCGCTTCGAAGATGGCGGCTCGCTGGTCTACGACTGGCAGGCCAGCAGCTACACCATTGACCTGCCCGGCGGCATCCTGACCCTCAGGGTCGGTGGCAGTTCGGCAGTGGTTACCGCCGAGTCCATTGATGTTAAAGCCACCAATATTTCCTTGACCGGTGAGGTGCAGATCAACGGGCCGTTACGGGTAACGGGCGACATCCTTGGCGGCGGCAAGATCATCGACACCGCTGGCAACACCGCCAATCACAAGCACTGAAACCAGCCCGCCGACGCGGGCTTTTTTACGCCTGGAGCAACCATGGTCACACAAAAGAAGGAGTAAGCCGATGATCGGAGTGAATCGCCGTACCGGCGCATCGCTGTCGGGCATCGAGCATGTGCGCCAATCCATTGAAGACATCCTGACCACACCGCTGGGCAGCCGGCGCATGCGCCCGGCCTATGGCAGCGCGCTGCGACGCTTTGTCGATCTGCCGGTCAATGACGGCTGGAAAAGCGCAGTGCAGGCCGAGGTGGCGCGTTCTCTCAGCCGTTGGGAGCCGCGCCTGAAACTGGAGCGGGTCCGGGTGCTGGCGGTGGTGGGCGGGCAGATCACCTTGCAGCTCAGCGGGCAGTACCTGGGCGATAGCCGGATGCTGGAGGTGACGGCATGAGTAGTCTGGATCTGTCGGCGCTGCCCGCGCCGCAGGTGCTGGAAGACCTCGATTTCGAGGCCATTTTCCAGGATGACCTGGCGACCTTCCGGTCGCACATGGGCGAAAACTGGGACGCGTTGCTGGAGAGCGATCCGGTGACAAAACTGCTGGAAGTCGGCGCCTATCGCAAGCTGCTCAACCGGGCGCGGGTCAATGACGCCGCCAAGGCCTTGCTGCTGGCTTATGCCCAAGGCACTGACCTGGACCAACTCGCCGCTAACGTGCGCCTTGAGCGGCTGGTCGTGCAAGCCGAGAACCTGAGCTCGGTGCCGCCGACGTCCAAGGTACTTGAGGAGGACCAGGCCCTGCGTGAGCGGGTCCAGCTGGTCTATGAAGGCCTGAGCACCGCAGGGCCACGCAATAGCTACATCTTGCATGCGCGCAATGCGTCCGGGCTGGTGGCCGACGCCACGGCGCAAAGTCCTTCGCCTGCCCAGGTGGTGGTCACGGTGCTGGCGCTTGAAGGAAACGGCAGTGCCGGGCCTGAGCTGCTGGAGGTTGTTCGGCTCAAGCTCAATGATGACGACATACGCCCCGTAGGTGATCGACTCACGGTGCAGAGCGCAGAGGTGTTGCGCTACCGCATCGACGCCGTGGTGCACATGAGCGGCAGCGGCCCGGAAATCGAGGCAACGCTGGCCGAATGCAAGCGCCGCCTGCAGGCCTGGGTCAATCCCCGTCGACGTCTGGGCGTTGAGGTGGCGCGCTCGGGTGTGGATGCCCAGTTGCACATCAACGGCGTGAGCCGGGTCGATCTGAACGACTGGACCGACATTCGCCCAACCCAGGCGCAAGCGGCCTGGTGCGAAGGGATCACCGTGACGCGGGGGGGCTGACATGGACAGCCTGCTCCCGCTCAACAGCAGCGCCCTTGAACAGGCCATCGAGGCGGCTGGCTTTGAAACCACCGAGATTCCACTGCGTGCGCTGTACAGCCCCGACACCTGTCCGGCGCACTTGCTGCATCAACTGGCCTGGGCCTGGTCAGTGGACCGCTGGGACGATACCTGGTCCGAGGCCATCAAGCGCTCGGTGATTCGTTCGGCGTTCTACGTGAATGCGCATAAAGGCACCATCGGCGCTTTGCGCCGGGTGGTCGAGCCGCTGGGCTATCTGATCGAGGTTCGCGAGTGGTGGCAGGGCGTGCCCGAGGGCGTGCCGGGCACTTTCGAGCTGCAGGTGGGGGTGTTGGATACCGGCATCACCGAGGAAATGTATCAGGAGCTGACGCGGCTGATCGATGACGCCAAGCCGGTCAGCCGTCACCTGATCGGCCTGGCCATTTCCTTGGCCAGCACCGGCTACATGCGGTTGGGCGTGGGCCTGTATGAGGGCGAGGAAATCGACGTTTACCCGCCCATGTCACACGACATCGAGGTCAGTGGCAGCTTTGGCCATGTTGGCTGTGAACATCAAATCGAATATCTGGATGTGTACTCATGACTACTGCGAACAGTCAGTTTTTCGCCATCCTCACGGCAATAGGCGAGGCCAAGCAGGCCAACGCCAATGCCCTGGGCGTGCCCTGGACGTTTTCCCAACTGGGGGTTGGCGATGCCAACCTGACCGACCCGCTGCCTTCCCGCGAGCAAACCCGGCTCATCAACGAGCGGCGCCGGGCACCGCTGAATCAGCTCAAGGTCGATCCGGCCAACCCGAACCTGATCATTGCCGAGCAGGTGATTCCGCCAGATGTCGGTGGCTGGTGGATTCGCGAAATCGGCCTCTACGATGCAGATGGCGATCTGGTAGCGGTGGCCAACTGTGCGCCGAGTTTCAAGCCGTTGCTCAGTCAGGGCACGGGCAAGACTCAGGTGGTGCGGTTGAACATCATCGTCACCAGCACGGCCAATGTGCAGCTCAAAATTGACCCGTCGGTGGTCCTGGCGACGCGCAAGTATGTTGATGAGGTGCTGATCAACGTCTTGCCAGCCAACAAGACCGCAGGCACCTGGGCCCGTGTCAGGACCAATGACCGGGGCCTGGTGGTCGAGGGTGACAACCCGTTGACGCTGGCTGGCAATGGCATCACCGACGCTTACACGCGTGAGCAAGTCGACGCCATCATTGCCCAAGCTTCGGCGTTGCCGGTCGGCGCTATGGTGGCATTCCCCAGGGAGTCGGTGGCGCCGGGCTTCCTTGAGGTTGATGGCAGCGTGAAGAGCATCGCTGTCTATCCCGATCTGGCTGCCTACCTGGGGACTACGTTCAACAAAGGTGATGAGGGCGCTGGTAACTTCCGGATGCCTGAGTCGCGCGCCGAGTTCCTGCGGGGCTGGGACCATGGGCGCGGGGTGGATGTTGGTCGAGCTATTGGGACGTACCAGCTAGACGACTTCAAGTCGCACACCCATGACTTGACTGCTACCCCTACTAACTGGGGTGGCCGTACAGACACGCTGTCTGGCGGCACCGGCATCTACGTTTCAAACTCACCTACTACCAAGGTCAGCGCTGCAACTGGTGGCACTGAAACCCGTCCGCGAAACTTTGCGGCGATGTGGTGCATCAAGGCCTGGAACGCACCGGTGAACCAGGGGCAGATCGATGTCGCAGCATTGGCCGCCCAACTCGGCCAGGCCACCGAGGTGAAGCCCGGCATCGCCAAGGTCGCGACCCAGGACCAGGCCAACGCTGGCGATAGCGATGAGGTGATGATCACCCCGAAAAAGCTACGCAAAGGGGTGACGCTTTTTCGAAGCGGCAAGGCATTTTGCTTGGCTCTACCAACCTGGCTGGGCGGCTACATCCTTCAGGTCGGAAAGACCGCGCCGGGCTCCGTCAGCCCAAGCGGCCAGTCATTTACTGCTGCTTGGCCGGTGACGTTCCCGAATGAGTGCATCTTCGCCGCAGCGAGCTGCGATACCACCGGCGCCACGTCAAACTCGATCAGCTCATCAGTCTTCAATGTCGCGCCGGAAACCGTGGGGATTGCACTCACCAATAGCAGCGCAGGCGCGCTACTCACGAACGGAACCTTCTACTTCGGTATTGGACGGTAATCCATGCACTTTTCAATCGATAGACAAGCGTTCTACAGCACGAAGCTCGGCGGAGTGATGCCGAGTGATGCGATCGAAATCACTGATGAGGACTATCGCGCGCTGTACGACGGGCTCATGCAGGGCAAGCGCGCCCAGCGAATTGATGGGCTGTTCGTGTTCGCTGATCTGGCTGTGTACCCGGCGCCTTCTGAGCGCGCCTGGCGTGACGCCGAGCTGGCCAACCTGGTCTGGTTGCGTGACCGTCACCGCGATCAACTGGAGATAGGCGCTGCCACCACCCTGACCGCCGAGCAGTTCACCGAGCTGCTGACGTACATGCAGGCCCTGCGCGACTGGCCCCAGTCGGAGCAGTTCCCCGAGATCGAGCACCGCCCCGTGGCGCCGCCGTGGATCGCCGAACAAACCCAATAGAACTCGCACTGTCGGTGCTTCTTCTTTCCCGCAACACACTTTGGCCCTGCACTGCAGGGCCTTTTCATTTCTGGAGCATGTTCATGAGTGGATTTTTTCACGGCGTTACCGTAACCAACGTCGACACCGGCGCACGTACCATTGCGCTGCCATCGTCCTCGATCATCGGCCTGGTCGACACCTTTACCGAAGGTCCGACGGCCAAGGCCAAGGCCAATGAGCTGGTACTGATCACCAGCGAGCGAGAGGCCATCGCCGCCTTCGGCGCGAATGCGGCAATCACCAAGGCCTGCCAGGCCATCTACAGCCGCGCCAAGGCAGTCATCGTCGCCTGCGGCGTAGCCAAGCTTGAGGATGCTGCCGAGCAGACTTCGGCGATTATCGGCGGGGTATTGGCCGACGGCAAACGCACTGGCCTGCAGGCGCTACTCGACGGCAAAAGCCGCTTCAACGCCCAGCCGCGCCTGCTGGTGACCCCAAAGCACAGCGCGACCCAGGCTGTCGGTACTGCGCTGGTGGCCCTGGCTGACAAGCTGCGTGGCCTGGCCATCCTCGATGGTCCGAACACTACCGACGAAGCGGCAATTGCCTATGCCGAGAACTTCGGCGCCAAGCGCGCTTTCCTGGTCGATCCGGGGGTCAAGTACTGGGACACCACGGCAGACGCCACAGTCGACGCGCCGGCCTCGGCCTGGGTCGCCGGCCTGTTTGCCTGGACCGACAGCGAGTACGGCTTCTGGGCGTCGCCGTCGAACAAGGAGTTTGTCGGCCTAACCGGCACCAGCCGCGCCATCGAGTATCTGGACGGCGACGCCACGTGTCGGGCCAACCTGCTCAACAACGCCAACATCACCACGATCATTCGTGATGACGGTTACCGCCTGTGGGGCAACCGCACCCTGAGCAGCGACCCGAAATGGGCCTTCGTCACCCGCGTGCGGACCATGGACATCGTCATGGACGCCATCCTCTACGGCCACAAGTGGGCGGTCGACCGCTCGATCACCCGCACCTATGTCAGTGATGTCACCGAAGGCCTGCAGGCCTTTATGCGTGATCTCAAAGCCCAGGGCGCGATCATCAATTTCGAGGTGTTCGCCGATCCTGAGCTGAACACCGCCAGCCAGCTGGAGCAGGGCAAGGTGTACTGGAACATCCGTTTCACCGACGTGCCGCCAGCCGAGAACCCGAACTTCCGTGTCGAGGTCACCAACCAGTGGTTGACCGAAGTCCTCGACCAAGCCGCTTAATCAAGGAGCAACAAGCATGGCAATGATTCCCGAAACCCTGGCGAACCTGAACCTGTTCGTCGATGGCGTCAGCTTTCAAGGCGACGTCCCCAGCCTGACCCTGCCCAAGCTGACCCTGAAGATGGAAGAGCACCGTGCCGGCGGCATGGACATGCCCATCGAGCTCGACATGGGCATGGAAAAACAGGAGGCCGGGTTCGTCACCACCGGCGTACGCCGCGAGTCGCTGAAGTTCTTCGGTCTGGCTGACGGCTCGGCCTTCAACGGTACCTTCCGTGGCGCGTTCAAAGGCCTCAAGGGCAGCGTTACCCCGCTCATCGTGACCCTGCGTGGGGCATTGAAGGAAGTCGACATGGGCGACTGGAAGTCTGGCGACAAGGCTGAGATCAAACACAACGTCGCGTTGACCTACTACAAGCTGGAAGTGGACGGTCGCCTGGTTTACGAAATCGATCCGCTGGGTATGAAGCGGGTCATCAACGGTGTCGACCAGCTCGCCGCCCAACGTTCGGCCCTGGGCCTGTAAGGAGATCCCATGAATCAGGCAAACAAGACGCCGAGCTGGTTGGCGGTGAGCACCGAACGCGTGGTTGTGACCCTTACCAAGCGGTCCGAGGCCAATGGTGTGCAGGTCGACAGCCTGTCCCTGCGTGCACCCACGGTGCGTGACATTCGTGCCGCGCAATCGGCTGCGAATAGCGACGACGAACAGCGTGAGCTGAACCTCTTCGCCTCGCTGGCCGAAGTGGGCGTCAAGGACCTCGAAGGGCTTGCCCTGAAAGACTACAGCCGCTTGCAGGCCGGGTATTTTCGCCTGGTGCAAGACGACGAGGTTTGACCCCGCCGTGCAGAAAGCGGCGGCAAAGCGGCTCGCCAAGGAGCTGAATTTTTCCGCCGCCGAAATCATGACCATGTCGTTCAGCGACATGGTCTGGTGGCTCACGGATTAAGCCTGTGGCGTGGCTATAGGGGAATCAGATGGCGAGCAATCCGGCATTGAAACTGGAGCACGGTGCTGCCGTGGCGTTTACGGTAGGCATCGCGTTCAAGTCGGTCGAAGACCGAATCAAGAAAAATACCAAGGTAGTGGAGAACATTTTCGCTGAAGTCTTTCGCCTGCGTAACGAGGTGAAGCCTGCACCGAGCAGTGGCGTTAACGAGGTGGGCGTGTTGCGACCGTACCTGCAAGCAACGCTCAACCTGCTTCAGCAACAGCTCGTTGCGCTGCGTCAGCAGCACCAGGTACCGGTATCGGTGGGGCAGACTGGCACACCGGCAAAAGCGGAAGTACCTGAGCGGGATAACCTGAAGGTCTTCGAGGGCCTTGCGCTGATCGGCCAGCCGGTAACGATTGGGCGGGCGATGGTGTTACCTGCTCAGATCAGCGCGCAATACCAGAAGATCACCCGCGACATTGCGATCAGCGCGGGAGTAGCTGACGGTGTTGCACCTTCGCAGCAAGAGCAGAAAGTGATCGGCACAGTGAGCGCGATCAACGAGGCTGCCGGGATGGAGCGTAACCAGGCGGCCACTTTGATCAAACAGCTGTACGGCACCGGCATGGGGCTGGACAAGGTCTTGGCCTACGCCCCCGTGGCGGCCAGGTTTTCGGTTGGGCAGGATGCCTCGACCGATGACACAGCACGCTTGATCGGCGAGTTGCAAAACAACCCGAAGATCAAAGGGCCGGCTGAATTGGAAAAGGCGCTGGAGTACATCGTGTTCCAGCGCAAGGGAACGGGCGAGGGCGTTACTGACAGCTTGTCCGCGTCGCAGAATCAGGGCCTGGACCAGGCGCTCGACAGCACTCAGCCCGAGGGTGGCAAAGGTATCCTCGACAGGGACCTGATCTCGCGGCGTGGGACTTCTGATCGACGCTTGAGCGAAGCGTCCGACGCAGTTGACGACTCGCTCCGCAGCCTGGGTGATTCCATTCGACCGTTGTCGGACGGATTGGCCGAGGGGATCACCGCCACGGCAAAAGCATTCACCGGCGCCCCGGATGCAATCAAGTGGTTGATCACCGGGGCCACGGTTCTCGGTACGGCTTTCCTGGCGCTCAAAGGACGTGGATGGTTCAAGGGCACACCGATCCCGGAAGGGGCTGGTAACGGCCCAGGGCAGGGCACCGATTTGTCGAAGGTGTTCGTGCTCAACGACCCGCTCAATGTAGTCGTGGTCAATGCCGGCGACATCGGTTGCTGCATGGGCCCGCGGGGGCGTGAACGAAAACCTCCCTCCCGGAGCGGAAGAAAGGCGCCGCAACGTCAGTCGCCCTCATCGAGACGGCGCGGGCGTTCTCGCTCGGCACCTGCTCCATCCGCGCCGCCGACCAAACCGCCGGCACCCAACCGTTCGGTGAGTACTGCGGGCAAGATCGGCGCCGCGATCAAGGAGGTTCGTGGCCCTGCGGTTCTGGAGGCGGGGATCAAGGGCGTCGCTACGCTTGTGACTGCCGATACCCCTGAAGAGAAGGCCGAGGGTTACGGTGCTGCCGCTGGCGGTTTGGTCGGATCGGTGCTGGGTGGGATGCTTGGGGCATTCGTGCCGGTGATCGGGCCGCCGATTGGCGCCTTGCTCGGCGGCATGGCGGGCGATGCAATAGGTGGCTGGCTGGGTAAGAAGATGGTGGCACCCCGCGATGAGCCAGCGCCAGCCGCTACACAACCGGGTGACGTGGTGCGTTCGCTGGAGAGTACGCTGCCCGTCCCGGCCCCTCTGGCAACGCTCAGCCAATCGACGGGGCCGCAGCCTGGCCCACCGCAACAGGTCAGTCAGCAGTTCACCTTCACCCCGAGCATGCCCATCACCATTCAGGGCAGCGTCAGCGATCCGATGCTGCTTGCCCAGAATCTGCAAGCCATGGTCCGCCGTGAGTTCGAGGAGTTGATGCGCATGGCGACCGCGCGGCAACTGTCCGATATCCCCCACGTCAACTAAGGAGCGCTCATGAACTACATGCAACAGCTGCAGTCGTCGCTGCGCTACCTAGTGGCGGCAGGGCAGGCGGGGCGGCGCAGTGCCGATGAAATGCTGGCGCCGATGAATGGTGCGGTCAGTGACATCACCGGTGCTGTGGCCGAGCTTGAAGGCATTCCCTTTGTCGGTCCGCTGATCGGCGCCAAGCTGCAACGCACGATGCGCGCTATTTATAGCGCGCAAGCGACGGTCAATCAGGTTTCGGCCAAATATGACCAGGCGCTGGCGGTGGTGGTCCAGGTTCAGGACCGGGTTCAGGCCTTCGGTGAGCAGGTGGACAAGGCCGCGGCAAAGATCAACCAGATTGCCGGCAAGATCAGTCCGTCGCTGAGCAACATCCTGCCCAGCGGCAGTTTCGCGCCTCCTGTTAGCCCGGCCGCGGAAGCGGTCAAACCTTTCCCTCATTTGTTGATCCTGCAACCGCTGGATGGCAAATCACCGGGTTACTACTTCAACCTCGACACCGCCGCTTTCGAAGAGCTGCGGCGCCAGACCAGCTTTCGCTGGGTCGGCCAGGAGCGCCTGACGCGCAGTGCCGCCCAGCAGGCGGTGAGTCTGGGTGAGGAAAAAATCAATATCAGGGGGGCGATATTCCCGGCGCTCAAGGGCGGCCTTGGTCAGTTGCAGACGTTGCGCAGCATTGGCCGGTTACTGCGGCCACTGAGCCTGATCACCGGCTATGGTGAGGTGCTGGGCAACTGGTGCCTGACTGGCATCGATGAAGAGCAGAGCTACCTTTTGGCTGGCGGCATTCCCCGAAAACAGGCTTTCACACTGGAGTTTGTGAGCTATGGCGACGACCTGCAGAACCTCTGAGGGGGACTTGCTCGACACCTTGTGTCAGCACTACTACGGGCACCTGAACGGCAGCGTCGAGGCGGTGCTCAATGCCAATCAAGGCCTGGCCGACGAACCGCAGCCGTTTCACACCGGGGTGCTTATCCAACTGCCGGAACTGACCAGCGCTGCCGATGCCACGGTGCAGCTATGGGATTGACGCTCCGGCGTTACCTGCAACCGGCCGACCCCGCCTTGTGCGGGGTCGGCTTTTTTCTGGAGCATGAGCCATGCAACCTGTGTTTCGTATCGTCGCCGACGGCAACGACATCACTGCCGTGATCAACGACCGGCTGTTGCTGCTGCGCACCTCGGACAAACCAGGGATGGAGTCGGACGATTTCGAGCTGCGCATCGATGATCGCGACGGCGCGGTGACCCTGCCCGCACGCGGGGCGCTGATCGAGATTCATCTGGGCTACGCCGGCCAGACACTGACCCGTCTGGGGCGCTACACCGTGGATGAAGCCGAGCTGTCCGGCCCCCCCGATAGCGTGATCATTCGTGGCAAGGCCAGTGACATGCGTGGTACCGGCAAGACCACGCGCAGCGGCAGTTGGGAGAACGTCCCGTTGCAGCAGATCGTGCGCGATATCGCCGCGCGCAATGGCTGGCAGCCGGGGTGTCCAGTGCTGACCAAGGTGCTGCGGGTCGATCAGTTCAACGAATCGGACTTCAACTTCATCACCCGCCTGGCCAAGCAGTACGACTGTACCGCCAAGATCGGCGACGGCACCTTGTTGGTGTTGCCGCGTCAGGGCGGGCAGAGCGCCAGCGGCAGGGCCCTGGGCGTTGTCAGCCTGCGCCGCGCCGATGTCACGCGCTGGCAGTTTCGCCTGGCTGACAAGGGGACGTACAAGGCCGTGCAGACCCGGTATCAGGACCTGCGCAGCGGTCAGCTCAAGGTAGTCGACCTGGCCAACGACGAAGCGCCGCAGGGCATGGTGCCAGTTCACACCGACCGCCATCTCTATCCGGACCAGGCGTCGGCGCAGCAGGCGGCCAAGGCCAGGCTGGCGGCGCTCAACCGCAGCACGGCCAATGTGCGTCTGGACATGCCAGGACGCAGCGATGTGTTCACTGAGCGGACGGTCGATCTGAAAGGTTTCAAGAACGGACTTGATGGGGAGTACTTGGTGGAGTCGGTGGAACAGGTTTTCAGCGCTTCTGGCTGGACAACCACGGTCGAGTGCAATGGCGGCAAGCAGGGCAAGGCCAAGGTCAAGGGCGCCAAGCCGCGCAAGACCGGCGCTTCGCGTTGAATGGACTGGTGATACAAGCGAGGTAGCTATGGAAATAACTGAAAAAACGCTGTTGTCGATTTTCCCCAACGCCCGCCAGCAAGCGGGCGTTTTTGTTCCTGCGTTGAATGCCGCCATGCAGCGTTGGGAAATCGATTCCCCGCGGCGCATGTCGGCTTTCCTGGCGCAGGTCGGCCATGAGTCCGGCCAGCTGCGTTATGTGAAAGAGCTGGGTGGTGAGCGCTACCTGTCGCGTTATGACACCGGCAACCTCGCCCTGCGTTTGGGCAATACCTCCGAAGCCGATGGCGATGGCCAGTTGTATTGCGGCCGCGGCCTGATCCAGGTCACCGGCCGCAACAACTACCACGCCTGCAGCATGGCGCTGTTTGGCGACGAGCGTTTGCTGGCGCTGCCGCAGCTACTTGAACAACCCCAATGGGCGTGTGAGTCGGCGGCCTGGTTCTGGCATTCGCGTGGGCTCAATCAGCTCGCCGATCGTGGCGAGTTCAACCGTATCACTCGCCACATCAATGGCGGGCTCAATGGCCTTGAGGATCGTCTGAAATTCTGGGCACGGGCCCGCGAGGCACTGTGTTGAGCCGCTTGCGGGTCGTGCTCGTGATGATGCTGTTGCTGCTGATTGCAGTGCTGACTTGGCAGGTTCAGGCATGGCGATACGGCACGCAGTTGGCACAGCAGGCGCGCGCCCACGCCCAGGAGCGCCAGCAACAGGCCGAGGCCTTGGCCAGCCAGCAGCTTGGCGAGCGTCAGCAGCGTCAGGTACTGGAGCAGCAGATACAGGCCAACGACCAATCCCATTATCAGGAGCTACTTGATGCGCAACAGACTCAAGCTCGCCTGCGTGACCGCCTGGCTACTGCTGATCTGCGGCTGTCAGTCCTGGTCGCAGGTGACGCCGGCGGTTGTTCCGGTCTGCCTGCCAGCACCGGCACCGGCAGCCTGGATCATGACCCCATACGCGCCCGACTTGAGCCGGCGCATGCTCGACGAATTGTCGCCATCACCGACCACGGCGATCAGGGACTGATCGCCCTGCGTGCCTGCCAGGCTTATGTGCGGGCGCTGCAGCGCTGAGGATTTGTACCGGACGGCAGCTGGTGTAGGGTAGGCGACAGTCTTTCAAGGAGCTTGCCATGGACCCGATCACTGCGCTTTCCGCCCGCCTGGGCGAACACCTGCGGCGCTTCAATGCCCAGGTGACCACCGCCGAATCCTGCACCGGCGGCGGCATCGCTGAAGCCATCACGCGGATTCCGGGCAGTTCGGCCTGGTTTGAAGCCGGCTATGTCACCTATTCCAATGCGCAGAAGACCCGCCAGTTGGGCGTACCTGAAACCTTGTTCGCCCAGGTCGGGGCGGTCAGCCAGGAAGTGGTCGAGGCCATGGTCCGCGGTGCCCAGGCCGCCAGCGGCGCCCGCTTCGCCGTGGCGGTCAGTGGTGTGGCCGGGCCGGACGGCGGCTCACCGGCGAAACCGGTGGGTACCGTATGGCTGGCCTGGGCCGATGGCAGCCATGTCAGCACCGAGCACAGGCACTTCGACGGCGACCGCGACGAGGTACGCCGACAAACGGTAATCGCCGCGCTAGAGGGCTTGTTACAGCTTGGTGCAGAGTAAATCGCAATTCGGGGGTAGGCGGGAAGAAAACCCTGTGGAATAATACTGGCTACTTATACAGGTGTTCTGGCCGTCAGGCCCTATCGATTACGTGAGGACTCAATGGACGACAACAAGAAGCGCGCCTTGGCTGCGGCCCTGGGGCAAATCGAGCGTCAATTCGGTAAAGGCGCGGTCATGCGCATGGGCGACCACGAGCGTCAGGCGATTCCGGCCATTTCCACCGGCTCCCTGGGCCTGGACATTGCCCTGGGCATTGGCGGTCTGCCAAAAGGCCGTATCGTCGAGATCTACGGTCCTGAGTCGTCCGGTAAAACCACGCTGACCCTGTCGGTCATCGCCCAGGCCCAGAAGATGGGCGCTACCTGCGCCTTCGTCGACGCCGAGCATGCTCTCGATCCCGAGTACGCCGGCAAGCTGGGTGTGAATGTCGACGATCTACTGGTCTCGCAGCCTGACACCGGCGAACAGGCCCTGGAAATCACCGACATGCTGGTGCGTTCCAACGCCGTTGACGTGATCATCGTCGACTCCGTGGCCGCCCTGGTACCCAAGGCCGAAATCGAAGGCGAAATGGGCGACATGCACGTGGGCCTGCAAGCCCGCCTGATGTCCCAGGCGCTGCGCAAGATCACCGGTAACATCAAGAACGCCAACTGCCTGGTGATCTTCATCAACCAGATCCGCATGAAGATCGGCGTGATGTTCGGCAGCCCGGAAACCACCACCGGTGGTAACGCGCTGAAGTTCTACGCTTCGGTCCGTCTGGACATCCGCCGTACCGGCGCGGTGAAGGAAGGCGACGAAGTGGTCGGCAGCGAAACGCGGGTCAAGATCGT
Organism: Pseudomonas sp.; assembly: GCF_050739775.1. GTDB lineage: Bacteria > Pseudomonadota > Gammaproteobacteria > Pseudomonadales > Pseudomonadaceae > Aquipseudomonas. The sequence goes on from NZ_JBOICA010000014.1 coordinate 19,099, forward strand.
CAAGAACAAGGTGGCGCCTCCTTTCCGTCAGGCTGAATTCCAGATCCTCTACGGCAAGGGCATCTACCGCAACGGTGAGATCATCGACCTCGGCGTGCTGCACGGCTTCCTGGAGAAATCCGGCGCCTGGTACAGCTACCAGGGCAGCAAGATCGGTCAGGGCAAGGCCAACTCGGCCAAGTTCCTCCAGGAAAACCCGGAAATCGCCGCCACCCTCGAGAAGCAGATCCGCGACAAACTGCTCAATGCAGGTGCTGTTGAGGCTGCTGGTAAGGCTGCTGCGGTTAGTGTCGAACCTGAAGACGACCTGGCAGACGCCGAAGCCGGCTACTGATCGTTCCCATGTCCGTCGTACTCGACACTCCCGTCGCCGTAAGGCGGACAGCCATGGACCTGCTCGCACGTCGCGAGCACGGTCGAGTCGAGCTGACGCGCAAGTTGCGTCAGCGCGGCGCTCCCCCCGAATTGATTGACCAGGAACTCGACCGCTTGACGGAAGAGGGCCTGCTCAGTGAAGCCCGTTACCTGGAAAGCTTCATCAGCTATCGCTCGCGTTCCGGCTACGGCCCTGCACGCATTCGCGAAGAGCTGGGCCAGCGCGGCCTGCAACGCGGCGATATCGACCAGGCCCTGCGCGAGAGCGGTGTGGATTGGGCGGGGCAGTTGCAGGATGTCTGGCAGCGCAAATTTTCCGGTCAGTTACCCATCGATCCGCGCACCCGCGCACAGCAAACCCGTTTTCTGGTCTACCGTGGCTTTTCCATGGAGATGATCGGCCGCCTGTTGAGCGGCCGAGGGCTGGACGACTAGGGTTTGTACAAAAGTCGCCGAGCGGCGATCAGGCAAGGCGAAAACAGGCGAGGAAGCGGAGTTTACTGGCTGTAAATGAGCATTCCGAGCCTGTTTTCAACGCAGCATGATCGACGCGCAGGCACTTTCGTACAAGGCCTAGCCGCGCACCAGTGTCAAGTGACCTTCAGTGCTTCGCGGGCGTGTTGTGTGGTGTGCATCGGCTCGGGCTTGGCCCAGTTTTCCGACAGATTGATGAAGTCCACCAGCTCGCGCAGGCGCCCCTGGTCACGGCCATTGAAGGCGAAGGTCAGGCGTGTCAGGTGGCTGAACCTGGGCTCGTCGTGGTGTTCGCCAGCATAGGCGTGCTGATGGTATTGGCCGCTCAGGCGCAGGTCGGCAAAACCATCCTGAAGATCGAGCAACGCGCCCCCGCTGAGCGGGTGGTGCATGCGGATCACGAACTGGTTTTTCAACCAGCGGCTGGAGTGGTAGTTGCGGTAGAACTGGTTGATCTCCTCCACGGCTTCTTCGGCACTTTGCACCAGGCGCAGCAGCTTCAGGTCGCTGGGCAGGATGTAGCGGTTTTCTTCCAACTGCCGGGTAATGAAATTCAGTGCGTCTTGCCAGAAGTTGCCGCCCGGGGAATCCAGTAGCACCACAGGCACCAGCGGGCTCTTGCCAGTCTGGATCAGGGTAAGGACTTCCAGCGCTTCGTCCAGGGTGCCGAAGCCACCCGGGCAGAGCACCAGGGCATCGGCCTCCTTGACGAAGAACAGCTTGCGCGTGAAGAAGAAGTGAAACGGCAGGAGCTTGTCGGTGCCGTCTACGGTGGCGTTGGCATGCTGTTCGAACGGCAGGGTGATGTTAAAGCCCAGGCTGTGATCGACGCCTGCGCCTTCGTGAGCAGCGGCCATGATGCCGCCGCCAGCGCCGGTGATGACCATCAGGTTCGAACGGGCCAGAGTCGCACCCAGTTCCCTGGCCAGTGCGTACATGGGGTGTTCGATCGGGGTGCGGGCTGAACCGAACACGGTGACCTTGCGCCGGCCCTTGTACTGTTCGAGGGTGCGGAAGGCATGGTCCAGCTCGCGCAGGGCTTGCAGGGTGATCTTGGCGTTCCAGCGGTTGCTGTCGTCCTGGGCCATGCGCAGGACGGTCAGAATCATGTCACGGTACAGCGGCAAGTTGGGGCTCTCAGGTGCAACCAGCTTCAGTTGTTCTTCCAGCTTGCTCAGGTCTATTCCGTTGTTCTTGAAATGACTCGATAGCAGTTCGTTCGGTTGGTAAGGCATTCAACGTCTCCTTCTGCAGCAAAACCTCTGACCGGATCTTTGGGGTTCCGGCCGCGACACTGCGTGTGTCGCTGGCTGCCGTGGCCCGAGTGTGCGCCTCGGGCATTGCAGTAGACCTGCAAGGTCTTAGTGCAGTGATAATGGGCTCTTTGTTGTTTTCGCTCAGCAATGCTGATGCAAGGCGTCGGCAGGCATCCCCCTGTGCGAGCCCAAGAATGGGCAGACGCTTGCTATCAATCTAGACCCTGGCGGGTGTTTATGCCGAAAGGATCTTCACTGTATCGGGTAAGAAGAGGAATTGAACACAGACCGCTCGTCAGCCGGGATCCAATCCTGGTGTGGGTCTGGTTAACTGGAAGTCCGAGCGACTGTCGCGGTGCAGGGAGGCTGTCACATGCAACGGCTTAATCTGGAGCTCGATGCACAGCTGTTCGAGCTGCTCGAGCGCTCGGCCCAGGCGAATAACCTGAGCCTTGAAGAAGAGTGCCTGCGTCGCTTGGGGGGTGGGGTGCGGCACTCACGTTACGTCCAGGCCCTGGTGGCTGAACTGCGCGCCGATGAAAAGCAGCGGCGCGACAGCGAGCAACTGGTTTAGGCTTACTTGGTAATCTTAAGGCCGCAGCTGGCGGCATTGAAGGCCTGCTCACCCACCAAACGGTTGGTCTTGTACTCGGTGAAGCGATAGGTCAGCACTGCGCCTTTGGTGAGCAACTGGCGAAAGCCGGTGTTCTTGCAGATGCTGTCACCCAATTGGCTGCGCACCCTGTTCGGGTCGGCTTGCATCTTTTCGGCATGGCTGGCACGCACGCTCAGGTGGTTGATCAGTTGCTTGCCTTCGACGGTATAACCCTGGTCAAGGATGTCTTCGTTGATCGCTCGCGGCGTGCCCACGCTGCTTTCCGTGGCAACTTTTTGCAGCATCTTGCTTAGCTCGTATTCCTGCTTGGAGGCAGCATTGGCAGCCAAGGGCAGGGTGAGCAGCAAGCTCAGGGACGGGGCGATGAAACGCAACATGAATTTCTCCTGGTTCGGTAACTGGCGATTGGACCGGCAACTGCGCACGGTGTTCCCTCACGCACGTAGTCGTGGTGCCAGCGGGTAGCGACAGGGGGAGGATTATAGGGAGTCGGCACGCTGGCTGCACAGCAAATACCGTCTGCCCACGGGCAGGCTCTGATAAACTGGGGCGGATTTCCTGTCTTGCCGAGTTCGCGCAGTGCCATCCCTTTCTTGCCTACCCCTTTCTTGTCTACGCAGTCTGCTGCCATGAGCCATGCCGTATCGCGCCTGCGCGCCGAGCGCCTGGCGCGCAGTGTCAAACCTTTCGTTGCTCGTGGATCACGGGCGCCACGCTGTCCGCAGTGTCGGGTGATTTTCAGCCATTGCCTGTGTGCCTGGCGTCCGCAGGTGCCGTCCGATTCGGCCATGTGCCTGTTGATGCACGACACCGAGCCATTGAAGCCGAGCAACACCGGCTGGCTGATCGCCGACTTGATTGGCGACACCTCGGCGTTCGGCTGGCAGCGTACTTCGGTCGATGAAACCTTGCTGGCCTTGCTCGATCAGCCGCACTGGCAGCCTTACATCGTCTTTCCCGGTGAGTTCGTTGCGCCGCAAAGAGTGGTCAGCGAGGTGGTACGCGAGCCTGGCAAGCGGCCTTTGTTCATCCTGCTCGATGCTACCTGGACCGAGGCACGCAAGATGTTTCGCAAGAGCCCTTACCTGGATCGCTTCCCGGTACTCAGCCTGCAGCCCGAGCAACTGTCGCGCTACCGCTTGCGCCGTTCCAAGCGTGACGATCATTTCTGCACCGCCGAGGTAGCGGCCATGTGCCTGGAGCTGGCCGGCGACCAGCGCGCTGCGCAGGCCCTGGGTGCTTACCTGGATGTGTTCAGTACGCACTACTTGAGTGCCAAGCACCAATGGCCAGTGGATGAACAGGATGCGGTACACCAGCGTTTGCATACCTTCCTATAGTACAAGGGGCAGGTGCTGCACATTGCGTCATAATGGGCAGGCTGGCGACCATGGCGTGCTTACCGCGACCGGGCAATCAACTTGACCACCCGGTCCTGGCTCGGCATCCTTGGCGCCGATTCTTCCTCGCTGCGCTTGCACAGAACAGGACCATTAGATCGATGGCCACATACGAAATCCTGATTGCCGATGACCACCCGCTGTTTCGCAGTGCCCTGCGCCAGGCTGTTACCTTGGGCCTGGGCCCGGATGTACGTCTGGTAGAAGTGGCGAGCATCGCCGAACTGGAAACCCATCTTACCGAAAAGTCCGATTGGGACCTGGTGCTGCTGGACCTGAACATGCCCGGTGCCTATGGATTCTCCGGCCTGGTCCTGCTGCGCGGGCAGTACCCACAGATTCCGGTGGTGATGGTCTCGGCGCAGGAAGAAGCCGCAGTCGTGGTGAAATCACGCGAATTCGGCGCCAGCGGTTTCATTCCTAAGTCCAGCCCCCTGGAAGAGATCCAGGAAGCGGTGCACAAGGTGCTCGACGGTGACGTCTGGTGGCCACCGCAAGCCTTCGAGAAGGTCGATGTGTCGGCTGAAGCCAAGGCCGCCAGCGAAGGCTTGGCCAGCCTCACGCCGCAGCAGTTCCGCGTGCTGACCATGGTCTGTGAAGGTTTGCTGAACAAGCAGATCGCTTATGAACTGAGCGTCTCGGAAGCCACCATCAAGGCCCACGTAACCGCAATCTTCCGCAAGCTCGGCGTGCGTACCCGGACTCAGGCCGCACTGCTCTTGCAACAACTGGAATCGGTTTCAACGAGTTGAGGCTACTGCCTTCACTGTTTTTTGACCCGACCTACACTAGGCTGAAACGCATTTTCAGTGGATGAAGTGACCTTCTATGTCATCGCCTTTCAAGGGCCAGACCGGCCTCAAACGTATTATCAACGCTGCCGGCTATTCGTTTGACGGTCTGCGCGCGGCCTTTACCGGTGAAGCGGCTTTCCGCCAACTGGTGTTGCTCAATGTGGTGCTGATCCCGTTGGCGTTCTGGCTGCAGGTCAGCCGTGCCGAACGGGCAATCCTGATCGCGGTGTGCCTGCTGGGCCTGATTGTTGAATTGCTCAACTCGGCGGTCGAGGCGGCGATCGACCGGATTTCCCTGGACCGTCACCCACTGTCGAAAAATGCCAAGGATATGGGCAGCGCCGCCCAGCTCGTCGCCCTGACGATGGTGGCGCTGGTCTGGGCGGTGATCCTTCTCTAGGCAATGCTGGGCAGGACAATTTCATCGCTGCGCTGCACGCCAGCGGTAAAGCTGCGGCACAGTTCGAGGAACTCGCGCATGGCAGAGGTCTGGTACTTCTGCTTGTGCCAGATGAAGTAGAACTGCCGGGCCAGGTCCAGCTCTGGTGTTTCCACTGCCACCAGGCTGCCGCGACGAAATGCGTCGCGCAATGCCAGGCGTGAGATACAGCCGATGCCCAGGCCCGACTCTACGGCGCGCTTGATGGCTTCGGTGTGCTCAAGCTCCAGGCGGATGTTCAGGTTGGAGCGGTGATGGCGCATCGCCTGGTCAAAGGTCAGGCGGGTGCCGGAACCCTGTTCGCGCAGAATCCAGGCTTCGTGGGTCAGTTCTTCCAGGCTGGCCTGGCCGCGGCGGGCCAACGGGTGCTGCGGCGCACAAAACACCACCAGTTCGTCCTCAACCCAAGGTTGTACTTCAAGATCTGGATGGTTGCAGTCGCCTTCGATTAGACCCAGATCAATTTCATAATGGGCAACCTGGTGCACGATATTCGCAGTGTTCTGCACATGCAGCTTGACCTGACTTTCCGGGTGGACCTGCATGAAACTGCCGATCAGCAGCGTGGCCAGGTAATTGCCGATGGTCAGGGTGGCGCCGACCGCCAGGGAGCCGAAGCCGGACTTGCCGTTGAGCAGGTCTTCGATTTCCTTGGCCTGGTCGAGCAGGGCCACTGCCTGTGGCAGCAGTTGATGACCCAGGGCGTTGAGGCTCAGGCGTTTGCCGGCACGGTCGAACAGCTGGCAGCTGGACTGGCGCTCAAGTTCGGTGATCGAGGTACTGGCGGCCGACTGCGATAACGCCAGTATTCCCGCGGCTCGTGAGACGCTTTGATGCTGGGCTACGGCGACGAACACCTGGAGCTGACGAAGGGTAAATCGCATATCTATATAACCGATAAGACATATCTTGATAATTCAGTTAACAGATATTGTCGCTCGCACTAAACTATCGCGCAATCGCGCTCTAGGTTAGCGCTGCGTTTTATTTCAGGAGCCCGTACATGAGCAACATGAACCACGAACGTGTCCTCAGTGTTCACCACTGGAATGACACCCTGTTCAGCTTCAAGTGCACCCGCGATCCGGGCCTGCGCTTCGAGAACGGTCAGTTCGTGATGATCGGCCTGCAACAGCCCAACGGCCGCCCGCTCATGCGCGCCTACTCGATCGCCAGCCCAAACTGGGAAGAGCATCTGGAGTTCTTCAGCATCAAGGTGCCGGACGGCCCGCTGACCTCGCAGTTGCAGCACCTGAAGGAAGGCGATGAGATCATCATCAGCAAGAAGCCTACCGGCACCCTGGTACTGGACGACCTGAATCCGGGCAAGCACTTGTACCTGCTGAGCACCGGTACTGGCCTGGCGCCGTTCATGAGCGTCATCCAGGATCCGGAAACCTACGAGCGCTTCGAAAAAGTGATCCTGGTCCACGGTGTCCGTTACGTCAACGAAGTCGCCTACCGCGAGTTCATCACTGAGCACCTGCCGCAGAACGAGTTCTTCGGCGAGGCGCTGCGTGACAAGCTGATCTACTACCCGACCGTGACCCGTGAGCCGTTCGAAAACCAGGGGCGTCTGACCGACCTGATGCGCAGCGGCAAGCTGTTCAGCGACATCGGCCTGCCACCGATCAACCCGCAGGACGACCGTGCGATGATCTGCGGTAGCCCGAGCATGCTGGATGAAACCAGTGAAGTGCTCGACAGCTTCGGCCTGAAGATCTCGGCGCGCATGCGTGAGCCGGGCGACTACCTGATCGAGCGTGCATTCGTCGAGAAGTAAGCAGCGCTGAAACAAGAAAGCAGGCCTCGGCCTGCTTTCTTGTTTCAGCCCGCTCCCACCCCAATAGTTTTTTAGAGATCGATAACCACTTCCAGCACCCGGATCTGCTCCGGCTGCGGATAGTGCCAGCGTACCTGCACATCCCAGAACTTCACCCCATACACACGCTCCGGTGGTGGGTTCTGGTAAGCCGGGCGCGGGTCCTGGGCCAGGCACTGTTCGATCAGCTCAACCAGCGGCTCGCCAAGGCGTAAGGCATGTTCGCGGGCCTGGGGCTGGGCAGTCTCACTCCAGGCGACTGGAATCGGCGCTGGTGGCGCGCTGGCCATCTGGTTGGTTGCGCAACTGACCGCGTCGGCGTAAGGCACATAGGGCTTGATGTCGAGCACCGGGGTGCCGTCGAGCAGGTCGATGCCCGACAGCAGCAGGCGTCCGGCTTCAACCTTCTCCAGTCGCACAACCGATTGGCCGATGCCGTTGGGCCGATGAGTCGCTCGGGTGGCGAACACGCCCATGGACGTGTTACCACCCAGACGCGGTGGACGTACCTTGAGCCGTGGCTTGTCTTCCAGGGCCTGGTGGAACATGAACAGCAACCAGACATGGCTGACCTGTTCGAGCCCGGCCACCGCATCACCGTTGTCGAAGGGTGGCAGCAGCTCCAGCACGCCGCGCGCCGCTGGCGCCAGCTGGGGCTGGCGCGGGATGGCGAACTTTTCCTTGAAGCAGGAACGGACGAAGCCGATCGGTGCAACGCTGTAGTTCATCGACGTATTAGCCACGGACTCGCAGGGTCAGGCCCTTGAGGAAGTTGCGCAGCAACTGGTCGCCACACGGACGGTAGTTGTTGTGCCCGACCTTGCGGAACAGGGCGCTGAGCTCCGGCTTGGATACCGGGAAATCGGCAGCTTTGAGGATCGCATGCAGGTCGTCTTCCTTCAGCTCGAAGGCCACTCGCAGTTTCTTCATGATGATGTTGTTGGTCACTGGCAGTTCGACTTGCTGCGCGGGGCGGCTGTCGTCCTTGCCACGCTTGAAGATCACCAGGCCATCGAGAAAGTGTGCGATGACTTCGTCGGGGCAGCGCACGAAGCCTTCTTCTTCGTCTTTCTTGAGGTAGGAGACGATATCGTCCGTGGCGACTTCGAAGCCGCTGAGCTTGATGATATCGCTCAGTTTGGCGTCGTTGACGTCCAGCAGGTAGCGCAGGCTGCGCAGTACATCGTTGTGAATCATGGTGACAATCCTGTTCGGGGCGCTACCCGGGTGGTTGCGCCTTGTTGCTAGAATTTTTCGCTGGCCGACAGATAGCGCCACTGGCCCAGGGGCAGCTTGCTCATGGACACGCCACCAAGGCGAATCCGCCGCATGCTCAACGGAGTGACCCCAACGCTGTTGCACAGCAAGGCGATCAGGCCCGGCTGCGGGTTTTTCAAGACCATGCGCAGGCGCGTCTCGTTCTGCCAGCTGGCCTTGATCTTTGGCAGCTCCTTGCCCTTCCAGGTGAATCCGCGGTTCAGCCGCTCCAGGCCGTGTGCAATCATTTCGCCACTGACTTCAACCACATACTCCTGTTCGAGCTTGGCCAGGTCGGCGTCGAGCTTGCGGGTGATCCGCCAGTCCTGGGTGAACACCTGCAGGCCGCTGGCGCCTTGTTGCAACGGCGCCACGCTGCTCAGGCGGGCGAAGTGGCCCTTGAGTGGGCGACGGCCATGACTGTGTTCTTCTGAAAGGCTGGCGGCCGTAATACTGTTGCAGGCGCTGTCGATGTCCAGGCCGGACGGCTGGTTGAGCAGCAGGGTGACCGGTTCCAGGGCTTCGGCGCGGGCGCCGGCCTGCAATTGGACCTGCTGTTCGCTCACCTTGAATTGCGGCTCGTCGACCACCGCGCCGTCCACGGTGACCCAGCCGCCTTCGATATACAGCTCGGCCTCCCGCCGGGAACAACCGACCAGTTCGATAAGGCGTTTGGAAAGGCGAATGGGTTCAGACATGACGACAGCCGTAGGTACAGGGAAAGGTGCCTATTGTAACCGTGCGGACAGGCCGAGGTCCGGCAACATTCGCCCATCGGGTCATTAATCTGCGATTTCGCTGCATTTCAGAAAGGTATAACGCTTTCTGTCAGCCAGTTTGGACGGCTTTTGTCTGAATCAGTCTCAGATGCAGCAAGGGATAGGGTTGACCCATGCCATCCGTTTCCGAGCGTCCGACGACCTCGAACCCCTGGCGCAGATAGAAGCCCAAAGCCTGGGGGTTCTGTTCGTTGACATCGAGCTGGACAGCGTTGAGTTCGTCGATGGCGTAGCGCAACAGGAGTTTACCCAGGCCCTGGCCGCGCATGGACGGATCGATGAAGAGCATTTCGACCCGCCCGGCGGCAACGCCGGCAAAGCCGGTGATCCGCTGCTGGGCATCCTTGCAGCAGATCAGCATCACCGCATCCAGATATTGGCTGAGCAACAGCTCGCGTAACAGGCAGATGTAGCTGTCGGGCAGGAAGTCATGGGTCGCACGCACAGACGCTTCCCATACGCACGCCAGCTCCGGGTAGTCGCTAAGCCTCGGGGTTTGCACGCTGCTGTGCTTGTACATCGCTCCGCTCTCCTTGGGTAACAGGGAAACGATAGTTGCAAAAAAAAGCCCCGCCAGGGGCGGCAGGGCTATTTTTCAGCGGGTCGGGATCAGATCGGCTCGGCCCACATGTCGTACTCGTCGGCGTCGGTGACCCGGCAGCGCACGGTGTCACCAGGCTTGAAGCCGTGGTTACCGTCGATGAACACGTTACCGTCGATCTCCGGCGCGTCGAAGTAGCTGCGGCCGACCGAGCCTTCTTCTTCCACTTCATCGATCAGTACATCGATTTCGCGGCCAATGCGCAGTTGCAGGCGGGCACTGCTGATTGCCTGCTGGTGGGCCATGAAACGATCCCAGCGTGCCTGCTTGATGTCGTCAGGGACGATATCCAGCCCCAGGTCGTTGGCCGGAGCGCCTTCGACCGGCGAGTACTGGAAGCAGCCGACGCGGTCGAGCTGGGCTTCGGTCAGCCAGTCGAGCAGGTACTGGAAGTCTTCTTCGGTTTCACCCGGGAAGCCGACGATGAAGGTGGAGCGGATGATCAACTGCGGGCACTGCTCGCGCCAACTCTTGATGCGCGCCAGGGTCCGGTCTTCGAAGGCCGGACGCTTCATCGACTTGAGCACTTTCGGGCTTGCATGCTGGAATGGAATGTCCAGGTACGGCAGGATCTTGCCGGCAGCCATCAGCGGGATGATGTCGTCGACGTTCGGGTACGGGTAGACGTAATGCAAGCGCACCCAGGCACCCAGGCTGCTCAGCGCTTCGCACAGTTCGAGCATGCGGGTCTTGACCGGGCGACCGTTCCAGAAGTCGGTCTTGTACTTGACGTCGACGCCGTAGGCGCTGGTGTCTTGGGAGATCACCAGGATTTCCTTGACCCCGGCCTTGACCAGGCGTTCGGCCTCGCTGAGGACTTCACCGACCGGGCGGCTGACCAGCTTGCCGCGCATCGACGGGATGATGCAGAAGCTGCAGCTGTGGTTGCAGCCTTCGGAAATCTTCAGGTAAGCGTAGTGGCGCGGGGTCAGCTTGACGCCTTGCGGCGGCACCAGGTCGATCAGCGGGTTGTGGTCCTGGCGCGGCGGCACCACTTCGTGCACGGCGTTGACCACCTGCTCATACTGCTGCGGGCCGGTTACCGCCAGCACGCTCGGGTGCACGTCGCGGATGCTGCCTTCCTCGACACCCATGCAGCCGGTGACGATGACCTTGCCGTTTTCCTTGATGGCTTCGCCGATAACTTCGAGGGACTCGGCCTTGGCGCTGTCGATGAAGCCACAGGTGTTGACCACCACCACATCGGCGTCCTGATAGGTGGGCACGACTTCATAGCCTTCCATGCGCAGTTGGGTCAGGATGCGCTCGGAGTCGACCAGGGCCTTGGGGCAACCCAGAGAGACGAAGCCGACCTTAGGCGTGGTGGGCGTAGGAGTGGTGGACATGACTAACCTCGGTGTAATGGGGACAGTCGTGCGAGCGCCGCTGTCCTGTTGGGCGCTAGGCTTTGTACGAAAAGTGCCTGCGCGTCGATCATGCTGCGTTGAAAACAGGCTCGGAATGCTCATTTACAATCAGTAAACTCCGCTTCCTCGCCTGTTTTCGCCTTGCCTGATCGCCGCTCGGCGACTTTTCGTACAAACCCTAGCAGCGCCTCTGATCAAAAAGTGCGCAATTCTAGCGGTGCGCAACGGAGTTGACCAGCTTTAAACAGGGAAATGTGACGAGTGCTGTGCGCTGGAGTTCGGCGTTACTGCGCTTTGAAAGCCGCTTGCGCCTCAGGACAGGCAAGAATCGAGTAGCGCTTCGTGCGAGAGACCTTTGTGCTGAGGAAACGTTCGAACACAGGCACGAATACACCGCGGTCCAATGCCGGCTGCTCGGCACTTAAATAGTGCTCGCAGCAAGTCCGGTAGTCGTCCATGGAAATGAATCGCTTGATCCAGTAGTGGAAAAAATAACCCATCAGAAACCCCAGGCTAAAGTCGCGATCAATCACCGAGTGCGCACAACATTCGAAATCAATCAGTCGCAGCTGACCATCGGGGGCGATCAGGATGTTCTTGGGGTGGGGGTCCATGTGCACGAAGCCTTCATCGAGCATGCGTGCGAACAGATGAAAGACCTGCGGCAACAGTGTTGAGGCCTGTTCGGGGTGGGCAATCAAACGATCATCGACGCTGCAGTGATCCTCTAGAAAGTCAACCAGCAGATACTCTTCCTTGAGAAACGGAAACCGCCCCTTGTAGCCAAAGGCTGCAACTTTAGGGGCGTAAGCGGATTTGGCGGACACCGCTGAGAGGTTGATGAACTCGTTGGTCAAGTCATGCAGGCCAAAGGCCTTCTTCAGGCCCAGATAGTTCCGCAGCTGCTTTTTCCAATGGATCAAGCGATTGTGCTTGAGCACCCATTTGCGCTCACCTTCCAGCAGGAAAACCCCACGGGTCGCTTCTGGGGTGTCCAAGGGAATGTGCTGTTCCGGGGTAGCAAAAAAGCGCTGCACAGCTGTGGAAAGCGCGTGGTGATGGTGCGGATCAAAATGAAAGGTGACGCCCTCAATCCGCTGTTTGTGGAGCGTTCGGGTAAGGCTCCTGAGGTGACGCATGTGCCGCTCCTGAATCAAGACAAAATGGCCAGCGCCTCTGTTCTCCCTGGGACTGATTGGGAGGGATAAGGGCCTCTGATCGAAAAGTGCGTAATCCTAGCGAGCGTGATGCTACTTGGCCAGCAGAGGTGCGAACTACCCACAGACAGATAGTTGCTTGCACAGGTCAATTTTGTTTGGCGACGCTGGTTTTGCCTTGGCGATTCTCGATATCACCGATCAAGCGCTTGGCCAGCGCCGGGTAGTTCTCGTCGAAATGATGTCCACCCGGCAGTTTCAGGCGCTCGCCAACCGCCGTGTGGTCCGTGCAGCCACTTTCACCGGCTTCTTCCTCGCCATAGATGCAGACCACTTTGGCTGCCGGCAGCTTGGCCATTTCCGGCCCGGTAGGCGCTTCTTTGCCGGCATTGCCCAGCCAGCCTTCGACTTCGATCTCGAAGCTGCCACTGCGGGCGAAGGCCAGCAGGATTACCGCGTCGATACGTTTCTGGTCTTCAGTGGGAAGGCGGTTGTAGATGGCAGGCAAGACGTCTGCGCCAAAGGAGTAGCCGGTCAGCACGAAACGCTTGGTGCCCCATTTCTGCCGGTAGTGCTGCATCAGTTCCGACAGGTCGACGGCGCTTTGTTCTGGGGTTTTGTGCTGCCAGTAGTAACGCAGGGTGTCGATGCCGACCACCGGGTAGCCAAGTTTGGCCATCTCACCGGCCACGTCGCGGTCCAGGTCGCGCCAGCCGCCGTCGCCGGAGAGGAACAGGGTCACGGTGTCGGTGGTCTGGCCAGCCGGGACTTCCACCACCGGGATGCTCAAGGCGTTGCCTTCTTTGCCCACCAGGGCCTGGATCAGTTGTGCCTTGAGCACTTGCGGCAGGTGGATGTCGTAATCGCTGATGCTGGTTTCGGCGTTGGGCTGATCGCGCACGAAGGCTGCGCTGGCGTCGTCCGGGTTGTCGTTCCAGGCCACGCTCCAGTGGCCGTGGGCAGCTGACTTGGGCAGCGGTGTGGTGCAGCCGGGGCGTTCGACGCTGAAATCTACCGAGATAGCCTGGGCCTTATCGTCGTTCTGGCTGGCCAGCCAATCCCAGGCTTGAGCGGCACCCGGGCCGATACCCGCAACCAGGGTCGCAGGGCCTTGCAGTTGTTGCAGCGCTTGTTTCAAGGCGGCTTGTTGCAAGGTGCAATCGGCTGGCGGCAGGATTACCTGAACCAGCTGCGCTTCACCGCTCTGGCTCAGGTTTAACAGTTGCTTGTCAGTCAGGGCCTGGTCCTGGGGCACGGCAATGGCCACCAAGGCTTTAGTGTGGGTACCAGGGGTAACCCGGCTCAGGCTGCTGCCATCGCCCAGGCTCAGGTGTTCCAGGCGTGGCTCAGGCGCTGGGCGGGTCCATAGCCAGAAGCCCAGGGCAGCGGCCAGCAAGCCCAGGGCCAGTGTTGCCAGGAGGTACAGCCAGTAGCGTCGGATCATCAGCGTTTCACCAATCCGGTTAGGCCGCCTGCGATCAGGGCGGCGGTGTCAGCCAGTGCCACCAGCGGATCGAGTCCGGCAGGCACAGCCATGTAGCGAGGTTCCCAATCAGGTTGGAACTTGTCCTTGAAACGACGCAGGCCCTGGAAATTGTAGAGCTGCTCGCCACGCTGGAACACTATCGAACCCAGGCGTTGGGTCAGGGGCGCGCCACGGCGGGGTTGCAGGCCTGAGAGTGGCACCATGCCCAAGCTGAAGCGGGCGTAAGCCTGGCTCTTATAGTGCTGGATCAGGCCGATCATCATGAACTCCATGGTCAGCTTCGGGGCTTGTGGATGGGCGCGCATCAGGTCGAGGCTGGCCAATTCGCGGCTGTGGGTTTCGAGCAAGTTGGCAAAGGCTACCGGGCGCCCCTCGAAGCGGATCAGGGCAATGCGGAAATGTTGCAGGTACTCGGGGTTGAATCGGCCAAGGGAAAAGCCTTTCTCACGCACGTTCTTGCCGCTCAGCCAGGCGTCGGAGATGACCTTGAGTTCCTCAAACGGGGCTTGCCCCGGCTCATGCACTTCCAGGCTCAAACCATCGCGGCCACCGCGGTTCCAGGTGTAGCGCAGGTCTTTCATCTCCTTGCCCTTGGTATCCAGGTCAAAGCGCTTGAGGTCGACCCGCGCCTCTTCGCCCAGCTTGATCGCGGTCAAGCCGATGTCCATGTAGAACGGCAGGTTCTCGGCACGCACCTGATAGAACACGGGGCGGGCGTGGTGCACGTCACACAGGTCGCGGAACTGCCAGATCATCTCGGCGCGCTTGTGCGCCGGGCCGATCGGATCGTACAGGGCGACCAGGCTGCGACCACGGCGGGCGTACATGAGGAAAGCGTCGTCATCGGGATGGAACAACAGCGCCTTGTCGCCGGTCAGCACCAGGCCGCCGTCAGGTTGGTCCGAGGCCTGCAGAATGCGCTTAGCGTGTTGCAGCTCTTCAGTGTTTGGCAGGTCAATCACCGGGCGTGCGGTACGCAGCAACCAGGTCAGAGCGACCGCCACCAGCAATACCGCGCTGCCCAGGGCTGAGCGCAGGCCACGTGGGGCGTCGGCGTCCAAGGTGAATTGCCACCACAGTTGATGGCTGTAGGGTACATCTTGATAGGCGAACAGCAGCAGCCAGATCGACGCACCGAGTACACAGGCACTGGCTGCCAGGTAAACAGGCGAGAAGGGCAGCTCCAGCAAGCGGCTGGGGCGGTAGAAGGCGCGACGGAACAGCGCCAGCAGGCAGGCAGTGAACGTCAGGATAGTGGCTTCTTCCCAGTCGAAGCCTTTAAGCAGCGAGAGCAGGGCACCGGCCAGCAGCAGGATGGTGGTCAGCATCCAGGCGGCGGACAAGCGTCGACGCAGGCCCTGCGCCAGCAGCAGGCAAAGCACGCCAATCAGGCTGGCGCCGAAATGCGATGCGTCGATCAGTCGATGGGGTATGAGAAAGCCCAGATGTTCGAGGCGTTCGTCGATCTCCGGGGTAGCACCGGAAAACAGCAGCACCACACCGGAGAGGAACACCAGCACTGCCAGCACCGGGGTAGCCAGTCCCGATGCCACCTTGATGGCCTGCCGGGCTACCAGAAAACGCCGCGCCTCGCTGGCCAGCAACAAGGCGCAGGCCAGCAGCAATGGCAGTACCACGTAAATCAGGCGATAAAGCAGCAGGGCGGCGGCCAGGGGGGCAGCGCCGAGCTGATCGGCGAAAGCGGCCAGCAGGATGGCCTCGAATACCCCGACGCCCCCGGGTACATGGCTTAGCACGCCCGCAGCCAGGGCCAGCAGGTACACCAGCAGGAATGCAGCGAAGGGCGGCGCTTCAGGCAGCAGCAGGTACAGCACGGTCGCCGCAGCGGCGACGTCGAGGGCGGTGATCAACAATTGCAGGAAGGTCAGGCGTGCGCCCGGCAGGCGCAGGGTGCGTCGGCCGATCTGCACCAGCAGGTTGTCTGCTTGCGGCTGCTGCTGCAGGCGTCGACGGTACAGGCCGTAAGCCAGCAGAGCGCTCAGGGCCAGAACCGCCAGTGCAATGCTTGTCAGCAGTGCTTGAGGAAAATGCAGGGCTGTTGCCGCCGCTGGCAGGTTGCTCAGGGTTGCCAGGGCCGCCAGCGGCGGCAGCGCACAACCCAGCGAGAGGCTGGCGAACAGTGTCATGCGCGCGACTTCAGCAGCACCAATACCCTGGCGGGCATACAGTCGGTAACGCACTGATCCACCGGAGAGCAGCGACAGGCCGATGGCGTTACCAATGGCGAAAGCGCTGAATCCACCCATGACCAAGGTCTGTGGTGGCAACCGAACGCCGGCATAACGGCTGGCTGACCACTCGTAACCCAGCAGGATGATGAAGCCGACGACAGTTGTCAGGAAGGCTCCGGCCAGGGAGGCGGGGGGGACGCTGAGCAGCGAATCATGCAGGGCATAGATGTCCAGTTCGCTGAGCAGGTGACGGCAGGCGATCAGGGCGATGCTGAACAACAGCAGGGTCACGGCCAGGCCGATGGGCTGTCGATAGCGGCTCAAGCGCTCAAGCCAGCGCAAATGCTGGGCGGCGTTGGGCAGGGCGGAGGTGAAGGGCGCTTCTGTTTCGGATGTCTGGCTGCGCATCAAGCACCTCGTGGAGGGTGCACGCCAGGAGGAGAGAATCCAGCCAAGGTACCGATCCCTATGGAAAGTAGTGGCGACTATGATTGGGCCGCTGCCTGCCAAGAGGATAGTTAAAGAAAATTTATATTGCCGCGTGGGCTTGAAAGGGGGGAAGCTGAATCGCAGATGCAAAAAAGGCCACTTTTTGCAAAGTGGCCTTTTCTGTTGTTTGGTTGCGGGAGCCGGATTTGAACCGACGACCTTCGGGTTATGAGCCCGACGAGCTACCAGACTGCTCCATCCCGCGTCTGATTTGGCGGATTCTACAGCCTTTGGCTAAGCTGTCAACGCTTAATTGTTGATTTACAATAAATTTATGTCTGAGCACTTTCTTCAGCGCAAAGAAAAAGGCCACTCCGAAGAGTGGCCTTTTCTTAATCTGGTTGCGGGAGCCGGATTTGAACCGACGACCTTCGGGTTATGAGCCCGACGAGCTACCAGGCTGCTCCATCCCGCGCCTGTGAGATGAATTCTACAGTTATGCGCTGGGGTGTCAAGCACTCATTTTAAGAAAACCTTTTTTCTTCAAATGCTTAGCGCTTTGATTGGGGGCTACAAGGCAGCTCTGGTGGGGGATGAAGGTTTTTAGTGTGTATATTTATCCAGTGTCTGTGGTGCATGGGCACAGTGGGGTGAGATACTGCCTACACCATTGTTTACCTGTGGCTACGGTTGCTGATGTCCCTGCGCAAGATCATCCACATCGATTGCGATTGCTTTTATGCCGCTATTGAAATGCGTGACGACCCACGCCTGGCCGGGCGGCCGCTGGCGGTCGGTGGTTCGGCTGAGCGCCGTGGTGTGATCGCGACCTGTAACTATGAGGCACGGGCCTATGGCGTACGTTCGGCAATGTCCTCCCGGCACGCCCTTAACCTGTGTCCCGATCTGTTGATCGTAAAGCCACGCATGGATGCCTATAAAGAAGCATCCAGGGAAATACACACGATCTTTCGCGATTACACCGATCTGATCGAGCCGCTGTCCCTGGATGAAGCCTACCTGGATGTTTCAGACAGTTCCTGGTTTGCCGGCAGTGCGACGCGGATTGCCGCCGATATTCGCCGCCGGGTTGCCCAACAACTGCATATCACCGTGTCGGCCGGGGTGGCACCGAACAAGTTCCTGGCCAAGATTGCCAGTGATTGGCGCAAACCCAATGGCTTGTTTGTGATTACCCCTGATGAAGTCGAAGCATTTGTTGCTGCGCTGCCGGTCAGCAAGTTGCACGGTGTGGGTAAGGTGACTGCGGACAAACTCGGGCGCCTGGGCATCATCAGTTGCCTGGATCTGCGTGACTGGAGTCGCCTGGCCCTGGCCCGCGAGTTCGGCAGTTTTGGTGAGCGGCTGTGGGGGTTGGCGCGGGGCATCGATGATCGAGTGGTGCACAATGACAGTCGCCGCCAGTCAGTCAGTGTTGAAAACACCTACGACACGGATCTGCCTGATCTTGCCTGTTGCCTAGAGAAGCTGCCGGAACTCATGGAAACCCTGGCCGGGCGCATGGCGCGTATCGACGACAGCTACCGTCCGGGCAAACCCTTCGTCAAAGTGAAGTTCCACGATTTCACCCAGACCACCCTGGAGCAGGCCGGCGCCGGGCGCGACCTGGGCAGTTACCAGCAACTGCTCAGCCAGGCGTTCGCCCGGGGTGGCAAGCCTGTGAGGCTATTGGGTATTGGTGTGCGCTTGCAGGATTTACGCGGTGGGCATGAGCAGTTGGAGTTGTTTAGCCGTGATTGAATGAAAAAACGCCAGCAAGCTGGCGTTTTTTCAGAGCAGGGGCATCAATGCACGCCAGGGTCGGCGACCAGGCGGCCGGCATCCTTGGTCAGTGACTGGAGAAATTCCTGCTGCAGCTCGGGATCGTTGCGGGTGAGTTCGATCAGGCTCTGTTCCAGCTCGCTGGCTTCTTCTTCCAGACCCAGTTCGGACAGGCGCTTGACCCGGTGCACCCACTGACTGACTTCATCGTCTTCCAGATCGTCGAAGATCAGGTCGTGGGCTTCCACCAGCTTGTTGCGCAAGGTGCTGCTGATCAACAGGCTGGCATCGCCACGGACGTTGTTGTCCTCATCGGCGACCTGCAGGTGCAGGGTGCCGATGTGGGTCAGGTTCTGTTCGGAGAACGGGCTGTTGAGCAGGTTCAGGAGCAGCACCCCGTTGCGATCGGTAGTCAGCATATGGCTGATCTTGCCAGCTTTGACCTCAACTGGACGATCACTCCATGGCAGGCTGGTGTACTCCTGGCGTTTGTCCTTCTGTACCTCGGTGATCCCGGCAAGGTTCTGCTGGGCGCGGCCATTGGACTGGGCATTCATCAACGGGTTGAGTCCGTCGACACCATAGCTGAACCAGTCGCGCGTGACGCTATCGGGCAGGTTGCCCAGGGCGAAGATATTGACCACGTTGGCACCGACGCCGGCAACCACCGCCACCGCGCCCAGGGGAATCTCGTAGATTTCCCGCCAGGGTTGGTAGGGCGTGTAGCGATCATAACGACGGGTGACTTCGAATTCGGTGACTTCGAAGTTCTTCTGTTCGTGAATGCGTACACGCCGCTGAGGCAGTTCGATCACCTTGGGGTCCCCGACATCGATCTGCAGGCTGTGTTCGAGCAGCTTGCGCTCGATGCGTTCCTCATGCTCGCTGCGCTGGGACATCTGGTTGGCGCAACCGCTGAGCAACAGGGCACCGCACAGTGCGGCGCCCCCCAGGGTAAAGGTACTTCGCTTGAACATGATTACTCTTGCGTTGGCTTAGCGGCGGATGCGGGCTTGCAGGAACGACAGCACCTCGGCCACTGGCAGCGGTTGCGCGTCACGTTCGGTGCGGTGCTTGTATTCCAGGTTGCCGTCGGCCAGGCCGCGGTCGCTGACCACGATCCGGTGCGGAATGCCGATCAGTTCCATGTCGGCGAACTTGATCCCCGGGCTGGTTTTCTTGTCGCGGTCGTCCAGCAGTACCTCGAAACCGGCAGCGGTCAGCTCGGCGTAGAGCTTGTCGGTGGCTTCGCGGACCTGTTCGGTTTCGTAGCGCAGCGGTACCAGAGCGATCTGGAACGGGGCCAGGGTGTCGCTCCAGATGATGCCGTTGTCGTCGTAGTTCTGCTCGATGGCCGCAGCCACCACGCGGGACACACCGATACCGTAGCAGCCCATGCTCAGGGTCACTGGCTTGCCGTTTTCGCCCAGTACCTGGCACTTGAGCGCTTCACTGTACTTGGTGCCCAGCTGGAAGATGTGTCCGACCTCGATGCCGCGCTTGATCACCAGGGTGCCCTGGCCATCGGGGCTTGGGTCGCCTTCGACGACATTACGCAGGTCAGCGACTTGCGGAACGGGCAGGTCGCGTTCCCAGTTGACGCCGAAGTAATGCTTGTCATCGATGTTGGCGCCGATGCCGAAGTCGCTCATCAGTGCCACCGAGCGGTCGATGATGCATGGCAGTGGCAGGTTCAGCGGGCCGAGGGAGCCTGCGCCGGCGCCGATGGCGTCACGTAGCTCTTCGTCTGTGGCCATGACCAGTGGGCTGGCGACTTCTGGCAGGTTGGCGGCCTTGATTTCGTTCAGCTCGTGGTCGCCACGCACGATCAGGGCAATCAGCTTGCCTTCTTCGGCGCCGTGGACGATCAGGGTCTTGACGGTCTTTTCGATCGCCAGGCCGTAGTTTTCCACCAGTTGGGCGATGGTCTTGGCGTCCGGGGTATCGACCAGGCGCAGTTCTTCGCCAGGCGCAGGACGCACGGTTTCCCGTGGAATGGCCTCGGCTTTCTCGATGTTGGCGGCGTAGTCGGAGCTGTCGCTGAAGATCACATCGTCTTCACCGGACTCGGCCAGTACATGGAATTCGTGGGAGTAGCTACCGCCGATCGAGCCGGTGTCGGCTTGCACAGGACGGAAGTCCAGGCCCAGGCGGGTAAAGATGTTGCTGTAGGCCAGGTGCATGCGGTCGTAGGTTTCCTGCAGGGAAGCCTGGTCGGCATGGAAGGAGTAAGCGTCCTTCATGATGAACTCGCGGCCACGCATCAGTCCAAAACGCGGACGGATCTCGTCACGGAACTTGGTCTGGATCTGGTACATGTTCAACGGCAGCTGTTTATAGCTGTTGAGCTCGTTGCGGGCGAGGTCGGTGATCACTTCTTCGTGGGTCGGGCCCACGCAGAAATCACGACCGTGCCGGTCTTTCAGGCGCAGCAGCTCAGGGCCGTACTGCTCCCAACGGCCAGATTCCTGCCACAGCTCTGCAGGCTGGATGCTCGGCATCAGCACTTCCAGGGCGCCAGCAGCGTTCATTTCCTCGCGGACCACGGTTTCAACCTTGCGCATTACCCGAAGGCCCATCGGCAGCCAGGTATAAAGGCCGGATGCGAGCTTGCGGATCATGCCGGCACGCAGCATGAGCTGGTGGCTGATGACGACCGCGTCGGACGGGGTTTCTTTCTGGGTAGCGAGCAAATATTGACTGGTGCGCATGGTAGGCCGTTGTCGGTTGCTTAAGACTTTAAATGACCCCGCATTGTACGGGGGCGATTCGGTGGCGTACAGGATGCCGCAGCACGAAGGCGTTGTCAGCCCGAATCGAGACAAGAAAAAGCCCGGCAGTGCCGGGCTCTTTCGTACTGGGAATACTGAAAGCTCGGGGCTTACAGGATGCTCAGCGGGTACTCGACGATCAGACGCAGTTCGTCGATCGATGGCGAACCGTAGTAAACGCCATCCCCGGAGCGGTAGGTGGCTTGACGGATGCGGAAGCTCAGGTCTTTGGCCGCGCCTTCTTGCAGCACGTACTTGGCCTCGATGTCGCGTTCCCATTCCTTGCCGTTGTTGGTGCCTTCGACGTTGGCGTCGGTACCTTTGGCATAACGGGTCATGAAGCTCAGGCCTGGCACGCCGTAGCTGGCCATGTTCAGGTCATAGCGAGCCTGCCAGGATTTCTCGTCTTCGGCGTTGAAGTCGGAACGGGCAATGGAGTTGGCCAGGAAGATAGTGCCGCCACCGTCGATGCCGTAGGCGTAGTCGCCGTCACCGCTAACACGCTGGTGAGCAAGGGTGAAGGTGTGGGCGCCGATGTTGTAGGCAGCCGACAGGCTGAACGCACGGTTGTCCAGTTTGGTTACACCGTCAAAGGTGCGGACTTTGCCTTCGCCGTCGCTCTTGGTGTCATAAATGTTGAAGTCGAACACCAGGCCTTGTTCGTCATTGATCGGCAGTGCCCAGTTGACGTTGGCGTAGTACTTGCGCCAGTAGTCTTCGACCTTGGAGTAGTAGAGGCTGGTGCTCAGGGTGTCAGTGAAGGCATAGGTGCCACCGAAAACATCGGCCTGGGTCAGACCAGGGTTCTTCACGCGGTCGTCGTTAAGACCACCGATACTGTCGTGATAGGACTGCGATTGGGCATTCAGCGCGGTGAAGTGACCGGCATTCAGTTCCAGGCCTTTGATTTCCTTGCTGGTCACCAAGAAACCTTCAACGGTTTCCGGCAACAGGCGGCTGTCGTCGGTGGCCAGGACAGGCAGCGCAGTGAACTGGGTACCGTATTTCGCTACGGTGTCGGAAATACGCAGTTTGACTGCGCCGCCACCTTCGGAGAACGAGTCTTCGGAGCGACCGTCGGAGCCGGTAGGGAACTGGCCGGTACCGGCAACGTTTTTACCGCTGTCCAGTTTCAGGCCAAGCATGCCGATGGCGTCGACACCGAAACCGACGGTGCCTTGGGTAAAGCCGGATTCGTAGGTACCGAGGAAGCCCAGGCCGGTTTCTTCGCGGCGGCTCTGTTCGTCGTGCGGGTTGTTGCGGAAGTCGCGGCTGAAATACAGCATGCGGGTTTTGACGTTCAGTTGGCTATCTTCGACAAAGCCCTTGGATTCACTTTGAGACGAGGCCACTGCCATCTGCGAGGTGCCCGCTGCAACAGCCAGGGCGATAATGCTCCACTTCATCACGCGCATCGTGATTTGCTCCTTTGGTTTTTAGGAAGAGTACTGCCGTCGCCGGTTGGTTTTTTTATGCGGCGCGGCTCTTTCTTTTTTTGTCGGCGGAAATGTATATCACGCAGACTGTTGTTGGCGATATGGGGGGGAAGAACCTTTCGGTAACTTTACGGTCATGTCGCTAACGGTTATGTCCCTGTCGCAAATCACGCCCCGATTTTACGGGCCGTACAACTCCAGCGCTGTCCCGGACGGCTTAAGGATAGGTAAAAACAATCTAGCCCCCTGACCCCAGAACTCCCTGGTTTACCCATGCAACTGTTGTTATTTGTCGCGCTCCACCGCATCAATGCAGGTGTCGTGCCGACTGTGGCGGATCAGAATGCAACAAGCGTGCTCAAACGCC
Organism: Pseudomonas sp.; assembly: GCF_050739775.1. Lineage (GTDB taxonomy): Bacteria > Pseudomonadota > Gammaproteobacteria > Pseudomonadales > Pseudomonadaceae > Aquipseudomonas. The sequence continues at coordinate 41,899 of NZ_JBOICA010000014.1, forward strand.
GGGTTAGTTCACAAAATTTTCACGTTCGCGCCGGCGGAGGGCTCAAAACGCCGTAAATACGGGGGGTTAAGATCCATTGGTTCGCGTGTGTGGGTTGTTCTGGAATAAGAGAGAAAGTTGTCTTTTCAGTCAAAGCGTTACCGTAAAAACGGGGCACTGAGTAGTTTTCGGATATTTTAGGCGCCCGACGCTCAAAGTGAGCCTCATTTTGGTGCGAAAAGTAGCGTTTCGGGATGCGTCAGGCTGTTACCTGTTGATTTGTCGGGAAAAAAGGGGCGAGAAATGGCCAAAGTGGTGCATTTCTTCCTGTTGGCGACTGTCTGGCAATGCTCCGGCGCGTGATCAGGGGTATCCTAGCGCATCCGGTCTGTGGCACGGGGTTAGCTGTGCGCGGGCAAAGTATTAAACAGTTGTAGGAGATTCCCCTGTGTTTGGTCTTGATCCACGTCTTCAGGAAGACACCTATGTGCTGGGGGACTTTCCTCTTTGTCGGCTGTTACTGAGCAAGGATGCCAACTATCCCTGGTTTATTTTGGTGCCGCGTCGTGCCGATATCAGTGAGTTGTTCCAACTGAGTGACAGTGATCAGGCGCAACTCTGGAAAGAAACCACCTTTCTGGCTGAAACCCTGAAAGACAGTTTTGCCGCCGACAAAATGAATGTCGCGACGCTGGGCAATGTGGTCAGTCAGCTGCATATGCATGTCATTGTGCGCCGCCGTTCCGACCCTGCCTGGCCGGCACCGGTCTGGGGCAGCAAACCTGCTGTGGCTTATGAAACCGAACAGGTTGTGCAGGTTCGCGAGCGTCTGAAGACGGTGCTCAGTAATAATGACGACATCACATTCGCCGAGGTGTGAGAGATGACACTTGAAGCGCGGGTAACCGAGCTGGAAAGCCGCCTGGCCTTTCAGGACGATACAGTACAGGCCCTCAATGATGTGCTGGTCGAGCAGCAGCGGGTGGTTGAGCGTCTGCAGCTGCAAATGGCGGCATTGCTCAAGCGTTACGAGGAAATGGTCGGCCAGTACCAGAGTGGCGAGGACGAGGCGCCGCCGCCTCATTATTGATTCGCGTCGTGTTCCGGTATGAAAAAAACCGCGGTCGCCCAGGCGCCGCGGTTTTTTTGTTGCCGCAGGATCAGCGCCGTGGGGCGGCGATCACGTCTTCGGCCTGCAGGCCTTTGTCGCGGTTCATCACCGAGAACTCCACGCGTTGGCCCTCGACCAGGACGCGGTGGCCTTCACCGCGAATGGCGCGAAAGTGCACGAAGATGTCATCACCTGAATCACGGGAGATGAAGCCGAAGCCTTTGGAGGTGTTGAACCACTTGACCGTACCGGTATCGCGGTTGCTCATGTCGTACTGGGTGTGCTGGCTGCGCGCGCTGCCGGTTCTGAGGAAGCCGGCGACCAAGTGCAGCGCGACGGCCAGCAGGGTGCTCGCCAATGCCGGCAGGTTGCCCAGCTCCGGGCGGGCCAGCAGGGTCAGGGTCTGCAGCACCACGGCCAGCACCAGCAGGGCACTGGCCAGGCGCTGAAGGTGCAGTCGTGCGCCTTTGTAGTGCTGGGGCACCACAGGGGCGAGGAGCAGGTTGAGCAGGCCGAAGAGTGCCAGGTAAACGGCCTCCGGTTGTTGCAGCAGGGGGACAGCGTCGGTTCTTAGACTAGGTATGAAGGACAGCAGCAAAGCTGCAGCGCCCGTCAGCAGGTGGACGATCTTGAACATGTTGGTTGGCTCACATTGATAAGGCATATCACAGGAAGAGCTGACATCACGGCGCACATTGGCTTGAGAAGCGCAAAAACGTGAGAAAAGGTCAGCCTATGCGCCCCTGCACTGACAATCGTCAGGGACGGCACGCCGCCTATTTAACAGCAAAGCCCGGGGCTTCTCAAATCATCGGCAAGCCGTGTGTCGCTTGCTCCGGGCCCGAGCCCCCGGTGCCTGCAGCGCTGTGTCGCAGGCGCGAGGCTGCAGCCGGTGGCAAGTCTTGATACAGTGGGGTGTACCTGCTTGATCATCAAACATCATGGAAAGGGGCGTCGCATGGCTATTGATATCGGTATCAGCGAAGAAGATCGCAAGTCCATTGTTGATGGATTGTCGCGGTTGTTGTCGGATACTTATGTACTTTATCTGAAGACCCATAATTTCCACTGGAACGTTACCGGTCCGGCCTTTCGTACATTGCACTTGATGTTCGAAGAGCAATATAACGAACTGGCCCTGGCGGTGGACTCCATTGCCGAGCGCATTCGTGCCCTGGGTTTCCCGGCGCCGGGTGCTTATTCGATTTATGCGCGCTTGTCTTCGATCAAGGAAGAAGAGGGTGTGCCGGCTGCAGAGGAAATGATCAAGCAGCTGGTGGAAGGGCAGGAGGCGGTGACCCGTACGGCTCGCAGCATCTTCCCGCTGCTCGATAAAGTCAGCGACGAGCCAACCGCAGACCTGCTCACCCAGCGTATGCAAGTGCATGAAAAAACCGCCTGGATGTTGCGCTCACTGCTGGAAGGTAAATAGTCCGGTCGCGTAATTAGCGGTTTAGCATAAATGCTCGGGCTCATCGCTGACTCGGGCATTTATCATTAATAGGGAATGTGTTCTATCGTGATGCTATTCCTTGCCTCTTGCCGAGCAACCCTACAACCAGAGCCAGCCGGTCTGCTGGAAGCAAACAGCACTGCAGCGCTTTATTAGGGTATGTCTCTGAGTGAAAAATTACTCAGGGTTATTTCCCTGTTAGTTAAATCCTGTGGTGTTTTTATGTCTGCATGGATGAATCGCGGAGGACGTGTGGCGGGCGGGACGGGCAAGGAGGGAGTCGATCCAGGCGAACTTCAATATGGGCTTGGCCCAGCCGTTGTCCCGCTCGGTGCGCTTGAACGGGTTTGCCACTTGTCTGCGTCTGGAGCAAATCTACTGGCGCATCCTCGAGCGGATTGCCGAGGTAAACCAGTGCACCGTCAGCGCCTCTGCTCGGCACACAGGTGACACGCTAGTCGGTTGCCGGGCTGCACAGCACACCTTAACCATATATAATCCCGCGCTTTACTGCCTGAACCAGCCTGCGCTGTGGTTAACGAGACACGCCTATGCCCCTGTACGACTATCAATGTGCTTCCTGTGATCACCAGATGGAAGTCCTCCAGAAGATCAGTGCCGCGCCGCTGAGCGATTGCCCGGCATGTCAGAAGCCCGAGCTGAAGAAGCTGATTTCTGCCCCGGGATTCCGCCTGGGCGGTACAGGCTGGTACGAAACCGACTTCAAGACCGGTGCGAAAAAGAACCTTGCAGGCGGCGACAAAACCGACTGAGTTGAATTGCACCGGCAGGGTCTTGCACTATTAGCCTTTTGGGGCGCCAAGGCCTCCACTGAACACACGAATGACGAGAAGCGAAACCACCATCATGATGCGCAGCCATTATTGCGGCCAACTGAACGAGAGCCTGGAAGGTCAGGAAATTACCCTTTGCGGATGGGTCCATCGTCGCCGCGACCACGGCGGGGTGATTTTCCTCGATATCCGTGACCGCGAAGGCATGGCTCAGGTCGTTTTCGACCCGGATCGCGCAGACAGCTTCGCCGCCGCGGATCGCGTGCGCAGCGAATATGTGGTGCAGATCACCGGCAAGGTACGTCCGCGTCCAGCTGGCGCTGTGAACGCCAACATGGCCTCCGGCGCCATCGAAGTGCTGGGTTACGAGCTGACCGTACTGAACGAAGCTGAAACCCCGCCGTTCCCGCTCAACGAGTACTCCGACGTCGGTGAAGAAACCCGCCTGCGCTATCGCTTCATCGACCTGCGTCGTCCGGAAATGGCCGAGAAGCTGCGCCTGCGCTCGCGGATCACTTCCAGTATCCGTCGCTACCTCGACGAAAACGGCTTCCTCGACGTTGAAACGCCGATCCTCACTCGTGCCACCCCTGAGGGGGCGCGTGACTACCTGGTGCCGAGCCGTACCCACGCTGGCAGCTTCTTCGCCCTGCCGCAATCGCCACAGCTGTTCAAGCAATTGCTGATGGTTGCCGGTTTCGACCGTTACTACCAGATTGCCAAGTGCTTCCGCGACGAAGACCTGCGCGCCGACCGTCAGCCGGAATTCACCCAGATCGACATTGAGACCAGCTTCCTCAATGAATCCGAGATCATGGGCCTGACCGAGAACATGATCCGCAAGCTGTTCAAGGAAGTCCTGGACCTGGAGTTCGGTGATTTCCCGCACATGACCTTCGAAGAAGCCATGCGCCGCTACGGTTCCGACAAGCCGGACCTGCGTAACCCGCTGGAACTGGTTGACGTCGCCGATCAGCTCAAGGACGTCGAGTTCAAGGTCTTCAGTGGCCCGGCCAACGATCCGAAGTGCCGCGTTGCCGCCCTGCGTGTGCCTGGCGCTGCCAGCATGCCCCGTAGCCGCATCGACGAGTACACCAAGTTCGTCGGCATCTATGGTGCCAAGGGCTTGGCGTACATCAAGGTCAACGAACGCGCCAAGGGCGTCGACGGCCTGCAGTCGCCAATCGTCAAGAATATCCCTGAGGCCAACCTCAACGTGATCCTCGATCGCGTCGGTGCGGTCGACGGCGACATCGTGTTCTTCGGCGCCGACAAGGCCAAGATCGTCAGCGAGGCGCTGGGTGCCCTGCGGATCAAGGTCGGTAACGACTTCAACCTGCACACCTGCGAGTGGGCACCAATGTGGGTTGTCGACTTCCCGATGTTCGAAGAAAACGACGACGGCAGCTTCACTGCGCTGCACCACCCGTTCACCGCGCCCAAGTGCTCCCCTGAAGAGCTGGCGGCCAACCCGGCCACCGCGCTGTCGCGCGCCTACGACATGGTCCTCAACGGTACCGAACTGGGTGGCGGTTCGATCCGTATCCACCGCAAGGAAATGCAACAGGCAGTCTTCCGTCTGCTGGGTATCGAAGCGGCAGAACAGGAAGAGAAGTTCGGCTTCCTGCTTGACGCCCTGAAATTCGGTGCGCCGCCGCACGGTGGTCTGGCCTTTGGTCTGGACCGTCTGGTAATGCTGATGACCGGCGCGCAGTCGATTCGTGAAGTCATTGCCTTCCCGAAAACCCAGAGCGCCGCCTGCGTCATGACCCAGGCCCCTGGCCTGGTCGATGCCAAGGCCCTGCGTGAGTTGCATATCCGTCTGCGCGAACAGCCCAAGGCTGAGTAAGCGGACCCGGGCGCATCCAAATGGATGCGCCTTTGCGTTGAGCAGTACGGAATTTATGGTTCCTGCCCGGTTTGCGCCGGGCAGGGGCGTGGCATTGTTTCAAAGGATTCGGAGTCGTTATGGCTGGTCATTCCAAATGGGCAAACATCAAGCACCGCAAAGAGCGTCAAGACGCCAAGCGGGGCAAGATCTTCACCAAGTGGATCCGTGAGCTGACCGTCGCCGCCAAGCAGGGCGGTGGCGATCCGGGCTCCAACCCGCGTCTGCGCCTGGCTCTGGACAAGGCGTTGGGTGCCAACATGAGCCGCGACATCATCGACAGGGCAGTTGCCCGCGGTGCTGGCGCGACCGAGGCCGACAACGTCGAAGAGCTCAGCTACGAGGGCTACGGTCCGGGTGGCGTGGCGATCATGGTCGAGGCCATGACCGACAATCGCAACCGCACTGCGGCTGCCGTACGTCATGCCTTCAGCAAATGCGGCGGCAACCTCGGGACCGACGGCTCTGTGGCTTACCTGTTCGAGCGCAAGGGGCAGATCAGTTTTGCCGCGGGCGTTGATGAAGATGCGTTGATGGAAGCGGCGATGGAGGCCGATGCCGACGACGTGGTCAGCAACGAAGACGGCTCCTTCGATGTGTTCACCTCCTTTGCCAGCTTCTATGCCGTGCGCAACGCGCTGGAAGAGGCGGGCTTCAAGGCCGCGGACGCGGAAATCGTCATGCAACCGACCACCAGTGCCGAACTGGATCTGGAGGGTGCGCAAAAGGTGCTCAAGCTGATCGACATGCTCGAGGACCTGGACGACGTGCAGAACGTCTACTCCAATGCCGAGATTCCCGACGAAGTCATGGAAAGCCTCGGCTAAAGTACAGCCCTGGCTGGTTGGAAGCCGGATCCGCCTGCAGTCGTGTTGCGACTGCGAGCGGGTCCGGCTTCTGTCTTTGCAACGACGCGACTCGCGTCAATGAATACGCAGGCGTTATGACTCTGATTCTTGGCATCGACCCCGGATCGCGCATCACTGGATACGGTGTGGTGCGTCAGGGCGCGCGAGGCTGCGAGTATGTGGCTTCAGGATGCATTCGAACCGGCAGCGGCGAGTTGCCCGAGCGCTTGCAGATCGTGTTTCGCGGCGTACGCGAGATCATCAGCCAGTACGGCCCGGTGACCATGGGTATCGAGCGCGTGTTCATGGCCCGTAACGCCGACTCCGCGCTGAAGTTGGGCCAGGCCCGTGGCGTGGCCATCGTCGCGGCCATTGAAGAAGGGCTGGAGATCGCCGAATACAGCGCAACCCAGGTCAAGCAAGCCGTTGCCGGTACTGGCGGGGCCAACAAGGAGCAAGTGCAGATGATGGTCATGCACCTGCTCAAGTTGACCCAGAAGCCACAGATCGATGCCTCCGATGCCCTGGCCATTGCCCTGTGTCATGCTCATACCCGCTCCAGCCTGTTGCCTCACGGTCTGAGCACCGCTCGCAGTCGTAGCGGACGTTTGCGGCTCTGATAGCATCATGCGCTGAAACAATTTTTGACCGGGCAATGCCATCGGCCATTGCATTTGCTGTTAGGGTTGACCGGTTGTTTGCCGGCGCCCATGAGGAAGGATCGCAACGTGATTGGACGTTTGCGCGGCACACTGGCTGAAAAGCAGCCGCCGCACCTGATTGTTGATGTCAATGGCCTGGGCTATGAGCTCGAAGTGCCGATGACCACCCTGTACCGCCTGCCCAAGGTCGGTGAGGCAGTAACCTTGCACACCCACCTGGTGGTGCGCGAGGACGCTCATCTGCTGTATGGCTTCCATGAGAAGCGCGAGCGCGAGCTGTTCCGTGAATTGATCAGGCTCAACGGCGTCGGTCCCAAACTGGCCCTGGCCTTGATGTCGGGCCTGGATGTCGATGAACTGGTACGCTGTGTCCAGGCCCAGGACGCCTCGGCGCTGGTCAAGGTGCCGGGTGTCGGCAAGAAGACCGCCGAGCGCCTGATGGTCGAACTCAAGGACCGTTTCAAGGCCTGGGAAACCTCCCCAGCCATGTTCACCCTGGTGGCCAACGGGCCTCTGCCGTTGGCCACTGTCTCCAGTGCCGAAGCCGATGCCGTCAGTGCCCTGATTTCCCTGGGTTACAAGCCCCAGGAAGCCAGCAAGGCCGTGGCCGCCGTCGACGCCAAGGGCCTGAGTAGCGAAGAGCTGATCCGTCGCAGCCTGAAGGGAATGATCTAAGTGATTGAAGCCGATCGACTGATAGCCGCCAGCGGGCGCGACCGAGAAGAGGTTCAGGACCGGGCGATCCGCCCGCTGCGCCTGGCCGAGTACATCGGTCAGCCGGTGGTGCGCGAGCAGATGGCCCTGTTCATTCAGGCGGCCCGCGGGCGCAGCGAGTCCTTGGACCACACCTTGATCTTCGGCCCGCCGGGGCTGGGCAAAACCACCCTGGCCAACATCATTGCGCAGGAAATGGGCGTGTCGATCAAGAGCACCTCGGGGCCTATCCTTGAGCGTCCGGGCGACCTGGCAGCGTTGCTGACCAACCTCGAGCCCCACGATGTGCTGTTCATCGATGAAATCCACCGCCTGTCACCCATCGTCGAAGAAGTGCTGTACCCGGCCATGGAAGACTTCCAGCTTGACATCATGATCGGTGAGGGGCCGGCGGCGCGCTCGATCAAGCTCGACCTGCCACCGTTCACCCTGGTCGGCGCCACCACCCGGGCCGGCATGCTGACCAACCCGTTGCGTGACCGTTTCGGTATCGTCCAGCGCCTGGAGTTCTACAATACCGACGACCTGGCGACCATCGTCAGCCGCTCCGGTGGCATTCTCGGTTTGCCGATCGAAGACGAAGGCGCCTTCGAGATCGCCCGTCGTGCCCGTGGCACGCCGCGGATTGCCAACCGCCTGCTGCGCCGGGTGCGAGATTTTGCCGAAGTGCGTGGCAAGGGCCATATCACCAAGCCGATTGCCGACATGGCGTTGAACCTGCTGGATGTTGACGAACGCGGTTTCGATCACCAGGACCGCCGTTTGCTGCTGACCATGATCGAGAAGTTCGACGGTGGCCCGGTGGGCGTCGATAGCCTGGCAGCGGCCATCAGTGAGGAACGCCACACCATTGAGGACGTGCTCGAGCCCTACCTGATCCAACAGGGCTACATCATGCGCACGCCGCGGGGCAGGGTGGTGACCCGGCACGCCTATCTGCATTTCGGTCTGAACATCCCCGGTCGCCTCGGCGAGTCGGTCAGTGGCGAAGGTTTTTCCACCCAGACCGATGAATGACAGATTTATCTGCTGTTTTCGTGGTCCTATCGCCAGTCATGGAAGGACCACGCTGGCAATACGACATAAATGATGAAAAACAGTTGCCGGGGCGGATTGGCAAGCTGAGGAGTAAGCACTAGAGTATGCGCGCGCAAAATGGGCTTGAGTCGTTCGCACACCGTTGTCGGGTCTACTACGAAGACACTGATGCGGGCGGCGTGGTGTATTACGTCAACTATCTGAAATTCATGGAGCGTGCCCGCACCGAGCGGTTACGCGCACTGGGCTTTGCCCAGTCGGCACTGGCGCAGGACAACCTGCTGTTCGTGGTCCACTCCAGCGAGGCGCGCTATCACGCGCCGGCACGGTTGGACGACGAGTTGCGGGTGACCGCGCAAGTGCTTGAGTTGAATCGGGCCAGCCTGCGTTTCGTACAGCAGGTCTGGCGCGAAAAAGATGCAACGCTGCTCTGCGAGGGGCAGTTCCTGGTGGCCTGTGTGCGCGCCGATACTTTCAAACCCCGGGCCATTCCCCCAGCGCTGCGAGCGGCCTTTGCCGAGGCGGGCGATCCGGGTACTCATTCAAATGCAGGAGATTAAGCGTGGAAGCTAACGTCGTCGACCATACCTCCATGTGGAGCCTGGTCAGCAATGCCAGCATCGTGGTGCAGCTGGTCATGCTGATTCTGGTTGCCGCATCGGTAATGTCATGGATCATGATTTTCCAGCGTAGCACTATGCTGCGCGCCGGTCGTCGAGCCCTGGAAAGCTTCGAAGAGCGCTTCTGGTCGGGTATCGACCTGTCCAAGCTGTACCGTCAGGCAGGCAGCAACCCGGACCCGGATTCGGGTGTAGAGCAGGTCTTCCGCGCCGGCTTCAAGGAATTTTCCCGTCTGCGCCAGCAGCCAGGCGTTGACCCTGATGCGGTGATGGAAGGCGTTGGCCGGGCCATGCGCGTGGCCATCTCCCGTGAGGAAGAAAAGCTCGAACAGAGTCTGCCATTCCTCGCCACCGTCGGTTCGACCAGCCCGTATATCGGCCTGTTCGGTACCGTCTGGGGCATCATGAACTCCTTCCGCGGCCTGGCCTCGGCGCAGCAAGCGACCCTGGCCACCGTGGCCCCGGGTATCGCCGAAGCCCTGATCGCCACCGCGATCGGCCTGTTCGCCGCCATTCCAGCGGTTATTGCCTACAACCGTTTCGCTGCCCGCAGTGAAGTCTTGATCGGTCGTTACTACACGTTCGCCGACGAGTTCCAGGCCATCCTGCACCGTAAAGTGCACACCAGCGAAGAGTGATCAGGTAAAAGCCCATGGCCCGAGTTCGCCACAAACGCAAGCCGGTCGCCGAGATGAACGTGGTGCCCTACATCGACGTGATGTTGGTACTGCTGGTCATTTTCATGGTGACCGCACCGATGCTCAACCAGGGCGTGAAGGTCGACCTGCCCAAGGTTTCCAGCGAAGCCTTGCCGCAGGACAACAACGTCCAGGTCCTGACCATTTCGATCAAGGCTGACAAGACCTACTTCTGGAACCTTGGCAGCGAAGTCGACACCGAAAAGCAGATGGACAAGGCGATGACCTTGCCGCAAATGACCGACGCCGTGACCAAGATCATCGCCGCCGGACGTGACCAGGGCAAACAGACTCAGGTCTTCATCCGTGGCGACAAGTCCGTCGACTACGGCGCGGTCATGGGTGCCATGGGCGGGTTGCAGAAGGCAGGTGTCGGTAACGTTGGCCTGATTACCGAGGCGCCCTGATGCAACAGCGAGAGCCATCCGCCTCGGAAAGCTATTTCTGGCCCAGTGTCTGGGCCATTGCACTGCACGTTCTGGTGTTCGGCATGCTGTTCGTCAGTTTTGCCATGACCCCGGAACTGCCGCCGGCCAAGCCTATTGTCCAGGCAACCCTGTACCAGCTGAAATCGAAAAGTCAGGCCACCACCCAGACCAATCAGAAGATTGCGGGTGAAGCGAAGAAAACCGCTTCGCGTCAGACCGAAGAAGAACAGATGGAACAGAAGAAGGTCGAGCAGCAGGCAGTAAAAGCTGCGGAACAAAAGAAGGAAGAAGCTGCTCAAAAGGCCGAAGAAGCGCGCGCCGAAGCCGAGGCGAAGAAGTCCGAGGAAGCCAAGAAGGCTGACGAAGCCAAGAAAACCGCCGAAGCCAAGAAAGCCGAAGAGGCCAAGAAGGCCGCCGAAAAGCAACAGGCTGATATCGCCAAGAAAAAGGCCGAAGAGGAAGCCAAGAAAAAGGCTGACGAAGAGGCCAAGAAGCAGGCGGCTGAAGAGGCCAAGAAAAAAGCAGCCGAGGACGCCAAGAAGAAGGCGGCCGAGGATGCCAAGAAGAAAGCAGTGGCCGAAGAAGCGAAGAAAAAGGCCGCTGAAGACGCGAAGAAGAAAGCTGCAGCTGATGCGGCCAAGAAGAAGGCACAGGATGCAGCCCGCAAGGCGGCGGAAGACAAGAAAGCCCAGGCCCTGGCCGAGCTTCTGTCCGATACCACCGAACGGCAACAGGCATTGGCTGACGAGCAGGGCGACCAGGTAGCCGGCGACTTCGACGACCTGATCCGAGCGCGTGCGGCCGAGGGCTGGGCACGTCCGCCTTCTGCGCGCAAGAACATGACGGTGGTTCTGCAGATCGGCATGCTGCCTGATGGCACCATTACTTCAGTGAGCGTAGCCCGCTCCAGTGGTGATGGTCCGTTTGACAGCTCGGCAGTTGCCGCGGTCAAGAACATTGGTCGTTTAACCGAGATGCAGGGCTTGAAACCGAGCGAATTCAATCCCTATCGTTCATTCAAGATGACATTCACACCTGAGGATCTAGCCTTGTGATTAAACTTCTTCGAGGACTGCTGGTCGTTCTCTGCTGCGCAGCGGGAATGGCCGTGGCAGAAGAAAAGAACATTCTGGTCACCAGCGGCAGTGATCGTGCCACGCCTATCGCGGTCGTGCCTTTCGCTCTGCAGGGCGGTAGCGTGCTGCCCGAAGACATGGCGGACATCATTGGTAATGACCTGCGCAACTCCGGTTATTACTCGCCGATTCCACGGCAGAACATGATCGGTCAGCCAAGCCAGGCCAGCGAAGTGATCTTCCGTGACTGGAAAGCCCTGGGCGCCCAGTACGTCATGGTCGGAAGCATCGTGCCAGCCGGCGGTCGCCTGCAGGTGCAGTACGCCCTGTTCAACGTCGCCACCGAGCAGCAAGTGCTGACCGGCAGCGTCTCGGGCGGCGTCGATCAGCTGCGCGACATGTCGCACTACATTGCCGATCAGTCGTTCGAGAAGCTCACCGGCATCAAGGGCGCGTTCTCCACCCGCATGCTGTACGTGACGGCTGAGCGCTTCTCCGCCAACAACACCCGCTACACCCTGCAACGTTCGGACTACGACGGTGCCCGTGCAGTGACCCTGCTGCAATCGCGTGAGCCGATCCTGTCGCCACGTTTTGCACCTGATGGCAAGCGTATTGCCTATGTGTCGTTCGAGCAGAAGCGTCCACGCATCTTCGTCCAGCATATCGACACTGGTCGTCGTGAGCAGATCACCAACTTCGAAGGCCTCAACGGTGCACCGGCCTGGTCACCGGACGGTTCGCGCCTGGCATTCGTGCTGTCCAAGGACGGCAACCCGGACATCTACGTGATGAACATGGGCTCGCGTCAGCTGTCGCGCGTTACTGCAGGTCCAGGTATCAACACCGAACCGTTCTGGGGTAAAGATGGCTCGACCATCTATTTCACTTCCGACCGTGGCGGCAAACCACAGATCTATAAAACCAGTGTTTCTGGTGGTGGCGCCGAACGTGTAACTTTTGTCGGTAACTACAACGCCAACCCTAAACTTTCGGCGGATGAAAAGACTCTGGTGATGATTCATCGTCAACAAGGGTTCACCAACTTCAAGGTGGCTGCACAAGATTTGCAACGCGGCAGTGTAAAGATTCTCTCAGAAACAAGTCTTGATGAGTCTCCTACTGTTGCGCCCAACGGCACCATGCTAATCTACGCCACCCGCCAGCAGGGCCGGGGAGTCTTGATGCTCGTCTCTCTCAACGGACGCGTGAGGCTCCCGCTTCCTACCGCTCAAGGCGAAGTCAGAGAACCGTCCTGGTCCCCTTACCTGAACTGACGCGGCGCTTTACGTTGTACTTAACACATTGGGGTTCATTAGGAGTTTCACGATGGAAATGCTGAAGTTTGGTAAGTTTGCTGCGCTGGCTCTGGCCATGGCCGTAGCTGTAGGTTGCTCTTCGAAAGGCGGCGACGACGCTGGTCAAGGCGCTGTTGATCCTAACGCTGGCTACGGTGCCAACACTGGCGCTGTTGACGGCAGCCTGAGCGAAGAAGCAGCTCTGCGCGCAATCACCACCTTCTACTTCGAATACGACAGCTCGGACCTGAAGCCAGAAGCCATGCGCGCTCTGGACGTTCATGCCAAGGATCTGAAAGGCAACGGCGCTCGCGTCGTGCTGGAAGGTAACACCGACGAGCGTGGTACTCGCGAATACAACATGGCTCTGGGCGAGCGTCGTGCGAAAGCCGTTCAGCGCTACCTGGTACTGCAAGGCGTTTCTCCTGCCCAACTGGAACTGGTTTCCTACGGCGAAGAGCGTCCAGTTGCCACCGGCAACGACGAGCAGTCCTGGGCTCAGAACCGTCGCGTCGAACTGCGTAAGTAATTCGATATGCGAATGTGCCGTCGTGCTGTAACCGTCCTGGCGCTCAGCCTGCCACTCGTGGCTTGGGCTGAGGTTCCTGTTGTTGATGACAACGCTGGCTATAGCGGCGCAAGCAGCTATCCGCCATCGGGTTATGGTACGAACGGCGCCTACGCCGGGGGAGGGGTTACGGCCCCTGCCTCGGCGCAGGGTCAGCTGTTCATGCAACTGCAGCAGATGCAGGATCAGCTGTCGCGTCAACAAGGCATCATCGAAGAGCTGCAAAACGATGTTGCGCGCATGAAACAGGAAAGCCTGGAACGTTATCAGGACCTGGATCGGCGTATCGGAACCGGTGCTCCTGCCGAGGCTCCACAGAATTCTCCCGCAGGTGGCGAAGCCACCGGCGCCGCTGCAGGTGCCGCCGCCGCGCAACAACCTGCAGCCAGTAGCGAACCTGGCGATCCGGCCAAAGAGAAGCTCTACTACGACGCTGCTTTTGACCTGATCAAAGCCAAGGATTTCGACAAGGCCAGCCAGGCGTTCAACGCCTTCCTGCGCAAGTACCCCAACAGTCAGTACGCGGGCAACGCCCAGTACTGGCTGGGTGAAGTGAACCTGGCCAAGGGCGACCTGCAAGCGGCAGGGCAAGCCTTTGCCAAGGTCAGCCAGCTGTATCCCAAGCACAACAAGGTGCCGGATTCGCTGTACAAGCTGGCCGACGTAGAACGCCGCCTGGGTCACACTGACCGGGTCAAAGGTATTCTTCAGCAAGTCATTACCCAGTACCCGGGTACTTCGGCTGCACAACTGGCCCAGCGCGACCTGCAGAAACTCTAAGTCAGCCGTTTCAAAAGAAACCCGCGCGAATCGCGGGTTTTTTCGTTAGAATCTCTACCCTTTTATTGATATACGCTGCTGTGAACTACGCGATGACGGGTTCTCAGCAGTGCCTGACGGAGGCGGACAGCCTGTTTAGCTGTTACGCCCGTGGCGACTATGCAAGACACATTACGAATTACCGAAGTTTTTTACTCTTTGCAGGGTGAAACGCGTACCGCTGGCCTGCCCACGGTATTTGTCCGTCTCACCGGCTGCCCGCTGCGCTGCCAGTATTGCGACAGCGAATACGCCTTCAGCGGCGGCAGCATTCGTACCCTCGATTCGATCCTCGAGCAGGTTGCAGGCTTCAGGCCGCGCTATGTCTGCGTCACCGGTGGTGAGCCGTTGGCCCAGCCCAATGCCATTGCTCTGCTCAAGCAGCTCTGTGATGCAGGCTATGACGTTTCGCTCGAAACCAGTGGGGCGTTGGATATTTCCAAGGTGGACACTCGTGTCAGCCGGGTCGTGGACCTGAAAACCCCTGGCTCCGAGGAAGTGCACCGTAACCGTTACGAGAACATCGAGCTGCTGACCCCAAACGATCAGGTCAAGTTCGTCATCTGTTCGCGTGAAGACTACGACTGGGCGGTGTCCAAACTCATTCAGTACGGTCTTGAAAAGCGGGCGGGCGAAGTGCTGTTCTCGCCAAGCCATCATCAGGTGAGCGCCACGGATCTCGCCGACTGGATCGTAGCCGACAATTTGCCGGTTCGTTTTCAGATGCAGTTGCACAAGCTGCTCTGGAACGATGAGCCGGGACGCTGACAGGAGTGAATGCAATGACTGAGAAACGTGCGGTAATCCTGCTTTCCGGTGGCCTCGACTCGGCCACTGTGGTGGCGATGGCCAAGGCTGAAGGTTACAACTGTTACACCATGAGTTTCGACTACGGCCAGCGTCATCGTGCTGAACTGAACGCCGCAGCGCGGGTAGCTCGTGACCTGGGCGTGGTCGAGCACAAGGTTATCGGCCTGAACCTGGACGGCATCGGCGGCTCGGCCCTGACCGACAGCAGCATCGACGTTCCCGAGGCACCGAGTGAGGGTATTCCGGTCACCTACGTGCCGGCGCGCAACACCGTGTTCCTGTCCCTGGCCCTGGGCTGGGCTGAGGTGCTCGGGGCGCGGGATATCTTCATCGGCGTCAACGCCGTGGACTATTCGGGTTATCCGGATTGCCGCCCGGAGTTCATCGAGGCGTTCGAGCGCATGGCCAACCTGGCCACCAAGGCCGGTGTCGAAGGCCAGGGCTTCCGCATCCAGGCGCCGCTGCAGAACCTGAGCAAGGCGCAGATCGTCCAGGCTGGTATCGCCCGTGGGGTCGATTACAGCCTGACGGTTTCCTGCTATCAGGCCGACGATGAAGGCCGCGCGTGTGGCAAATGCGACAGTTGCCGCCTGCGTGCCGACGGCTTTAAAGCGGCGTGTGTCGAAGACCCAACGCGATATTTTTAAATTAATGTGCGATGGGGTATTGATTTCCTGTTAGAAATCAGTACTATACGCGCCATCCAACGGGTCGTTAGCTCAGTTGGTAGAGCAGTTGGCTTTTAACCAATTGGTCGTAGGTTCGAATCCTACACGACCCACCATACGCTGTAAGAAAAAGCCCGCATCCTGCAAAGGTCGCGGGCTTTTTCGTTTCTGCGGTTCTTGCCGCACTGACTCTGTCTCTGGCAGCAGCCCCGTGCGTACAGGGCTGCTGCATCCATTCAGAACGCGTAGGTGGCCGAGAGGATCGCCGAACGCGCATCGCCGTATTCGATGGCCGAAGAGCGAGCACTGGTACCATTTTGCTGGCGCACACGTTCGACGTAGTCCTTGTCGAACAGGTTGTTGACGTTCAACTGCAGGTCGAGGTCGTCGTTGACCCGGTAGGCGACCATGGCGTTGTGCAGCCAGTAGGCATCGAGCTTGGCGCTGGTGCTGGAAGTTACGTTGCGTTCGCTGACGTAACGCGCGCCATAACCGAGGGTCCAGCCGGCAGGCAGTTCGTAGGTGGTCCAGAGGTTGAGCGAGCGCGGCGGGGTGTTACCCAGCGCCTGGCCTTCACGGGCAATACCGGCTGCGGTGTTGGCGGCCTTGAGCGTTTCACTGTCGAGGAAGGTGTAGTTGGCAAACACATCCCACTGCTCGGTGATGTGCCCGGTCACGCCCACTTCCACACCTTGCACGCGTTGCTTGCCGGCCAGTTGCGTCGAACCGTCGGCCATGGTTTCACGAGCGTTGGTCTTCTCTACGCGAAACAGCGCAGCGTCCAGCTCCAGGCGCTTGTCCAGCAGCTCCCATTTGGTGCCCAGTTCCCAGGTTTCGTTTTTCTCCGGGGCGAGGTTTTCGGTCGCGGCACTCAGGCCACCACCGCTGGAGGCCAGGCTTTCGGCCGAAGGGTTGAAGGAGTTGCCCCAGGCCAGGTAGATGCGTCCGTTCTCGGTCGGCTTGTAGACCAGGCCGGCACGACCGCTGAGCTCCTCGTCGGTGGAGTCGAGGTCGGAGGTTTTCACGTGAGCGGCAGAGTAGCCCTGGGCTTGGCCTTTGAACTTGTCATAGCGCAGCCCCAGGTTCAGGTCCCATTGCTCGTGCAGGGCAATGGTGTCGAACACATAGAGCGCCTGGTTGGTCAGCTCGGTTTCGGTGTAGCCGCTGGTGGTCTTGTTGGCCGGCCCCGACCAATGACCGGGCGGGTTGCTCAGGTCGTAACCGTTGGCCGGGTAGAGGGCATTGCTCAGGCCGTAACCGTAGGTTTTCAGGTCCAGGGTTTCTCGCGAAACCTCCATGCCAGTGACCAGGTCGTGGCGCATGCCCAGCACATTGAAGTTGCTGATCAGGTTGGTCTGGTTGATCCACATTTCTGTGGTAGCGTCGCGGCCATAGCCTTGCGGACCGGCAGGGCGGTAACGGCCCGCCGGGACACCCGCGGTGTTGACTTGGGAAGCGGACACTGTGGTGTCGCGAGCGATGTGGCTGAAGCGCGTGAGGTTCTGCAGGCGCAGGTTGTCGTTGAAGTCATGCTCGAAGTTGGCGGTGAAGGCGCTTTGCTCGATTTCCTCTTTGTCGAGGTTCTTCCAGCCGAAATAGTCTTCACGACCGACGCCGCCCAGGCGCTTGCCATCCAGGGCCGGTACGCCGTAGTCGGGCAAGTTGTCATCGACCTGGTGGAACGCACTGAGGGTCAGGCGCGTGGACTCGCTCAGGCCCAGGCGCAGGGTAGGTGCGATGCCCCAGCGTTCGCGCTCGATTTGTTCACGTCCGGCCACGTCATTCTGGTGGCCCATGAGGTTGATGCGCAACGCGCTGTTGTCACCCACGCCTTCCAGCGGCTGGTTGCTGTCCAGGGTCATGCGGTAGTAGTTGTCGGTCCCGACACTGCCACCCAGGCGGGTAAAGGCCCGGTCCTGGGGCTGCTTGCTGATGATGTTGATGCTGCCGCCGGTAGTGCCGGCACCGCCGAACACCGAATTCGGCCCCTTGATGACTTCGACCTGCTCGACGTTGAAGGTATCGGTGCGGTTGGTCTGGGCGCTGTCGCGCAAGCCGTCGATCTGGATGTTGCTGTTGGCCGAGAAGCCGCGGATGTTGATGCTGTCGCCCGAGCCACCACCGCCTTCGCCGGCGTTGAAGGTGATGCCGGAGACGTTGGACAACACCTGGCGCAGGCTCAGTGCCTGCTGCTCCTGGATCACCTGTGCAGGTACCACGGTTATGGTCTGCGGTGTATCGAGCAGCGGCGTGGCGATTTTGCTGGAGGCCGAGCGTTCGGTTTTATAGGGGCTGCCGGGCTCGGCGTCGACGTTGATGTTGTCCAGTTGCAGAGGCTTTTGCCGGGACTGTTCGGCGAGCGCATAGCTGCTCGTGGCAGCAACGGCCAGACTGAGTGCTGAAGCCATGAAGGGGCGGGATGAGCGAGTGAGGGCGAGCGAGCTTGTCATGTTGAGGGAGGCCTGGTGAGATCAAGATGCATTTATTATTGAGACTCATTAACAATCATATCCATTCTTGCACACAGGTGAGAATCATTACCAGTAGCAGTGATTGTAAGTAAATATTTCCAATCTCGATTGCTTTCACTGGCCACCACGGACTGATTTATAGTGGCCGCCTCGTCAATGGTGTCTGCGGGTAAAGGAAGTGGTGTGTTTTTCAGGATTGTTCTGATCGCCTGTGTGCTGGCGATATCTGCATGTAGTTCCCACTCCCCGGACCCTGGTGCCTCTGCCAGCAAAGTCGTGAGTGGGGTGTACCAGGTCAAGCGTGGCGACACGCTGTACTCGATCGCCGCACGCCATGGCTGGAGCTTCAAGGAGCTGGCGCGCCTCAACCGGATCAATCCGCCCTACGCGGTGAATGTCGGCCAGACCATCCGCTTTGGTGGTGGCAAGGCGCCGAGCCGAACCATCAGCACGAGCGCCAGCAAGAGTAAGCCCGCAGCCGTCACCAAGGTGAACTTGCGCGGCTGGGACTGGCCGGTGAAAGGCACGGTGATCCGCCGCTTCTCAGCCGCCGACAAACTCAACAAGGGCATCCGCATTGCCGCCACCGAGGGCCAGCCGGTCTATGCCAGCCTGGGCGGCAAAGTGGCCTTCGCGGTGAATATCCGCGGCTATGGCAACCTGATCATTCTCCAGCACGGCACCTCTCACGCCAGTGTCTACGGTCACAACAGCAAATTGCTGGTCAAGGAAGGGCAGACGGTCAGCAAGGGCCAGAAGATTGCCGAGGCAGGTTCTCTGGATGCTGAGCGTGTGCAGCTGTACTTCGAGATTCGCCAGAACGGCAAGCCGATCGATCCTTTGAGCGTGTTGCCGGCAGCCGGTTGAAGTCAGCTGCCGTTCACCTGCTTTGGCTGCAGCACGGGTCATGGGGGTGGGTGCAGTCAGCCCAGCACCTCACGCAGCCGATACCACATCATCCCCAACGCCAGCAGCGGCGAGCGCAGGGCCTTGCCCCCCGGAAAGGTCATGTGTGGTACCGCGCTGAACACATCCATGCCCTGGCTGTGGCCGACATCAATCGCCTCGGCCAGCAGGCGCGCGGTCCAGTGGGTGACGTTCAGGCCATGGCCGGAATAGCCCTGGGCGTAGTACACATTGGGGTGCTGAGACAAGCGGCCAACCTGGGGGAAACGGTTGGCAGTGATGCCGATCTTGCCGCCCCATTGGAACTCGACGCGCGTGTCGGCCAGTTGCGGGAAAACCTTGAGCATCTTCGGTCGCATGTACGCGGCAATGTCCAGCGGGTCGCGCCCGGAGTAGTGACAGGCGCCGCCGAACAGCAGGCGCCGGTCCGCCGTGAGCCGGTAGTAATCCAGGCCGACTTTCTGGTCGCACAGCGCCAGGTTCTGTGGGATCAGTTCATTGGCCAGCGCCGCTGACAGCGGTTCGGTGGCGATGATGTAACTGCCGGCGGGAAGTACCTTGCCGCTCAGGCGCGGCTCGAGTTCGTCCAGGTGGGCGTTGCAAGCCAGCACCAGGCTGCCAGCACGCACACTGCCCTGGGCACAGCGCACCTGCACGGTAGCGCCGTGGTTGATCTCCAGCACCGGGCTGTGTTCAAAGATCCGCACCCCCAGGGTGGCTGCCACACGCGCTTCGCCCAGCACCAGATTGAGCGGGTGCAGGTGGCCCGAGCCGCGGTCGATCAAGCCGCCGGCGTAAACCGCGGAGGCGACCACTTCGTGCATCTGCTCAGGGCCGACCAGTTGCGTTTCATGGCCATAGTCCAAGGCTGCCAGGCTGTCCTGCTCGGCGCGAAAAGCGGCGAACTGGGCCGGGGTATTGGCCAGTTCGCAGAAGCCCCAGCGCAGGTCGCAGTCGATGCCATGTGCCTGTATGCGCTTGGCGACCACCTCAACCGACTCTATGCCGGCTCGCTGCAGGTACTTCACCCCGTCCTGGCCAACATACCGGGCAAAACCCTCGACCTCATGGCCGATGCCGCGGATCAGTTGGCCGCCGTTGCGGCCGCTGGCACCCCAGCCGATGCGCCGGGCCTCCAGCAGAATCACCGACAGCCCGCGCTGGGCCAGTTCGATGGCGGTGTTGACGCCGGTAAAGCCGCCGCCGATCACGCACACATCGGCGCTCAGCTCAGCATTCAGTGATAGGTGTTCAGGCATCGGACCGACCGATGCCCGGTAGTAGGAGCTGGCATGTTGCGCAGCAGGATTCATCGTGGCTTGCTGGTTCATTTGTTCGACTTCACTTTGCTCCAGGAGCGGGTCATCAGGCGCATGATCGCCGGGGTCGGAGTGCTGGAGACGTACAGCTTGTCCAGCACCTCTTGCGGCGGATACACCTCGGGGTTGTTGACCAGTTCAGCATCCATGTACTGCTTGGCCGCCGGGTTGGCGTTGGCATAACCGACTACGGTGCTGACCTTGGCGATCACTTGCGGGTCGAGCAGGTAGTTGACGAAGGCGTAGGCCTCTTTCGGATTGCTGGCGTCTGAGGGGATGGCCAGCAGGTCAAACCACAGGTTGCTGCCTTCCTTGGGAATGGCATAGGCCACCTTGACGCCGTTGTTGGCTTCCTTGGCGCGGTTGGCAGCCTGGAACACGTCGCCCGAGTAGCCGAAGGCCACGCAGATCTCACCGTTGGCCAGGTCCGAGACGTACTTGGAGGAGTGGAAGTAGGTGATGTAGGGGCGCAGGGTCAGCAGCTTGGCTTCGGCCTTCTTGTAGTCTTCAGGGTTGCTGCTGCGTGGGTTCATGCCCATGTAATTGAGGATCGCCGGGAACAGTTCGTCGGCCGAGTCCATGAATGACACGCCGCACTGGCTGAGCTTCTTCAGGTTTTCCGGTTCGAACATCACCGCCCAGGAGTCGATGTGATCGACCCCCAGCACCTGTTTTACCTTGTCGACGTTGTAGCCGATGCCGTTGGTGCCCCACAGGTAAGGCACCGAATGCTGGTTACCGGCGTCATTGTTTTGCAGGGCCTTGAGCAGCACCGGGTCAAGGTTCTTCCAGTTCGGCAATTGCTCGCGGTCGAGCTTGAGGAACGCGCCGGCTTCGACCTGACGCGCCAGAAAGTGGTTGGAAGGCACGACCACGTCGTAGCCGGTGCGACCGGCCAGCAACTTGCCCTCCAGGGTTTCGTTGGAGTCGAACACGTCATAGATGACCTTGATACCGGTACTGCCCTGGAAATCCGCCAGGGTGGTTTCACCGATATAGTCGGTCCAGTTGTACACGCTGACACTGGGCTGGGCCTGGGCTGCGGCGCTGACCAGCAGCGCCAGGGTCGCACTTGCAACTGTTTTCAATGAACGCATATCGACACCTCTTGGAATTGTTTTATCGATGTTTGTTACGCGGTAGGGCTCAGACGCTGAACAGCAAGAACTCCCGCTCCCAGGAACTGATCACGCGCTTGAAGTTTTCGTGTTCGGCACGCTTGACCGCCACATAGCCACGAACAAACTTGCTGCCCAAGTGCTGCTCGACGCTCGGGCAATCTTCCATGTGTGCCAAGGCGTCTTCGATGGTGATCGGCAGGCGCAGGTTGCGCCGCTCATAAGCGCGGCCCTGGACCGGGGCGCTGGGATTGATCTTCTCGACCATGCCCAGGTAGCCGCACAGCAGGCTCGCAGCAATCGCCAGGTAAGGGTTGGCGTCAGCGCCCGGCAGGCGGTTTTCCACGCGCATGGCCTCTGGGCTGGAGGTTGGCACGCGCAAGCCTACGGTACGGTTTTCTTCACCCCACTCGACGTTCACCGGTGCCGAGGTATCGGGCAGGAAACGGCGGAACGAGTTGACGTTAGGGGCGAACATCGGCAACACCTTGGGGATGTACTTCTGCAGGCCGCCGATGTGCTGCAGGAACAGCTCGCTCATCTGCCCCTCTTCATTGACAAAGATCGGCTTGCCGGTGGCGATGTCGACCACGCTCTGGTGCAGGTGCATGGCGCTGCCTGGTTCGTCGCCGACAGGCTTGGCCATGAAGGTGGCGGTGACATTGTGCTTGAGGGCCGCCTCACGCATGGTGCGTTTGAATACGGTGATCTGGTCAGCCAGGTCCAGGGCGTCGCCGTGGCGGAAGTTGATCTCCATCTGCGCCGGGCCGTCTTCGTGGATCAGCGTGTCGATGTCCAGGCCCTGGGCTTCGCACCAGTCGTAGACATCTTCGAACAGCGGGTCGAATTCGTTGGCGGCATCAATGGAGAACGATTGCCGACCGCTTTCGGCGCGGCCCGAACGGCCCAGTGGCGCCTGCAGGGGCAGGTCAGGGTCTTCGCAACGCTGGGTCAGGTAGAACTCCATCTCCGGCGCGACGATTGGCCGCCAGCCCTTGTCGGCATACAGCTTGAGGACTTTTTTCAGGACGTTGCGCGGCGACAGTTCAATCGGGTTGCCCTGCTTGTCGAAGGTGTCGTGGATGACGATGGCGGTCGGCTCGATGGCCCACGGCACCACGTAAACGGCGGCTGAATCCGGGCGGCAGATCATGTCGATGTCGGCGGGATCAAGCAGGTCGTAGTAGACGTCGTCGTCGACAAAATCCCCGGTTACCGTTTGCAACAACACACTTTCCGGCAGGCGCATGCCTCGCTCATGCAGGAACTTGTTGGTGGGTGCGATTTTGCCGCGGGCGATACCGGTCAGGTCACTGACCACGCACTCGACTTCGGTAATCTTGTGTTCTTTCAGCCACGCAGACAGCTGATCGAAAGGGGCATTCATAAAGACCTCGTTATTGGTTTTATTCCGCGCCAGGACCAGCTATCAAGGCCGGTATGCCGTCTGGACGACTTCCCCTGCAGCGCGTTGAGGTCTATCTTGGGTGAGCCTTGCACATCCATCTATCCACTTTTCGCAGGATAAAACGCACCAAAAGAGTGCGTAACGAGCAGCTCATGACAGCGGTTAATCCGTTCCAGGTACAAGCTTTCAGCACCGCCGACGTAGGCGAACAAGTGCGTGCCACGCCCAGTTGGACCCAGCATTACCAGCAAATGTCACCCGGGCATTTCGCCGGGCAGATTCGTTGCCTGGACTTGCACGGGGTGGAGGTCTACGAAGAGTTCATGAACACCCGGGTCGAGCAGAATTTCAGCGCACCCGCTGGTGCCCTGGCGTTCTGTTTCGATCGCACCGACAACAGCCTGTACCTGCTCAACGGCGAGAGCCGCAACATCTGGATCACGCCGGAGAACTACCAGGAAGTGGCCGTGGTGTTCGGTCCGGAGTTCGTCCAGCGCCATAGTCTGGACATCACCCGTCTCGAAGGGCTGTTCATGGCCCCGCTCAACTCGATGCAGAACGCACTGTTCGGGCGCTGGTTGAGCAGTACCCTGACGCGCCTGGGGCAGGAGATCGACCCGCCGAGCCGTGAAGCCTTGGCCGAGCAGTTGTTCGAAGATTGCCTGTTTATCCTCGACAACGCCTGCGTGTGCCTGGATCGCGGTGCCCTGTGGCGGCGCGCCGAAGAGCGTACAATCATGCGCAGGGTCGGCGAGTGGGCCGCCGATTGCCCCGAGGACACCCTCAATTTGCTGGAGTTGGCGCAGGTCGCCGGCGTGTCTTTGCGCCAGCTGCAACAGGCGTTCAAGGCCTTCACCGGCATGACCCCGGCGCACTGGCTGCGCTTGCGTCGCCTGAACAGCGCACGCCGTGAGCTGCTTGGCAGCCGGGCGGGGGGCAGTACGGTGGCGGAAGTGGCCATGCATTGGTCGTTCTGGCACCTGGGGCGGTTTTCCAACAGCTACCAGCAACTGTTCAAGGAGTTGCCCAGCGAAACCCTCAAACGCGCCCAGCAGCGCACTTGAACTGGCAAAAGCCGGGTATCTGACCCTGTCGGCCATAGGGCCTGCAGTGGTATGTTCTGTCCAATAAATGAAGTCGATAGATTGGAAAGACCATGCCAAGAGCCTCCCACCAAGACCTGCGTCGCGCGTTTCGTCAACTCCTTGCTTCACCTGCCTGTTACCACACGGCTTCCGTGTTTGACCCGATGTCGGCGCGAATCGCCGCAGACCTGGGTTTTGAGGTAGGTATCCTTGGTGGTTCGGTCGCTTCCCTGCAGGTGCTGGCCGCACCTGATTTTGCCCTGATCACCCTCAGCGAGTTTGCCGAGCAGGCCACGCGTATTGGCCGAGTGGCCCAGTTACCGGTGATTGCCGACGCCGACCACGGCTATGGCAACGCCTTGAACGTAATGCGTACGGTAACCGAGCTGGAACGTGCCGGTATCGCCGCGCTGACCATTGAGGACACCCTGCTGCCGGCCCAGTTCGGGCGCAAGTCCACCGACCTGATCAGCATTGCCGAAGGCGTCGGCAAGATCCGTGCGGCCCTGGAGGCACGCGTCGACCCGGAGCTGGCGATCATCGCCCGGACCAACGCTGCGCTGATCCCGGTCGAAGAAGTGATTGCCCGTACCGTGGCCTACCAGAACGCGGGTGCCGATGCCCTGTGCATGGTCGGCATCCGCGATTTCGACCACCTTGAGCAGATTGCCACGCACCTGAGTGTGCCCTTGATGCTGGTGACCTACGGCAACCCGCAGCTGCACGACGATGCGCGCCTGGCGCAACTGGGCGTACGCATTGCCGTGGACGGCCATGGCGCTTACTTTGCCGCTATCAAGGCCACCTACGACTGCCTGCGCGAACAGCGCCGGATCACCAGCAGCGCCTCGGACCTCAGCGCTACCGAACTTACCCATACCTACACGGTACCTGGCGACTACATCGTCTGGGCCCGTGAGTTCATGGACGTCAACGAATAGGCCACAGGCCTTGCTGCAACAACTCTCAACAAATGGACAAGCGGAACAATTCATGAAGAAGACAGTAGGTGTACTTTCAGCGCTCGTAGTCGCCTTGGCCGCAGCCTGCACAGCTGGCGCCTGGTACACCGGCAAGCAACTGCCCGAAGTGCTCGGCAAGGCCATGGCGCAAGCCAACGCCCAGCTCTCTCAGTCGGCCGGGGTGGCCGGTAACGTTACCCTGGAACTGGCGTCGCTGGAATCGCACCTGTACTCAAGCACTGCGCATTACCGGGTCAAGGTCAAGGACATGGTGGTCGGTGATCAGCTGCAGAGCTTCGAGCTGGGCTTTGTCGATCGCATCGAGCATGGCCCCTTGCCCTGGACCCGGCTCAAGGCGTTGAAACTGATGCCAGTGATGGCTAGCAGCAACTATGCCCTGGAAAAAGATGCGCTCACCGCCGAGTGGTTTGCCGCCAGTGGTGATGTTGCGCCGGTGTACGGCCAGAACAGCCTGGGTTACGACGGCTCGACAGACGGCACGCTGAGCATGCCGCCAATGGAGCTGAACGAGGCGGGTGCTTCACGCATAAAGTTCTCGGGGCTGGAGGTCCAGGCCAGCGGTACCCGGGATGCCGAGCAGATCAAGTTCAGTGGCGGTTCGGCTAGCCTGAGCCTGAACCTGATTGACGCGAACAATGCGCCGTTGAAGCTGGAGCTCAAGGGCCTGAACCTTGTCGGCGACATGAGCAAGACCGCCTTTGGTTTCTATGTTGGTACCATGAACATGGGCCTGGGCGAGGCCAGTGCGGCCATGGGTGAGCAGCAGAAAGTGCTGCTCATGAAGCACCTTGAGCAGAACAACGAGTACCGGGCCGACGGCGATAAGTTTTCCGGCAACATGGTCTACAAAGTTGGCGATATCAACTTTGACGGCAAACCGGTAGGTTCCAGTGAGATGGTCTGGAGCATGAAGAACCTTGATATACCTGCTATGCAGGCCCTGATTGTCTGGTACCAGAGCCGTCTGCCGGAATTTCAAGCCGCAGCAGCCCAAGGCCAGGCAATACCGTCATTGCCGATGACCGAGGCGGAAAAAGCCCAGGTCAGCGCCAACGTTCAGCAGATGCTGGCTGCCAAGCCGCACATTGCCCTGGAGGACTTCTCGTTCAAGACTGCCAATGGTGAAAGCCACTTCAGGTTGAGTGTCGAGCTGGACAAACCGGCTTCCCTGGATCTGCCGCCAGCGGAGTTGTACAAGCAGATGATCACTCAGGTGCAGAGCAAGCTGCAGCTGTCCAAGCCAATGATTGGCGACCTGGCCACCTTGCAGGCCCGTCTCGAGGGCCAGAGCGATGCGCAAGTGCTTGCCCAGCAAGCGTCCCAGGCGGGTGAGATGGTCGGTATGATCGCGCTGCAGAGTCAGATGGCCACGGTGCAAGGCAACGACATCCTCGCCAATCTGCACTATGCCGACGGCATGGTGGACTTCAACGGCCAGAAGATGACCGTCGAGCAGTTTGCCAGCCTGATCATGGCCAACCTCGGTGCGATGCGTCCGACCGAGGGTTGATGGCAGGCTCCGGGGGCGGCAGGCCAGCCGCCCCTGGGCTTGTTTCACTAAAAAAACCTTTTGAATTCATCCGATTATCTGTAGCCTTCGGCATCCCATAAAAACCCGAGGCCGCAGAAGGTCTTTGGTTCTGCCTGCAGCGCCGTTCAGCGCCTTGTATGCGGAGCCTGTAGCCGATTTGCCAGGGCTCGGTGATACACTCGACTTACGCGCACAAGCGCCTGCAGGTCCAGCGATCATGACCCATATTTCCGAACGCCTTTTGGTCCAAGCCCACCTCGATGCCAAGCAGCCCAAGCCGCTGACACCCGAGCAAGAGGCCGACTACCGCGCCGCCATCGCCGCCGAACTCAAGGCGCAGAACGCGGTGCTGGTTGCCCATTACTACTGTGATCCGGTGATCCAGGCACTGGCCGAGGAGACCGGCGGCTGCGTGTCCGACTCGCTGGAAATGGCCCGCTTTGGCAACAAGCACCAAGCCAGCACGGTGATTGTCGCCGGTGTGCGCTTCATGGGCGAGACGGCGAAAATCCTCAACCCGGAAAAGCGCGTGCTGATGCCGACCCTGGAAGCGACCTGTTCGCTCGACCTGGGCTGCCCGGTGGAAGAGTTTTCGGCGTTCTGCGACAAGCACCCGGAGCGCACCGTGGTGGTTTATGCCAACACCTCGGCGGCGGTCAAAGCCCGTGCCGACTGGGTGGTGACCTCCAGCTGCGCCCTGGAAATCGTCGAGAGCCTGATGGACAACGGCGAAACCATCATCTGGGGCCCGGACCAGCACCTGGGTCGCTACATCCAGAAACAGACCGGTGCCGACATGCTGCTCTGGGATGGCGCCTGCATCGTTCATGAAGAGTTCAAGTCGCGCCAGTTGGCGGACATGAAGGCGCTGTACCCCGATGCGGCGATCCTGGTGCATCCGGAGTCGCCGGAGGCGGTGATCGATCTGGCAGATGCCGTTGGCTCCACCAGTCAGCTGATTGCAGCTGCGCAAACCCTGCCGAACAAGACCTTCATCGTCGCCACCGACCGCGGCATCTTCTACAAGATGCAGCAGTTGTGTCCGGACAAGGTCTTCATCGAGGCGCCTACGGCCGGCAACGGTGCGGCCTGCCGCAGCTGCGCCCACTGCCCGTGGATGGCCATGAACACCCTGGAGCGCACCTTGCAGTGCCTGCGAGAGGGCAGCAACGAGATCTTCGTTGAACCTGCGCTGATTCCCCAGGCCATCAAGCCGCTCAAGCGCATGCTTGACTTTACCCAGGCGGCGCGGATGAAGCTTTCGGGCAACGCCTGAGGGCCGTTGTGGGGATTTATCCGCGAAGGGCCGCGCAGCGGCCCCGGGAAATGGGACTGTTGCACAGTCCTTCGCGGATGAATCCGCTCCTACAATAGCCTGTGACCCTGAGCAGTCTCAGCGCATCATGTCCTTGACCATCCGCTGCTGCTCCAGCAACTCGCGCTGACGCGCATCGATCTTCGACGCCAGCACAAAGTTGTTGCCGGCCCGTTGCTTGGCATAGTCGAGCTGCTGCAGCGCCTGGTCAAAGTCGCCCACCAGGGCAAAGTACTCGGCACGCGCCTGGTGCAGGCCGATGGTGTTGCCGGACAGCCCGCGAACCTCGGCCACGTCGTACCACACGTCCGGATCATACGGGCGGTTCTTGAGCAAAGCATCCAGGGCTTTTTCCGCTTCTGCCGGACGGTTCTGCTTGAGCAGCAGGTCAATCCGCGCCTGCTGCAGCGGGTAGTTCGCCGGGTACTGCGCACGCATGCGCTCGACCCGCTGCTGAGCATCGGCCAGGCGATTGTTGGTGACGTCCAGGTCGATCTGCGCCAGGTTGTAGGTGACGTCGTTGGGTGCCTTGTCCAGCAAAGGCTTGAGCGCCTCACGCGCCTCGTTGAGGCGCCCCCCTTTGATCAGGGCAAGGGCCAGGCCGTAGCGGGCCGAGTCGAGCTTCGGATCCTCATCCAGTTGGGCACGGAAGCGTTTGGCGGCAAGGCCAGGGGTGCCTTCATAGATCAGCGCGACACGGGCGCGGATCAACTGATAACGCTTACTGTCTTCGGTGCCACCCTGGGGCGCTTGTTCTGCGCGGTTGCGCGTGTCGGCGATACGCGATTCGGTCACCGGGTGCGTCAGGAGAAATTCCGGCGGCTTGGCGTCGTAGCGGTACTGACGCATCAGGCGTTCGAACATGCTCGGCATGTTGCGTGGATCGTAGCCGGCCTTTTCCAGGTTGAGGATACCGATGCGGTCGGCTTCCTGTTCGTTCTGCCGGGAGAAGCGCCGCTGTTCCTGGATGGCGGCGGCCTGGGTGCCGGCAATCGCGGCGATACCGGCGTCGCCGGCACCGGCTGCGGCAGCGACGATGCCGATCAGCAGTGCGCCCATCATCGGCAGTTGCATGCGCTGCTGGGCTTCGACACCACGGGCAAAGTGGCGTTGTGACAAGTGCGCCAGTTCGTGGGCCAGTACCGAGGCATATTCGCCTTCGGTCTGGGCATTGAGGAACAGCCCGCCGTTGACCCCGACAATCCCGCCAGGGGCGGCAAAGGCGTTGAGCTCGCGGCTGTCGATAAGAATGAATTCCAGGCGGCGGTCCTGCAGCTGGCTGGTTTCAGCCAGGCGATAGACGCTGGTTTCGACATAGTCCTTGAGCTGGGGATCGTTCAGTTGGTTGACATTGCCCCGCAGCAAGCTGAGCCAGGCGCGGCCCAACTGATGTTCCTGTTGCGGGGAAACAATGGCAGAACTGGCGTCGCCAAGTGACGGCAGGTCGTCGGCATGACTGGGCAGCGCCATCAAGCAGGCCAGCGTCAGCAGGGTGGGGCGCAGTAAATTCATGCACGAAGCTCTGGTCGACAAAGAACCTTACTGTAGCTGGCTCACACGTTGGCGACCAGTGGCGGTATTCTACCAAGCTTGGTCGAACGTGCCTGCCTGGAGCCCCCGATGAGCGATACCCCGACTTTTGATGCCGAACTCGATGCTTGCGGCCTGAACTGCCCGCTACCGTTGCTCAAGGCGAAGATGGAACTCAATCGCCTGGCCAGTGGCGCCGTGCTCAAAGTGCTGGCCACCGACGCCGGATCGCAGCGCGATTTTCGCACTTTTGCCAAATTGGCCGGTCATACGCTGCTGCTCGAAACAGCCGAGGAAGGTGTGTACACCTACTGGCTGCGCAAAGCCTGAGTTTTCTCTCCTAAGGATCGTCAATGTTCAAGGTGCTTCGCGACTGGATGCAACGCTACTTCTCGGATGAAGAAGCAGTGGTATTGGCGGTCTTGCTGGTTCTGGCCTTCACCGCCGTCCTGACCCTGGGCGGTATGCTTGCTCCGGTGCTTGCCGGTATGGTCCTGGCGTTCCTCATGCAGGGGCTGGTCAATGCCCTGGAGCGTCTGCGGGTGCCGACCCGCTATGCCGTCGGCCTGGTCTTCACCCTGTTCATGGGCGCCCTGGCGGTGTTCTTGCTGGTTCTGGTGCCGTTGCTCTGGCATCAGTTGATCACCCTGTTCAACGAGCTGCCGGGCATGCTGGGCAAGTGGCAATCGCTGTTGCTGCTGTTGCCCGAGCGCTATCCGCACCTGGTTTCCGATGAGCAGGTGTTGCGCGCGATCGAAGTCATGCGCGGGGAAATCGGCAAGTTCGGGCAGTGGGCATTGACCTTTTCGCTCTCCAGCCTGCCGTTGCTGGTCAACATCATGATCTACCTGGTGCTGGTGCCGATCCTGGTGTTCTTCTTTCTCAAGGACCGCGAGCTGATTGCCCGTTGGGTCAGCGGTTACCTGCCGCGTGAGCGGGCGTTGATGACCCGGGTGGCCGAGGAGATGAACCGGCAGATTGCCAATTACATCCGCGGCAAAGGCATCGAGATCCTGATCTGTGGCGTGGCGACCTACATCGCCTTCATTGCCCTGGGGCTCAACTATGCGGCGTTGCTGGCGTTGCTGGTGGGTTTGTCGGTGGTGGTGCCGTATGTCGGCGCAGTGGTGGTGACGGTGCCGGTCACCCTGATCGCGCTGTTCCAGTGGGGCTGGGGTGATCAGTTCATCTACCTGATGGCGGTGTACGCGATCATCCAGGCGCTTGATGGCAACGTGCTGGTACCGCTGTTGTTCTCTGAAGCGGTGAGCTTGCACCCGGTGGCGATCATCTGCGCAGTGTTGCTGTTTGGTGGGCTGTGGGGCTTCTGGGGGATCTTTTTCGCGATTCCGCTGGCGACCTTGTTCAAGGCAGTACTTGATGCCTGGCCGAGGCAAGAGCCTGCTGTCGCGCCTCTGCTTTGAAAGCATCGCGGGCTTGCCCCGCGATGGCCTCAGGCCTTGTTCAGTGCCTGCGCTTCAGCCAGCACCGCATCCACATGCCCCGGCACCTTCACCCCGCGCCATGCCTTGCGCAGTATGCCGTTCTTGTCGATCAGGAAGGTGCTGCGATCAACGCCCAGGTATTCCTTGCCGTAGAGCTTTTTCAGCTTGATCACGTCGAACAGCTGGCACAGGGTTTCGTCCTTGTCGCTGATCAGCTCGAACGGGAACGCCTGCTTGGCCTTGAAGTTCTCGTGGGACTTGATGCCATCACGTGAAACACCGAATACCACGGTGTTGGCCGCTTCGAAAGCCTCGTGCTGGTCACGAAAGCCCTGGCCTTCGGTGGTGCAGCCCGGGGTGCTGTCCTTGGGATAGAAGTAGATCACCACCTGCTTGCCCTTGAGTTCAGCCAGGCTGACGCTCTGGCCGCTGGTGGCCAAGGCCTGGAAATCGGCGACGGGTTGGTCGAGTTCAACGGCCATGGAAAGCTTCCTTACAGTGGGTTCTGTGGGCGCCAGGGTTCGATCAGCGCATCCAGGTTCAGGGCATCGGAGAAGTCCAGGAACTGGTCACGCAGCCAGCTGATCTGGGTGCCGGCCGGCAGGGTCACGGTGAACGTGGCGTTGAGCATGGTGCCGCCGGTCTGGGGTGCCTGGTAGGTGTCGCAGGTCAGGTTTTCCAGTTCGACATGGTGGTCGATGAAAAACTGGCACAGCTCGTTGATGATGTCCGGGCGATAGGCGGCGCTGACATAGGCCACATACGGCAGGGCCAGCGGGCGCACGTCCAGCTCCGCGCTACGCACCACATTCACCGTGAAGGTGTGCTTTTTGGCCAGGCCCGGCAGGGCGCCCTCGAAGCGCGCCAGGGCGTCCCAGCTGCCGGAAACCTGCAGGACCAGCGCGCTGCATTCGCCGTGACGGGTCAGGCGCGAGGTGACGACCGAGCAGCGATTGTCGTTGCTGGCCCGGCACAGAATGTTGGTCAGCTCCATGGGATTGGCACCCAGGGCGCTGATGACAAGGAATTGTTCGCGAACGGTGGGGGTGGACATGCAGCATTCCTAAAGCGATGAGCGGTCGGTACCTGACGGGTCAGAATGGCGGGAGGGCGTGGTCCCGGGGCTCAGGATCGAGGCTTTGGGCACTGCCTGCGCAGGTTGTCGGCAGCCCGGCGGGCCGCTGTGTACCGATCAAAGAGAGAAGGGTAGCGAAAATGGCCGCCGAGGGGAATGCTCCAGGCGCCTGCTTCGCTTGTGCAAGGCCGATGGCGCCAGTACCATTACCGCTCTCTTTTTCCGGCAGGAGCAGTTTCATGATTGCGGGCAGTATGGTGGCATTGGTCACACCCATGGATGCACAAGGGCGTCTTGATTGGGACAGCCTCGACAAACTTGTAGACTTCCACCTGGAAAACGGCACCCATGCGATCGTTGCAGTCGGCACCACTGGTGAGTCCGCGACCCTGGATGTCGAAGAGCACATCCTGGTCATCAAACACGTGGTCGAGCGCGTCAAGCACAGCAAGCACCCCGTACCGGTGATCGCCGGCACCGGCGCGAACTCCACCACTGAGGCCGTGCACCTGACCCGCAACGCCAAGAATGCCGGCGCCGATGCCTGCCTGCTGGTGGTGCCGTACTACAACAAGCCGACCCAGGAAGGCTTGTACCAGCATTTCAAGCACATTGCCGAAGCCGTCGACATCCCGCAGATCCTCTACAACGTTCCTGGCCGCACCTCCTGCGACATGCAGGCCGAGACCGTGATCCGTCTGTCGAGCGTGCCGAACATCATCGGTATCAAAGAAGCCACCGGCGACCTGAAGCGCGCCAAGGCCATTCTTGACGGCGTGAGCAAGGACTTCATCGTGCTGTCCGGCGATGATCCGACCGCTGTCGAGCTGATCCTGCTGGGCGGCAAAGGCAACATCTCGGTTACCGCCAACGTCGCCCCGCGCGAAATGGCCGATCTGTGCGAAGCCGCCCTTGCGGGCAATGCCGAGAAGGCTCGCGCGATCAACGAAAAACTCATGCCCCTGCACAAGGACCTGTTCATCGAAGCCAACCCGATTCCGGTGAAGTGGGCTTTGGTCGAAATGGGCCTGATGCACAAAGGCATCCGCCTGCCGCTGACCTGGCTGAGCGAATCCTGTCACGATACGGTACGCCAGGCGATGCGCCAGTGCGGCCTGAAGTTTTAATTGAGGACGTACACCGCATGAAGCGATTGGCTGGTCTTTCCGCCCTTGCCTTGATCATCTCCAGCACCAGTGGTTGTGGCTGGCTGTGGGGCGAAGAGGGTTACTTCCGTGACCGTGGCAGCGATTATCTGGAGGCCACGCAGAAGGCGCCGATGCAGCTGCCACCGGACATCAGCAGCGCCAAGCGCCTTGATCCGCTGCTGCCGATCCCGCGTAACGTCGCCGACGACAACGTCAAGGGCGAGTTCGAGGTGCCGCGTCCACTGCCATTGAGCGCGGGTGCCGATATCAGTGACTTCAGCCTGCAGAAGAGCGGCAGTGCCCGTTGGGTCCTGGCCCAGCGTGCCCCGGCCGAAGTCTGGCCGGTGGCCCGGCAGTTCTTTGAAGACAACGGTTTCCGCATCGCTGAAGAGCGTCCGCAGACCGGTGAGTTCAACACCACCTGGCAGCGTTTTGACGAGCTTTCCGGTGCCATGGCCAGCCGCCTGGCCAGTGCTTCGAGCAGCCGCGACAACGAAGTGCGTACCCGCGTGCGCATTGAGCCGGGCGTGCAACGCAACACCAGTGAAGTCTATGTCGTCAGCGTCGAGCGTCCGGCCGGTAGTACCGCCGAGCCTGGTTTCCCGGCGCGTTCGGAAAACACCGGGGTCGATGCCATGCTGGTCGACGAAATGCTTGCCAGCATGACCCGCAGCGCCGAGAAGGGCGGTTCGGTGTCGTTGCTCGCCGCACGTGATTTCGATGCGCCTAGCCGTGTCAGCCTCAGCGAAGACGGTAGCGGCAACCCGGTGCTGAACCTGGGTGCTGACCTCGATCGCGCCTGGTCCAGCGTTGGCCGCGCCCTGGAGCAGGGCGAATGGCGTGTCGAAGACATCAACCGCAGCCTGGGCCTGTACTACATCAACCTGGCTGAAAAAGCCGAGACCAAGGACCAGGAGCCGGGCTTCTTCGGCAAGCTGTTCGGCAGTGCGCCGAGCAAGGAAGAGCGTGAAGCCCGTGCCGAACGTTACCAGGTGCGCCTGAGCAAAGTCGGCGACAGCGTCCAGGTCACCGTCGAGAAGAACATCAACACCGTGGCCCCGGCTGACGTCGCCCGCCGCGTGCTGAGCGTGATTCAGGACAACCTGGGTTAAGTGCGCTTCGCCGTACTTGGAAGTGGAAGCCAGGGAAATGGCACGCTGATCGCCAGTGACAACACCCTTGTCCTGGTTGATTGCGGCTTTTCCCTGCGTGAAACCGAGCGGCGCCTGGCGCTGCTCGGCGTTTCTGCCCGGCAGTTGAATGCTGTACTGGTTACCCACGAACATGCCGACCACGTGCATGGGGTCGGGTTGCTGGCACGGCGCTACAATGTACCGGTCTACCTCAGCCGCGGCACCTTGCGCGGCATGCGCAAACCGGTTGAGGCAGCAGGCTTCCTGGCGGCAAACGAGACACTGCAGATCGGTGCCTTGAGCATTCGTGCCGTGGGCGTGAGCCACGATGCGCTGGAGCCGTTGCAATACGTGTTTGACGACGGCAGCCGGCGTCTCGGCGTGCTGACCGACCTCGGCTCCTACGACGCAGCCCTGCTGGAAAGTTACCAGGGCCTGGATGCCTTGCTGATCGAGGCCAACCACTGTCGCGACCTGCTCGGACGCGGGCCTTACCCGATGTTTCTCAAGCAGCGGGTGGGTGGCGACTACGGACATTTGAACAACCACCAGGCCGCTCGCCTGGTGTCGGAGCTGGACTGGCAGAACCTGCAACATCTGGTGCTGGCCCATCTCAGTAGCAAGAACAACCAGCCACAGCTGGCCCGGCAATGTTTCGTCGACACCCTCGGGTGCGACCCGGACTGGCTGCAAGTGGCCAACCAGGATTGCGGGCTCGACTGGCGCGAAATCGCCTAGCCCATCTTATTTAGCAAGCGGAGCCCATCATGGAAAAACGTGAAGAACTCTACCGCGGCAAAGCCAAGTCGGTTTACAAAACCGACGACGCTGACCGCTTGATCCTGCTGTTTCGCAACGACACCTCGGCGTTCGACGGCAAGCGTATCGAACAGCTCGACCGCAAGGGCATGGTGAACAACAAGTTCAACGCCTTCATCATGCAGAAGCTTGAAGAAGCCGGCATTCCTACTCAGTTCGACAAGCTGCTGGGCGACAACGAGTGCCTGGTCAAGAAGCTCGACATGATCCCGGTTGAATGCGTCGTGCGTAACTACGCCGCCGGCAGCCTGGTCAAGCGCCTGGGCGTGGAAGAAGGCATCAAGCTTGAGCCTTCGACCTTCGAACTGTTCCTCAAGAACGACGAGAAAGGCGATCCGTTCATCAACGAATCCCACGTTGTCGCCTTCGGCTGGGGCACCGCCGAGCAACTGGTGAAGATGAAAGCCCTGTCGCTCAAGGTCAACGAAGTGCTGAACAAGCTGTTCGATGACGCAGGCCTGTTGCTGGTCGACTTCAAACTGGAGTTCGGCGTATTCCACGGCGAGATCGTTCTGGGCGACGAGTTCAGCCCGGACGGCTGCCGCCTGTGGGACAAAGAAACCCGCAAGAAGATGGACAAGGACCGTTTCCGTCAGGGTCTGGGCGACGTTATCGAAGCCTACGAAGAAGTTGCCAAACGCCTGGGCGTGCCGCTGTAAGCGGCAAGTTCACGCAAGCGCCTGATACCACGCGAATTTTTTTCGCAAACAGGCTTTGCCTTTGGGCAAACTGCTGGTATCATGCGCGCCACTGGAGAGATGCCGGAGTGGCCGAACGGGACGGATTCGAAATCCGTTGTACTGGCAACAGTACCTAGGGTTCAAATCCCTATCTCTCCGCCATTATTGAATAAGACTAAGCCCCTGTAATCGTTGAAGATTACAGGGGCTTTTTCGTTTCTGGTGTTTCGTTTAGGGCATTTTTAGGGCAAAAAAACGTCCCTGTACGCCGCCGTAATCCGTGATAGGCCATCAAAACCTATTGGCTTGATTGATTCGACTTCCGGGATCGATGTCAATTTGTCAGTATGCGCAAGCCTACATCGCCCTTATGACAAGGGCTCGTTCCGTAGGCTCTTGGATTAGGAGCAAGGAAATGCAACCTACTGCAATTGAACGGCTTACCGTGCAAATGCTTTGTGCGATCTACAAGAAGCTTGGGATTGAAGATAGTTTCGATCCTGATCTTGTTAGCAGCGCTATTGCATCTAACAATCTTTGGGTTCTTGACTGGGCATACGACATTAAAGACGAGAATACCGTTACTCCTCCGCACGTGACTGCTGTCGTAAATACCTTAGATATGTACGCATTTCTTCGGGATAGCTTTAATGGTCTGTCAGCTGAAGACCGGGCGCTAGTCGAGGCTGAAATCCCACGTGCAAGCCACCAGGTTGAGTTCCGTGGCTATGACGGTAACAATGAAACCGAGTATCGATCAGCTGCGCGTTATCTGGTTAAGGATCTTGAGCGATTCCAGTCTATGCGAGAGGTTGCCACGGCTAACTCACATTGCCCCGTCGTTACAATGTATGCGCGGATGTATCAGGTGTTTGAACCAATTAGGGCGACGCTTATCGATCGATTGATGAGCCCGCAAGAAATTACTGCTGTCCTGAATGCTGCGGTACATCCAGACAATCGCTAATAATTTTTTCATGCCCACGTTGAGTGGGCATGCTTTCAGTCCTCTCTAAAGCCGAGCATTTTTGAAACGATACCCGCCATGCTCTTGGTGTCCTTCGGTATCCATCTCCCGTAATGCTTTCGCACCATCGTTGTATCGGCGTGCCCCAGTTGCCTGGCCACCCATTCGACCGGGACGTAGCTCGACAGCATCTGGCTGGCAAAGGTGTGGCGACATTGGTTCGCGCCGCGGTGACGCACCTCTGCCTTTTTCAGATGGGCAGTAAACCAGTTGCTCAAGGTCTTACCGCTCCAGAGCAAACCGCTGGTCGAACTCCTGAAAAGGAATCTAACTTTCATCTTCCTTGACGTGATGTTATCGCGCTGGATAACGGTGATCTCGACAGCAGGTGCTTCCTTGGCTGCGGCAACAATCTCTCGCATCAGTTCGAGGGCTGGATCTATCATTTCGATGACACGTACCCTGGAGCGTTCTTTGGGGACTTTGAATTCACCGACGACCAGTGCCCGGCGTACGTGCACCAGGCCGGTTTCAAGATTAATGTCTTCGACCGCGAGTCCAATCAGTTCGGACAGGGACAGCCCGGCCCAGCAGTTGAACTCGATCATGCGAGTGTCAGCTCGTCGGTCGGGATCTGCTTTGCCGATCAGCGCGATCTCGGTGCGACTGAATGGATCGGCATGTTCTAGGTCGACATCCGAGCCGACGTTGCTGATCCTGTCTAGGGGGTTAGCCTTCAGGATGCCGTCACCGAAGGCGTCAGCCCAAACCCCGCGCACGACGGTGAAGATGTCGTTCACTGTCTTTGGGGCTAAGCCTTGCTTGAGCAATTGCGCCTGGAACAATTCGATATCGCTTTTGCTGATGTCGACGATTCGGCGTTTGCCGAACTTGTTCTCAACGTGCACGGCCTTGCTCACGTAGTTGACCACCGTGCTTGATGCTTTGAGGGCGCGCTGAACCTCCAGCCATCGATCAATGCCTTCCTTCACTGTGCGCTTGAGCGACGGGCCGCCGGTGCCGGTGAACATGGCGGCCCTGGGTGAGTTGGGGAAGTGGGCCGCGTAGTCGAAGCGGCCCTCTTTGATCTCCGCGAGGATGGTGCGGCGCTTATTGTCGGCATAGGCGATCGCGGCCTTGTTTACTTTCGAGATCCCTTCCAGAGGCTCCCGGCACCGTTGACCGTTGAAGATGAACCAGATGCGCAGCTGCTTGCCGTTCATTTCAACGCCTGTCGGCATCTTGTCGATCATGGTTTCCCTTCCATCCAACGTTCAATGGCGACACGGTTGTAGACGATCACGTTTGCTGGATCCTTACGCCAATGTTTACCCTCAAGCCAGAGCCCGCGGGTGCGGTACTTGCGAACAGCTTCGGTGCTCAGGCCAAACACTG
The DNA here is from genome assembly GCF_050739775.1 of Pseudomonas sp. Classification (GTDB taxonomy): domain Bacteria; phylum Pseudomonadota; class Gammaproteobacteria; order Pseudomonadales; family Pseudomonadaceae; genus Aquipseudomonas. Next base: position 79,699 of record NZ_JBOICA010000014.1, read on the forward strand.
GGTACAGCAGGTCCTGGCGGAACCAGGCACCTGGTGTGATTTGGAAGTCGAGTTTCTCTGCTGCGCTCATTGTGCTTTCTCCCCGACGCGCCGTTCGATGCCTTCAGCCTGGCGCAACTTGCTGCATTTTTTGTGGTTGCCATGTGCCCGCGATGGCGGGCACGCTCGCTCCCTAGGTTGCTGACCAGCAGGTTTGCGCGGACTTGCTGGATAAATCTGTAATCTGTGACGCCTTTGGCAGTGCGCAAATTTTGCTATCAGACAGACCTGAAAGTTCTGCTGAATGTGCCGACACTCAAGGCAAGGACCTTTTCCTGAGGAGTGTCTACATGAGCGGTAAGCTGAAGGTAACCAGTGTGGCCGTGCTGTTCAGTCTTTGTGCCGTGTGCCAGGCTGCAACCCCGATGGCTCAGGGGACGATCAGGTTTACCGGCAGCATCGTTGAGTCATCCTGCCAGACATCGTCCCAGCCAGGCGGTTGGCGAATGGACGGCTGTCCCGCACTGGCTCGGGAAACTGCCATCGATGTGCGTCGGATAGATCCACAGGCTTCAGTCAGTGCGCTGGGTAGCACTTCAGTACAGGTCAAGCTGGTGGCCGAGAATGCCGAGGGCCGTTACTACGATCAACACTATGCGCTGGTCGATCACGCAGGCAAACCGGTTACCAGCGGCAACTACCTGATTACGCTCACCTCGCCGTAACTCATCTAAAACTCAGTGCATCATCGCGGGTAGTTTCCGCGATGATCGGCTTTGCCCTACATGCCTGGTGTCATTTTCCTGCTCACACTATTGGCCAATTCTTGCTTGGGTGTTATCTCCAGGCAGCCGGCCCTTTGGGAAGGCAGCCGTGAGATCTGTTAATATGCCCGGCTTCAACATCAGACCGGCGCATTTGCTCCTGCATGCTGGTCAATCCGAGCCCTCGCGCTCGACATCATTCATCACCCTGGCGGTGGTGCCGAAGTGATTACTGAAGCAGTGGGCATTTCCCATTGTTCCAGGCCATTCATATTGAAAAGGCACGGGTCGTCCTCTGGCGCCGGTTGCTTTACAGACTGAGCAGGGCGCTTTACGGCCCTGCGCTTTATTTGGGAACAGACAATGACAGCCGTGATCAACACACTGAATACCTTTTTCTGGGGGTATGTCCTGATCTATGGCCTGCTGGCTGCAGGTATCTACTTCACTGTCCGCTTGGGCTTTATCCAGTTTCGCCATCTGCCCGAGTTCTTCCGCTCGGTGCTGCGCGCACCGGCGAACGATCCAGGTGGCATCACGCCGTTTCAGGCGTTGTGCACCAGCCTGGCCTCGCGGGTCGGTACCGGTAACCTTGCGGGTGTGGCGGTAGCCATTACCCTCGGCGGGCCGGGTGCAGTGTTCTGGATGTGGGTGGTGGCCTCGCTGGGCATGGCCACAGCCTACGCGGAAAGCACCCTGGCGCAGCTGTACAAAGTCCGTAACAGCAAGGGTGAGTATCGCGGTGGTCCAGCGTTCTATATCGCCAAGGGTTTGAATGCGCCTTGGGCGGCGGCGATTTTTTCGGTCTGCCTGATTATCGCTTTCGGCCTGGTGTTTGGCGCAGTGCAGGCCAATTCCATTGCCGATGCAACGCTGGGCGCCTTTGGTGTGCCGAAGCTGACCACGGGTGTGGTGGTGGCCGTGCTGGCCGGGCTGGTGATTTTCGGCGGCATCAAGAAAATCGCGCGTATTGCCGAATGGATCGTGCCGTTCATGGCCGGTGCTTACCTGCTGGTGGCGGTCTATGTGATCGTGACCAATCTGGATGAAGTACCGGGCGTGCTGATGCTGATCGTCAAGAGTGCCTTCGGCATCGAGTCGGCGGTTGGCGGTGTGGCCGGGGCCTTGCTCAATGGCGTCAAGCGCGGCCTGTTCTCCAACGAAGCGGGTATGGGCTCGGCGCCGAACATTGCCGCGGTGGCGACCCCCAATCCTCACCATCCCTCCTCGCAAGGCTTTGTCCAGGCCCTGGGCGTGTTCATCGATACGTTGCTGATCTGTACCGCCACCGCCATCATGATCCTGCTGTCCGGTGTGGTGCCTGGCCCTGACATGACCGGCACACCGCTGACCCAGGCGGCGATGAACGAACACATCGGCTGGGCCGGGCAGTACTTTATTGCCATTGCGATCTTCTTCTTTGCCTTCACCTCAATCATCGGCAACTACACCTATGCCGAAAACGCCATGGTGTATCTGCAGCTGAACACTCGCCTGGGCCTGACCGTGCTGCGCACCGCGGCATTGTTGATGGTGGTCTGGGGCGCTTATGAAAGCGTGGCCACGGTGTTCGATGCGGCCGATGCGGCGATGGGCCTGATGGCGACCATCAACCTGATCGCGATCTGCTTGCTGTCGGGTGTGGTGGTCAAGCTGACCCGCGACTACTTTGCGCAGAAGGCTGTGGGTACGCCGGAGTTCAACGCCAAGGATTATCCGGAGCTGGCGGGCAAGATCGATGCAGAAATCTGGGGGGCTGCCGATAGCACCGAGCAACCCCTGCAAGCGCTGAAAGAGCAGTAATACGGAAAATGAAGCCCCGCCAATAGCGCGCAAGGCGGGGCTTTTTATTATTCTGCGGGACCTCAGGATTTCACATGGGCGACGATTTCGTCTTTGATCAACAGGCGTTTTTTTCGCAGGTGGGTGATCTGGTCGTCGCTGGCGCTGCTCGATTCTGCCTTGAGCACCTCGGTGTCGATGGCGTTGTACTTGTCGTGCAGGTCGCTGAGCCGTGCGTCGGTTTTCTTTTTGGCATCGAACGCGTCCCTGGTCATGTTCAGGTCTGCGAGTAGATCGTGCTTTACCGGCATTTCTTCACCTCTCCGGGGGTTTGGGGTGGAAGTCATGAACTATGAGGATAGCCGGGTTTGTCGGGTTCCGTGGTTGAGGCAGTCTGTTGCAATATTTCTGAGCCGAGGGTCCCTGCAATGCCTCATCTCCACGTGGAATACAGTGAAAACCTGCGTGAACTGGACGTCGATCGCCTGCTGCTGCGCTTGAACCACGCGCTGGTCGGCAGCGGCCAGTTCGCCGATGAACTGGACATCAAGAGCCGTGCCGTGGCCCTGGCCAGTTTCCGCGTGGGCACTGCCCTGCAGGAGCGCGCTTTCGCCCATATCAAGCTGGCGCTGCTCAGCGGCCGATCGCCAGAGGTGAAGCGACAATTGTCGGCAAGCCTGCTGGAGGTGCTCAAAGAAGCGATTCCGGGCACGCCAGGCGTGGATATTCAACTGTGTGTTGAAGTCCTTGATATAGATCGTGACGCTTATTCCAAAACGCACTTGCCCGCTTAGTGGCTGGGCATGACTAATGTGAAAAAAATGTAATGATTAAATTGACGTCAAGCCACTAAACGTTGGCGTCTTTTTCACAAAAAATTTATCCTGTTGCAATTAACGTTCGCCTGGTCCAAAGGCCGTGCCGCAACGGCACGCTTACCGATCAATAGCCAAGCGAGCATCATGTTAAAGATCAAACCCCTGCAGGCCGAATGGGTCACCCTGTTTGCCAGCCTCTACTTGCTGGTCGCGTTCAATTCGGTACTCTGGCAGCATTTGTCGAGTGTTGTAGAACCTGGCGTGTCGGGTGTTTTCCTGCGTCTGGCGTTTGCCGTGCTGATCTTCTGTGCGTTCAACCTGGTGTTGACCTTTGTTGCTTTTCGCAGGGTGTTGAAACCGGTACTTGTTGTGCTCTTTGTGCTGAGCGCCGGCGCGGCTTATTTCATGAATCAATATGGTGTGTTGATTGATGTTGGCATGTTGCGCAATACCGCTGAAACCAACGCCACGGAAGTGCGTGATCTACTGTCGCTGAAACTTGGGTTTTATATAGTGTTGTTGGGTGTTGTGCCTTCGCTGTTGCTCTATAAAACCCCGATCAACTACCGGGTCTGGTATCGCGAACTGTTTGGCAAATTGCTCACCAGTGTTGCTTGTGTCGCCTTGCTTGGCGTGGTGGCGTTGCTCAATTACCAAGGGCTGGCTTCGCTGTTTCGCAACCATCATGAGATTCGCCTGATGTTGGTGCCCAGCAATCTGGTAGGTGCCTCTTTTGGTTATGTCGGTGAACGGCTCGGCACGGCGGCCAAGCCTTTTGCCAAGATCGGTGAAGACGCCCAGCGCGATCCGGCCTGGCAATATCATGCACGCAGGTCACTGACGGTGCTGGTGGTGGGGGAGAGCGCGCGGGCACAGAATTTCGGGCTGTTGGGTTACAGTCGTGACACCACACCGCAATTGAGCAAGGAAGCAGGGCTTATCGCTTTCAGTGATGTCCATTCCTGTGGCACCGAGACGGCGGTATCGGTGCCTTGCATGTTCTCCGGCTTGACCCGCAAGGATTACCAGGCCAGTAAGGCAAAGAACCAGGAAGGCTTGCTGGATGTACTTCAGCGCGCCGGTTTGAGTGTTCGCTGGCGCGACAATCAGTCAGGCTGCAAGGGCACCTGCGACCGGGTCCAGTTTGAAGATGTCAGTAATGCCAAGGATCCGGCGCTGTGCACCAACAGCGAGTGCCATGACGAGATCCTTCTGCAAGGCCTGGCGTCGATGATCGACAACCTGCAGCAAGATACCGTGCTGGTGTTGCATCAGATGGGCAGCCATGGCCCGGAGTACTTCAAACGCTATCCGATGCAGTTCGAGCGCTTCACGCCTGTATGCCCCAGCAACGCGTTGAACCAGTGCAGCGAACAAAGCATCATCAATGCCTATGACAACACCCTGGTTTACACCGACCATGTACTGTCATCGCTGATCGACATCCTGCGCAGTAAGCAGGACAAGGTCGACACGGCCATGCTCTACCTCTCCGACCATGGCGAGTCGCTGGGCGAGTACAACCTGTTCCTGCATGGCACGCCTTACATACTGGCGCCGGAACAACAGAAACACGTGCCGATGCTGGCCTGGTTTTCCGACAGCTACCGTGAGGACTTTGCTGTCGATACCGACTGTCTGAACAAGGTGCGCGACGAGCCACTGAGCCAGGACAACCTGTTCCACTCGATGCTCGGGCTGTTGCAGGTACGCACCGGCGTCTACGATCAACAACTGGACCTGTTCGCCGCTTGCCGACCGACGCTGTGGAAGCGGGCTTGACCCGCGATCGGGGACGGTCAGCCAGATTACATCGCGGGGCAAGCCCGCTCCCACCGAGTGGTTTCCCGGCAGTGGCCCGCGGCGTATATACTGCGCGCCATTGTTTGTGGGAGAGCCTTGTGGCCATCGAAATACACTGGATTTGCGACGACAGCAGTCTGGCCGAACACTGCCAGCAGTGGCGCCAGCTGCCCTTCGTGGCCGTCGACACCGAGTTCATGCGGGTTGATACCTTTTATCCGATTGCCGGGTTGATCCAGGTTGGCGACGGCGCGCGTGCTTATCTGATCGACCCTTTGCGGATCGGCAACTGGCAGCCGCTGGCCGAGCTGCTAGAAGACACCCGGGTGATCAAGGTTCTGCACGCCTGCAGCGAAGACCTTGAAGTGCTGTCGCGTCTGACGGGCAGCCTGCCGACGCCGCTGTTCGACACCCAGCTGGCCGCTGGCTACCTGAACCTCGGTTTCTCCATGGGCTATTCGCGTCTGGTCCAGGAAGTCCTCGGGCTCGAGCTGCCCAAGGGCGAAACCCGTTCCGACTGGCTGCAACGCCCGCTGTCGGAAACCCAGGTCAGTTACGCCGCCGAAGACGCGGTCCACCTGGCCGAGTTGTACGAGCGTCTGCGCCCGCAACTGTCGGACGAGAAGCATGCCTGGGTGCTGGAAGACGGCGCCGAGCTTGTGGCTCAGCTGCGTCGGGAAATCGACCCCAACGAGCTGTACCGCGACGCCAAGCTGGCCTGGAAGCTGTCCCGGGCGCAGTTGGCGGTGCTGCGCGAATTGTGCGCCTGGCGCGAGCGTGAAGCCCGCACCCGTGACCTGCCGCGCAACCGTATCCTGCGTGAGAATGCCCTGTGGCCCATGGCCAAAACTCAGCCGGATTCGCTGTCGGCGCTGGCGAAAATCGAGGACATGCACCCGCGCACCATTCGTCAGGACGGTGAGTTCCTGCTCGGCCTGATCAAACAGGCCGCTAGCATGCCGCCGTCGGAGTGGCCAGCGGCGGTGCCCGAGCCGCTGCCGATCGAAGCTTCGGCGTTGCTCAAGCAACTGCGCGCCATCGGCCAGGCCGAGGCCGAGCGCCTGAACATCGCCCCGGAGCTGATGTTGCGCAAGAAACTCCTCGAGTTGCTGCTCAAGAGCGGCTACCCCTCCGGACCTTATCAACTTCCCGATGCGTTGCGCGGCTGGCGCCGTGAGCGCATGGGGCAAGCGCTGCTCGACTGTCTGGCCAGCGCTGGAGAACCGCAATGAAACGCATCTGCTCGATCTACAAGAGCCCACGCAAGAACGAAATGTACCTCTACGTGCTCAAGGCCGATGGCCTGGAGCGTGTGCCCGAAGGCCTGCTGCCGTTCTTCGGCAAGCCGGTGCACGCCTTCGACCTGGTCCTGACCCCGGAGCGCCAACTGGCCCGCGAGGACATCACCAAGGTCCTGGAGAACCTCGAGCAGCAGGGCTACCACCTGCAGATGCCGCCGGTCGAGGACGAGTACATCGAACACCTGCCCGAAGAGCTGTTACGCCGCAACGACCCGGTCTGAGCCCGGCCTGCCTGATGTGATGCCGCCTGGCCCCAAGCCTTGCGGCCTTCGTTGTTATTGCCAAGGTTGTAAAGAACATGCGTATTTTGATCGCTGAACAGGATCATGCCCTCTACGCTCGCCTGCTGCGCGAAGTTGCACCGGACCTTGAGGTCCTGACCAGTAGTGACTCGGCCGAACTGGCTAACCAGGCCGCCCAATGCCCAGTGTGGCTGGGGCAGCCGGACCTGCTGGCGACTTTGTTGCGCCAGGGTCACCAGCCACAATGGCTGCAGTCGACCTGGGCCGGAATCACCCCGCTACTGGCCGACGGCTTGCAGCGCGACTACCGCCTGACCCGTGCGGTCGGCATCTTCGGCCAAGTGATGGCCGAGTACGTCCTGACCTACATGCTTGGTCATGAGCGGGAAGTGTTGGCGCGCCTGGTCAGTCAGGTCGAGCGCAAGTGGGATGATCGGCCCGGACGTAGCCTGGAAGGGCGTCGGGTGTTGATCGTCGGTACCGGTGATATCGGCCAGCGGGTCGCCGAGTTTCTCCTGCCGTTTAGCGTCAAGCTCTACGGTATCGCCAGCCAGGCCCGTGAGCAGTCCCCGTTTATCGAAGTGGCTGCCATGAGTGAACTGGGGCGTTTGGTGGGGGAGGTCGATTACATCGTCAATCTGTTGCCGGACACCCCTGCAACCCATGACCTGTACGATGCTGCGCTGTTCGCCCGCTTCAATCCCGAGGCGTTGTTCATCAACGCCGGACGCGGTGTGGCGGTGGTTGATGGCGATCTGGTCGAGGCCTTGAAACTGGGCCATCTGGCCGGTGCGGTGATCGATGTCTGCCGCCAGGAGCCGCTGCCGGCCCGTCATCCGTTCTGGACCGCCTGGGGCCTGCTGTTGACCGGGCACAGCTCGGCGCCGACCTCGCCAATAGCGATGGTGCGTCTGTTTGTCGAGAATTTGCGGGCGTATCAGGCGGGCGAGGCGTTGCGCGGGGAAGTGGATTTCCAGCGCGGCTATTAAGGGCATCGCTCGCTCCCACAGCGGGTCTGTGTGGGAGCGGGCTTGCCCCGCGATTGATCTTACAAGCTGAAATCACCCTCAGCCGCCAGCTCGCTCAGCGAACGACGCGGGCTGGGCACTTCACGGGCTTGCAGGGCTTCAGCCAGGCTGGCCTTGTCGCCCAGTTTGCCAATCGCCACCACCGCATGCAGGGCATAGCCTTCGGGGATCTTCAGTTCCTTGCGGGTCAGCTCCTGGTCGAAACCGGCCATGCCATGGGTGTGCCAACCGCTGAGGCTGGCCTGCAGGGCCAGGTGGCCCCAGGCGGAACCGGTGTCGAAGGTGTGCCACAAGGCCGGGGTTTCTTCACTGGCGCCCGGGGCGGCGAAGGTGGTCTTGGAGATGACGATCACCAGGGCTGAGGCATGTTGTGCCCAACTGCGGTTGAATTCATTGAGCAGGCCCAGGTAGCGCTCCCAGTTCGGCGTATCGCGGCGCGCATAGAGAAAGCGCCATGGCTGCGAGTTGTAGGCCGAAGGGGCCCAACGGGCGGCTTCGAGGAAACTCAGCAGGGTGGCTTCGCTGATCGGTTCGGCGGTAAAGGCGCGTGGCGACCAGCGCTTGATGAACTGATCGTCGATGGCATGTTCGGCAACGCGAGGATTAGCACTCATGGCGAGTTCCTGAACGAATGGAAAAGGTGGTGAGCAACCGCCGGTCAAACTACTGCGTCGTGCCAGCGCTGACAAGCGGTCTGGCAATGGTGCAAGACTCGCCCTAGACTGGCGCCGCCGCACAGCGGCACCTCTATTGAAACAGGACCCCCGTTACATGATTGCCAGCGCCGATTCCTTCTGGAAGCGTAAAACCCTCGAACAGCTCGACCGCCAGGAATGGGAGTCGCTGTGTGACGGCTGTGGCCTGTGCTGTCTGCAAAAGCTCGAAGACGAAGACGACAACAGCGTTTATTACACGCGTATCGCCTGCAAACTGCTGGATCTGCAGACCTGCCAGTGCAGCGACTACCCGAACCGGCTCACGCTGGTGCCCGACTGCATTCAGCTGACGCCGGGCAAGGCCGACCAGTTCAAATGGCTGCCGACCACTTGCGGCTATCGTCTGGTCAGCGAAGGCAAGGACCTGCCGGGCTGGCACCATCTGGTCTGTGGCGATCGTCAACAGGTGCATAAACAGCGCATTTCCCAGTCCGGACGTATGTTGAGCGAGAACAGTGTGGATGAGGATGACTGGGAAGATTATCTGATTTTCCGCGCGGGTTGAGCCGCCCAGGCTTGCCGGGTAGCGCGTCAAGGGAACAAGGAGTTGCTGTATGCGTGTGCGTTGCCATTGGCTGTTGGCTCTGGCCCTGTTGGCCAGTTCGCCGGCCTGGGCGAAGAAGGTCAATCTGGATTATCACGTCCGTCTGTTCCCGCAAAGCGAGCAGGCCGAGGTGCGTCTGACCCTGGCCGAAGGCGCGGCAGTGCGCAGCCTGGATTTCGACCTGGGCAAGGAGGGCGCCTACAGCGACTTCAAGGCCGACGGCCAATGGCAGTTGCAAGGCGAAGGCCTGCGCGGCCGTTGGCAGCCGGCGCCCGGCAAGAGCCAGTTGAGCTACCGTGTGCGCCTGGGGCATCGGCAGAGCAATGGCAGTTATGAAACCCGGGTGACACCTGACTGGGCGCTGTTTCGTGGCGACGATCTGGTTCCTCCGGCGCGGCTTGATCAGCAGGATGGCACCGAGCTGGTGGCCCGCCTGAGTTTCGAGCTGCCCAGTGGCTGGAAGAGCGTCGAGACACCCTGGCCGCGTATCGGCAAGCAGCGTTTTCGCATCGACAACGTCTCGCGCCTGTTCGACCGTCCCACTGGCTGGATGATCGCAGGCACCATTGGCACCCGGCGTGCGCGCCTGGGCGAGACTGAAGTCAGTGTTGCCGCTCCCCAGGGCCAGGGCATGCGCCGGCTGGATAACCTGACCCTGTTGACCTTCGTCTGGCCGCAGTTGCAGGCGGTGTTCCCGCGCAACCCGCCGAAATTGCTGCTGGTCGGCGCCCGGGACCAGCTCTGGCGCGGCACCCGCGCCGGGCACAACTCGATCTACCTGCACAGTAGTTTGCCGCTGGTCAGTGAAAACGGTTCAAGCCCCTTGCTGCGTGAGCTGGTGGATGTCTTTGCCCAAATCAATGACCGCCAGGCCAGCGACTGGATTGGTGAAAGCATCAACGAGTACTACGCCATCGAGTTGCTCCGCCGTGCCGGTGGTATCACCGAGGAGCGCTACCAGGCCCAGCAGGCCGGTCTTGAACATCGCGGCGCCAAGGTCATCAGCCTGCGCGGCGAGCAGGTCGACAGCGCAGTGACGGCGCGCGGCGTGCTGCTGTTGCAGGCGCTGGACCGGGAAATCCGCCTGCACACTCACAACCAGCGCTCGCTGGACGATGTCACCCGCGCGCTGATGCGCCTGAACAGTGTCAGTACCGAGGAGTTCATCCAGCTCAGCGAAAGCGTGCTGGGCCGCGAATCCGCAGTGCTGTCGAGCAAGCTGCTGCGTTTGCCCAGGGCTACTTGAACTTCGGCCCGGAGCGCGTGTTCAGACCCTTGGCCAGGCGGTCGTAGAGCACCACATTGACCGTGGCAGCGAGGTTCATGCAGCCGTTGGTCGGGATGTAGATGGTCTCTTCGCACCAGTCCCGCACGCTCGGGTCGAGGGAGCCGTCTTCGGGGCCGAAGATGTAGATGGCGCGGTCTGGGTGGGTGTACTCGGGCAGCGGGCGGGCGCCGTCGATCAATTCCACCGCCACTGGCGTGCAGCCCAGGGGGATGATCTTCTGCAGGTCGTCGATGCCGATCAGCGGAATGTCGTAGTGCACGCGCTTGGTATCGGTGACGAAGTCGCGGGCGCGCTCATAGCGCTTGCCGGTGTAGAACACCGAGTTGACGCCGTAGCAACCCGCCGCGCGCATCACTGAACCGACGTTCTCCGCTGACTTGGGGTTGAACAGACCAATGCAGCTGTACCGTTTGTTCGCCACGTGCCGGGGCCCTTCGCAAAAAAGAACGCGATTATACGGACTTGCCGGCAGCCGTGGGGCAGGGGATTGGGTTCAATCCTTTTTCAGCAGGCCGGCCAGCCCCGCGAATGGATTGTGAGTGGCCTTGGCAATGCTCGGGCTGCTGGTGGAGCCTTCGCTGAAGTACTGCTGGTCGGTGTAGCGGGAATGCTCATTGTCGTGACAGTACAGGCACAGCAGCTCCCAGTTGGAACCGTCCTGGGGGTTGTTGTCGTGGTTGTGGTCACGGTGGTGCACGGTCAGCTCGCTCAGGCGCTTGCCGGAGAACTCCCGGGCGCACCGACCGCAAACGTGCGGGTACATTTTCAGGGCCTTGTCGCGATAGCCCATCTCCTTGTCGCGCTTGGCGTCGGCGAGGATGCGGTCGAGCCGTGCGGTGGCGGCGGCAGAGGATGGCGAACTCATGGGATTACCTTTTCTCGGGCTTGTTACGGTTATGCCTTGAAGTTTAGCGTGATGACGGGCCATTCGGACAGGCAAACCGCTACGCTTGGGAGTAGCCTGTGAGAAGGTGTTACAAGGAGTCTGCGCATGCGCTGTTTGACCATTGCCGTCCTGCTCTTCACCAGCCTGCAAGCGGCCCTGGCCGCCGACCTGCAACCGCGGCCGATCGCCCCGGTGCCGGGGGCGCCGGGGACGGCCACGCCGACACCTTACCCGCAGGTCACCCCCAGCAGCGTACCGCGGGCCGGTGATGCGCGGCCGGGGTCGCCGTTGCTGCCAGCCATTCCAGTGCCCACGCCACCCAGGGACCAGCCCTTGCCGGGGCTGACACCGGAGGACAGCAAGAGCAAGGCGAAATCGGATTAGTTGGTCAGGTGATTGCGATGCGATTTACACCACGCCAAGTACTTTAAAGACGAAACCATACTCCAGCGCCACATCCCGCAGCCCCTGATAGCGCCCGCTCATGCCGCCGTGTCCGGCGTCCATCTCGGTTTTGAGCAGCAACAGGTTGTTATCGGTCTTGGTCACCCGCAGCCTGGCCACCCATTTGGCCGCTTCCCAGTACTGCACGCGGCTGTCGTTGTAGCCGGCCACCACCAGCAGCGCCGGGTAGGCCTGGGCCTTGACGTTCTCGTAGGGCGCATAAGCCTTGATCCGCTCATACACCTCGGGCGCTTCGGGATTGCCCCATTCGTCATACTCGGTGATGGTCAAGGGCAACTCCGGGTCGAGCATGGTGTTGAGCACATCGACGAACGGCACCTCGGCAATCGCCGCCTTGAACAGCTCGGGGCGCTGGTTGAGCACCGCGCCGATCAGCAGGCCGCCAGCGCTGCCGCCGCTGATGGCCAGTTGGTCGGCGCGGGTCACGCCTTGGCTGATCAGGTGTTCGGCACAGGCGATGAAATCGCTGAAGGTATTGTGTTTGTGTTCCTGCTTACCCGCCCGGTACCAGGCTTCGCCCAGTTCGCCACCGCCACGCACGTGGGCAATGGCGAAGGCGACGCCGCGTTCGAGCAGGCTCAGACGGGCATGGGAGAACCACGGGTCGAGGCTTTCGCCATAAGCGCCGTAGCCATACAGGTACAGCGGCACCGGCTTGCCCAGATCGCTGTGACGCTGGACCAGGCTGATCGGCACCTGGGTACCGTCACTGGCCGTGGCCCAGAGACGCTGGCTGACGTAGGCGTCGGGGTCGAAGGGGCCGAGCACCGGGGTTTCCTTGAGTACCTGCTGGACGCCATCGGCCAGTTCCAGCTGGCGCACCTGGGCCGGACGGTTCAGGGCCTGGTAGCGCAGGCGGATACGGGTGCTGGCAAACTCCAGGCTGTCCTGCACGTACAGGCTATAGGCCGCATCCGGCAATTCCACCCGATAGGGGGCAAGCCCTTGCGGGTGCACTTCGATGATCGGCAGGCCGCCTTCGCGCAGGCTCAGGCTCAGGGCGCTGGCGTTCAGGCTCAGGCCTTCGAGCATCACGCTGTCGCGGTGCGGCACCAGCAGTTGCCACTGCTCGCGGCTCGGTACCGTTTCGCTGTCGGCCTGGTACAGGGCGAAGTTGATGCCGTCCTGGTTGGTGCGAATGAACCAGCGCCACTGGCCGTCGAGCTGGCCGTGGTCGGGGAAGTATTCATGGCCTTCGACGCGAGGTGCCAGGCAGGTGAAATCGCCGTCAGGCTGTTCGGCATCGAGCACCCAGGCTTCGCTGGTGGTCTTGCTGTTGAGCAGCAGGATCAGTTGGCGCTCGGAGCTGGAGCGGTAGCAATGCAGGAAGAAGCGCCCGTCGGTTTCTTCGAAAATCGCTTGGCAGCCTTCGCGCCCGAGGCGATGGCGCAGCAGTTTGTGCGGGCGCTGGGTGTCGTCCAGCTCGGCGAAGAACAGCGTCTGGCTGTCATTGGCCCAAGTCATGCTGCCGTCGCAATCTTCGAAGGGCAGTTGCTCGATGGCGCCGCTGGTCAGGTCCTTGACGTACAGGGTGTAGATTTCGTCGCCGGTGGTATCGAGGCTGTAAGCCAGGCGCTGATGATCGGGGCTGACGTTGAAGGCGCCCAGCGACAGGAAGCCGCCGTTGGCCAGCGGGTTGGGGTCCAGCAGCAGTTGTTCCTGGCTCTCGTCGACAGTCGGCGAGTCGTCGGCCGGGCGCGGGCAGCGGTAATGGCGTGGATACTCTTCACCCGCCGTGGTGCGGCTGTAGTAGAGGTAAGGGCCCCAGGGTGAGGGCACCGACAGGTCGGTCTCCTGGATACGGCCCTTGATCTCTTCGAACAGATGTTCGCGCAATTGCGCCTGGTCGGCCAGCTGCGACGCCTGGTAGGCATTCTCGTCGTTCAGGTAAGCAATGACTTCGGCGCTATCGCGTTCCTGAAGCCAGGCATACGGATCAGCGCCTTCGGCCTTACGGGCAATCGGGGCGCGGGGAGCGGTGGCGTCTGCGGACATGCGGGGATCTCTTGGCTGGGGGGCGCCTGCGCGCTGAAATGTGTTTATCATAAGCGTCTATTTGCCTAGCTTGCCACGGACACCATGACCGAGAACGACTATCTGCTCGCCTGGGGCTTTTACGCCCTGGCCGCCCTGGGTTGCCTGGCGGTGGGCTTTCGCCTGACCCGCTGGATGTGGCGCTGGTTGCGCGAACCGCTGCGGGTACTGATGGCAGTCTTGCTGCTGACCCCGACCATTATCGATCCGGTCAAGGACAAGTTCGCCCCGGCCATTGCCATTACCGCCCTCGACCTGCTGTTCAAGGTCGGTAACAACCTCTTGCGCGCTGCCGCTGACCTTGCCATGTACGGCATGATCGCTTTCGCCCTGTACGGGATGTTCGTGGTGCTGCGCTGGCCAGTGGAAAAACGCGCCAAGGCCCGCCGTGAACAGGCAGAGGCCGCGGCAAAGCGTGATGCCGAAGAGGCGCCGGCCGATGAGGCATTTGCTGCCGACAGCCGCGACCGCTACCGCAACCCGCCTGAAGCACCGCAGGGCGGCAGCCGCCCGCGGGTTGAGCCGCGCTTGTAGGATTTGCCCGGGAGCAGCCAAGCATGTGTGAACTACTGGGCATGAGTGCCAACGTACCGACCGATATCGTCTTCAGTTTCACTGGGCTGATGCAGCGCGGTGGCCGCACCGGTCCGCATCGCGACGGCTGGGGCATCGGCTTCTATGAAGGCCGTGGCCTGCGCCTGTTCCAGGACCCGGCGGCGAGCTGCGAATCGGAAGTGGCTAACCTGGTTCAGCGTTATCCGATCAAGAGCGAGGTGGTGATCGGCCACATTCGCCAGGCCAACGTCGGCAAGGTCTGCCTGTCCAACACCCATCCCTTTGTCCGTGAGTTGTGGGGGCGCAACTGGTGTTTCGCCCATAACGGTCAATTGGGCGAGTTCAAGGGCCAGGCGACCTTCTATCGGCCGATTGGCGACACCGACAGCGAAGCAGCCTTCTGCGACCTGCTCAACCGGGTACGCGAGGCGTTTCCGGAGCCGGTGCCGATTGAAGTGCTGTTGCCGGTGCTGGTCAAGGCCTGCGCCGAGTACCGCGGCAAGGGTGTGTTCAACGGCCTGCTCAGCGATGGCGACTGGCTGTTCTGCTTTTGTTCGACCAAGCTTGTGCATATCACTCGCCGTGCACCGTTCGGGCCGGCGCGACTCAAGGATGTCGACATGATTGTCGACTTCCAGGCTGAAACCACGCCCAACGACGTGGTTACGGTGATCGCCACCGAGGCGCTGACCGAGAACGAGACCTGGCAGCGCTACGAGCCCGGCCAGTGGGCATTGTGGCGCCGCGGTGAGTGCATCGCCCAAGGACAACGCTAAGGAAAGGAATAGTTCATGTTCAGAAGTTACCTGCGGTTACTGCTGTTCACCTTCGGGTTGCTGGTAGGGGTGCAGGTTCCTGGCCTGATCAATGACTACAGCCAGCGGGTCGAGGCGCACCTGCTGGAGTCCCGCGAGGGCCTCAAGGGTTTCGAGGCAACCGCCCGGCGTTTCTTCAATGGTGATCTGCAGGCCCTGGTGCGCCATTACCGCAGCAGCGACGATCCGGTGTTCAACAGCGATGCCAACAGCATCGACAGCCTGCTGATCCGTAATCGCCTGTTCGAACGCGAGTGGCAGGTCCTCCAGGGGCCGTGGCTGGAGCGCACCTGGCACGTACTGGTACGTGCCGACAGCCAGTTGCGTGACGAAACCCTCAACGGCTACAGCTACCAGATCCTGTTGACCCCCGAGGCCCTGGCCTGGGGGCTGAGTTGTGCCTTGCTGCTGGCGCTGCTGGTGGAAAGCCTGCTGTTGCTGATCGGCTGGGTGGTGCTCGGCGGTCGGCGCAAACCGGTGGCGGAGAGCTGGCGCTAAACCAGCACGATCCGTTCTGGCCCGGCGTTGGCGGCATAACGTTCAAGCACATTGCGACACAACGCCACCACTTCATCGACCAGCTCGACCCCGGTCTGCCAGGCCACCACCAGCTCCAGGCTCGGCGGTTGTTGCGCCAGGGGCAGTTGGGTGAGTTCACCCCTGGCCAGTTCTTCGCTGACCAGGGCAGGCGGCAGGGCGCCGATGCCGAAGCCGTCACGCAGCAAGCGGGTGATGGCCGCCACCGAGTTCACACAGTTCAGGCGTGGCGCGCTGACGCCTTCAGCCTGGAGCAGGCTGAGCACCTCCTGGTGCGGCCGGGAGTTTTTCGAAAAGGTCACGATGCGCTCACGAGCAAGCTCGGCGAGGGAGGCATAGTCGCGGTTGTAGATCGACTGGCTGGCGACAATCCAGCCCATGGGATAGCGCGCCAGGTCCAGGCTACGGATCGATTCCTGGCGTAGCAGGTCAGTTTGCAGGATCACATCGAGAAAGCCTTTTTGCAGCTGTTCGCGCAAGTTGAGTGCTGTATCGGCGACCAGCTCGATTTCCACCTGTGGGTAGCGCTCCATCAATTCTGACACCAGCGGGCTCATCCAGGTGTGGATCACCGTGTCCATCACCCCCAGGCGCACCCGGCCGACCTTGGCCCGGTCACTGTCCAGCGATTGCTTGAGGGCCTTGGCGGTGTCGAGCATCTGCTCGGCGTACTCAAGCACCTTGCTGCCCTCGGGCGTCAGGCTGACCCCGCGTGAGTCGCGCAGCAGCAGCTTGACCCCGAGGTCGGCCTCAAGCGCCGCGATACGGCTGGAAATCGAAGCCTGGGTAGTGAAGAGCTTTTCGGCGGTCAGGCGAAAGCTCTTGAGTCGGGCAACCCAGACGAAGGTTTCGAGGAACTTGAGGTTCATGGCGCGCTCACTGATCAATTTTTTCTTATGCCAGACCGCTGGTTTTTCTCGTTGGACGGCAACCCAAGGCCATCGAAAAATGTCGGTCACGGTTGCGACAAAGATCGCCGCCTTTAAAACAATACCAACAAGCTGAGGCAACCATGAACCCATCGGGCGTGCAGCACCAGGTCAAATCCAGATCAGTGGCGGGGCCTTTCGACTGGTACCGCAACATCAACAAGCAGGAACGACGGACCTTCTGGAGCTGCAAGATCGGCTACGGCCTGGATGGCATGGACACCCAGATGCTCAGCTTCGTCATCCCCACCCTGATCGCGCTGTGGGGCATCACCACCGCCGAAGCCGGGTTGATTCACACCACCACCCTGATCGCCTCGGCCCTGGGCGGCTGGGTCGCCGGCATCCTCTCCGACCGCATCGGCCGGGTGCGCACCCTGCAACTGACGGTGCTGTGGTTCGCCTTTTTTACCTTCCTCTGCGGTTTCGCCCAGAATTATGAACAATTGTTGATTGCTCGCACCCTGATGGGCTTTGGTTTCGGCGGTGAATGGACCGCCGGTGCGGTGCTGATCGGTGAAGTCATTCGCGCCAAGGATCGCGGCAAGGCCGTGGGCATGGTGCAGTCTGGCTGGGCCATTGGCTGGGGCATGACGGCGATTCTCTACGCTGTGCTGTTCACCCTGCTGCCGCCCGAAGACGCTTGGCGCGCACTGTTCCTGCTGGGCATCGTGCCTGCGGTATTTGTCATCTTCGTCCGCCGCCTGGTCAAGGATCCGGAAATCTACCGTCAGGCCAAGGCTGCGGAAAAAACCGCAGCACCGTCGCATTTCTATGAAATCTTCGCCCCCGGTATGCTCTTCACCACTATTCGCGCTTCGCTGCTGACCACCGGTGCCTTGGGCGGTTACTACGCCATCACCTCCTGGCTGCCGACCTTTCTCAAGAACGAGCGCGGTCTGAGTGTGCTCGGCACTGGCGGCTATCTGGCCATGGTGATCTTCGGCTCCTACGTCGGCTATGTGATCAGCGCCTATCTCACCGACCTGCTGGGACGCAAAAAGAACTTCATCCTGTTCGCCGTGGGTTCGTTCATTATTGTTCTGCTGTACACCCAGATGCAGGTCAGCGATGGTGTGATGCTTTGGCTGGGCTTCCCTCTGGGCTTTTTTGCCTCGGGTATTTTCAGCGGCATGGGCGCTTTCCTCACCGAACTCTTTCCCACTCGTATCCGTGGTTCGGGACAGGGCTTTTGCTACAACATCGGTCGAGCCCTGGCGGCATTCTTCCCGCTGCTGATCGGTATGCTCAGCCAGAAGATACCGTTGGGCCTGGGTATCGGTGCATTTGCAGCGGTGTCCTACGGGGTGGTAATCCTGGCGGCACTGAGCTTGCCGGAAACCCGCGGTAAAGAACTTGAAGCCCGTTAAGGCCGAGCCTGAAGGAGTTACAGACGTGAGCCGCCTGCTACTGAATTGTGATATGGGTGAGAGTTTTGGCAGTTGGACCATGGGCCTGGACGCTCAGGTTATGCCCTTCGTTGATTGTGCCAACATCGCCTGCGGTTTCCATGCCGGAGATCCAGGCATCATGCGCAAGACGGTGGCACTGGCCATCGCTAACAACGTACGCATCGGCGCTCATCCGGCCTACCAGGACCTGGCGGGCTTCGGTCGCCGCTCCATGGCCTGCAGTGCCGAGGAAATCCGTGACCTGCTGCACTACCAGATCGGTGCGCTGGAGGGTATCTGCCGAACCCAGGGGGCTCGCGTTGCCTACGTCAAGCCCCATGGCGCGCTGTACAACGACATGATGGCTGACCCGCTGAAACTGCGCGCCGTACTTGAAGCCGTAGCCGGTTATGACCAGCAGTTGCCGCTGATGCTCATGGCCACGGCCGACAACAGCGCCGCCCAGGCCCTGGGTGACGAGTACGGCATCACCTTGTGGTTCGAGGCCTTTGCTGACCGCGCCTACGATGCCGCAGGCCATCTGCTGTCGCGGCGCTTGCCGGGCGCAGTGCATCACGACCCGGCGCGGATCGTCGACCAGGCCTTGCGTCTGGCCCGTGGCGAAGCACTGATTGCGATAGACGGCAGCGAACTGCGCCTGCAGGCCCAGACCCTGTGTGTGCATGGCGACAACGACAGTTCGGTCGCGGCGGTACAGCAGATTCGCCAGGCCCTTGATGCCCTGGTGAAGTCATGAGCTACCGCATTGAAACGGTAGCCATCGACTGCCTGATGGTGCGGCTGTTCGACGCTATCGATGAAGCCAATATGCCCTGGATGCTGGCAGCCAGTCAGCGTTTGTGCACGGTGTTCGCCGAGCATTTAATTGATCTGGTGCCGTCCTACACCACAGTGATGGTGCATTTCGACCTGCTGCAACTGTCGCCGGACCAGGCCCGCAGCTTGATTCGCGAAGCCCTGGAAAACCTGCAGCCGGATAACGGCAGTGGCGGGCGTCAGCACGAGATTCCAGTCTGGTACGACCTGAGTGTCGGTCCGGAACTGAGCCTGTTGGCTGAGCGTTGCCGCACCTCGGTGGCTGATATTGTGCGCCGTCATAGCGAACGGGAATATCAGGTGTTTGCCCTGGGTTTCGCCCCCGGTTTTGCGTTTATGGGGCTGGTTGAAGACGCGTTGGCCACGCCGCGCCTGGCTACCCCGCGCAAGCGCGTGGCGGCAGGCAGCGTGGGCATCGCTGAGCGCCAGACCGCGGCTTACCCTGCGGTTTCGCCCGGTGGCTGGAACCTGATCGGCCGCACCCCGAGCAAGCTTTTTGACCGCGAGCGTGATGGCTATAGCCTGTTGCAGCCGGGTGATCGGGTGCGATTCGTGGCCGTGGATCGCGCCACCTTCATCAACCTGGGTGGCGACGACACTCCGCTGGAGGTACAGGAATGAGCCGCTTGTCGATCGAAGCCAGCACACCGCTGTGCCTGTTGCAGGACGCCGGACGCTTTGGTGTGCGTCATTTGGGTGTTACCCAGGGCGGGGCGCTGGACTGGGTATCGATGCGCTGGGCCAACTGGCTGCTGGGCAACCCTGCCGATGCCGCGGTGGTGGAAGTCACCCTGGGTGGCTTCAGCCTGGTCGCCGAGCAGGATTGCTGCCTGGCGTTGGCGGGGGCCGACCTGGATGCGCGCATCGACGCTGAGCCGCTCAAGCCTTGGTCCAGCTTTACCTTGAGTAAAGGCCAGCGTCTGCACTTGAATCAGCCGTTGCAGGGCGCTCGGGCGTATCTGGCCGCGCCTGGCGGATTCTGCGCGCCACAGGTGCTGGGCAGTTGTGCCAGTGTGGTGCGCGAGGAGCTGGGTGGGCTTGATGGTCTGGGATCGGCGCTGGCCAAGGGCCAACAACTGGAGTACAGCGGTGTGGCGCCTGCGTTGAAAGCAGTGCCTGATGCGTTGCGGCCAGACCTGACCGATAGCAGCGCACTCGATCTGGTGCTGGGTGCACAGATTGGCGATTTCAGCGGCATGAGCCTGTTTGAAGCGTTCAACCGTAACTGGATCCTGGACAGCCGCGCCGACCGCATGGGCATGCGCTTGCTGGGGCCTGCCTTGCAGTATCAGGGGGCGCCGATGATTTCCGAAGGAATCCCGCTGGGCGCGGTACAGGTGCCACCGGATGGTCAGCCGATTGTATTGCTCAATGATCGCCAGACCATTGGTGGTTATCCGCGTTTGGGCGCTTTGACGCCTTTGGCCTTGGCTCGGCTGGCGCAGTTGCTGCCGGGAAGTGTGGTGAGGTTCAGGCCGGTGGTGCAGGAGCTGGCTTGGCGGGAGCAGCGGGATTATCTGCAGCGGTTTGAGGGTTGATGGCGGGGCAAGCCCGCTCCCACAAAGTGATTGCAACCTCTGTGAGAGCGGGCTTGCCCCGCGATGATGTCACTTGGACAAAAACCGCATCCCTTCCTCCAACCCGCGCAAGGTCAGCGGAAACATCCGGTCCTCGATCAGCTCGCGAACGATGTTGGTCGAAGCGGTGTAGCCCCAGGTGTCCTTGGGATAAGGGTTGATCCAGATGAGCTTCTTGTACTTCTCCATGAAGCGCTGCATCCACACGTAACCGGCTTCTTCGTTCCAGTGCTCGACGCTACCGCCCGGCTGGGTGATCTCGTAAGGCGCCATGGCCGCATCGCCGACGAACACCACTTTGTAGTCGGCACCGTACTTGTGCAGCAGGTCCATGGTCGAGGTGCGCTCGGAGGTGCGGCGCATGTTGTTCTTCCACACCGACTCATAGACGAAGTTGTGGAAGTAGTAATACTCCAGGTGTTTGAACTCGGTCTTGCAGGCCGAGAACAACTCTTCGCAGATCTTCACGTGGGCATCCATCGAGCCGCCGATATCGAACAGCAGCAGCAACTTGACGCTGTTGCGTCGCTCCGGGCGCATCTGGATGTTAAGCAGGCCGGCATCGCGGGCCGTATGGTCGATGGTGCCGTCGATGTCCAGCTCCTCGGCCGCACCCTGGCGCGCGAACTTGCGCAAGCGGCGCAGGGCCAGCTTGATGTTGCGCGTGCCCAGCTCGACCTGGTCATCGAGGTTCTTGTACTCGCGCTGGTCCCAGACCTTGACCGCCTTGCCCTGGCGTTTGCCGGCATCGCCCACCCGAATACCTTCGGGGTTGAAGCCCCCCGAGCCGAACGGGCTGGTACCACCGGTGCCGATCCACTTGTTGCCACCGGCATGGCGTTCCTTCTGTTCTTCCAGGCGTTTCTTGAACTCTTCGATCAGCTTGTCCAGGCCGCCCAGAGACTGGATCTGGGCGCGTTCCTCATCGCTGAGCGAACGCTCGAACTCCTTGCGCAGCCAGTCTTCGGGAATCAAGGCTTCCAGGTGCCGGTCGAGGTTCTCCAGGCCTTTGAAATAGGCGGAGAAGGCACGGTCGAACTTGTCGAAATGGCGTTCGTCCTTGACCAGGATCGCCCGCGACAGGAAGTAGAACTCGTCCATGTCGGCGAAGGTAACCCGTTGCTTGAGGGCATTGAGCAAATCAAGCAGCTCGCGTACCGACACCGGCACTTTGGCCGCGCGCATTTCATTGAACAGATTGAGCAGCATGGCAATTGCCCCCCGGCTCAGCGGTTACCGCGACGGCTCATGAAGGCCAGGCGCTCAAGCAGTTGCACGTCCTGTTCGTTTTTCACCAGGGCGCCGGCCAGTGGCGGGATGGCCTTGGTCGGATCGCGCTCACGCAGCACGGCTTCGCCGATGTTGTCGGCCATCAGCAGCTTGAGCCAGTCGACCAGTTCCGAGGTGGACGGCTTTTTCTTCAGGCCCGGCACCTTGCGCACGTCGAAGAACACATCCAGCGCTTCGCTGACCAGGTCTTTCTTGATGTTGGGGTAGTGCACATCGACGATCTGCTGCAGGGTGTCGCGGTCGGGGAAAGCGATGTAGTGGAAGAAGCAGCGGCGCAGGAAGGCGTCCGGCAGTTCTTTTTCGTTGTTCGAGGTAATGATGATGATCGGGCGCTGCTTGGCCTTGATCGTCTCGTCGGTCTCGTAAACGTAGAATTCCATCCTGTCCAGTTCCTGCAACAGGTCGTTGGGGAACTCGATGTCGGCCTTGTCGATTTCGTCGATCAGCAGAATCACCCGCTCCTCGGATTCGAACGCCTCCCAGAGCTTGCCTTTCTTCAGGTAGTTACGTACGTCGTGGACCTTGTCCACGCCCAGTTGCGAATCACGCAGGCGGCTGACTGCATCGTACTCGTAGAGGCCCTGATGGGCCTTGGTGGTCGACTTGATGTGCCAGGTGATCAGCTTGGCGCCAAAGGATTCGGCCAACTGTTCGGCGAGCATGGTCTTGCCGGTGCCGGGTTCGCCCTTGACCAGCAGTGGCCGTTCCAGGGTGATCGCCGCGTTGACTGCCAGTTTCAGGTCGTTTGTGGCGACGTAGGTGCTGGTGCCTTCGAACTTCATGAACCGATCCTCTAACGTAACGCCGGGGTGCATGGCCCCTGGCAGAAAAATTGTCATGCGCGACTATAACGCGGGCTCTGCTTGACAGGGAACGCAGACGCTTCATTCAGTCTCTGAATGGAGCGTCACTTGGTGACCTGGTCAGGGCGAGGGCATTGTTGGATGTGTCAGGGGTGGACTCACCCAGGAGGCAGGCTTACCCTTGAAGTTTTCTGTTCTGGTGCTAAAAGGACCCTCGTCATGAGCCGTATCTTTGCTGACAACGCGCACTCCATCGGCAATACACCGTTGGTCCAGATCAACCGCATCGCCCCGCGCGGGGTAACCATCCTGGCCAAGACCGAAGGGCGCAACCCGGGCTATTCGGTCAAATGCCGGATCGGCGCAAACATGATCTGGGACGCTGAAAGCAGCGGCAAGCTCAAGCCGGGCATGACCATTGTCGAACCCACCTCGGGTAACACCGGCATTGGCCTGGCGTTTGTCGCCGCGGCCCGCGGTTACAAGCTGTTGCTGACCATGCCGGCGTCGATGAGCATCGAGCGGCGCAAGGTGCTCAAGGCGCTGGGCGCCGAACTGGTGTTGACCGAACCTGCCAAGGGAATGAAAGGGGCGATTGAAAAGGCCGGTGAAATTGTTGCCGGTGATCCGTCCCAGTACTTCATGCCTGCCCAGTTCGACAACCCGGCCAACCCTGCAATTCACGAAAAGACCACCGGTCCGGAAATCTGGAACGACACCGATGGCGCGGTCGATGTGCTGGTTTCGGGTGTCGGCACCGGCGGCACGATTACCGGGGTTTCCCGCTATATCAAGCAGACCCGGGGCAAGGCGATCCTTTCCGTGGCGGTCGAGCCGCTCGTTTCACCGGTGATCACCCAGGCGCTGTCTGGACAGGAGATCAAGCCCAGCCCGCACAAGATTCAGGGTATTGGTGCCGGCTTCGTGCCGAACAACCTCGACCTGACGATGGTCGACCAGGTCGAGCTGGTCAGTGACGAGGAGTCCAAGGCCATGGCCCTGCGCCTGATGCAGGAGGAGGGGATCCTCTGCGGGATTTCCTCTGGTGCGGCGATGGCGGCGGCCGTGCGCCTCGCTGAGAAGCCGGAAATGCAAGGCAAGACCATCGTCGTGATCCTGCCCGATTCCGGTGAGCGTTATCTGTCGAGCATGCTCTTCAGCGACCTGTTTACCGACCAGGAGAACCAGCAGTAATGCGCCCTGGCGCTGATCAAGAGCAATAAGCAGCACCGGGCTTTGTTGCACAATCCTTAAGGAAACTCTGAAGAAGACTTCCAGATTTGGCAGAATGCTTAACCTCAAACGCCGAGACACCTGATGAAGCAGATGACCTTCGCCGACGCCGAGTACGCCGGCAAGCGCAAGCAGACCCGCAAG
>NZ_JBOICA010000015.1:0-101740 GCF_050739775.1 Pseudomonas sp.
TCCTGGGTGCCCGAAAAATGATGCAACTGATGGGCTGAAAGGCCTTTTACAGCACAAAAACAAACGCCCCGAACAAGTCGGGGCGTTTGGCTTAAGGCCTGTCAGCGTGTTTTCACACAGTCTGCTGCGGGCCTCTTTTTTCATGCCGTTGGAAATCGTGGCTGAACAATCCCTCGCTCCGTGCTGTCAACAGGAGGTAGGGCAGATTCAGCCTGAGCCTCAGTACAGAGGAGAATCCAATGAAAGCGTGGGTCATTACCTTTGTTGATCAGCACGGCGAGCGAACCTCGCTGCCTTTCACGTCCGAGCAAGAACCTGGCATCGAGGAGGCCGCGCGGCTGATTCGTGCCCATCTGTTTCCGGTCATGGACGAACTGGACCTCAATGACTTTCAGGATCGCGCCAGCACGCCCACGGCCAAATGGCTCAAGGAGCAGAGCGGGGTGGAGATCACCGCCATTACCGAGGCGTCCTGAGCCCGCTAATTGGCGCGCTTGGCAAGTTGGCGCTACGCTGCAATCAAGGTCGGGCCGTCTTTTTGATTGCCCGGGCTTGCCGATCCACGTCATGCATCAGCTCGAATTGCCCCCGCACGGTTTGTGTGGCGGGCAGGTGCGTTTTGCACTGAAAGTCTATCCATCGGTAGTTAGGAGGACGATTCATGAGCAGCCAATACGAGGACATCAGCAGCACGGTTCTGCGCCAGATGAAAGAGGGCGGTTTCAACTTTGCCCAGATTCATCCCATTGAGTTCTATGCGGTTTTTCCTGATGAGGCACGGGCACGACGGGCAGCGGGACAGTTTCGTGGGGAGTCGCTCAGCGCCCAGGTGCATGAACGCGATGATGGCGCCTGGCACCTGGAGTTGAGCAAGGTGATGTACGCCACCTACGGCGGTATCGGTGAATTCGAGCAGGACTTCGAAGCGCTCATAGCTCCTTTGGGCGGTGAAATCGAAGGCTGGGGCGTGAAACAGGAGCGCCCGCTGGCCTGAGCGACGCTTCGCAATGAAGCGTTGAGCACATAGCCGCCGGGGCGGTTGCACGCATCTGGTGCAACCGTTCTTTGTTGAGAATACAACCTATTGAAATCCAAGGAATTATGCCGCTGGCACGGGGCTTGCGATGGCTCAGGTGCACGGGTGACAAGGAGTTCGGCATGATCCGCACCTTTTACGATGAGATGTACAGCGCAGACGGCCAGGTTCGTCCGCACTACCGGGAGTTCGCCCGCTGGTTGGCCGACACCCCACCGGAACTGCTGGCGCAACGTCGGCGCGAAGCCGATCTGCTGTTCCATCGCGCCGGTATCACCTTCACCCTTTATGGCGACGAGCAGGGCACCGAGCGCCTGATCCCCTTCGATACCATCCCGCGCAGCATTCCGGCCAGTGAGTGGCGGGTGGTGGAGCGCGGCTGCATCCAGCGGGTCAAGGCCCTGAATTTGTTCCTGGCCGACCTCTACCACGGTCAGCGCATCATTCGCGCCGGGATCATTCCGGCAGAACAGGTGCTGGCCAACGAGCAGTACCAACTGGCCATGCAGGGCTTGGACCTGCACCGCGACATCTATGCGCATATCTCCGGGGTCGACCTGGTGCGTGACAGTGACGGCAGCTACTACGTGCTCGAAGACAACTTGCGCACCCCCAGCGGCGTCAGCTACATGCTCGAAGACCGCAAGATGATGATGCGGCTGTTTCCCGAACTGTTCGCCGCCCAGCGCATTGCGCCGATCGACCACTATCCCAACCTGCTGCTCGACACCCTGAAAAGCGCCAGCCCGCTGGATGACCCCAGCGTCGTGGTGCTGACCCCGGGCCGGTTCAACAGCGCGTTCTTCGAACACGCCTTTTTGGCCAGGGAAATGGGTGTCGAGCTGGTCGAAGGGGCTGACCTGTTCGTGCGCGATGAGCGTGTGTTCATGCGCACCACCGACGGGCCGAAGGCGGTGGATGTGATCTATCGGCGCCTGGACGACGCGTTCCTCGATCCCTTGGCGTTCAATCCCGAGTCGATGCTCGGCGTGCCTGGGCTGTTGTCGGCCTATCGCTGCGGCAACGTGGTGTTGGCCAATGCCATTGGCACAGGCGTGGCTGACGACAAATCGATCTATCCCTATGTCACCGAGATGATTCGTTTCTATCTGGACGAGGAACCGATCCTCAACAACGTGCCGACCTGGCAGTGCCGCAAGCCGGAAGAACTGTCTCATGTGCTGGCGCACCTGCCAGAGCTGGTGGTCAAGGAAACCCAGGGTTCGGGTGGCTACGGCATGCTGGTCGGGCCGGCCGCGACACGGGCCGAAATCGACGCCTTCGCGGCCAGGATCAAAGCGCGCCCTGCGGCGTATATCGCCCAGCCGACCCTGTCGTTGTCGACCTGCCCGACCTTTGTGGAAAACGGCATTGCCCCGCGGCATATCGATCTGCGTCCGTTCGTCCTGTCCGGCCGGGAAACCCGCGTGGTGCCCGGTGGCCTGACCCGGGTCGCGCTGCGCGAAGGTTCGCTGGTGGTCAACTCGTCCCAGGGCGGCGGTACCAAGGACACCTGGGTGGTCGAGGATTAAGCCATGTTGAGTAGAACTGCCTCTGATTTGTACTGGATGTCGCGCTATCTGGAGCGCGCGGAAAACCTTGCGCGGATGCTCGACGTCAGTTATTCGCTGTCGCTGATGCCCCAGGACGGTCGTGGCGATGGTCTGGATGAAATGGCCATGCCCTTGCTGATCACCGGCACCCTGGACGACTACCTGGAGCGCCATGGCCAGTTGCATGCCGAGCGCCTGCTGCACTTTTTTGCCCTGGACCCAGACAACCCGGCGAGTATCTACAGTTGCCTGGGCGCGGCACGCGCCAGTGCTCATGCGGTGCGCGGGCGGATAACCGCGGATATGTGGGAAAACATCAACGCCACCTGGCTGGAAATTCGCGGTATTGCCGAGCAGGGCCTGGGCCGCTACGGCATGAGCCGCTTCTGGGAGTGGATCAAGGAGCGTTCGCACCTGTTTCGCGGCGCCACTTACGGCACCATCATGCGCAATGACGCCTTTCGCTTTATCCGCCTGGGCACCTTCATCGAACGTGCCGACAACACCCTGCGCCTGCTCGATGCACGCTACGAAATGCTCGGCGAAGAGGCCGAGGCGGTCAGCGACAGTTCGGCCCGTGGTTACTACCAGTGGAGTGCCTTGCTGCGCGCGTTATCCTCGTTCGAGGCCTACACCGAGATTTATCGAGACGCGCCGGCAGCCCGTCATGTGGCCGAGCTGTTGCTGTTGCGTGCTGACGTGCCGCGCTCGCTGCGCGCCTGCACCGAGGAAATCGATCTGATTCTCGCCAGCCTGCCCGGCAGCAACGGCCGGGCTGCCCAGCGTCTGGCCGCCGAGGTGGATGCGCGGCTGCGCTACACCGGCATCGACGAGATCCTCGCCGAAGGCCTGCACCCCTGGCTGACCCACTACATCCCGCTGGTGCGCCAGTTGGGCAACGCCATCCATAGCGCCTACCTGGAGGCAGTATGAGACTGACCATTAGCCATGAAACCGCCTACCACTATGAAGACCAGGTACGGGCCAGCATCCAGTATTTGCGCCTCACGCCCCATGACAGCGAGCGCCAGCAAGTACTGGCTTGGCAGCTGGACCTGCCACGTCCGGTGCGGGCGCAACGGGACCCGTTCGGCAACATCCTCCATGTGTTGAGTCTGGAGGAGCCGCATTCGGATCTGGTTATCGGCGCTCGCGGGCTGGTGGATATTGACGAAACCCGTGAAGCCGAGCACGAAGCACAGTCGCCGTTGCCGTTTTTGCGTTTCACCCGCCTGACCGAGGCCGATGAAGCCTTGCGCGCCTTCGCCAGTCAGCAATGCCGTAAGCGGCGGGACCGTTCGGCGCTGATCGAATTGATGAACGCCCTGAACCAGCGCATGGCCTACCGGCCTGGCAGTACGGCGGTGGACACCAGCGCCGCCCAGGCGTTTGCTGGCGGCGCTGGCGTCTGCCAGGACCACACCCATGCCTTCCTGGCGTGTGCACGCAGCCTGGGGGTGCCTGCGCGGTATGTCTCAGGCTACTTGTTCGACAGTCAAAGCCAGCAGATGGCCAGCCATGCCTGGGCCGAAGCCTGGCTGGACGATGCCTGGTACAGCTTCGACGTGACTAATCAGTTGGCCAGGCCCGAGCGTCACCTCAAGCTTGCTGTTGGCCTGGACTACCTTGATGCCTGCCCGGTGCGGGGCATGCGCCGGGGCGGCGGTTTCGAGCAGATGCACGCCAAAGTCTTGGTGACGCCGAGCTTCAGCGCTCAGCAACAATGAGTCAGGGCTGTTTGCGTGTGGCCATGTGCGCAAGGTAAGCGAGCAGGGCATCGAGTTCCGGTTCGCTGAGCACGGCATTACTGAAACCGGGCATTTTTGCCTGAGGCCATTGGCGCAAGCTCTGTGGGTCACGAATGTAGCTGCGCAGGAACGCCGGCTGGAAGTACTCGGTGGGGTTGTGCGGCAGGTTCAGGTCCGGGCCGAACTGCGCGTCGCCAGCGCCATTGAGGCGGTGGCAGGCCAGGCAGTTTTTTGGAACAGGGCCAGGCCCAGGCTGACCGGGTCGTCACTGGCCAGCTGCGCAGCCGGGAGCAGGGCTGGGAAGCGCGCGGCGACCGGTGCCAGGCGGCGAATGCTGGCGACCTGGAAGGGCCACTGTTCCGGGCTGATGTGTCCGGCTTGTGGCTCAGTCCATACCAGGTAAAACGGACCGGCACTGGGTTTGCCAGCGCCCAGCGGGGGCCAGGGCTTGGCCGGATCTTCGACGGCCAGCCAAGCCCGTGCCGGACCGTCCTTGAGCAATGGGGCGGCCGGCATCTCGGCGGCAAAGCCATCATCGGCCACGGCTTGCAGGTGATCTTCTGGTGCGACGCCGTCGAGCAACACCGCCAGCGGCACGGCGCGGTAGTGCATGGTTCTCTTGTAGGAGACGTCGTTGTCGATCTGGATATCCCGCGCCTTGGGATGGGCGAGCAGTTCAGCGCTTTGCCAGTGCCGGCTGCCATTTCCCAGCTCCAGGGTCAGCTGCGCCGCCTGCAGGGGCAGGCAGAGCAGGATCAACAACAGGACGAGGCAATGGCGCATAGGCAATCTCCAGCAGGTCAGGGCTGGCAGCGTACCTGCGCAGGGCCGTAGTGGGCCATAGTGAGGTTCAGCCGAACAGACGTGACAGGTTCGGCAAGATCAACAGCAATGTGGTGGCGAAGAGAATGAGCCCGGCTTGACGTACTTTGGGTTGTTTGAACATGGCTGACCGCCTTTTTGTTGTTATTCCTGAGTGCCCAGTGGCTTCCTTGTCGTCGATCCGGCAAACATGGGTAACGCGGTTTGACGTCCAGACGCGAACCTTTGCTAATGGGTATACAACTAACCTTAGAGTCAGCGTCACCTGTGTTTTAGAACGCTTTAGTATTTCAATATTAAATAATGTGTTTTTTAGCTATGAGGCCTTGTGCTATCTAGCAACTTTTCCCCCTGCTAGACGCTTGCGTTGCTCCTGTACCTGGATCCACTTGCGCTGACCGTTCGTCAGTACATCATACTTGCTTGCAAGCCTTATTCGGGGCAGGCTCTAGGGGGCAATCCCGCCTTTGTCGTTCAGGACTATTTTTATGTCGCTACGCATCTGCATCCTGGAAACCGACGTCCTGCGACCCGAGCTGATCGGGCAGTATCAGGGCTACGGACGGATGTTCGAGCAGCTGTTCGCCAGTCAACCGATCGCCGCCGAGTTTGACGTGTACAACGTGATGAAGGGCGACTATCCCGCCGATGACCAAGTGTTCGACGCTTACCTGGTGACTGGCAGCAAAGCCGACTCCTTCGGGGCTGATCCGTGGATCGAGACCCTCAAGGGCTATTTGCTCGAGCGCTACCAGCGCGGCGACAAGCTATTGGGCGTATGTTTCGGCCATCAGGTACTGGCCTTGGTGCTGGGCGGCAAGACCGGACGTGCGTCCCAGGGCTGGGGCGTGGGTGTGCATCGCTACCAACTGGCCGCCAAGGCCCCCTGGATGGACCCGACAGTCTCCGAACTGACCCTGTTGATCAGCCACCAGGACCAGGTCACCGAGTTGCCGGCAAACGCCACGGTGATCGCTTCCAGCGATTTCTGCCCTTATGCCGCCTACCACATCGCCGATCAGGTGCTGTGCTTCCAGGGTCATCCAGAGTTCGTCCACGACTACTCTCGTGCGCTGCTGGACCTGCGTCAGCACAGCCTGGGCCAGGAGGTCTACCAGAAAGCCGTGGCCAGCCTGGTCGAAGAGCACCAAGGCGGCATGGTCGGCGAGTGGATGCTGCGCTTTGTCGCGCAGCAGCAAATCGCTAAAGCCAGCCTGAGCGCTTGAAACTGGCAAACAGCGCCGTGCACCCGCCGACGATTGTGCCCAACACCACGAAGTAACCGTAGTGCCAGGTCAGTTCCGGCATGTTCTCGAAGTTCATCCCGTAAATACCCGCCAGCGCGGTGGGAAACGCCAGGATCGCCGCCCAGGCGGCGAACTTGCGCTGCACGATGCTCTGGCGTGATGACTCCAGCAGCATGCCGATCTCGATGGTCTGGCTGGCGATGTCGCGGATCCCGGCCAGGTCTTCCATCTGCCGGGTCACATGAATCTGCACATCACGAAAGTACGGGCGCATGTTCTTGTCGATAAAGGGGAAGGTCAGGCGCTGCAGCTCTTCGCTGATCTCGACCATCGGCGCCACGTAGCGGCGCAGGCGCAGGATGTCGCGGCGCAAGCTGTGCAGGCGGTGGACGTCTTCATCCCGGAGCGAGCGGCTGAGTACACTTTGTTCCAGCTCTTCGATCTCGCCGTGGATGGCTTCGCTGACCGGTTGGTAGTTCTCGGTAACGAAGTCGAGCAGGGCGTAGAGCACGAAATCCTCGCCATGTTCCAGCAGCAACGGACGCGCTTCGCAACGCTGGCGGACCAGGGCGTAGGACTTGGAGTGGCCATTGCGGCAGGTGATGATGTAGCCTTTACCGGCAAAGATGTGGGTTTCGATGAACTCCAGTTTGCCTTCATGGCGCACTGGCGAGTAAGTGACGATGAACAGCGCGTCGCCGAAGGTTTCCAGCTTCGGCCGGCTGTGTTTTTCCAGGGCATCTTCAATGGCCAGTTCATGCAGGTTGAACTGGCATTGCAGGTTGGCCAGCTCCTGGGCATTGGGTTCTTCCAGGCCGATCCAGACGAAATGCCCGGGTTTGCTGGCCCATTGACTGCCTTCATCGATATTGATGTTGGTGACTTTTCTGCCGGCGCTGTACACCGCCGACGCAACGACTCGTCCCATGGTGGTTCGCTTCTTCTGATTACCGTGCCACTAGCTTGGTCTGACACACAGAATTGAGCAACCACTTAGGCCGGCAGCAATTCAACTTCCATCAGATCGATGCAACGTTGCATTTGTATCCGGCATTGCTCGGCCAGGGCCGGGACGTCCTGCTGGGTCAGACCGCTGGTGGCGATCGGCGGCAAGGAGCGGATGATGACCTTGCCTCGACGCCAGCTGTTCAGGCTCAGGCGATGGGCGTAGCGGCTGACACAGACGGGCACAATCGGCACACCGGCCTCGACGGCCATATGGAAGGCGCCTTTCTTGAACGGGATCAACTGCTCGCCGGCGTTGCGCGTGCCTTCGGGGAATACCCAGATCGACGTGTCGTTTTCACACAAGGTACGCGTGGTGGTCTGCATGGCGCGGCGAGCATGGTAGGCGTTACCACGGTCAATCAGTACGTTACCGCCCAGCCAGAACAGCTGGCCGAACAGTGGTATCCATTTAAGGCTTTTTTTGCCGATGCACACGGTACGCGGCGGCACCACGTGACCGAGGACAAACAGGTCATGGTTGGACTGGTGATTGGCAATGATCACGCAACCAGGGGGCTGGTCGAATAGCGGACCGACCTCGGCTTTGACATCCAGGCGCATCAACCAGGTGGCAGGCAAACCGTACAAGCGTGCGTAAATACGGCTGTTATCCGGGTTGAATGGCCGGCACAGGCCGATCAACACACCGACAATTCCGATAAGAACAAAATGCAGCCCCAACAAGAGCATGCGTATAAGAAAAAGCATCGTACGACTCACATCTGGCAAACGCGGCGCAGTGTACGGGTGTGCACTTGCTCGGGCAAACGCTCAATGCGGTCGTAGCGGCCTGATTGCGCAAATAAACGCAATCAGGCCTTGGTAGGGGTCAGCCCAGGTGTTCCTGGTCGCGGATGATCGCGTCGTCGAGGGTGTCGAGCAGCGCCTTGCGGACCTTGAGCTTGGTGTGTTTATGCGCGTTCATGTTGATCTTCTTCAACTGACGCGCAGCCGCCAATGCGGTTTCCTGCAGGTGTTCGACCGGCACCACCTTGTCGAGGAAGCCGGCATCCACGGCGCTGGCCGGGTCGAACATTTCGGCATTGATCACCGAGCGGTGGAACGCCGAGCGACGCAGGCGGTCACGGGCCAGCTCGATACCGGCGTGGTGCATGGTCATACCGATCTGCACTTCGTTCAGGCCAATGCTGAAGGGGCCTTCGACGCCGATGCGATAGTCGGCCGACAGCAGCAGGAACGCGCCCTTGGCCACAGCATGGCCTGGGCAGGCGACAATGATCGGGAACGGGTGCGAAAGCATGCGACGGGCCAGGGTGGAGCCGGCGGTGACCAGGCTGACGGCTTCTTTCGGGCCTGCGGTCATCACCTTGAGGTCATAACCACCGGAAAGAATACCCGGCTGGCCGGTGATGATTACCACTGCGCGATCCTGCACGGCCTGATCCAGGGTGGCATTGAAGGCGGCAATGACGTCGGGCGAGATGGCGTTGACCTTGCCGTTGTTCAGGGTCAGGGTCGCGATGCCGTCTTCGAGGTGGTAGGTAATCAGCTCACTCATGACAGGGTTCCTAAAGGGAGAGTGGGGCAGACGTTACTCAGGCTTGGCAGTGAGGTAAAGCGCTGTGACTGACCGGCCGGTCAGCCCTTGGCCGCTTTACCTTGGCAAGTTGGGGGCAGGCGCTTGCGCACTGCCGAAGCACTCCAGAGATTGGCGACTTTGCCCTGTGCGCCGCCGTTTTTTGGCGGACTGGCTTAAGCGCATGAAAATTCTGAAAAAAACCTTTGCCATCAGAACCTGTTTCGACTACATTAGCGCGCCTCGACAGGCTGAACTGCCTGAAGAGAAACGGTGAAGTGTCCGAGTGGCTGAAGGAGCACGCCTGGAAAGTGTGTATACAGGAAACTGTATCAAGGGTTCGAATCCCTTCTTCACCGCCACTTTTAGAAAAGCCCCCGATCTGAGCAAGGCCGGGGGCTTTTTGCATTTGCGGTATCCATCGCGGGACAAGCCCGCCCCACAGCGATCGCTGTGGGGGCGGGCTTGTCCCGCGATGAGGCCCTCAGAAACTCACAGAAGCCGACACCCGCGCAGTCCTCGGCGCGCCCTGGAACAGATAGCCATCCCCCAGGTACTCCCCGGCATCACGCCAGTAGCGCTTGTCGAAGACGTTATCGACCATCAGCCGCAGGGTTGTGTCGTATCCGCCTATCTTTGTGCTGTAACGACTGCCCAGATCGAACACGGCATAGCTGCCAACCTCCACCGTACCCGCCTGGTTGGCGTACTTGCTGGTGCTGTAGCGTGCCCCGCCGAGCAATGCCAGGCCGGCAATCGGCAGGCTATAGTCTGCCTGCACTGCAGCGCGCAGGTTCGGCACGTTGAGCGCCTGGTGATCTTCGAAGTCGGCGGTCCCGCTGTTCTTCACCCGGGCACGGATGGCCGCGGCGCTGGCATTGATCTGCAGGCGTGAGGTCAACCAGCCGCTGGCGCCCAGTTCCAGGCCGATGTTCTTCTGCTGGCCTTGCTGCACGTAGGTGAAATGGCCCGCGCCGTCCGGCCGCGAATATTGATAGGCCTGACGCAGCTGGAACAACGCCGCGCTCAGGCTCAGGCGCTGCCAGTCGCGCTTGATGCCGACTTCCAGTTGCTGCGACAGCGTGGGGGCGAGGATTTCGGCGCTGTTGCTGGCGAACCAGGGCGCAGTGCCACCGGATGAGATCCCCTTGCTGTAGCTGGTGTACAGGGAGACGTCCGGGCGCGGCTTGTAGATCAGTGCGGCGTTGGGCAGCAGCTGATAGTCGCGGGTATGGCGGCCAGGGTTGCCCTCTTCGTCGAAGGTCTTCTCGTCCAGGCGCACCAGGCGTGCACCAAGGACGGTCTGCCATTGTTCGTTGAAGCTGATCCGATCACTGGCAAACAGGCCGTACTGGCGGCTGTCCAGGCGGCGGGTGCTGGGGCCAATGGTTTTGTCGGACGGTGGCAGTACCGGCGTCTGCTGGTAAATATTGCCACTGCCGATCCATTCGTTGAAATAGGGGCGCAGGTCCTGCGTGCGGCGCTGGGCACTGGCGCCGACCGTCAGCTCGTGGTCCAGGCCCATGGCATCGAAGCGACCATTGAGCGCCGCCTGCGCTTCGTCGGTGCGGCGGGTATCGTCGGGGCTGCGGTAGTCATAGATGTCATAATCGCCTGCGCCGCTGAAATAGGCGCCTTCGCTCGAGCCCCAGGCAAATGAGCTGTAGTCGTCGATCACCACCTTGCTGCGCGAGGCACTGACGGTGCCGGTCCAGTTGTCGCTCAAGCGGTATTCGAAGCGCCCGCCCAGGTTCAGTGAGTCGAGGGTGACCGGATTAGCCCATTGCTGGTAGGCCAGGCGGTCGTGTGGGGCGATAGCGTGGGGCAGGCTGGTACCGCCCAGCAGTTGATAACCTGGCACCGAGCGCTGTTCGCGCTGCTGGTACTCAGCATCCAGTTGCAGCACCGCATCGGGGTTGATCTGCCAGTCGAAGGCCAGAGCGGCGAAATCGCGCTTGCCGTCGGCATGCTCAACATAGGAACGGATGTCTTCATGGGCCAGGTTGGCGCGCAAACCAAACTGGCGCTCACTGCCGAACCAGCCCCCGAGGTCGGTGGCGATGTAGCGCTCACCCTGCTCGTTGCTCGACACCGTCACCGAACGCACATCCGCTGCACGTTTGGTCACGTAGTTGATCAGCCCGCCGGGTTCGGCAACGCCACTCTGTAAGCCGGACAAGCCCTTGAGCAGTTCGACCTGCTGCTTGTTTTCCAGCGCCACGTTCTGTTCGCCGGCGATGGTCTGGCCGTTGATCTTGTAGCTGCTGGCGGCATTGAGCTCGAAGCCGCGCACGTTGAAGTTTTCGTAGTAACCGATCGGCGCATAGCTTTCGCCCACTGATGCGTCGCTTTGCAGCACTTCGCTGAGCTTTCGCACCTGTCGATCCGCCAGCAGTTGCTCACTGAAGACCGCCACCGATGCCGGGGTGTCCAGTAGCGGGGCGGGTGCGAAGCCTGCCACCGACGCTTCCTGAACCTGGTAACCCTCGCTGTAGGACTCGGAGACCTTGACCGGAGCCAGGGTGATGCTGTCCTGGGCCAGGCTGTGCGAGGCCGGCAGCGCCAGGCTCAGGCTGAGCAGGCTCAAAGGCAGGCGAGGGCGGGGCAGGGTCATGCAGAAAGCTCCTTGAAGGCGTGCAACAGACGCGCCGTTATGTATCGTCGCTGTCCGGGGGGCGTGAGGCCGATGCATTGAAGAGGGAACAGGCCTGCCGGCATTGCGCCAGGCAGGCGGGCGCGCATCTTAGCAGGGGCGACCGGATCACGGTGCCCCTGTTTCCAGCGCTTGGAGATTGAACGAACGAGCCGCCGCCGGATTCAGCGGTTGGCGGCTGGCAACGAATGGCGGCGCC
Organism: Pseudomonas sp.; assembly: GCF_050739775.1. GTDB lineage: Bacteria > Pseudomonadota > Gammaproteobacteria > Pseudomonadales > Pseudomonadaceae > Aquipseudomonas. Next base: position 11,804 of record NZ_JBOICA010000015.1, read on the forward strand.
AGTGACCGTTGAGCTTCGACCAGGTCTTGCTGTCAGTGATCGCCATCAGCTTGCGGCCATCCTTGAAGGTGGCCAGGAAGGTGATTTCTTCCTCCTTGCCACCCAGCCATAGGCCAGCAATCAAGCCGACCGGCCCCGCCACCAAGGCACCGGCCATGCCCCAACCCAGGGCACTACCCAGGCTGCGACTGGACTCCTGATTGGCGACGATCAGTTCACTGATGCGGGTAAGGGCGATTTTTTCCCCGATAGAAGGGCTGCGGCAGGTCTTGAGTGTGAGCGATCCATTGCGGTACTCGCCTTCACCTTGCAAGAAATCGCCGGACTGAACCGTGAGCCTTGTCATAGTGGCATCCAGATAGAAGGGGCTGTTGAGCAATCCCTACTCAGCGCCTGGGGCCGCCACAAGTCAATCGGCAGGCGACGGAGGGTCGGTCGGCGAGTTGTTACAGATAAGTATTTTCCTTGCGGATCAGGTCGAAAGGGATAAAGCGGGCTGTCGCGTTCTTATAATAAAAGTTCGAGTCTACAACTAAAACCGGTCAGTCAATTTTCGTCTAATGTCACAGTTTTTGTTGCGTTCGATATATCGTTATTTGCGCAAATTGATGCAGGCCAGTGAAATCTGGGTTCTTCACGCAACGGCCGTTAGCTAAGTAACAATATTGAAAATTGGCGTCAAAAAAAGCTGGACAGTTCATTTCCGAGTGTGTCAGTTTTTCCCCGCCTCATAAAGGCGAGTGATAGGACGATCTCGCCGCGGGAGCGTCCTGTTGGACAACAACTGCTTTTTTGTAAACAAGGAAGTGTCTGTATGTCGAAAGTCAAAGAAAGCGCTATTGTTTCTGCCGGTTCTGTATTGCAACCTCAGGGTGCAAGTACGGCTTTCGGTCTGATCAATAGCTTCGGCCATCAGTATGATCGCGGCGGCAATGCGACAGTCAATGGCAAACCATCGTTCTCGGTCGATCAGGCTGCTACCCAATTGCTGCGCGATGGCGCGGCGTGGAGAGACCTGAACAAGGACGGCACCATCAACCTGACCTATACCTTTCTGACCAAGGCCCCGTCCGATTTCTACGGTCAGGGCCTGGGTGCGTTCAGCGCCTTCTCGGCTCAGCAGAAGGCACAGGCCAAGCTGTCCATGGAGTCCTGGGCAGATGTGGCGAAAGTGACCTTCAAGGAAGCGGCCTCAGGTGGCGACGGTCACATGACCTTCGGCAACTACAGTGATGGCAGTACCGGTGGCGCGGCGTTTGCCTACCTGCCGTTCTACAGTCCCGGTTCGCACAAAGGCGAATCCTGGTATCTGATCAACAACCAGTACCAGGCCAACGTCAATCCGGAAAACGGCAACTACGGCCGTCAGACGCTGACTCATGAGATCGGCCATGTGCTGGGCCTGTCTCACCCGGGCGACTACAACGCCGGGGAAGGCTACCCGACCTACGCCGATGCCTCCTACGGCCAGGACACCCGTGGCTACAGCGTCATGAGCTACTGGAGCGAGAGCAACACCAGCCAGAACTTCACCAAGGGCGGCGTGCAGGTTTACGCTTCGGCACCGCTGATGGACGACATTGCCGCCATCCAGAAGCTCTACGGCGCCAACTACGCCACCCGCTCCACTGATACAGTGTACGGCTTCAACGCTACCGCCGATCGCGATTTCTACTCGGCCATCTCGGCTTCGTCGAAGGTCGTTTTCGCCGTGTGGGACGGGGGTGGCAACGACACCCTGGACTTCTCCGGTTTTACTCAAAACCAGAAGATCAACCTCAATGAAGCATCGTTCTCCGACGTCGGCGGCATGGTCGGCAATATTTCTATTGCCAAAGGTGTCACCGTGGAGAATGCCATCGGCGGTTCGGGTAACGACCTGCTGATCGGCAACGCGGTGGCCAACGCGCTCAAGGGTGGTGGCGGCAACGACATCATCTACGGCGCCGGTGGCGGCGACACACTCTGGGGCGGTGCCGGTTCTGACACCTTCGTCTTCGCTGCCAGCAGCGATTCGGCTCCGAGTGCGCCTGACCGGATCATGGATTTTGCCAGCGGCCAGGACAAGATCGACCTGTCGGCGATCTCCGCCTTTGCTGTTAATAAGCTGCCGCTGCAGTTCGTCGATGCCTTCACTGGGCATGCTGGCGAGGCGGTACTGAGCTTCGACCAGGCAAGCAATCTGGGCAGCCTGTCCATCGACTTCACCGGTAACAGCCTGTCTGATTTTCTGGTGACCACCGTCGGTCAGGCCGTCGCCACGGATATCGTGGTCTGATTGCCAACCCCCGGGGAGCAGCGCTTCGGCGCTGCTCTTTGTCTCTGAGCAAGGCAGGCAGATGATGGTACGCAAACCTAGGGTCGCGCTCGGCGCGCTATCAATGATGTTGATGACAGAGGTCGGTATGGCGAGCAGCCTGCTACTGCCCAATCCCGCGCAATTGGCCGGAGACTGGGAGCTTTATGCTGAAAATGAAAAGGCCGCGGCGTGCCAGCTGCAGTTGCGTGCTCCGGAAACCCTCCTGGAGGGCGATCTTCAATGCCTGCAGCAATTGATTGGCCAGCCAGCCAGTGGCTGGCTGGTGACCCCCGATACCCTTGCTCTGATGGGCGGCGACGGCAGCGCGGTGGTGCACTTCAATCGTTACAAGCCCAACCTGTACAAATGGACAACGCCCGCTGGAAAAACACTTTTGCTGGAGCGTAAGAATAATGAATAAGCCTGTGTAAGTAAGTGCCGATTTTTCAGGGATAGAAAGGCGGACAATGAACAGTTCGAATAATAAGGCCAGTGTTCCATTGTGGACGGCGCTGGCCCGCTACAAGTCCATATTGATCAGTATTGGCTGTTTTACCGCGCTGATAAATATCCTCATGCTGGTGCCCTCGATTTATATGTTGCAAGTCTATGATCGGGTGCTGTCGTCGCAAAACGAAACGACGTTGTGGATGTTGACGTTGATGGTCATCGGCTTCTTCATCTTTATCGGTGTGCTGGAAGCGATCCGTAGTTTTATTGTTATCCGCGTCGGCAACCAGTTGGAGCAAGGGTTCAACCTGAACGTGTATCGCGCGGCCTTTGCGCGCAACTTGCGCCAAGCTGATGGCCAGGCCGCGCAATCACTCAATGACCTGACCCAGGTGAGGCAATTTGTCACCGGGCCGGCGCTGTTCGCCTTCTTCGATGCGCCCTGGTTTCCCATCTACCTGGCGGTGATTTTTCTCTTCAACGTCTGGCTTGGGGTCATGGCTTGCGCGGGAGCGCTGTTGCTGATCGTCCTGGCGCTGCTCAACGAGCGGCTGACCCACAAGCCCCTGGTGCAAGCCAGTGGCTTTCAACAGCAGTCTACCCACCTGGCCGGTAGCCACCTGCATAACGCCGAGAGCATCCAGGCCATGGGCATGCTTGGCACCTTGCGCAACCGCTGGTTCGTCCTGCACCGGCGCTTCCTCGAACTGCAGAGCCAGGCCAGTGACACCTCGGCGGTGATCACCGCGATCAGCAAGTCCTTGCGCCTGTGCCTGCAATCGCTGGTACTGGGCCTGGGCGCCTTGCTGGTGATCGAAGGGCAGATGACCCCGGGCATGATGATTGCCGGCTCCATCCTGATGGGCCGGGTACTGAGCCCCATCGACCAGTTGATTGCGGTGTGGAAGCAGTGGAGTGGTGCGCATATGGCTTATCAACGGCTCGATGGCCTGCTGCGTGAGTTTCCCGAACCCCCGGCGGCGATGGCGCTGCCCACACCGACAGGGCGCCTGAGCTTCGAACAGGTCAGCGCCGGCCCACCCGGTAAGCGGGTCGCGACCTTGCAACAGATCAGTTTCAATCTGGCTGCCGGTGAGGTGCTGGGTGTGCTGGGTACCTCCGGTTCCGGCAAGTCGACCCTGGCCAAGGTGCTGGTCGGCATCTGGCCGACCTTGGCCGGTACCGTGCGTCTGGACGGCGCCGACCTGCACCGTTGGGACCGCGAGGCCCTCGGTCCGCATATCGGTTACCTGCCACAGAACATCGAATTGCTGCGCGGCAGCATTGCCGAGAACATCGCCCGCTTCGCCGAGCTCGATGGCCACAAGGTGGTCGAGGCAGCTCGCCAGGCCGGTGTGCATGAGCTGATCCTGAGCTTGCCGCAAGGCTATGACACGCGTCTTGGCGAGGAGGGCGGCGACCTGTCTGGCGGCCAGAAGCAACGTATTGCCCTGGCGCGCGCGCTTTACGGCGGTCCGAGCCTGATCGTTCTTGATGAGCCAAATTCCAACCTCGACATCAGTGGTGAAGCCGCCCTGGCCACGGCCATTGCGCAGATGAAAGCCCTGGGCCGTACCGTGGTGCTGGTGACCCACCGCTCTGCAGCCTTGGCCCAGGCCGACAAACTGCTGGTGCTCAGTGAAGGACGGCTGCAGGCCTTCGGCCCGGCCCATGAGGTGATGCAGGCCCTGAGCCGGGCCCAGGAGCAGGCGCAGCGCCAGGCACCAGCGGCCAATGCGCTGATCGGCGCAGGAGGTGGCGTATGAGTCAGGTTGCTGTCGAGACGGCCGCCAAAGGCCGTGATGCACGCTTCTATGTTCGGCTGGGGTGGCTGCTGACGCTGGTCGGTTTCGGTGGTTTTGTTGCCTGGGCAACCCTGGCACCGCTGGACCAGGGCATTGCCGTGCAGGGCACGGTGGTGGTTTCGGGCAAGCGCAAGGCGGTGCAATCCCTGGCCGGTGGTGTGGTCAGCCGCATCCTGGTCAGTGAAGGGCAGAGGGTCAAACAGGGGCAGCCGTTGTTCCGGCTCGACCAGACTCAGGTCCAGGCCGATGTGCAGTCGCTGCAGGCCCAGTATCGGTTGGCCTGGGCGAGCCTGGCGCGTTGGCAGAGCGAGCGCGATAACCTGAGCCACATCACTTTTCCTGCGCAATTGAGTCGCGATCCCGATCCGCAATTGAGCCTGGTGCTGGAAAGCCAGCGGCAACTGTTCAGCAGCCGCCGTGAGGCTCTGGCACGCGAGCAGGCCGGGCTGACGGCCAGTATCGACGGCGCCGTGGCGCAACTTGCGGGCATGCGCAGGGCCAGGGGCGACCTGCAAGCCCAGGCCGATTCCCTGCGTGAGCAACTGGAGAACCTCAAACCCCTGGCCAGCCAAGGCTACATCCCGCGCAATCGCCTACTGGAATATCAACGCCAACTGTCTCAGGTGCAGCGTGACCTGGCGCAGAACAGCGGCGATAGCGCGCGCCTGGAGCAGGGCATTGTCGAATCGCGGCTGAACCTGCAGCAGCGCCGCGAGGAATACCAGAAAGAAGTGCGCAGCCAGCTGGCCGAAGCCCAGCTCAAGAGCGTCACCCTGGAACAGCAGCTGACCTCCGCTGGCTTCGACCTGCAGCACAGCGAAATCCTCGCGCCGGCTGATGGTATTGCCGTCAACCTCGGGGTGCACACCGAAGGCGCGGTGGTGCGTGCCGGTGAAACTCTGCTTGAGGTAGTGCCCCAGGGCACGGCGCTTGAGGTTGAAGGCCGACTGCCGGTCAACCTGGTGGATAAAGTAGCGGTGCGGTTGCCTGTGGATATCCTTTTCACCGCCTTCAACCAGAGCAGTACGCCGCGGGTGTCCGGTGAGGTGACGCTGATTTCCGCCGACCAGTTGCTCGACGACAAGACCGGTCAGCCCTACTACGTGTTGCGCAGTACCGTCAGCGAGCAGGCGCTGGCCCGGCTCAACGGGCTGGTGATCAAGCCGGGCATGCCGGCGGAACTGTTCGTGCGCACTGGCGAGCGCTCATTGCTCAACTACTTGTTCAAACCCCTGCTCGACCGGGCAGGTACCGCCTTGACCGAACAATAGGAAGCCGGTGAATGAAAAGCTTGATGACCGGGCTGTTGGCGGCGTTCGCCCTGACAACCGCGGGTGCTGTACAGGCCACTGCTGCACAGGTCATGGGACCGTTTCAGGTCTACGAACAGGCCCTGCGCAAGGATCCGGTGTTCCTCGGCGCGCTCAAAGCCCGCGACTCAGGGCAGGAGAACCGCGCCATTGGCCGCGCCGGGCTGTTGCCCAACCTGTCGTACAACTACAACAAGGGCCGCAATGACTCCAAGGCCAGCTATCTGGGCGACTCGCGGCGTGAAAGTGAGGACCGCCATTACGACAGCTATGGTTCCAGCTTTATCCTTCAGCAGCCTGTGTTTGACTACGAGGCCTACGCCAGTTATCGCAAGGGCGTGGCCCAGGCGTTGTTTGCCGACGAGGCGTTTCGCGACAAGAGCCAAGAGCTGCTGGTGCGGGTGATGACCAGTTATACACAGGCGCTGTTCGCCGAGGACCAGATCGGCATCAGCGTGGCCAGCAAACAGGCCTACCAGCAACAGTTCCAGCAGAATCAGCAACTGTTCCAGCAAGGCGAGGGCACGCGCACCGATATCCTTGAAGCCCAGGCCCGTTACGAGCTTGCCGATGCCGAGGAAATTCAGGCGCGCAACGATCAGGATGCGGCCCTGCGCGAACTGGGGGCCCTGATCGGCGAACCGTCGGCGCGGATCGATGAGTTGGCACCGCTCAATGACGGCTTTTCGCTGTTGACCTTGCAACCGGGAAGCTACGAGGCTTGGCATCAACTGGCCCTGGCCAACAACCCGCAGCTGGCTTCTCAGCGTCAGGCCCTGGAAGTGGCTCAGTACGAAGTGGAGCGCAATCGTGCGGGGCATTTCCCCAAGGTGACGGCCTATGCCACTTCGCGGCGCATGGAATCGGACAGTGGCAACACCTACAACCAGCGCTACACCACCAACACCATCGGCCTGGAAGTCAGTGTGCCGTTGTTTGCCGGTGGCGGTGTGGCGGCGTCGACCCGCCAGGCCAGCCGCAACCTGGAGCAGGCCGAGTACGAACTTGATGGCAATACCCGAAGCACCTTGATCGAGCTGCGGCGTCAGTACAACGCCTGCCAGTCCGGCGCCAGCCGCCTGCGCGCCTATGAGCGGGCGCTGACCTCGGCCCAGGCCCTGGTAGTGTCGACCCGCCAGAGCGTGCTGGGTGGGGAACGGGTCAATCTGGATGTGCTCAATGCCGAGCAACAGCTTGCGACCACTCGTCGCGATCTGGCCCAGGCCCGCTACGATTACCTGCTGGCCTGGATCAAGCTGCATTACTACGCCGGTACCTTGCGCGAAGAGCATCTGGCCAAGGTCGATGAAGCCTTCGTTCGGCGCTAGACCGTCCGCGTACGCAGGCTTCGCTGGTGTTCAGCCAGGGCCCAGACCAGCAAGGCCAGGCTGCCGATGGCCAGGCCTGCGAGAACGATGCCGTTCCAGCCATGGGTCTGGAACAGCTGGGTGCCGAGCAGCGAGCCCAGCGCACCACCGATGAAATAGCAGGTGATGTAGCCAGCGTTCAGGCGGTTGCGCGCTTGCGGACGCAGGGCAATCACGGCGTTCTGGTTGCTGACATGGACCAACTGCACGGCCAGGTCCAGCAGCAGCACGCCGATCAACAGCGCCACCAGCGATGATTGGGCGAAACCCAGCGGTATCCACGACAGCAGCAGGGCCAGCAAGCCGACTGTGGTGCCCAGCGGTCCCTTGCCGCGATCAGCCAGGCGGCCAGCCCAGTTGGCCGACAGTGCGCCCGCGGCACCGGCCAGACCGAACAGGCCGATCACTGCATCGGAGTACTGGTAGGGTTCAGCCGCCAGGAGAAACGCCAGCGGCGTCCAGAACAGCGCGAACAGGCTGAAGGCCAGCAACCCGAGCAACGAGCGCAGGCGTAGCACCGGCTCATCGACGAACAGGCGAAACACCGAACCGATCAGTGCCGGATAGCTGAGTCCCGCGTGCTGGTGGCGGACCGGCAAGGCGCGCGCCAGGGCAATGGCACAGATCGCCATCAGCCCTGCCGCCAGCAGGTAGATGCTGCGCCAGCCGCCCAGTTCGGCCATGAAACCGGCGGCGGTGCGGGCCAGCAGGATGCCCAGCAGCAACCCGCTCATCAGGGTCCCGACCACCCGGCCGCGCTGGCTTGGATCGCTCAAGCCCGCAGCCATCGGCACCAGCACCTGGGCCACCACCGAGAACAGGCCGGTCAGCGTGGTACCCAACAGTAGCCACACCAGGCTCGGCGAGAAGGCACTTATCAACAGGCCCAGGGTGCTGATGCCGATCATGCTGACGATCAGTCGGCGCTGTTCGAACAGATCGCCCAGCGGCGCCAGCAGTAGCAAACCCGCGCCATAGCTCAGCTGTGCGGCGATGACGATAGCCCCGGCGCTGGCGGTGGTCAGGCCGAAATGCTCGGCGATGCTGTGCAGTAACGGTTGGGCGTAGTAGTTGCTGGCCACGGCGAGGCCGGTGGCGGTTGCCATCAGCAGGATCAGGCCGCGACTCAAGGTAGAAGTGGAGGAGGTCATGGACCGTCTCGATCAGTGGCAGTTAGGAAGTGACATTATCGGAAATGCGCTAGCATGACGCCAATGTATCGTTTTCATTCTATCCATCTTGAAAATAGATCGTTCTATGAACTTGAAGCAGATCGAGTATGCCCTGGCGGTGGTCGACACCGGCAGCTTTACCCGTGCCGCCGCGCAGTGCCATGTGGTGCAGTCGGCCTTGAGTCACCAGATCGCCCGGTTGGAAGAGACCCTGGGCGTCAGCCTGTTCGAGCGTAGCTCGCGGCGGGTACGGTTGACGCCGGCCGGGGAGGCGTTCGTACTGAGTGCCCGGCCAGCCCTGGAAGCTATGCGACGCATTGCCGAGGATGTGGCGGCGGCCTGTGGCGAAGTTCGCGGGCAATTGTCCATTGGCGAGATCACCTCGCTGACCGAACTGGACCTGGTCGACCTGCTGGCCGGCTTCCATCGCCAGTACCCGAAAGTGGACATTCGCTGGCTGATGGCCAAGAGCGAACTGCTGATGGCCGATGTGCGGGAGCGGCGGCTGGATGTGGGCTTTATCGGGATCTGGCCGGGGGAGCCGCCGCAAGGTGTCGAATACCGTTTGCTGGCTGAAGAAGAGTTAGTGGCAGTGCTGCCCGTTGACCACCCGCTGGCCGCGCACGAACGCCTGTCGTTGACTCACCTGGAGGACCAGCCGCTGGTGGACTTCCCGGCGGGCAGCTGCGCTCGCCGGCAGACCGATGAAGCCTTTGCCGCTGCGCAATTGCGCCATCGCGTGCAGTTCGAGGTGACTAACATTCGCCTGGTGGAGAAGTTCGTCCAGCGCGAACTGGCGATCGGCTTGGTGCCAGCGCGCATCGCCAGTAGCTTCAAGGGTGTGGTCAGCGTCGCGGTACGTGATGCTCCGGTTCGGCACTTGTATGCGATCTGGTCGAAGAACCCGACCCCGGCTGCCAGGGCTTTTGTCGATATGATCGAGCACAGTCTGGCGAGCCGGGACGGTGCCTGAGGGGCTCAGGCGGCGAAGCCACCATCGATGGTCAGGCTGGCACCGGTGATATAGGCCGCTTCAGGGCTGGCCAGGTAGGCGACGAAGCTGGCGATTTCCTCGACCTCGCCGTAGCGCCCCACGGCCATGTAGCCCATCAGGCTCTCGGCAAACTCGCCATGGGCCGGGTTCATCTCGGTGTCTACCGGGCCAGGTTGAACATTGTTGATGGTGATGCCCAAGGGGCCGAGGTCGCGGGCCAGGCCGCGGGTCAGGCCGACCAGGGCCGACTTGCTCATGGCATAGGGGCCGCCACCGGCAAAGGGCATGCGCTCGGCATTGGTGCTGCCGATGTTGATGATGCGCCCGCCCTGGCCCATGTGCCGGGCGGCTGCCTGGCTGGCGACGAAGACACTGCGCACGTTGACGGCCAGGGTGCGGTCGAAGTCGTCCAGGTCGAACTCCAGCAGCGGAGCGACGGTCAGGACACCGGCATTGTTGACCAGGATGTCCAGCCCAGCAAACGCCGCAACAGTGGTTTCCACCGCTGACTGCACAGCACTGGCATCGGCGCTGTCGGCCTGGATGGCCAGGGCCTTGCCACCGCTGGCGATGATGCTTTCCTGTAGGGCTTGGGCCTGTGCCGTGGCGTTGGCGTAGGTGAAGGCGACACTGGCGCCTTCTGCGGCCAAGCGTTTGACGATGGCTGCGCCGATGCCGCGTGATCCGCCCTGGACCAGGGCCACTTTGCCGTTGAGGCGAGTTTCAGTCGACATGTTGTGCTCCCGAAAGAACAAGGCCGGATGCCTTGGATGGGGTTCAGTATCGGCGGCGGATTACTTCCTGAGTAGCCGATAATCGCTATAGTCTGTGTAAACCAGAAGTATGGAATCGCGCCCATGGAAACCTTCAGTAGTATCGAATGCTTCGTGCGTAGCGCTGAAGTTGGCAGCTTCGCCGAAGCCGCCCGGCGCTTGAGCCTGACCCCGGCTGCGGTGGGCAAAAACGTTGCCCGGCTGGAGGCGCGTATGGGCGTGCGCTTGTTCCAGCGCAGTACCCGGCGACTGACCCTGACCGAAGCCGGGCAGCGTTTTCTCGGTGAAGTGGCCAGCAGTTTCCAGACCATTCAGTATGCCGTGGCCAACCTCGCCAGTGCCGAAGGGCAGCCGGTCGGGGCCCTGAAGGTGAGCATGGGCACCGTCTTCGGGCGTTTATACATCGTGCCGCTGCTGGCTGAGTTTCTTCAGCGCTATCCGGCCATCAGCCCGGACTGGCATTTTGATAATCGTCAGATCGACCTGATCGGCCAGGGTTTCGACGCGGCCATAGGCGGCGGTTTCGACCTGCCCCAAGGCGTGGTAGCACGCAAGCTGACCCCGGCTCACCGAGTTCTGGTGGCGGCCCCGGCATACCTTGAGCGTCATCCAGCGATATGTCAGCCGCCCGATCTGCAGGCACTGGACGGCATTCTGATCCGCTCGCCGCAAACCGGGCGGGTGCGTTCCTGGCCGTTGACCAATCGCCAGCAGGAGCAGAGTCCGCTGAACATTCGCCTGCGCATGACCATGAGCGATTCGGAAGCGGCGTGTGCAGTGGCGCAGCAGGGGCTGGGTGTGGCCCTGGTGAGCATGCCGTTTGCCGTGCCTTACTTGCAGGCGGGGAACCTGGTGCGGGTGTTGCCGGACTGGTATGTGGATGATGGCAACATTAGTCTGTATTACGCCGAGCACAAACTGTTGCCGGGTAAGACGCGGGCGTTTGTCGAGTTCATCATTGAACAGTTTGCCACCCAAGGGTTGGCGCAGCGGTTCAATGCGTTGGCTTGATTAAAAGCATCGCGGTCATTTCAACTAACTTCGACCACCACAAAGCATTGCTGCCTGCCACCCAGTACCAGGCTGACTTCTTCATCTTCCTCCTTACCCATCAAACTCTGCCCCAATGGCGAGCGCGGAGTAATCACCGTCACCAACTGTTCTCCCTGGCCAATCTTCAAACCCGCGCCTTCAGGCCCAAGAAACAAGTGTTGGCAGGTACCGTTCTCGGCCTCCAGAGTGACCAGGTTGCTGATTTGAATGCCGCGGCTCGGATCGTAATCGCGAAGCACCAATTGCTGATACGCAGCCCGTGCCTGGCGAATCTCTTCCATGCGCCGGGCTTGCCCGGTTGCAAGATAGGAGGCTTCCAGACCCAACGTGTCGTACTTGTTCTCGGCGATGTTCTCTTCGGCGGTGGCCGTTTCATAAGCGCTCTGCGCTGCACGCTGGGCCACGTCCAGGTCCAGGCTCAGGGTGTCGATGATGCGTTGCAGCAGGTCGGCTTTGTTCATGGCGTCAGTTACAGAACTCGAGGACGAGGGCGCGACTCTTTTCGGTCGGCGCAGTGCGGTTCTGTTGCAGCCAGAACTGGCACTTGGGGTTGGACAGATTACGCACGCTACCTTTGGCCTGGTCCTCGGCCTGCTGCAGTTCCTGAGTGCGCAGGATTTGCTTGTACTGTTCGAACATCTGGCTCTGCTGTTCCGGCGCTGCGCCAGGGCTTGGCGTAGCGGCTGGCGGAATCACCACTTGGCTCAAGGGGTGTACGGTTTCGGGAATCAGGCGCCAGGCCAGCCACAGGCTCAAGGCAATGGCAACCGCGCCGAGCCACAGGCCCAGGGCGATGCACAGAATTAGTTGCGCGGGCTTGAGGGTGATCTTCAGTTCGCGAGGGCGGGGCATGATGGCCTCCTGGCCAGGACGGGGGGCTCATTGTCGCATGGTGCAACGGGTTTTTTTCGCGGCATGCTTTTGTCTGCGATGATTTACCCGGACAATCGGCGCTTTTCCAAGGGACCAGCGATGAAAACGCACTGGGACATCTTCTGTTGTGTCGTCGATAACTACGGCGATATCGGCGTGACCTGGCGTCTGGCCCGGCAATTGGTGGCCGAGCAGGGCGTGGCTGTGCGCCTGTGGGTGGATGACCTCAATGCCTTTGCACGCATCTGTCCCGAAGCGGATGTCCAGGCCCCGCGTCAATGGCATCAGGGTGTAGAGGTTTGTCATTGGCTACCCGATTGGCAGGAAACGACAGTAGCGGATGTAGTCATTGGCGCTTTTGCCTGTCAGTTGCCGGCTGCCTATGTACAGGCGATGCTCGAGTGTCCACGTCCGCCTCTGTGGCTGAACCTGGATTACCTCAGCGCTGAAAGCTGGGTCGAAGGTTGCCATGGCTTGCCTTCCCCCCAGCCCAATGGTCTGCGCAAGGTGTTTTTCTTTCCGGGCTTTACCGCTAAAACCGGTGGCTTGCTTCGCGAGGCCAGCTTGCTGGCACGGCGCGAGGCGTTCGAGCAGGACCCGCTGGCACGTCAGGCATTTCTTCAGCGTCTTGGCGTGGCACCGGTCAGCGACGCTCGTCTGATCTCGCTATTCGCCTATGAAAACCCAAGCCTCTCCAGCTGGCTCGATGCGCTGGCCGCCGACATTCGTGCCAACCACCTGCTGGTGCCCGAGGGGCGCGTGCTGGGCGACGTACAGGCCTGGCTGGGCGTGGACGCCTTGGCGGTGGGCAGCGTGGCAACGCGTGGCGCCTTGACCGTGCAGATCCTGCCTTTCGTCAGCCAGGATGACTACGATCACCTGCTCTGGTGCTGCGACTTCAACGCTGTACGTGGCGAAGATTCGTTTGTCCGTGCGCAATGGGCGGGGCGTCCATTGCTCTGGCATATCTATGTGCAAGAAGAGTACGCCCACTGGGAAAAACTCGAGGCGTTCCTCGACCACTACGTTGAGGGGCTTTCGCTGCCGGCCAAGGCCGCCATCGTTGATTTGTGGCGCGGCTGGAACATGGATCGGGACATGGGGCAGGCCTGGCAACAGGTGCTCGAACACTGGGCCGAGCTTGATCAGCATGCCCGCCGCTGGAGTGCCGTTCAGGCCGCTCGGCCGGACCTTGCCACGACGCTGGTACAGTTTTACCGAAATTGGCTATGATATGCGGCCTCGATTTTTGTAAATCCATCCAAATTCGGATATCTCGCAATGAAAACTGGTAAAGAACTGAAACCCGGTACCGTACTGCGGATCGACAACGACCCGTGGCTGGTTCAGAAAGCTGAATTCACCAAGTCGGGCCGTAACAGCGCGATCATGAAGACCAAGCTGAAGAACCTGCTGACCGGCTACAAGACCGAAACCGTTTACTCGGCAGACGACAAGCTGGACGACGTGATCCTGGATCGCAAAGAAGCGACCCTGTCGTTCATCAACGGCGACACCTACACTTTCATGGACACCACCGACTACACCATGTACGAGCTGAACGCCGAAGACATCGAGGCCGTTCTGCCGTTCATCGAAGAAGGCATGGAAGACGTCTGCGAAGCGGTGTTCTTCGAAGAGCGTCTGGTTTCGGTTGAGCTGCCAACCACCATCGTGCGTCAGGTTGACTACACCGAAGGTTCCGCTCGCGGCGACACTTCGGGCAAGGTCATGAAGCCTGCCAAACTGAAGAACGGCACCGAGCTGAGCGTTGCCGACTTCATCGAGATCGGTGACTGGATCGAGATCGACACCCGTGAAGGTGGCTCCTACAAGGGCCGCGCCAAGGTTTAAACCTGGCGTTTGCGCGAATACGAAAAACCCGGCCTTGGCCGGGTTTTTTTATATCTGGGATTTACCCTCAGACCGTGACGTTCAGGCGCACATCGACATTGCCGCGGGTGGCATTGGAGTAAGGGCAGACCTGGTGGGCTGCATCGACCAGTTTTTGCGCCTCTGCCTGCTCCAATCCCGGCAGGTTGATGTTCAGGTCGATATCCAGGCCAAAACCACCCGGGATCTGGCCGATGCCGACCTTGGCGGTGATCGAACTGGCGTCTGGAAGGGCCTTTTTCTGCTGGCCGGCAACGAACTTCAGGGCGCCGATGAAGCAGGCCGAGTAGCCGGCGGCGAACATTTGCTCAGGGTTGGTGCCTTCACCACCCGCGCCACCCAGTTCCTTGGGGGTGCTCAGCTTGACTTCGAGCTTGCCGTCGCTGGAGCGCGAGCTGCCGTCGCGACCGCCAGTGGACTTGGCTTCAGCAATGTACAGCGGAGTGACCTTTTGCATTTTGAGCCTCGCTTGTGTATTGCGCCGTGGCGCTGAGTGGGTATGGGAATTAAATTAGCGCGCAATTATTTTGCGCGCAAGATAATTTTTCGACCCGCTTACGAGCGGTCATTCACAGCATAGCTGTCAGAGGCTTTTTTGCAGGTTGGCGCGCAGTTCCAGTAAGTCGGCCTGCAACTGTTGCAGGCGTTCCAGGTTCTCACCGCTGGCGGCGAGGATGCAGGGGGGAACGGCCTTGGCCCGGGTTTGCAGGGCACGGCCCTGTTCGCTCAGTTGCACCAGGACCACGCGTTCGTCTTCACGGCTGCGGGTGCGAATGAGCAGGCCTTCAGCTTCCAGACGCTTGAGCAGCGGGGTGAGCGAACCCGGATCGGTGAGAAGGCGTTGGCTGATTTCTCCAACGGTCAGGCCATCCTGCTCCCACAGCACCAACATCGCCAGGTACTGTGGATAAGTCAGGCCGAGGTTCTGCAGTAGCGGCTTGTAGACTTTGGTCATCAGCAGCGATGTCGAGTGCAGGGCGAAGCACACCTGGTTGTCCAGGAGCAGTTCGTCGCAGGGAGCAGGCGCTTTCGGGTTGGCGTTCATGCACATCCTTTAATTCGTGAGGTCCTTTGAATTTAGCACGCTGTTCATTAGCGCGCTTATTACCAGCGCAGCTCGCTTTGCAGGGCCAAATCCCATGGCGGCACCGGACTGAAGCGGCTCTTGAGAAATTCGAGCAACAAACGGCTGCGAGAGTTCGTTTCATGTTCCAGGCGCAAGGCATAAATGCCGCTGGACTCGGCTGTCGGCAGGCCGTTTTCGCAGAACAGCGGCACCAGTTCGCCACGCAGCAGGTAGTCGCTGATCAGCCAGGTTGGCAAATGAGCGATGCCAAGGCCGGCCAGCGCCCCGAACAGCAGGGTTTCGGCATTGTTGGCGCTCATGCGCATGCGTGTAGGCCGAAACAGCCGTAACTGGCCGTCGACGGCAAAACGCCAGGCGAACGGTGGAGCCAGGCCATCCCAGTCCAGGCCGTCGTGTTCGGGGAGTTCCGCGGGGCTGCTCGGAACCCCGCGGGCCGCCAGGTAGGCAGGGCTGGCGCAGGCAATACGCACCATGTAGGCCAATGGTGTGGCCACCAGGCGGGTGTCGGCCAGGGGGCCTGCGCGCAGTACCAGATCGACTTCACCCAGGTGCGAGCCGTTCAGGTCTACAAAGCTGTCGATCAAGCGCAATTGCACATCAAGCCCGGGGTAGGCCACCAGAAAGTCGGCGATGGCTGGTGCCAAATGACGGCGGCCGAATGCTGCCGGTGCGTCGATGCGGATCAACCCTTCCGGCGCATTGCTCAACGACACCGCCTCGGCGCGGGCCAGACGCAGTTCCTCGACGATGCGCCGGGCCCGTTCGGCAAAGGCATTGCCGGCTGGCGTAGGGCGCACGGCGTGGGTACTGCGCACGAACAGGCGGCTGCCGACAGCAGTTTCCAGATTGTCGATGCGCCGGGCCACGGCGGACGGGGTCAGTGGATGGCGACGGGCGGTGGCAGAGAAGCTGCCGGTTTCCAGTACATCGAGAAACAGGCTGAGTTGTTCGGTGAGGGCGTCGGGGTTCATCTCACGTGCTCTGCTTGTGCGTAATTGGCAAAGCCATTGTGCGTTGCTGTGCGTTTCCCCGCTAGCACCGGGTCGGTAGCATGCAGCCATTGGATTTTTCTGAGAGGCAGTAATGATCGAGTGGGTGATGTACATAGCACTGGGTGCTGCGCTGGGCACGGTGGGCGGGTTGTTTGGCATCGGCGGCGGGTTGATCGCGATTCCGGCCCTGGGTGTGTTGTTCGGTCTCGACCAGCAACTGGCCCAAGGCACGGCGCTGGTGATGGTGGTGCCCAACGTGTTGCTGGCGCTGTGGCGCTATCA
This sequence comes from Pseudomonas sp., assembly GCF_050739775.1. Classification (GTDB taxonomy): domain Bacteria; phylum Pseudomonadota; class Gammaproteobacteria; order Pseudomonadales; family Pseudomonadaceae; genus Aquipseudomonas. Next base: position 28,154 of record NZ_JBOICA010000015.1, read on the forward strand.
CCAGCGCAACCGCATCGAGCTGCAGCATGCCGTGCCGCTGGCGGCTGCCAGTTTTGTCTTTGCCTGGCTCGGTTCGATCTGGGCCGTGGGCATCGATGCACAGTCCATGCGCTTGGGGTTCGTGGTGTTCCTGGTAGCCCTGGCGGCCTGGAACCTGATCCGCATGTTCATGCGCAGCGCGCAGCCCAGCAGTGAGTTGCGTCATCCCTGGCCTTGGCTCGGGGTGCTGGGCGGCGGCGCGGGCGTGCTGGGTGGATTGTTCGGGGTCGGTGGGGCAGTGGTCGCAACGCCCGTGCTGACCAGCGTCTTCGGCACTACTCAAGTGGTCGCACAGGGGCTTTCACTGGCCCTGGCCGCGCCCAGTACCGCAGTGACCTTGCTGACCTACGGCATTCACCAGCATGTGCAGTGGAGCATGGGCATCCCGTTGGCGGTGGGTGGCCTGCTGAGTATCAGCTGGGGGGTGAAACTGGCTCACGCCCTGCCGGAAAAAGTTCTGCGTTCGCTGTTCTGTGGCTTCCTGGTGCTTTGCGCAGTCATGCTCGCCTTCAAGATCTGAAGCCTTCGACGATGTAGTCGGCCATGCAGTCGGTCATCTGAGACTGGCTGCTGTTGTTACGCAGCAACATGATGCTGGCGGTCGGCAAGGCGGGCAGGCCTTCTGCTTCGCCGATCACCCGCAAATCGCTGGTGATCAGGCTCTGCAACTGGGCGGTGACCGCCAGGCCAGCGCTGACCACCGCCATGATTGCCGGGGTGCTGGCGCTGGTGTAGGCGATCCGGTATTCCTTTTCGATTGCATCCAGGGCATTGCAGGCCCAGGTCCGGCAGCAGCAATCGGTGTTGAACACGGCCAGCGGCAAAGGATTGTGTTCGTGTGGGCAGAACCCCTGGGCTTGCACCCATACCGCGCGCTCGCGCCGTAGCAACTGGCCGACTTCATGGCCGGGTTCGCAGGTAATGATGGTCATGTCCAGATCCTGGCGTTGCATCAGCTGGCGCGAGCTTTCGCAATGCACCTCGACCTGGATCAGCGGATAGGCCAGGGCAAAGCTGGAGAGAATGCCGGGCAAAAAGCGCATGGCATAGTCGTCCGGTGTGCCGATGCGCACCATGCCGACCATATGCGGCATGCGCAGGGTGTTGAACACCTCGCCGTGCAGCTTGAGGATGCGCCGGGCGTAGCCGAGCAACACCTGACCCTCGGCAGTCAGGCGCACCTGGCGGCCGTCACGCTCGAACAGCTGGCGCTGGATGATGTCCTCTTCCAGGCGCTTCATCTGCATGCTCACCGCCGACTGGGTGCGGTTGACCACTTCACCGGCGCGGGTAAAACCGCCGTACTCGGCGATGGCAACGAAGGTGCGCAGCACTTCGGAATCGATACTCTGGTACTGAGACAAGGCATCAATCTCCTAGATGTATGACATCAGAAACATTCGTTGGATTGATCTTATTCCCGCCCTGACACTGTCGTCATCCCACACGGAGGGTAAGACGATGAAAGGTCAGAAATCGCTGGTCCTGATGTATCCCCAGTCGTATCACGGCTGGTTCCCCCACCTGATCCAAGGCGCTATCCGGCAGTTGGCGCGCTGGCGGCAACTGCATCATCAGCGCATGGAGTTGGCCCGGTTGAGTGATGCAGCGCTGCACGATATTGGCATGAGTCGTGTCGATGTCCTGCAGGAAGTGGAGCGGCCCTTCTGGGATGACCCGCTGAAAAAATGAGTCGCGCCATGACGGTGTCGCTACTACCTTGAGTGGGCTTGTTCTGAAGGAGTCGGGCATGCCCACCACTCAATCCTTTTCCTTGCTGCAGGCGCGCCGCCTGGTGTTGTCGGCCCAGGGCTTCGCGGGTCGTGCACCGCGCTCACAGGTCGGTGCCGCTCACCTGCAAAGGGTGTTCGAGCGCCTTGGCGTGGTGCAGATCGATTCGGTCAATGCCCTGGTGCGTTCACATTACCTGCCGCTGTTTTCCCGCCTGGGGGGGTATCCCCAGGCGCTGCTTGACCAGATCGCCTGGGGTCGCAGTCGCCAGCGCAAACTCTTCGAATACTGGGGGCATGAGGCCTCATTGTTGCCCTTGGCACTGTATCCCTTGCTGCGCTGGCGCATGGACCGTGCACGTCAGGGGCAGGGGATCTATCAACAATTGGCACGTTTCGGTCGTGAGCAGCAACCGACCATTGCCCGCGTCCTTTCGGCAGTGACTGACCAAGGCGCCTTGGGCGCCGGCAGCCTGTCGACCCGCGAAGAGCGTGCCGGTCCCTGGTGGGACTGGAGTGCGGAAAAACATGCGCTGGAATGGCTGTTTGCAGCGGGCCTGGTGACCGTGGCCGGGCGGCGTGGCTTCGAGCGTTTGTACGATTTGCCTGAACGGGTCCTGCCGACTGCGCTGTTGCAACAGCCATTGCTCGATGAGGCCCAAGCCCAGCGAGGGTTGTTGTTACGGGCGGCTACTGCCTTGGGGGTGGCTACCGAGAAGGACTTGCGCGACTACTATCGATTGAGCCCGACAGACAGCCGTACGCGCATCGCCGAGTTGCTGGAAGAGGGGCAGTTGCAAGCCTGTTCCGTGCAGGGCTGGTCGCAATCAGCCTACTGCCTGGACAATGTTCGGCTACCGCGCAAGGTCGCCAGCAGCGCGTTGCTGTCGCCCTTCGATTCATTGGTCTGGGAGCGTGAACGCACCGAGCGTTTGTTTGATTTCCGCTACCGGCTGGAGCTCTATACCCCGGCTCACAAACGGGTTTACGGCTATTACGTGCTGCCATTCCTGCACAACGAACGGATTGCCGCGCGGGTCGATTTGCGTGCCGAACGGGCCAGTGATCGCCTGGCAATCCATGCTGTGCATGAAGAAACGCAGGGTCTGGATGAAACCGGGATGCAGGCTTTGGCGGACAGTCTGTGGCGCATGGCCAGTTGGCTTGGCTTGAGCCGGGTGCAACTCAACTGCCCGCGGGCCAGCGCCGCGCGATTGCGCCTGGCGCTGGCCCATAGTGCGCTCAGCGACGGACTTGCTTGAGGGTTTCAGCGATCAGGAAAGCCAGTTCCAGGGACTGATCAGCGTTCATCCGCGGGTCACAGTGCGTGTGGTAGCGATCAGACAGGGCATCTTCGGTGATCGGGCGGGCGCCGCCGATGCATTCGGTGACATTCTGTCCGGTCATTTCGATGTGAATACCACCGGCATGGCTGCCTTCGGCCTGGTGTACCTGGAAGAACTGTTTGACCTCACTGAGGATCTGCGCGAAATCGCGGGTCTTGTAGCCGCTGCTGGCCTTGATGGTGTTGCCGTGCATCGGGTCGGAGCTCCACAGCACCTTGCGCCCTTCGCGTTCGACGCTGCGGATCAGTGCGGGCAGGTGTTCGCCGACCTTGTTGGCGCCCATGCGCACAATCAGGTTGAGGCGGCCGGGGTCGTTGTCCGGGTTGAGCACATCGATCAGGCGGATCAGTTCTTCGGAGTTCATGCTGGGGCCGACCTTGACCCCGATCGGGTTGTTCACTCCGCGCAGGAACTCCACGTGTGCGCCGTCGAGCTGACGGGTGCGATCGCCGATCCAGAGCATATGGGCCGAGCAGTCGTAGTAGTCGTTGGTCAGGCTGTCGCGGCGCACGAAGGCTTCTTCGTAGTTCAGCAGCAGGGCTTCGTGGGCGGTGAAGAAACTGGTTTCACGCAATTGTGGTGAGCTGTCCATGCCACAGGCACGCATAAAGGCCAGGGTTTCGTCGATGCGGTCGGCCAGTTGGCTGTATTTTTCCGCCAGCGCCGAGTTGGCGATGAAGTCCAGGTTCCACTTGTGTACCTGGTGCAGGTCGGCAAAGCCTCCCTGGGCGAAGGCGCGCAGCAGGTTCAGGCTGGCGGTGGACTGATGATAGGCCTGGAGCAGGCGTTCGGGGTCGGGCACCCGGCTTTTTTCGTCGAAGCCGATGCCATTGACGATGTCGCCACGGTAGGCCGGCAGTGTCACCCCGTCGATGGTTTCATCACCCGCCGAGCGCGGCTTGGCAAATTGCCCGGCCATGCGCCCGACCTTGACCACCGGGCAGCCGGCGGCAAAGGTCATGACGATCGCCATTTGCAGCAGTACCTTGAAGGTGTCGCGAATCTTCGCTGCGGAAAACTCGGCGAAACTTTCCGCGCAATCGCCGCCTTGCAGGAGGAATGCCCGGCCCAGGGTGACCTCGGCGAACTGTCGACGCAGCTCGCGGGCCTCGCCAGCGAAGACCAGCGGCGGGTAGCTGGCCAAGGTCTGTTCGACCTTGAGCAAGTGCGCAGGGTCAGGGTAGGTCGGTTGTTGCTGGATCGGCAGGGCGCGCCAGCTGTCAGGACTCCAGGGTTGGTTCATCACGGGCTCGGTCAGGTCGTAAATGGGCTGCCTGCCATGTTAACAGTTGCTGCGCGCCTTGTTGCACTGGCGCCATTGACGGACAATGGCGGTTTTTGCCTTGGGGCAGCGGCGCAAGCCGGGAGACAGCATGACAGTGGAACGGGTGGAGCGGGTGCTGGCCCAGGTGCAGGATCAATACGGCACTATCAGCGTGCTGGAAGTCGAGGACTATCGGTTTCTCGAGTTCGGCGAAGCGATCGAGCAGAGCTGCGTGTTTACTGCCGACCCGAGCTGGCTGGAGTACGACTACACCCGTGCGATGCTGATTGGTGCGCTCTGCCACGCCGAACCCGAGAGTGCGCTGTTCCTCGGCCTGGGCGCGGGCACCTTGACTCAGGCCTGCCTGAAGTTCCTGCCGCTGGAGGACGTCGAGGCCATCGAGTTGCGCCCCGATGTGCCGCGCCTGGCCATCGAGTACCTGGGCCTGGATGACGACCCGCGCCTGTACATCCGTATTGGCGATGCGATGGAGCTGCTCAACACTGCCGAGCCTGCCGACCTGATCTTCGTCGACCTGTATACCGATCACGGTCCGGGTGTCGCTCACCTGGCCTGGCGTTTCCTCGAAGATTGCCAGAAGCGGCTGAATCCCGGTGGCTGGCTGGTGATCAACCAGTGGGCGGGTGATGATGGCAAACCGTTGGGCGCCGCCTTGTTGCGTGGCCTCTATCATCGTCATTACTGGGAACTGCCAGTCAAGGAGGGCAATGTGATCATCATGGTGCCGGCCGACCTTGATCAAGCGCTGGACATGGACGGGCTCAATGCCCGGGCAGAGGCGTTGGCGCCGCGGCTGGGCTACTCGTTGCAACCGTTGATCGGAGCCATTCGCCCGGCCACCTGAGCCGCGCGCTAGAGCGGGCGCAAGAAAAACGATTCAGCCGCCTGCAGCCTTAGCACCCCGGGCCCGTCGTCACGCGGCCTGGCGTAGGGGTGTTGGAATAAAAAAATCTCCCGTGATTTGGGAATTCAGGTATAGTACGCGCCGGTCTTTTACCGGACCTCGTCTAGGTAGTGCAATTCCCCGAAGCCAGCTTCGGCTGCGCGTCCGCCCCGCGGACTCTCCTTGGCGTTCCTTTTTTTCTTCAATCGTTTTCGCAAATCCCCGCCGACAAAGCTGCCAGGGTGACCTTCGGGTCTTACAAGGCATGTGCAGCTTTGGAGCATGGGTCTTTGCGGATGCACTTAGAGGCAGACCCATGACCCAGGAAACCGGCGGCTTCGCCGCTCTCGATCTTCATCCAAGTATTGTTGCCGCCGTTCTGGCTACTGGCTACGAAGAGCCATCGGCCATTCAGCAGCAATCGATCCCGATTATTCTTGCCGGTCATGACATGATCGGTCAGGCGCAGACAGGTACCGGTAAAACCGCCGCCTTCGCTCTGCCAATCCTGCACCGTATCGACCCGAGCAAGCGCGAGCCGCAAGCCCTGATCCTGGCGCCAACCCGTGAGTTGGCGCTGCAAGTAGCCACCGCTTTTGAAACCTACGCCAAGCAGATGCCAGGCGTTACCGTGGTGGCCGTATATGGTGGTGCCCCAATGGGCCCACAACTGAAAGCAATCCGCAACGGCGCGCAAATCGTCGTTGCTACCCCTGGCCGTCTGTGCGACCACCTGCGCCGCGACGAGAAGGTCCTGGCAACCGTCAACCACCTGGTGCTCGACGAAGCCGACGAAATGCTCAAGCTGGGCTTCATGGACGACCTCGAAGTGATCTTCAAGGCCATGCCGGAAACCCGTCAGACTGTGCTGTTCTCCGCGACCCTGCCGGCCTCGATCCGTGCAATCGCTGAACGTCACCTGCGTGATCCGAAGCACGTCAAGATCCAGACCAAGACTCAGACCGTGACTGCCATCGAGCAGGCTCATCTGATGGTCCACGCTGACCAGAAAGTATCCGCTGTCCTGCGCCTGCTGGAAGTGGAAGAGTTCGATGCGCTGATCGCCTTCGTGCGTACCAAGCAAGCGACCCTGGACCTGGCCAGCGCCCTGGAAGCCAAAGGCTACAAGGCTGCCGCACTGAACGGTGACATTGCCCAGAACCAGCGTGAGCGCGTCATCGACTCGCTCAAGGATGGCCGTCTGGACATCGTCGTCGCCACCGACGTCGCTGCCCGTGGTCTGGACGTACCGCGCATCACTCACGTGTTCAACGTTGACATGCCGTACGACCCAGAGTCCTACGTTCACCGTATCGGCCGTACCGGTCGTGCCGGTCGTGAAGGCCGGGCGCTGCTGCTGGTAACCCCGCGTGAGCGTCGCATGCTGCAGGTGATCGAGCGTGTTACCGGGCAGAAAGTTGCCGAAGTTCGTCTGCCAAACGCCCAGGCCGTTCTCGATGCCCGCATCAAGAAGCTGACCAACAGCCTGGCACCGCTGGTTGCTGACGCCGAGTCGACCCATGGTGATCTGCTTGATCGCCTGACTGCCGATATCGGTTGCAGCCCGCGTGCCCTGGCCGCTGCCCTGCTGCGCAAGGCTACCAATGGTCAGGCCCTGACGCTGGAAGCCGTCGAGAAAGAGCAGCCGCTGGTTCCGACCTCCACCCCGCGTGAGCGTACTGGCGACCGTCCAGAGCGTGGCGAGCGTGAGCGTCGTGCACCGATGCCGCTCGGTGAAGGTCGTGCTCGCTGCCGTACCGCGCTGGGCGCGCGTGATGGCATCGCTGCCAAGAACCTGCTTGGCGCCATCCTTAACGAAGGCGGCCTGGCCCGCGAAGCCATCGGTCGCATCCAGGTGCGCGATAGCTTCAGCCTGGTCGAACTGCCGGAAGAAGGTCTGGAGCGTCTGCTGACCAAGCTCAAGGACACCCGCGTTGCCGGTAAGCAGTTGAAGCTGCGCCGCTACCGCGAAGACTGATCCGCGAGCACTAAAAAAATCCCCGACTGTGTCGGGGATTTTTTTTGTCTGCCTGTAGGGGTGGATTAGTCGAACCGATAGATATCCATTCCCAAGGCACCCAGGGTGAAGCCCTGATGGACAATCCCGAACTGCCCACCCGAGCCCCGTGCAAAGTACAACGGCAGCAGATGCTCATCACTCGGATGATTGCGCGCGGCAAACGGCGCCTGGTGCCGGTAGTCGTGCAGGGCGGGGGTATCGCCTGCCGCCAGCTTTTCGATCATCCAGTCACGAAACGCTAAAGCCCAGGGTTCGATGCTTTCCGGGCCGGCATGCCAGTCCAGTTCACCCAGGTTGTGGGTGATGCTGCCCGAGCCGATCAACAGGATGTCTTGTTCACGCAAGCTGGCAAGCGCGCGGCCGACCCGTTCCTGCAGCTTCGGGCCGAGCTGTGTCGGTAGAGAAATCTGCACTACCGGAATATCTGCCTCGGGGTACATCAGCGACAGTGGCACCCAGGTGCCATGGTCAAAGGGTCGTTGTGGGTCGAGGCGGGCTGGCATGCCTGCGGTGCATAGCAACTCAGTGACGCGCAGGGCCAGGGCGGGGTCGCCTGGTGCGGGGTACCGGACGGCATACAGGGCCGCGGGGAAGCCGCCAAAGTCATGCCAGGTGTCCGGTTGCGGGCTGCTGGATACCAGTAGCTCACGGCTTTCCCAGTGCGCTGACACCACCACGATAGCTTTCGGTCGCTCCAGCACTGTTGCCAGGCGCTTCAAGGCCGGGCCGCTGGCGCCTGGCTCCAGGGCGAGCATGGGCGAGCCGTGAGAAATAAACAGGCTGGGCAGCATAAGGGTGCTCCTGAAGTTAAGATGAGCTTATCTTCAGGCAAAGTATTGATCTAAATCTAATATAAGTTTTTGCAGTATTTGATCGATTTTATCGAGGTGAGGCATGCAGGCTGAGTTTTGGCATTCGCGCTGGAAGAACAATCAGATCGGCTTTCATCAGTCCCAGGTCAACGCCTACCTTCAGCGGCACTGGCCAGCGCTGGGCGTGGCGGCGGGGGAGCGGGTGCTTGTGCCGTTGTGCGGCAAGAGCCTGGACATGCTCTGGTTGGCCGGGCAGGGGCTGCAGGTGCTCGCTGTCGAGCTGTCGGAGCGGGCCGTGGAAGACTTCTTCAAGGAACATCAGCTAGAACCGCAGGTGACGCAGAGCGGCCCGTTCAAGGTGTTCCGCTGCGAGGGCATCGAGATCCGTTGTGGTGATTTCTTTGCCTTGACGGCTGAGGACGTCAGTGGCTGCGCCGCCTTGTATGACCGTGCTGCGGTCATCGCCCTGCCAGAGCAGATGCGCAAGCGCTACGTCGCCCATCTGCAGGCGATACTGCCGGTCTCGTCGAAGGGGCTGCTGATCACCCTGGATTACGATCAGTCGCAAATCGACGGGCCGCCGTTTGCCGTTGTCGATGAGGAAGTGCAGGCGCTGTTTGCAGCCTGGCATCCGCTTGAGCTGGCATCGCACGATGTACTGGACGAAAGTCCGAGGTTTCAGCAGGCCGGCGCCAGCCATCTGTTGGAGCGGGTCTACCGGCTGCAACGCTGAAATGAACAAGGGCGACCCTGAAGTCGCCCTTGTTCCTAGCGGTGTTCCTTAGCCGCGACGGCGCAGCGCTTCGATGCGGTCTTCCAGTGGCGGGTGGCTCATCAGCAGGCCGGCCAGGCCCTGCTTGAGGCCGCCGTTGATGCCGAAGGCATTCAGGGTGTCGGGCATGTGCACCGGCACGCCTTGCTCCGAGCGCAGGCGTTGCAGGGCGCCGATCATCGCATTGGTGCCGGCCAGACGGGCACCGGCTTCGTCGGCGCGGTATTCGCGTTTACGCGAGAACCACATGACGATGATGCTGGCAAGGATGCCCAGCACCAGCTCGGCAACGATGGTCGCGATGTAGTAGGCGATGCCCTGGCCTTCTTCGTTCTTGAAGATCACCTTGTCGACAAAGTTGCCGATGATGCGTGCGAAGAACATGACGAAGGTGTTGACCACGCCCTGTACCAGCGCGAGGGTGACCATGTCGCCGTTGGCTACGTGGCCGATCTCGTGGGCCAGTACGGCGCGCACTTCATCGGGCGAGAAGCGCTCCAGCAGGCCCTGGCTGACGGCTACCAGTGCATCGTTGCGGTTCCAGCCGGTGGCGAAGGCGTTGGCCTCGTAGGCCGGGAAGATGCCCACTTCCGGCATCTTGATGCCCGCTTCGCGGGACAGTTCTTCGACGGTCTGCAGCAGCCACTGCTCGTGGCGAGTGCGCGGCTGGCTGATGATCTGGGTGCCGGTGCTCATTTTCGCCATCCACTTGGAGATGAACAGCGAAATCAGCGAGCCGGCAAAGCCGAACACGGCGCAGAAAATCAGCAGCTGGTCGAGCTTGAGGTCAACCCCGTTTGCCGCCATGAACCCATTGAAGCCGAACAGGCTCAAGGTGATGCTGGCAATCAGCACAACCGCAAGGTTGGTGGCTACAAACAGTAAGATGCGCATCATGGTTGTTACGTTCTCCTGACGGATAAAAATGTCACGTATGCGGGGGTATATAAGGTGCGGGCTCCAGCGATTCAACCGGGCGACTATTTCAAACTGTGTACTTGTCTGTATTACAGCCGAATTCCGTCATCCCGCACGCCAGAGCGCAAGGGCTTACAGAGGGAGTGATTGATCTGTAGGGCCTGCGCCGGAAGTGACGCAGGTCTTCCTGGAAGCCTATAGATTACTGCTGATATGTCTTTAGGAAGCTTCCGATACGGCCGATGGCCTGCTCCAGATCGTCGACCCGTGGCAGGGTGACCACGCGGAAGTGATCTGGCCATGGCCAGTTGAAGGCGGTGCCCTGGACGATCAACAGTTTTTCCGAGAGCAGCAGGTCAAGGACAAACTTTTCATCGTTGTGGATCGGGCAGACCTTCGGGTCGATCCGCGGGAAGGCGTAGAGCGCGCCCATGGGTTTGACGCAGCTGACACCGGGAATGTCGTTGAGCAGCTCCCATGTGCGGTTGCGTTGCTCAAGCAGGCGACCCGGTGGCAGGACCAGGTCATTGATGCTCTGGTAGCCGCCCAGGGCGGTCTGGATGGCATGCTGGCTTGGCACGTTGGCGCACAGGCGCATGTTGGCCAGCATGTCGATGCCTTCGATGTAGCTCTGGGCATGCTGTTTGGGTCCGGAGATGGCCAGCCAGCCGGAGCGGAAACCCGCCACTCGGTAGGACTTGGACAAACCGTTGAAGGTCAGGCAGAGCAGGTCCGGGGCCAGCGAAGCGGTGCTGATGTGCACGGCTTCGTCGTACAGGATCTTGTCGTAGATCTCGTCGGAGAACACCACCAGGTTGTGCTGGCGAGCCAGCTCCAGCATGCCCAGCAGCAATTCGCGCGAGTACACCGCACCGGTGGGGTTGTTCGGGTTGATGATCACCAGTGCTTTGGTGTTGGAGGTGATCTTGGCCTTGATGTCATCAAGGTCCGGGAACCAGTCGGCTTGCTCGTCGCACAGGTAATGCACCGGGTTGCCGCCAGCCAGGCTCACCGCTGCGGTCCACAGCGGGTAGTCCGGCGCCGGGATCAATACTTCGTCGCCGTTGTTGAGCAGTGCCTGCATCGACATCACGATGAGCTCGGATACACCGTTGCCCAGGTAAATGTCCTCGATACCGACACCTTCGACCTGCTTCTGCTGGTAATACTGCATCACCGCCTTGCGCGCGCTGAACAGGCCCTTGGAGTCACTGTAGCCCTGGGCGGTCGGCAGATTACGGATCACATCCTGGAGGATTTCGTCCGGCGCTTCGAAACCAAAAGGCGCCGGGTTGCCGATGTTCAGCTTGAGGATGCGGTGGCCTTCCTCTTCCAGGCGTTTGGCGTGCTTGAGCACTGGGCCGCGAATGTCATAGCAGACATTGGCGAGCTTGTTCGATTTGCTGACCTGCATGATGTGATCCCGATTAGAAAAGATCGCCGCGCACTGCGCTGTGAAATCGTTTGAAATGCGTGTAACGCGGGTGCCAGACTGATGTCTGATAAGGCGCAATAATATACGTGCCGACCGCGTTGTGGAAAAGACGCAGCGCGGGGTTTTTAGTCTGCCGAGGCCTGCACATGGAAAAGATAGAGAAAACCCTGGACCAATGGCGTGCGATGCTCGACCCGGAGCAGTACAACGTCTGTCGTCTGAAGGGTACCGAGCGGCCGTTCAGTGGTAAGTACAACGGCACCAGGACGGACGGTGTCTACCATTGTATCTGCTGTAATGCGCCGTTGTTCGACGCGAAGGCCAAGTTCGACTCCGGCTGCGGCTGGCCGAGCTTCTATGAGCCGATCGAGGACCGCGCGATGATCGAGATTCGCGACACCTCCCACGGCATGATCCGTACCGAAGTGACCTGCGCCCAGTGCGATGCGCATCTGGGGCACGTATTTCCCGATGGTCCGCCACCGACCGGGCTACGCTATTGCATCAACTCGGTCTGCCTGGACCTGGTTCCACGCTAATAGAGGAGAAGGGGTCATGGCCGACGCACTGCTGAACATTCCCTGTGTCACCCTGGGCGGTGAGCAGAAGGTCCTGGGGGATTTCCAGGGCAAGGCACTGTTGGTGGTCAATACCGCCAGCCAGTGCGGTTTTACCCCGCAGTACAAGGGACTTGAGCAGCTCTGGCAGCGTTACCGCGAACGTGGACTGGTGGTGGTGGGCTTTCCCTGCAACCAGTTCGGCAAGCAGGAGCCGGGTGATGCCCAGGAAATCGCCCAGTTCTGCGAGAGCAATTTCGGCGTCAGTTTTCCGCTGTTTCGCAAGATCGAGGTCAATGGCACAGGCGCCCACCCCTTGTTCGTCGAACTGAAAATGCGCGCCCCCGGCCTGCTCGGATCACAAAAGATAAAATGGAATTTCACCAAGTTCCTCGTCGACCTGGCCAGTGGCAAAGTCACTCGTTATGCGCCGAGCACCAAGCCTGAAGCGCTGACCGCTTCGATCGAGAAGCTGCTCAGGTAGTTGTCAGCGGTACCCAGTGATCGATCAGGGCCAGCAGCTCTTCGCGCCGGAAGGGCTTGGCCAGGTAGTCGTTCATGCCCGCTGCCCGGCAGCGCTCACGCTCTTCGGGCATGGCGTTGGCGGTCAGGGCGACGATTGGCAGGTTTGGCCAGCGCCCGCTCTGGCGAATTCTGCGGCTGGCCTCATAGCCGTCCATGACTGGCATGTTGCAATCCATCAGCACCAGGTCGAAGGATGTGTACTCCAGCTGCTCCAGTGCATCGGCGCCATGGGCGGCAATGTTCACTTCGCAACCGAGCTTGGCCAACATGCCCTTGGCCACCAACTGGTTCACCGGGTTGTCTTCCACCAGCAGGATACGTGCGCGGCGTTGGTTGTGCAGGGTACCCTTTTGTGCGCTCGGGTCGATGCTGTCAGTACCGTGCAGCGTGCGTCGCAGGGTCTGGTACAGGGCATTGCGCGCCAGTGGCCGGGCCTGCTGTTGCAGGGGGGCCAAGTGCACGGCCTGTTCGCCTGGGAGAAAATTGCCGTAGGCGGTCACCAGCAAAATAGGTGCCTGAATTTGCGGGCGAAGATTGAGCAGGCTGTCCAGGTCGTCGGTAATCAACAGGTCGGGGGTAGCGTTGCTCAGTTCATCGGGGTGGTCGTAGCGCCGGTAGTCCAGCCCCCAGTCAGGGAGCAGGGTCTGCAAGAGCTCGGTCAGGCCACTGTTGGCATTGCTCAGGGCGGCGATGCTGCCGTACAGGCGTTCTGCGGGGACGGCCGGGGAGTGGCAGGGCAGGGGCAGCTCAGCGCTGAACTGGCTGCCGAAGCCGGCTTGCGAACTGATGCTCAGGCGGCCCTGCATGGCCTCGCAGAGGTTGTTGGTCAGCGCCAGCCCCAGGCCCGTACCGCCGTATTGACGGGTAATACCGGCACCGGCCTGGATGAAGGGCTGGAAAATTCGTACCTGGGCTTCGTGGGGGATGCCGATGCCAGTGTCGCAGACATCCAGGCGCACGCTGCCGGCGTAGGCGCGCAGGCGGGCATCAACGCGACCGAAGCGGGTGAACTTGAGGGCGTTGGACAGTAGGTTGCTGACGATCTGTCGTACGCGGGTGGGGTCGCCCAGGACCATGGCGGGAAACTGTGGGTCGATCAGGCAGGTCAGCTCGACACTGGGGGCTGCGTTCTGTGACAGCAGGTTGGCGGTGTCCTCGACCAAGGCGCCAAGGTCGAAGGGGATGCGTTCAAGTTCCAGTTGACCGGCGTCGAACTTGGACAGGTCGAGGATGTCGTTGAGCAGCTCCACCAGCACCTTGCCTGAGTCGTGGGCAATGGACAGCTGTTGGCGCTGTTCAGCGTTGAGCGGGCTGTCCAGAGAGAGTGCGATCATCCCCAGCAGACCATTGAGCGGTGTGCGGATCTCATGGCTCATGTTGGCCAGGAAGGCAGCCCGTGCCTGGGCCATGTCCAAGGCCCGCCGCCGTGCAGCCTCCAGTTCCTCGTTGGATTGACTCAGGCGGGTGTTGCTGGCCTTGAGTTCATTGGTGCGTGCCGAAACGATGTCTTCCAGCTCGTTGAGGTAATCGGTCAGGCGATTTTCGGCGTTGCGCCGTTGCTGGATTTCGGTGGACATGCTGACGAACTGCTGATTGGCAACCTTGACCAGCACGCCGATTTCATCGTGCTCATGGCCGGGCGGGAACGACAGTTTCGACTGTTCCGGTTGGCGTGAGTTGCGGTTGGCCAGGGCGCTGATCACGCGCACTAGGGGGTGGGTCAGCATGAAATAGAACAGCGCCAGGAGGATGCCGGTGAGGATCAAACTGCGCATGAAGCCATTGAGCAGCGTGACTTCGGCGCGCTTGAGAAAGCGGCTGCCAAAGGCGAAGGTGTCGACTTCCAGGTACAGGCTGCCGAGGTAATCGTCGGGCATTTGGCCGAGAAACAGCTGATCCTGGAAGTGCCGACTTTCACCGAACAGAAAGTCGCTGATCAGGCGGTAGCTGCTTTCTTCACGTGGTCGCTGAACATCGGCCAGCACCGTATCGTTGTTGTCGATCAGTCGTGCCCGGGTGATCGCCGGAGATTGCAGCAAGCCGCCCGTCAGCTCCTGGGCCAGTTCTGCGTCGATGTTGTAGGCGATCCGTGCGGCCGGGTTGTGACTGATTTGCAGCAGTGCCTGCATCTCGCGGTTGATGGAGGCGTCTTCGCTGGCATAATCGATACCGATCTGGATGAGACTGAGCAATGTACCCAGGATGAAGCCGACCAGGACTGTCAGCCGGGCTTGCTTGTAGGACAGGCGATTGGTGAACTTGATATCCATGAGTCCCGAGCCAGTTTCACATTCCGTGCGCTGCGCAAGCATAGCCGATCAGTCCCGGCTGCTGGCACGCCCTGTCACACATTCAGCAATGCCGTTGTCCTTGAATCTGTCTTGAGGAGCTGTTGTGGACTCTCGTTTGAATACTTTCCTGGAGCGTGCCGAAACCGTGCTCGCCCGCCTCGAACCCTTGTTGCCGGCACCCCGCCCGCAGATCGACTGGAACCACTGCCTGGCCGCGCGCTGGCAGCGCGATGGCCGTAGCGGTTTTCTGTTGCCGCTGGAGGTCAGCCTGGATATGCGTCTGTCGGACCTGATCGGGGTTGACCAGCAGCGCGAGCAACTGGGGCGCAACACCCGCCAGTTCCTTGATGGCATGCCCGCCAACCATGCGTTGCTGTGGGGCTCGCGCGGCACCGGCAAGTCTTCGCTGGTGCGTGCGTTGCTGGCCGAGCATGCCAAGGCGGGCCTGCGTCTAATTGAAATCGAACGCGATCATCTGGCCGACCTGCCGCGGGTGGTGGAGCAACTGAGCAGACTGCCCCAGCGTTTCGTGTTGTTCTGTGACGACCTGTCGTTCGAAGCCGGGGAGGGTGATTACCGGGTGCTCAAGAGCGTGCTCGATGGCTCGCTGGAGCAGGCACCGGACAACGTGCTGTTGTACGCCACCTCGAACCGTCGGCACCTGGTGCCGGAAAAGCAGAGCGACAACGAAAACTGGAAGATGGTCGACGGCGAGTTGCATCCCAATGAGGCGGTGGAAGACAAGATAGCCCTGTCCGATCGGTTCGGTTTGTGGCTGTCGTTCTATCCCTTCACCCAGGAGCATTTCCTCAATGTGGTGGAGCACTGGGTCGGCCAGTTGGCCAGCTCCGCAGGATTGACTTGGCAGCGAGATGAAGCGCTGGACATACTCGCCGTGCGTTGGGCCACTGGCCGCGGTAACCGTAATGGCCGTTGTGCCTATCAGTTCGCTCGTTATTGGGTGGGACTGCAACTGTTGGAGCAAAAAAGATGATCGACCTTAATGCCTCCGGCGCCGGCCTTGAGGGCTACGGCCTGTTGGCGGCACAGCTGGAAGCCCTGTTTGCCGATGAGCGCGACTTCATTGCCAATGCTGCGCAATTTTCGGCCTTTCTCTATAGCCAGGTCGAAGACCTGAATTGGGCCGGCTTTTACCTCAACCGTAATGAAGAGCTGGTGCTGGGGCCTTTCCAGGGGCAGGTCGCCTGTGTGCGGATTCCATTCGGTCGTGGTGTGTGTGGCGCGGCGGTGGCCAGTCGTGAAACCCAGCGAGTCGAAGACGTGCATGCGTTCCCGGGACATATCGCCTGCGATAGCGCATCGAACAGTGAGCTGGTGATTCCGCTGGTCAAGGAGGGGCGCCTGATTGGTGTGCTGGATCTGGACAGCCCGAAGCTGGCGCGCTTCAGTGAGGCGGATCAGGTGGGGTTGGAGCGCTTGGCGGCAATCTTCCTGCGGTTGACCGACTGCTGAAGCAACAGCAACTGCCTGTAGGAGCGGGCTTGCCCCGCGATTGGGATCTTCTGGGCCCCAATCCATCGCGGGGCAAGCCCGCTCCTACACCCGTATCAGTCGTAGATGACTTTCTTCTTCCAGTCTTCGGTTGTATCAGTCTTCAGGCCTTCGGTTAGCTCGTTCACTTCGTCTTCGGCAGGCTCAAGCTGGCTCAACACTTGGGCATTGGCCCGGGCCAGCAGTTTGTCCATGTACTCGAGTTGCTCGCGATACACGGCAGGGTCCGGTTGCTTGCGCAGGTACTGGACACCGCGCTCGAAGGCCAGGCGCGCATGTCCTGGTTGATTCTGCTGCAGCGCCTGCTGGCCCAGGTTATTGAAGAACTCGATGTGCAGCAGCACCAGGATGTGGCGAATTTCCTTGACCCAGTACTTGGCCTCATTGGTTGGTAGAAAGCCTTCTTGAGCCGCTCGGGTAATCTGGTTGTGCATGCCTTCAAGCAGAAAGCGTACATCCTTGGCCCGGGCTTCTGTCTGGATTGGCGCGGGAGGATTGTTGACCGTAATGGCTTCACCCTTGGCGATCAGGCCTTCAAGTTCGGCAATGCGCGCACGGATATTGCGGCTATTTTTATCCAGGGCCAGTTGGCGCTGGTTGAGGTTGAGTTCGAGGCGGGTCAGCAGCAGCTTCAGGGCTGGGGTCATCAGCTGGCCGGGGAAGGTCTCGGTGATCTCGCCACAACGACGCAAGCGCTCGGCCAGTTCGATCTTCAGCCGGGCACGCTCGAGCTTGTTGTTCTCGACCACATTGTTGAGGTAGCCGATCACGATCAATAACGCGATCCCCGCCACTATAAGCAGGGTGATCATAAGTGGTGTCACCGTTAACGCCTCATACAGGATGATTTACCATTTGAGTGTAGTGGCTAAGCTTTTGGCCGGATAGAGCTGTTTGGCGGTTGTCAGGGGCTCCCTGATGGCATTTTGCTTGTAGATTGCCGCAGCCATAGGGGTTTCAGCCAGGGCAGGCCGACAGAAAATAAACGTCAAGGTTCAGTCGCGTAAAATCGTCTACAGCCTCGCAAAGCACTGGGAAGTCATTGATTTAAATAAATTTATACAGAGGGGTTGACGGGTTGCCAAAGCATCCCTAGAATGCGCGCCACTTGCAGCGTAAAGCACACAGCGAAGCGCGGCAGGGAGTGAATGTTGTAGTGTGTCCCCTTCGTCTAGTGGCCTAGGACACCGCCCTTTCACGGCGGTAACAGGGGTTCGAGTCCCCTAGGGGACGCCAATGCGGGAATAGCTCAGTTGGTAGAGCACGACCTTGCCAAGGTCGGGGTCGCGAGTTCGAGTCTCGTTTCCCGCTCCAGTTTACAAAGGCTTTGCTTAACGGCGGGGCTTGTAAAATCCAGGGTATGATACTGATGGTCTTATTCTGGTAACTGAAACATGTAATGCATGTTTTGGGCGTCGTCCCCTTCGTCTAGTGGCCTAGGACACCGCCCTTTCACGGCGGTAACAGGGGTTCGAGTCCCCTAGGGGACGCCATTTTTGCGGGAATAGCTCAGTTGGTAGAGCACGACCTTGCCAAGGTCGGGGTCGCGAGTTCGAGTCTCGTTTCCCGCTCCAGATTTGGTGCTGTAGCGTTGGCGCGCTGCAGGCTTGGGAAGGAAGGGCGTCAGCCCTTTTTTTCTGTCCGGTCTTCCGGGTGCTTCAATTTGCGGGAATAGCTCAGTTGGTAGAGCACGACCTTGCCAAGGTCGGGGTCGCGAGTTCGAGTCTCGTTTCCCGCTCCAAACAAAAAACGCCGTTCAATTGAACGGCGTTTTTTTTTGCCTGGATAGAATTGAGGCGAACTTCCTTGCCAGGTTCTTCGTTGTTCTGGGCGTAGTTTGCTTTGTTGCTGCGAGCTGGATGGCTGTTTCTCCAGTGGTAACCATCTATGTAAGATCCGTACCTCTAAAGGTTGGAGCGTTTGATGTCGGCTCGCAGATTTCGAGGCGCTGTGTCAGCATGTTTTGGGGTAGAATGGCAGGAATTTCGGCTCGCGCCTGCGGTAAACGCATTGCAACAGATGTTCTGTGATGGCGGTGGTCTGTGCCAGAGCCCAGGTCGCAAGCTTCGCCTCGCTATGTAAAGCTGCAAGACACTCCTTTATCAGCCAAAGCAAGATGCCAACGGCTCCTAAATGTGTTGCTGTCAATCCCGCCCCTGGCTTTTAATTTTTGTAGATATGGTCAATACCACAACAGGCAAAAGGACGCCGCAATGAAGCTTCTCATGATCACCAACTGCCCTGAGGTGGCTCGTTTCGCCATCGCAAGTGGGGTGGATCGCATTTTCGTTGATACCGAGATTCTTGGTAAAGAGGCGCGGCAAGGACACCTGAATACAGTCATCAGCCGCCATACCTTGGATGATGTTCGCCGTGTGCGGTCGTCTGTTCCTGCTGGGCGCCTGCTTGTGCGTATCAATCCAGTACACCCGGATATCCAGGCCGAGGTCGATCAAGCGATCGAGGCTGGTGCGGACATTCTGATGCTACCCATGTTTCGCACGCCCAATGAGGTGAAAACCTTCGTTGACGCGGTAGATGGGCGGGCGCGTTGCAGTCTGCTGGTCGAAACTGTTGCCGCGGCGAATTCGCTTCGCGAATGTGTGCAGGTTCAAGGGGTGGATGAGGTTCATATCGGCTTGAATGACCTTCATCTGGAGCAGGGGCTGGACTTCATGTTCGAGCTTCTGGCCAACGGCATGGTCGATGGCTTGGCGCAAATATTGCGCGAGGTCGGCATGCCTTTTGGTATTGGCGGCGTGGCACGGGTTGGAGAGGGCATGCTGCCGGCCGAGCTGTTGATGGCCGAGCATGTTCGACTGGGCTCCAGCGCTGCGATCCTGTCGCGAACCTTCCATCGCGACGCAAAGTCCCTGGCGGACATTCAGGAACAGATGGACTTTGCCGGCGAGGTTCGCAAACTGCGTGAGGTGTACGAGCAGTTCTTGCGGGCTGAACCGGCACAGTTGCAGGCAGCGCACCAGACCGTACAGCGGAACGTCGGTGCCATCGTGACGTCGATTCGGGCCCGAAGAGCGAATGTCTGAATCATGACCCATGCTCAGCGTAGTTTGCTTGGTGCCGGGTTGTTCTTGAGTGTGGCGCTGCTGGCGGGACGTCTGGCGGGCTTCGGGCGGGAGGTGCTGCTGGCCTCGTCGCTCGGCCTTTCCGATCAGGCGGATATAGCCATCGTGCTGTTGACTGTGCCGGACCTGCTGGTCAACCTTTTGCTGTCCGGTGGTATCGGCGTTGCCTTGGTGCCTGCCTTGCGTGCGGCCACCGCTGCGCAGGCCGGTGCCTTGTTCAGGCAGGCTTCGCTGGTCATTGGTGCAGGCTTTGCGGTGCTCGGGCTGCTTTTCGCAACGTTTCCATCGCTCTGGTTTGGGTTGTTGGCGCCTGGCGTGGAGGGGGCGACCCACTGGCTCGAAAACTGGATGATCTACGTCATTGCCGCTGCCATTCCACTGTCGGCGCTCTCGGGCGTGACCACGGCGGCACTCAATGCCAGCGACCGATTCTTTGTCGCGGGTTGCGGTACATTGATTTTCAATCTATGCGTGATTGGCGCCCTGATCTTGGCGACGTTTAAGGCCGACGGCTACCTGGCATTGTTGTGTGTCGGCATTCTGTTTGGTGCGTTGTTGCGTTGGGCCAGCCAATGGTGCGGTCTGCAGGTGGGGCGGGCGCAGGTGGGTGAGCCCCATCAAGGCTGGTTGCTAGGCCGTAACCTGGCGCGTGGTTTCATGGCTGGGCTGGCGTCGGCATCATTGCTGGTTCTTGTGCCGGTGGTATTGCGTGCGGGGGCCTCATGGTTGGGCAAGGGGGAACTCGCCGCGTTCAATTATGCGATCAAGCTGGTCGAGTTGCCGCTCGGCATTCTGATCACAACACTCGCCACTGTAGCTTTCCCCAGGCTCAGCGAGGCCCATGACCGGCAGGACACAGCGCAATTCGAGGGGATTCTGGTTTCGGCCCTGCAGCGTTCTCTGGTGCTGTCGGTCGCTGTGGTGATGTGCGGTTGGCCGTTCATCGACGCAGTGGTGGCCGTATTGTTCGGTTCGGGGCGCGTGGGGAGCGAGGGGCAGATGCACATTGCCGCGCTGGCGCAGATCGCCCTGCTTAGCGTCCCTTGGGTAGGGGTCGCGGGGCTGGCCACGGCCGCGCTGAATGCACGTCGGCAGCCTGGGGTAGTGCTGCGCCGTACCATCGTCGTCATGCTGCTCTTTCCGTTGCTGTGCATTCCAGGCGTGTGGATGAACGACCCGTTGCTGCTGATGTGGTCTTTGCCGGCGTTCCACGCGATCCTTGCTCTCAGTCTGATTGCAGCCGTCGGCGCTCGAAGCCTGAGGCCAGGCCTGGGCAAGTCGTGTAGTATTCTGACGTGCGTACTTGCTATGGCTGGTGTGGTGCTGGCTGGCGTCGCGGTCGATGTGTTCTGGCTCAAACCGGGTGCTGCGTTGTTGATAGGCCCCGTAGTCTTTTGGCGGGTGCTGTTGGCTGGGCTGGTATTTGCCGTTGCAGTCGCTGCAGGTTTATATACATTTCGCTCTGCCAAGAGGAGCGGGGAATAACATGAAAAGGCTTTTCGATATATTCTGCGCTGCTGCAGCTATTGTGGTGCTGTCTCCTATTTTGTTAGGCGTAGCGCTCGCCATCTACTTCTCGGATTTCGGCCCTGTACTGTTCAAGCAGCGTCGTGTCGGACGTGGGGGGCGTGAATTCTGCATCTACAAGTTCCGCAGCATGGTCATCAATGCCGAGCGCCTCGGCGGATATTCCACTGCGGACGGTGATCCTCGAATTACCCGTGTCGGGAAGTTCATCCGGCGTACCAGCCTGGATGAGCTGCCGCAGCTGTTCAACGTATTGTTGGGTGACATGAGTGTAGTCGGGCCGCGACCGGATGTTCCGGCGCAACGGTCGCTCTACACCGATGAGGAGTGGCGTATCCGCCATAGCGTTCGACCTGGTATTACCGGTCTTGCACAGGCCACGCTGCGTTCTGCGGCCACTGAAGCGCAACGCAAGCAGATGGACCTGCATTATGCCGAGCACGTCTCGCTCCTAAAGGATTTTGAAATTATCTTTTTGACGTTCAAACAGGTTTTCGGAAAGGGCGGCAACTGACATGTGCGGGATTTTTGGATATTTTCACCGTGGGGAGAAGTCCCTGTCTCGCGAAACGTTGCGCGCCATGGGCGATGCAATCCAGCACCGGGGGCCGGATGACCAGGGTGTGTTCAGTGCGCCAGGGGTTGCTCTGGGCAACCAGCGTCTGTCGATCATTGACCTGGCTGGCGGACATCAACCGTTCATTTCGGACGATGGTCAGATCGTCGTGGTCCAGAATGGCGAAATCTTCAACCACCTCGAGTTGGCCCAGGAACTTGCCGGTACCGCTCATGCATGCCGAACGCATTCCGACACTGAAGTACTCCTGCGCCTGTACGAGCGTGAAGGGATCTCCTTCATAAACAAACTCAACGGTATGTTCGCCATCGCCATCTACGATGCCCGCGAGCAGGCCATGTACCTGGTACGCGACAGGATCGGCGTAAAGCCGCTGTATGTACACGATGACGGTGCACAGCTGACGTTTGGCTCGGAGATCAAGTCGTTGCTCAAGGGCGGGATGCCGCGTCCTGCGATGGACGAGGAGGCGTTGCACCATTATCTGACCTTCAACTACGTGCCGGCGCCGTTCACGATGTATCAGGGTGTGCGTCACCTGATGCCGGGGCACCTGATGAAGGTGACTCGCACTGGCGTCCAGGTTTCACGCTGGTGGGATCTGGCGGCAATCCAGCCTGTGCACGGGCGGAGCGAAGAGGACTGGATCGAAGAGTTCAACGCGATACTCGACGATGCGGTGCGCTTGCGTCTGCGCTGCGACGTGCCGTTTGGCGCATTCCTGTCTGGCGGTGTGGATTCCAGCACCATCGTTGGATTGATGGCTCGACACATGAAGGAGCCGGTGAAAACCTTCTGCATCGGTTTTGATGACCCGCGCTACGACGAGTCTGCCTATGCACAGGAGGCGGCCGAGCGTTTCGGTGCGCAACACACCATGGAGCGTGTCGAGCCCGACATGCTGGATCTGTGGCCAATGGCAACCTACCATTGCGATCAGCCGCATGGCGATGTGTCGTTTTTACCGACTTATCGTGTCTCCGCGTTGGCGGCCAAGCAGGTCAAGGTGGTACTCACCGGCGACGGCGGTGACGAGCTATTTGCCGGTTACGATAAGCACCGGGATTTCTTTGCCGCACCTGAAGCGGCGTCCTGGAGTGACGAAGAGTTCCAGCGTCGCTACTTCGACAGTATCTCGCTGTTCACCCACGCAGGCAAACAGGCGCTCTACACGCCAGAGCGGGCGCATCGTCTGGCACAAGTGGACTCCTTCGAGGTCGCCGCGCCGTACTTCAAGGCTGTTGCCCATCAGGACCGTATCAACCAGGCACTTTATCTGGATATGCAGCTGTTGCTGAGCGGTAATAACCTGGTCAAGCCGGACCGCATGGGCATGGCTGTTTCGCTGGAGGCACGTACCCCGTTTCTGGACTACCGCATGATGGAATTTGCATTCCGTATGCCGGGCTCGCTCAAGCTCAAGGACGGTGTTACCAAGTACCTTTACAAGAAAGCGGTTGCACCGTTGATTGGTGAGAATCTGGCTTACCGCAAGAAGCAGATGTTCACGGTACCGGTCGGCGAGTGGTTCAAGACAAGCAAGGCTCAGTATTGCCGTGAAAACATGCCAACGCAGATTTTCGAGCCTTCGGCCATGGCGCGGATGAATGACGCGCATATCAAGGGTACAGAGAACCGGACCAGAGAGATTCGTGCGCTGATTGCATTGAGTCACTGGCAAAAGGAATGCTAGCGCCTCCCGCATGAAGGTACGTACTTCACAACTGGTCACCTTATTGTTAGTTGCGGCTTTTACGCTGACCGGCGTTAAGACGTTTTCTGCATGGCCCCAGGTTCTGGAACTCTGGGCCCAGCAAGCTACTCCTGCAATGCTGATTGGCCATCCGCATCTGTTTCGTTATCTGGTGGCGTATCCAGGCTTGTGGCTGGAGGGTAATTATCCAGGGTTGGGTTTTTCCCTCTATGCCTCTGTGTTCCTTTTGCTGAATGCATCGCTCTGGTCCGGGATACTTCGTAAGGTTAACCTTTCCAGTCCTGCGCTGATTACCTGGGTCGTGTTCTTTGCCGCGCACTTCTTCATGAATGGGCGTGGTGTGATTGCCTGGACAGCCTGGCTGTTATGCGTCTCGCTGTGTCTTGATCTGAGTCGGGTTGCTGCTGCGGTACGGCTCCCGGTATTACGCGCAGCGCTGGCATGTTTCCTGGCTACCGTGAGTACGGGTATCTTCATCGTGGTGCTCGTTGCTATCAGCTGGTTTGTGGTCGGCCGCTGGCGTGCGGGTGGGATCAGATTGAGGAGCTTGAAGGGGCTGTTTCTTCTGGTGCTGCTGACTCCCTGCGTCTATGTGTTCGCCAGCTACTTTATTGTGGCTGTGGAAAAGAACCTGGACTTTTACGGCGGTGGTGTTCTGGGCGCCTTGAACATGCTTGAGCATGGACTCGGGCGAGTGTTCTTTTCCGCGGGTGGCCTGGGTACTGCTCTTGCGCTCTTGGTGGTGCCGGTGGCTATGGTTGTGACAGTGGTATTAATGCTCGGCCCGCCGATTCGACCGATTAGAAAGTTGTTGATCATTGCTGTCGGCGGTGGAATGTTTGGTTTCACTGTACTGACGCTGGCTATCCCGCTTGTACTGTGCGAGCTGGATGGAGGAAAGCGGCGATTTGCCAGGTTTATCGGCTTGCGCGATACGCTGCAAAAAGTCTGAGAGCGCGATCCGTTTCGATTGCCTGGGTAAGTTCGGGCGCTGATGGTCAGCACCTTTCTGGCCGTGAGCGACACTCGTCAAATGAGCGGTCGTTCCTGAAATGGAGCCCCGCAGCGAATCAACGAATACTGGGCGACCCACATCGAGTGAGTAGTGTCTGACGCCTGGTGCATAGAGCATTTTATGATGTCTGGTATCGAGCAAACTTCACCTTCCGTATTGTCTGCACATCAAGCGGGGCCGATCGTGTTTGTGGCGTATGGTGGCGGGCATGTCGCCATGCTGGCACCTGTGGTGCGTGCCTTGATTGCTCGAGGTCGTCCGGTCGTGGTTCTTGCGCTGACCACTGCGGGGCCTTACCTGGAGCGTGCTGGCATTGACTATATCGGCTACAGGAACCTGCCTGATGCAGATAGCGAAGAAGTGCTCGCCTATGGGCGTAGGTTGACGGCGGAGTTGCCTGCTGGCGGGGAAGTGCCCCTGGCCGAGTCGATTGCCTATATGGGCCTGAATTATCGCGAGCTGGTTTCGTGCCATGGCAGCGAAGCAGCTGCACAGTTGTACGCGTCCAAAGGGCGCCAGGCATTTCTGCCTGTTGGCTTGTTTGAACGCTGGTTTGCACAGGTGCGCCCCGCCCTGGTAGTGGCAACCAACTCACCACGTAGCGAACAGGCCGCATTCGAGGCTGCGGCACGGCTCGGCATTGCCTCGATCTGTGCCGTTGATATTTTTGGGTTGCAGGAAATCCAGTGGATCAGGAAGCCAGGTTATGCCAGCCGTATCTGCGTCTTGAACGAGCAGGTAAAGGAGATGTTCCTGGCCCAGGGTTGCCAGGCCGAGCAGGTGGTCGTGACCGGAAATCCGGCGTTTGAGCGCTTGCAGCAGGATGAGGCGCGCGCGGCAGGTCACAGCTTGCGTGTTTCAAAAGGCTGGGCGGCGGACGAAACGGTGCTGCTGTGGGCTTCGCAGGTAGAGCCCGAGCAACATCCGTTCGCGGATCGCAAAGGGGACCCGACACTGCCCAGTAGAATTGAAGCAAGCCTACGTCGTTTTGTCTCACAGAACGCGGGCTATCGCTTGGTAGTGCGCTATCACCCGAGCGAGCGAGTGACGTTCGAGCAGGGGCAGGAGCGTGTCGAGTTGAGTCGGGGCAGTGAGGACCTGGTCGCGCTTCTGCATGCTGTGGATGTTGTCGTTGTCATGAGTTCTACCGTAGGGCTGGAAGCGCATCTGGTCGGGCGTCCCGTGCTCAGCGTGAGCGGCTCAGTCTTTACCGCTGATGCACCCTATGGACAAATGGGGATCGCCACCGACGTGCCTTCTGCGGATCAGCTTGAAGCGGCTTTACTGTCAATGGACCTGCCGACCTCGCAAACTCCATGCTCAAACGATGCGCTTGCCACGAGCCCAACCAATAACCTTGTGAACGTGATCGAATCATTGCTGGAACCCGTTTCACGCTAGCCCATTGGCTTTCAAGATCCAGAGGGTGCAACCCCGAAGCCGTCCTATGCCCGATTCCTATTGAGTGTCGCATTGAAATCATGTTGGGCTTTTCGGATGTTCGGGTCGTATCCTTGATGATTTATGCCAACGGTGTGAGTGGCTACCAGGTTCTTGCTGTTTATGGATTGCTCGGGGATAAGGAGTGTTGTTTTGTTGAGGTTTGCTGAAAAGGTGCGGGAACGTCTGGTGACGTTGTCGCGTCGGCGCAAACGAGTGATTCAGGTTCTGGCCGATGTAGTACTTGTATGGGCTGCGTTATGGCTGGCATTTTTGTGCGCCTTGGAGATACCAAGGATATCGACGTGTTGGGTAGCCACATCTGGCTTTTTATCGCGGCACCGTTGATCGCCATTCCACTGTTCGTGCGCTTCGGTATGTATCGGGCGGTCATGCGTTACCTGGGTAATCATGCGCTGATTGCGATCCTCAAAGCGGTATCGATTTCAGCCTTGCTGTTGGCGCTGGTCATCTATTGGTACAGCGACGTACCTAAGCCACTTCCTCGTTCGATGGTCTTCAACTATTGGTGGCTGAGCATTTTCCTGATCGGCGGCCTGCGCTTGGCGATGCGTCAATTCTTCATGGGGGACTGGTTTGCGCCTGAGCCTTCTTTGCGGTCAAGGGGCAAGGATGCCTGTTTGCCCAGGGTGGCCATTTATGGTGCCGGGGCTGCTGGCAACCAGTTGGTGGCTGCCTTGCGCCTAGGCCGCGCCATGCATCCGGTGGCGTTCATTGATGACGATCCGAACCTGTACAACCGCGTCATTGCCGGGTTGCGCATCTATTCGGCCAAGCACATCCAACAAATGGTCGATGAGACCGGGGCAAGGGAAATTTTACTGGCAATTCCTTCGGCAACGCGTACACGACGCCGCGAGGTGCTGGAGAAACTGGAGCCTTTTCCGCTGCACGTGCGCAGTGTGCCGGGGTTCATGGACCTAGCGAGTGGCCGGGTCAAGGTTGAGGAAATCCAGGAGGTGGACATCGGCGATCTGCTCGGGCGTGAGCCGGTTGCGCCGCAGCAGGAACTGTTCGAAAAATGCATCCTGGACAAGGTCGTGATGGTGACAGGGGCAGGCGGGTCGATTGGCTCGGAGTTGTGCCGGCAGATTCTCTCCAGCAAACCGCGTGCGCTGTTGCTGTTCGAGCACAGCGAATACAGCCTCTACACGATTCATACGGAGCTGGAGCGATGTATTGTGCGCGAGTCATTCTCGACTGCACTGATCCCCATTCTGGGTTCGGTTCGTAATCCTCAGCGTTTGCTTGATGTGCTGCAGACGTGGGGTGTCGAGACGATCTACCATGCTGCTGCCTACAAACATGTGCCCATGGTCGAGCACAACGTGGCGGAAGGCGTGCTGAACAACATTCTCGGAACCCTGCATACCGCCCAGGCGGCGATACAGGCTCAGGTTGCCAACTTCGTTCTGATTTCCACCGACAAGGCCGTACGTCCGACCAATGTGATGGGTGGGACCAAGCGTGTGGCTGAAATGATCCTGCAGGCTTTGAGTCGCGAGTCGGCACTGGTGTTGTTCGGCGCTGAGGAATCGCTGCGGCATGTCAACAAGACCCGTTTCACTATGGTCCGTTTCGGTAATGTGCTGGGTTCTTCCGGCTCAGTGATTCCGCGTTTCTATCAGCAGATCCGTAGCGGTGGTCCGGTGACGGTTACCCATCCGAAGATCACCCGTTATTTCATGACCATTCCCGAAGCTGCCCAACTGGTCATTCAGGCCGGATCAATGGGGTTGGGTGGCGACGTGTTTGTGCTGGATATGGGGCAGCCGGTGTTGATTGCCGACCTGGCCGAAAAGCTGATTCATCTTTCCGGCATGAGTGTACGCTCTGAGATCAACCCGCGAGGTGACATTGCTATTGAATTCACCGGTTTGCGTCCGGGTGAAAAGCTGTATGAAGAGTTGCTGATCGGTGACAACGTCAATTTGACCGAACACCCTATGATCATGAGTGCCGACGAGGAGCATATTCCCTGGGGAGAGCTCAAGACGCTCATTGCTGGCCTGGTGACTGCACTGGAAACCAATGATTACCCCAAGGTACGTTTGCTGCTACGTGAAATCGTGAGCGGTTACACCCCGGAGGGTGAGATTGTCGATTGGATCTATCAGCAGCGACGTTACGCTGTGGGGCATCTGCAATAGCGTGCGAGCCCTGTTATCTGCCGGGAAGGGATAGCAGGGCGCCTGCGCTGGGCTCAGTGCTTGCTGTCGTCGCCAGACATGCTCAACAGCTGCTTTTCCTGGTTCCAGTCAAACGGTTCGTCGTTCTGCTCGGCCTCGTAACGACGCTCTTCCAGTTCCTGATAGAGGTCGAGCTCTTCATCGGGCATGAAGTGCAGGCAGTCGCCGCCGAAGAACCACAGCAGGTCGCGTGGCATCAGGTGAGCGATTTGTGGGTAGCGTTGGATGACCTGGCACATCAGGTCCTGGCCCAGGTACTTGCTTTCCGGGTCGACCGGCAATTCCTTGAGCAGGTCGTCGAAACGCTCCAGAAACAGTGCGTGGCTTTCTTCTGGCACCTGCTCGGCCTCACCCAGGGCTGCGAGGATGGTGCGCAGGTGGGAGAGCAGGGCGAGATGGTATTCCAGGTGAGCGGTGGCCATGCTGGCGATCCTCTTGAGCAAAAACGGGCGCGGGAGTATACGGCTCCCGGCGCCCGATGTCCCGGCCCTTAACGAATTTTGCCAGGGGTGGGCAGCAGTTCCTCCTTGCTGAAGGCATCGACATCAATGACGCTGCGTCGGGCTGCTTCGGCGGTCTGCAGCGTTTGTGCTTCTGTGGCCTCAAGAGTGCCGGCGCGCAGAGCTGCATCGATTATCGATTCGCCTGGTGCCGGGCTGAGCTGGCCGTCCTTGTCTGCCTGGTGCAGCTTTTTGTGCAGCGGGGCGCACTCGTCGAGCAAGCTGCAGGCCTGCTGCAGGGCACCCACCGGGTCATCGGCAGCCTCTGGGCGATAGCAGCCGGTAAGCAGTTCTTCTAGCGCCGGATCGCCCTTGGCGCGTCCGATCAGTGCAGCCACTTCGGCATCCAGCTCGTCGCTCGGGCCGGTATGTCGACGGCCGAACGGGAACACCAGCAGACGCAGGGCGCAGCCAAGGAATCGATTGGGGAAGTTGTCGAGCAGGCGATCCAGCGCTTTCTCGGCTTGGCCCAGGCTTTCTTCCATGGCCCAGCGCAGCAGGGGTTGCAGGTGCTTGGGGGAGTCCAGGTCGTGATAGCGCTTTAGGGCCGCCGAGCTCAGGTAGAGGTGGCTCAGCACATCACCCAGGCGCGCTGACAGGCGCTCGCGGCGTTTAAGCTCGCCGCCGAGCAGCATCATGCACAGGTCAGCGAGCATGGCGAAGGCCGCGGCCTGGCGATTGAGGGCGCGGAAGTAGCCCTGGCTCAGGGCGTCGCCCGGTACCTTCTCGAAATGTCCGAGGCCAAGGCCGAGGACCAGGGTGCTGGCAGCATTGCCGACGGCGAAACCGATGTGCTGCATCAGGAGCTGGTCGAACTCTTTGAGTGCCTGATCGTGGTCTTCACGACCGGCCAGGGCCATTTCCTTGAGCACAAAAGGGTGGCAGCGGATGGCACCCTGGCCGAAGATCATCAGGTTGCGCGAAAGGATGTTGGCACCCTCGACGGTGATGAAGATCGGCGCGCCCTGCCAGTTGCGCCCCAGGTAGTTGTTTGGGCCCATGATGATGCCCTTGCCACCGTGCACGTCCATGGCGTGCTGGATGCATTCGCGGCCACGCTCGGTCAGGTGGTACTTGAGAATTGCCGACAGCACCGAGGGCTTTTCCCCCAAGTCCACGGCCTTGGCGGTGAGCAGGCGAGCGCTGTCCATCAGGAAGGCATTGCCGCCGATTCGTGCCAGGGATTCCTGGATGCCCTCGAAAGCCGCCAGTGGCACGTTGAACTGTTCGCGCACCCGTGCGTATTGGCCGGTGACCAGGCTGGTGTATTTGGCCGCGCCGGTGCCTACGGCTGGCAACGAGATCGAGCGGCCGACCGACAGGCAATTCATCAGCATCATCCAGCCTTTGCCGAGCATGGCCTGGCCACCGATGAGAAAATCCAGCGGGACGAACACGTCCTTGCCGCTGTTGGGGCCGTTCATGAAAGCCGCGCCCAGGGGCAGGTGGCGTTGGCCGATCTCGACACCGGGGGTGTCGGTGGGGATCAGCGCCAGGCTGATACCCAGTTCTTCTTCCTCGCCCAGCAGGTGCTCCGGGTCGTAGGCCTTGAACGCCAGGCCCAGCAAGGTCGCCACTGGGCCGAGGGTGATGTAGCGTTTTTCCCAGTTCAGGCGCAGGCCGATGACCTCTTCACCATGCCACTGGCCTTTGCAGATAATTCCGGTGTCGGGCATGGCGCCGGCATCGGAGCCGGCCAGGGGGCCTGTCAGGGCGAAGCAGGGAATTTCCTCGCCGCGCGCCAGGCGCGGCAGGTAGTGATTACGTTGCTCATCGGTACCGTAGTGCAGTAGCAGTTCAGCCGGGCCCAGGGAATTGGGGACCATGACGGTCGATGCCAGGTCGCCGCTGCGGGTGGCCAGCTTCATTGCCACCTGCGAGTGGGCATAGGCCGAGAAGCCCTTGCCGCCATATTCCTTGGGAATGATCAGGGCAAAGAAACCGTGGGACTTGATGTGCTCCCAGGCCGCTGGCGGCAGGTCCAGGTCCTGGCCGATCTGCCAGTCGCTGACCATGGCGCAGAGGGCTTCGGTAGGGCCGTCGATGAACGCCTGTTCTTCTTCACTCAGTTCTGCCTTGGAATAGCCGAGCAGGGTGTTCCAGTTCGGGCGGCCGCTGAACAGTTCGCCATCCCACCACACGGTGCCGGCATCGATAGCCTCGCGCTCGGTTTGCGACATGGCTGGCAGCGTGCGCTTGAACCAGCCGAACAGCGGGCCGCTGAAGACCTTGCGACGCGAGTCCGGTAGCAGTACCAGTGCGGCCTTGGCCGCCAGCAGCAGCCAGAGAATCGCCAGCAGCCAGCCGGGTGCGTGACTGAAAATGCCCATCAGCAACACATACACCGCAAGCAGGGCCAGCGTCGGCGCGGCGGCGATGCGCCGGTGGGCAAGATAGGCCGCACCGATCACCAGAACCACTAACCACAACAGCAACATATTCATTCCTCCGTGAAACATAAGGGCATTCTGCGACCCATCAGAGCTTAGACGGCATCCGTCAATCGGCTTGTCAGAACAATGACAGGCTGTGGCCGCAGGCGTTCGTCGTGGGTGCGTAGGCGGTTGTCAGGGCAAGCGCCTGGGGTAGACTGGGCGACCGCACATTCATCAGGACGACGTCATGCTCAAGATCTGGGGCCGGAAGAATTCGACCAATGTCAGGAAGGTACTGTGGTGCGCCGAAGAGTTGGGGCTGGAGTATGAGTCGATCGATGCCGGGGGTGCCTTCGGTCTGGTCAATGAACCCCAGTACCGGGCGCTGAATCCCAATGGTCTGGTGCCAATGATCGAGGATGACGGCCTGGTGCTCTGGGAGTCCAATGCCATCGTGCGCTACCTGTCGGCACAGTATGGTGCCCCGTATGGCTGGTATGTCAGTGATGTACGCCAGCGTGCCGAGGCGGACAAGTGGATGGATTGGGTGACGTCGTCACTGGCCACGCCATTCCGTCCACTGTTCTGGGGTATTCTGCGCACCCCGGCCGAGCAGCAGGACTGGGTGGCGATCAATGCCGCGCACAAGACCTGCGCACAATTGCTGTCCATCGCTGATCAGGCCCTGGCCCATCAGCCGTACCTGTCCGGCGGCGACTTGGGCATGGGTGATATTCCACTGGGCTGCTTTGCCTATGCCTGGTTCGAGATGCCAATCGAGCGTCCCGAAATGCGCCATTTGCGCGCGTGGTACGAGCGTTTGCAGGAGCGCCCGGCCTACCAGGCCGCAGTCATGACTGCGCTGACCTGATCACTACGGTCAACCTGATAGTTATTATCGATACACATGACTGTACTTGTATGGCCTGGGCAAGCACCATGGTCATATTCACTACGGCCGGCCTGTCCGGTCGTGTCTTGAACCTTTCAAACTGGTACGCGACCCGCTATGAGTTCTGCTCTGTCCATAAGGCAGCTAACCAAAACCTACGGCAACGGTTTCCAGGCCCTCAAGGGTATCGACCTGGATGTCGCCGAAGGTGACTTCTTCGCCTTGCTCGGCCCCAACGGCGCCGGCAAGTCCACCACCATTGGCATTCTCTCGACCCTGGTCAACAAGACCAGCGGCATGGTGAGCATCTTCGGCAACGACCTCGATCGGCAGCCGGCCGCCCTCAAGCGCTGCATCGGCGTGGTGCCGCAGGAGTTCAACTTCAACCAGTTCGAAAAGACCTTCGACATCGTCGTCACCCAGGCCGGTTACTACGGCATCCCGGCCAAGGTGGCCAAGGAGCGCGCCGAGAAGTATCTGACCCAGCTTGGCCTGTGGGACAAGCGCGATGTGCCGTCGCGTTCGCTGTCTGGCGGCATGAAGCGCCGTCTGATGATCGCCCGGGCGCTGATCCATGAGCCGCGCTTGCTGATTCTCGATGAACCGACTGCGGGTGTGGATATCGAGCTGCGCCGTTCAATGTGGAGTTTTCTCACCGAGCTGAACCAGCAGGGCATCACCATCATCCTGACTACGCACTATCTGGAAGAAGCCGAGCAGCTGTGCCGCCACATCGGCATCATTGATCACGGCACTATTGTCGAAAACACCAGCATGCGTGCATTGCTCGGCAAGCTGCATGTGGAGACTTTCCTGCTCGATCTCAAGCAGGACCTGTCCCAGGCACCGAACCTGGTCGGCTATCCGTGCCGGCTGATCAGTCCGCACACCCTGGAAGTACAAGTGGACAAGGATGTGGGTATCACTGCGTTGTTCGGCCAGTTGGCCCTGCAGAACATCGAAGTGCAAAGCCTGCGCAACAAGACCAATCGTCTCGAGGAGTTGTTTGTGTCTCTGGTTGAGAAAAACCTGGCGAAGGTGGCGGTATGAGTTCGGAACTAAGCGCCAACCTGGTCGCCCTCAATACCATCGTTTATCGGGAAGTGCGCCGATTCACCCGGATCTGGCCGCAGACCCTGCTGCCCCCGGCGATCACCATGGTCCTGTACTTCGTGATCTTCGGTAACCTGATCGGTCGGCAGATCGGCGACATGGGTGGTTTCACCTACATGGAGTACATCGTGCCGGGTTTGATCATGATGTCGGTGATCACCAACTCCTACGGTAACGTGGTGTCGAGCTTCTTCGGCAGCAAATTCCAGCGCTCGATTGAAGAGCTGATGGTTTCGCCGGTTTCGCCCCATACCATTTTGATTGGCTACACCCTGGGCGGCGTATTGCGCGGGCTGGCGGTGGGCGTGATCGTCACCCTGCTGTCACTGTTCTTCACCCACCTGCAGGTGCATCACCTGGGCGTGACCATCCTGGTGGTGCTGCTGACCGCGACGATCTTTTCGCTGCTTGGCTTCATCAACGCTGTGTTTGCGCGCAACTTCGATGATATCTCGATTATTCCGACGTTTGTCCTGACACCACTGACCTACCTGGGAGGGGTGTTCTACTCGATCAACCTGCTACCACCGTTCTGGCAGACCGTATCGTTGGCCAACCCGGTGCTGCACATGGTCAACTCGTTCCGCTACGGCATCCTTGGGGTGTCGGATATTCGTATTGGCGTGGCCATCAGTTTCATGCTGGTTGCCACTGCCGTGTTGTACTTCGGCTGTGTTCGCCTACTGGTCAGCGGGCGTGGAATGCGCACCTGATATCTTTTGCTTGCGCCGGCGCCACTGCCGGCCCACCCACCAGCGCCAGTAGAGCATGGTCAGGCAGTAGGCCAGGGCACCGAGCAGCAGGCCGCAGACTACCGAGCCGAGCAGGAAGGGCTGCCACAGGGTCGACAGCTCGCCGGTGATCCACTCGAAGGTCAGTTCCTCCGGCAAGGTCCTGGGTGGAACCTGCATCAGCCAGGCGCCCATCTGGTAAGTGCAGTAAAACACAGGAGGCATGGTGAACGGGTTGGTCAGCCAGACCAGGCTGACCGCAATTGGCATATTACCGCGCAGCAGAATTGCCAGGCTGGCGGCCAAGAGCATTTGCATCGGAACCGGAATGAACGCTGCGAACAGGCCGACAGCCATTGCTCGCGCAACCGAGTGTCGATTCAGGTGCCAGAGGTTCGGGTCATGTAAAAGCCGGCCGAGAAAGCGTAAGGATTTGTGTTCCCTGATGCTGGTCGGGTCGGGCATGTAGCGTTTGAAGAGACGACGCGGCATGTAGGCTCTCGACTAGGTGAAGGGGGCAAGTATGCACGGATTCTAAAAGTGCCCCATTACAGACTTTGTGACAATTATTGAGTGAGCTGTTGCTCTCATTGATCTAAGCCTCAGAGGGTGGATTTCTTCTGGAGCTGTAAACCATGCGCACAGGGATGTTAGCGCTGGCACTGGGCCTGCTGTGCCTGCGTATCTTACCGGTTTTGCCATCGGTCGGGATCGTGCTCTTGATGGCCCTGATCGGACTGAGTTGCCTGCCTTGGCGAGCTCGGCCGTTCGGTCTTTTTCTGCTGGGGCTGTGCTGGGCCTGCCTGTCGGCACAACAGGCGCTGGATGATCGCCTGGCGCCAGCGCTCGATGGCCGCACCTTGTGGCTGGAGGGTAGGGTGGTCGGCTTGCCCGCGCAAAACGGTCGATCGCTGCGATTTGAACTCGACGCCGCCCAGTCACGCCGTGCACAGCTGCCACAGCGCCTGCAACTGAGCTGGTTTGGCGGGCCCGAGGTCAGCAGTGGCGAGCGCTGGCGGCTGGCGGTCACCCTCAAGCGTCCCCATGGTTTACTCAACCCTCATGGTCCGGATCGCGAGGCAGCCTTGCTGGCCCGGCGTATTGGTGCCACCGGTAACGTCAAGGCAGGAGAGCGCCTGGCGCCCGCCGAGGGAGCGTGGCGCGATGGAATTCGCCAGCGTTTATTGAATGTGGATGCTCAGGGGCGCGAGGCGGAGCTGGTCGCTCTGGTGCTGGGGGATGGCGCGGGCCTGGCCCGGGACAGTTGGCAAGCGCTGCAGGCGACTGGCACCGTGCACCTTCTGGTGATCTCCGGGCAGCATATCGGGTTGTTGGCCGGGCTGGTCTATGGGCTGATTGCCGGCCTCGCGCGGCTTGGCGCATGGCCACAGGCCTTACCTTGGTTGCCTTGGGCCTGTGGGTCGGCCTTTGCGGCGGCGCTGGGTTACGGCTTGCTGGCCGGTTTCCAGGTGCCAGTACAGCGTGCCTGCATGATGCTGGCGGTGGTGCTGCTCTGGCGTCTGCGTTATCGCCACCTGGGGGTGGGGTTGCCGTTGTTGCTGGCGCTCAATGCTGTGCTGCTGTGGGAGCCGCTGGCCAGCCTACTGCCGGGGTTCTGGTTGTCTTTCGTTGCAGTTGCAGTGCTGGTCTTTGCCTTCAGTGGCCGGTTGGGTGCCTGGAGCCCCTGGATAGTGTGGGGACGAGCGCAGTGGTTGATAGCCTTGGGATTGTTGCCGGTGCTGATGGCGCTGGGCCTGCCGGTCAGTCTCAGTGCGCCGTTGGCCAATCTTTTCGCCGTACCCTGGGTCAGCCTGGCGGTGCTGCCGTTGGCGTTGCTGGGCACCTTGCTGCTGCCCGTGCCCTTTGTGGGGCAGGGGTTGATCTGGTTGGCGGGTGGGCTGCTTGACGGGCTGTTTCGCCTGCTGGGGCGCCTGGCCGAATGGCAGCCAGCGTGGATACCGGAGCCGTTGCCATGGCCACTCTGGGTATTGTTATGGCTGGGGACCGTGCTGCTGTTGTTGCCCCCTGGCCTGCCAATGCGTGTGCTGGGTTGGCCGTTGTTGCTGTTGGCGGCATTTGCGCCTCGAGAACGGATACCACATGGCCAGGTGGAAGTCTGGCAACTGGATGTTGGCCAGGGTTTGGCGTTCGTGCTGCGTACCCGTCAGCACGCGATGCTGTATGACGCCGGGCCCGCGCTGGGCGACCATGACCTGGGGGAGCGGATCGTGTTGCCGACCTTGCGCAAGTTGGGCGTCAAGGAGGTCGACCTGATGCTGCTCAGCCACGCTGATGCTGACCATGCTGGCGGCGCGCTAGCGCTCAAACGCGGCTTGCAGGTGCACAAGGTGCGCAGCGGCGAAGCGGCGAAGCTTCCGCCAGCCTTGCAGGCACAGTCCTGTGTCAGCGGTGAGCGCTGGCAGTGGGACGGCGTGAGCTTTTCTGTCTGGCAATGGCAAGGCGCCCGCGACAGCAATCAGGACTCCTGTGTGTTGCTGGTCGAGGCGGGTGGCGAGCG
Source organism: Pseudomonas sp. (assembly GCF_050739775.1). GTDB lineage: Bacteria > Pseudomonadota > Gammaproteobacteria > Pseudomonadales > Pseudomonadaceae > Aquipseudomonas. The sequence goes on from NZ_JBOICA010000015.1 coordinate 63,977, forward strand.
TCTGTTGCTCACTGGCGACCTCGACGCCCCTGGCGAGCGGGCCTGGCTCGGTGACTGGCAGGTCACCCGGCTCGACTGGCTGCAAGCCCCGCACCATGGCAGTCGCACCTCATCCAGCCAGGCCTTGCTGGCTACTACGGCGCCGCGCGGGGTATGGATTTCCAGAGGTCGTTACAACGCCTTCGGTCACCCCCATGCCGAAGTCATGGAACGCTACCGGACAAATGGCATCGAAGTGTTCGACAGCGCCGTGCACGGTGCCCTGCACCTGCGCCTGGGGGCTTTCGGCGAGCCGCTGGGACTGCGTAGCCAGCGACGCTTTTGGCGCGACCCAGGCTGACGACCTTCGGCAGATGAGCGTCCAAGGGTCCTATGGTAGAGTGGCGGACTTTTTCAAGGGGATGCTAACTGTGTGGGAATTGGTCAAGTCCGGTGGTTGGATGATGCTGCCGATCATTCTGAGTTCCATCGCCGCCATGGCTATCGTCGCGGAGCGTCTGTGGACCCTGCGTGCCAGCCGTGTCACCCCGCCACATCTGCTGGGGCAGGTATGGATGTGGATCAAGGACAAGCAGCTGACCAGTGACAAGCTCAAGGCCCTACGCGCCGATTCGCCGCTGGGCGAGATCCTGGCAGCAGGCCTGGCGAACTCCCGCCATGGTCGCGAGATCATGAAGGAGTGCATCGAAGAGGCCGCCGCCCGGGTCATCCACGAGCTGGAGCGCTACATCAATGCCTTGGGCACCATTGCCGCCATGGCGCCGTTGCTTGGTTTGCTCGGCACCGTGCTGGGCATGATCGATATTTTCAGCGCGTTCATGGGTACCGGCATGACCACCAACGCCGCGGTATTGGCTGGCGGTATCTCCAAGGCGTTGATCACCACCGCAGCCGGCCTGATGGTCGGCATTCCGGCGGTGTTTTTTCACCGTTTCCTGCAACGCCGTATCGACGAACTGGTGGTTGGCATGGAGCAGGAGGCAATCAAGCTGGTCGAAGTGGTGCAGGGCGACCGTGACGTCGACCTGGCCGAGGGCAAGGCGTGAGATTCCGGCGCAAGCCACGGGAGACCGTGGATATCAACCTGGCGTCACTGATCGACGTGGTGTTCATCCTGTTGCTGTTCTTCGTGGTGACCACCACGTTTACCCGTGAAACCCAACTGCGGGTTGAACTGCCGGAGTCTGTCAGTGGTGCGCCCGCGCCCGACAACGAGCTCAAGCAACTGGACATCACCATCAGCGCCGATGGCGTCTATTCGGTGAACAACAACCTGTTGCCCAAGAGCGATCTGGCGACGCTGACCGAAGCCCTGCAGAAAGAGTCTGCCGGTGACAGCAAACTGCCGTTGTCGATCAGCGCCGACGGCAAGACGCCGCACCAGGCGGTGGTCACTGCCATGGATGCGGCCGGCAAGCTCGGTTTCAGCCAGTTGCGCATGACCACGGTCGAGGCTGCCCAGGGGACACCCTGATGGCGTTTGCCGATCGTTTGCTCAATGCCTGGTACGCCGGGCATCCGGCCCTTGTCCTGCTACGTCCGCTGGAGTCGTTGTATCGTCGGGTGGTGCTGCGCAAGCGGGCGCGTTTTCTGGCCGGGGAGAGTGCTAGCTACCGTGCGCCGGTACCGGTCATCGTGGTGGGCAATATCACCATCGGCGGCACGGGCAAGACTCCCATGATTCTGTGGCTGATCGAGCATTGCCGCCAGCAAGGTCTGCGCGTCGGTGTGGTCAGTCGTGGCTATGGCGCCAAGCCGCCGCAGCTACCCTGGCGGGTGCGCGCCGAGCAGAGCGCAGCCGAAGCGGGTGACGAACCCTTGCTGATCGTCCAGCGCAGCGGCGTGCCGCTGATGATTGACCCGGATCGTTCGCGCGCCGTGCAGGCGTTGCTGGCTAGCGAGTCACTGGACCTTATCCTGTGCGATGACGGTATGCAGCATTACCGCCTGGCCCGCGATCTGGAGCTGGTGCTGATCGATGCCGCCCGCGGTCTGGGTAATCGCCGCTGCTTGCCCGCCGGGCCGCTGCGTGAGCCGGTGGAGCGCCTGCAGGAGGTTGACGCCGTGCTCTACAACGGCGCAATGGCGGACCGTGAAGACGGTTTTGCCTTTGCTCTGCAGCCCACCGCGCTGGTCAACCTGCGCAGCGGTGAGCGCCAGGGGCTTGAGTATTTCCCCGCTGGCCAGGCTGTGCACGCGGTAGCCGGTATTGGTAATCCGCAGCGTTTCTTCAATACCCTGCAGGGGCTAAACTGGCGGCCTGTGCCACACCCATTTGCCGATCATGCCGAATACAGCGTCCAGGCCCTGAGTTTCACTCCTGCGCTACCGCTGATCATGACTGAGAAGGACGCGGTCAAATGCCGCGCCTTCGCTGCTGACGACTGGTGGTACCTTGCGGTCGACGCTGTGCCTTCGCCGGCCTTCCGGGTTTGGTTCGATGCACAGCTCGAACGCTTGCTGCCCGAGTCGCGGCATTCCTGATTCGTTTCTTATTCCGGCCACTGGCCTGAGGAATTTCCATGGACACCAAACTGCTCGATATCCTCGCCTGCCCGATCACCAAAGGCCCGCTCAAACTCAGCGCCGACAAGACCGAGCTGATCAGCAAGGGCGCAGGTCTGGCCTATCCGATCCGCGATGGCATCCCGGTGATGCTCGAAAGTGAAGCTCGTACCCTGACCGATGACGAGCGTCTGGACAAATGAGCCTGGCTTTTACCGTGGTGATTCCGGCGCGCCTGCGCTCCACCCGCTTGCCAGGCAAGCCGCTGCTGCTGATTGCCGGCAAGCCGATGATCCAGCATGTCTGGGAGCAAGCGCGCAAAAGCGGTGCCAGTCGCGTGGTAATTGCCACTGATGACGCGGGCATCTTCAAGGCTTGCGAGGCGTTCGGCGCTGAAGTGTTGATGACCCGCGAAGATCATGACTCCGGCACCGACCGTCTGGCTGAAGTGGCTAGCAAGCTGGGCCTGGCCGCCGATGCTATCGTGGTCAACGTCCAGGGCGACGAACCGCTGATTCCACCGGTGATCATCGATCAGGTCGCCGCCAACCTGGCAGCCCATCCTGAAGCCGGTATCGCCACCCTGGCCGAGCCGATCAGCGAGGTTGAAGCACTGTTCAATCCCAATGCGGTCAAGGTGATCAGCGACTGCAATGGCCTGGCCCTGACGTTTAGCCGGGCGCCACTGCCCTGGGCACGGGATGCCTTCGCCCAGAGCCGCGAGCAATTGCCGGAAGGCGTGCCATATCGTCGGCACATCGGCATGTACGCCTACCGCGCGGGTTTCCTGCAGGATTTCGTTGGCTGGGGCCCATGCTGGTTGGAGAAGACTGAGTCGTTGGAGCAACTGCGGGCCCTCTGGCATGGCGTGCGTATTCACGTCGCTGATGCTATCGAAGCGCCACCGGTGGGTGTCGATACGCCTGAAGACCTGGAGCGCGTGCGGCGCTTGCTGGAGGCCTGATGCGGGTTCTGTTCGTCTGTCTGGGCAATATCTGTCGTTCACCGACCGCCGAAGGCGTGTTGCGTCATCAGTTGCAGGCCGAAGGGCTCGGCGAGCTGATCGAAGTGGCTTCGGCTGGGACCGGGAACTGGCATGTCGGCAAGCCGCCTGACAGCCGCACTTGTCGTGCAGCCCGGACGCGCGGTTATGACCTGTCGCAGCAGCGTGCGCAACAGGTCAAGGCCATTCACTTCAATGAATACGACCTGATCCTGGCTATGGACACGAGTAACCTTGGCCATTTGCAGGCGCTGCAGCCTGCCGGGGCGAGCGCCGAGCTGGACCTGTTCCTGCGCCGCTATGAGGGTGCGCTGGATGAGGTACCGGATCCTTACTACGGTGGCGAACAGGGATTTGAGCAGGTCTTGGACCTGATCGAGATCGCCTGTAGCCGATTGGTCATCGAACTCAAGGGACGTCTATGAGCGGGCAGTGGCAGGAGCAGGTATCGCTCAAGCCGTACAACACCTTTGGCATTGATGTGAAGGCCTGTTATTTCACCGAGGCTCATAATGACGACGAAGTGCGCCGGGCTCTGGCCCAGGCGAGTGAGCAGGGTGTGCCAGTGTTGGTGCTCGGGGGGGGCAGCAACTTGCTGCTGACCGCCGATATCCAGGCGCTGGTGCTGCGCATGGCCAGCCGTGGCCTGCGTATCCTCTCTGACGACGGTGAGCATGTGGTGGTCGAGGCCGAGGCCGGTGAGCCCTGGCATCCGTTCGTCCAGTGGAGTCTGGCCCAGGGCCTGGCCGGGCTGGAAAACCTCAGCTTGATCCCGGGTACGGTCGGCGCCGCACCGATGCAGAACATTGGCGCTTATGGTGTTGAGATCAAGGACGTGTTTGCCGGACTCACCGCGCTGGATCGCCAGACTGGCGAGCTGCGTGATTTCAGTCTGGAAGAATGCGCTTTCGCTTACCGTGACAGCCTGTTCAAGCGCCATCCGGGGCGCTGGGTGATCCTGCGTGTACGCTTTGCCTTGAGTCGCGTCATGCAAGCACATCTGGACTACGGGCCAGTGCGTCAACGTTTGAGCGAGCAGAGCATTAGTCAGCCGACGGCGCAGAATGTCAGCGATGCGATATGCAGCATTCGCCGGGAGAAGCTGCCAGATCCGGTCGAGCTGGGTAACGCCGGGAGCTTCTTCAAAAACCCGGTGGTCGCGGCTGTGCTGGCCGACAAGATCCGTGTGCAGTACCCAGGCTTGGTGGCTTATCCACAGGCTGACGGGCAGATTAAGCTGGCAGCAGGCTGGCTGATCGAGCAGGCGGGTTGGAAGGGGCACCGTGAAGGCGACGCCGGGGTGCACCGTTTGCAGTCGTTGGTGCTGGTCAACTATGGCCAGGCCAGTGGCATGCAGCTGTATCAGCTGGCGCAGAAAATCCAGGCTGACATTCTCGAGCGCTTCGGCGTTACGCTTGAGATGGAGCCGAATCTGTACTGAACACTGTGGGAGCGGCTGTTGTAGCTCCCACCCGCAGGTCATAAAAAAGCCCCGCCAGTTACCTGGCGGGGCTTTTTACTGCCTGGATGATCAGACGAGCGGCTTGTGCTCTTCTGCTGTTTCCTGGGCTTGCGGTTGTTGCTCCACGGGTTCGGCTTGGGCAGCAGCAGCGGCTGCAGCTTCGGCTTCACGCTTGCGGCGGCGCACTTCACGTGGGTCGTTTGGTGCGCGACCGCTCGGCAGTATTACCACCGGGGTTTCGACCACAGCTGGCTCGGCAGCAGGCGCTTGTTCTGCGACTACTGGCGCTGGTTCGGCAGCAACCGGCCGGACTGCTTCGACTTCAACCACAGGGGCCTGAACAACTTCGGGCTCGCGTGGTGTTTCAACAGCTGGCTCGGCGACGACAGTCACTTCAACCGGTGCTTCTACGACTGGCTGAGGGGCGGCTTCGACTACAGGCTCGATGCTCGGCTCAGCCGCGGCCACGGGGTGGCTGAGCGGCTGCTCAACCACCGGGGCGATTGCCACTTCTTCAGCAACGACAGGCTGTTGCGCTTCAATCACAACTGGTTCGACCGGAGTCGGCTCGGTTGCTTCAACGGTCTCTACGGCGACAACCTCAACAGTTGCTTGGGCAGCGACAGGGGCAGCCTCTTCAACGGCAGCGGTAGCGCGTTGAGCTTGAACGTTGGCTTGGGCTTCGGCTTCAGCGCTGATGTTGCTGGTCGCAACAGCTGCGGTGACGGCCAGGCCTGCGGCCAGTTCGGCAGCCGACGGCTCGTTGCCTTCTTCGGCGCCGTCTTCGGAGCCTTCAACGATGTTGCCGTTGGCATCGCGCTGACGCTCACGACGGTTGCTGCGACGACGCTGGCCGCGGGAGCGACGACGTGGGCGTTCGCCTTCGATGCCTTCCTGGCCGTCGTCCTGCAGCAGCTCTTCGTTCGGCAGTTGCTCTTCAGCCACTTCAGCAGTCTGTTCGGCTGGGCGAGGCTGACGCTCTTCGCGTGGCGGGCGTGGCTGACGCTCTTCACGAGGTGCACGTTCTTCGCGTGGGCTGCGCTCTTCACGCGGTGCACGTTCTTCGCGAGGCTGACGTTCTTCACGCGGGGCGCGCTCAGGACGCTCTTCACGCACGGCCGGGGTGGCAGCATCCAGTGGCTCGCGCAGTTCGCGGACCGGACGGTCTTCGCGGGAGCGGCGCTCTTCGCGTGGTGCGCGAGGTTGGCGCTCTTCACGTGGCTGACGTGGGGCGCGCTCTTCGCGGGCCTGGGTTTCTTCACGGGCTTCGCGTGGTTGACGCTCTTCACGCGGGGCGCGCTCTTCGCGAGGCTTGCGATCTTCATCGCGACGGCCGTTGCGGTTGCGGCTCTGCTGGCGACCGGTACGACGCTCCTCGTTGCGTTGCGGACGCTCGGTGGCAGGCTTTTCGGCAACCACTGGGGCGGCGGCAGGTTCATCCTTGCCGGCGAACAGGCTGACCAGCGATTTCACCAGGCCTTTGAACAGGCTTGGCTCTGGCGCGACGTGTACTGGCGCGGCGGGTTGTTCCGGGGCAGTCGGAACCGGTGCGTTGGCGCGGGACGGTGCGGTCTTGACCGCGGCTTCCTGGCGAACCAGGGTGCGGGTGGCGGCAGTCGGCTGGACTTCTTCAGTCTCGGCAGCGGCGATTTCGTAGCTGGACTGACTGCTCTGAGCTTCCGGGCTGTCGTCGCGCAGACGCTGGACTTCGAAATGCGGGGTTTCCAGGTGGTCGTTCGGCAGGATGACGATACGCGCCCGGGTGCGCAGTTCGATCTTGGTGATCGAGTTGCGTTTTTCATTGAGCAGGAAAGCTGCAACCGGAATCGGCACTTGTGCACGAACTTCAGCGGTGCGGTCTTTCAGTGCTTCTTCTTCGATCAGGCGCAGGATCGCCAGCGACAGGGATTCGACGTCACGGATGATGCCGGTGCCGCTGCAGCGAGGGCAAACGATGCCACTGCTTTCGCCCAGGGAAGGGCGCAGGCGCTGACGGGACATTTCCAGCAGGCCGAAGCGCGAGATGCGGCCAACCTGTACGCGGGCGCGGTCGGCTTCCAGGCACTCACGTACCTTCTCCTCGACAGCGCGCTGGTTCTTGGCCGGGGTCATGTCGATGAAGTCGATGACGATCAGGCCGCCGATGTCACGCAGGCGCAGCTGGCGGGCGATTTCTTCAGCCGCTTCCAGGTTGGTCTGCAGGGCGGTTTCCTCGATGTCGCTGCCTTTGGTGGCGCGCGCCGAGTTGATGTCGATGGACACCAGGGCTTCGGTCGGATCGATGACGATCGAACCGCCGGACGGCAGGTCGACCACGCGCTGGAAGGCGGTTTCGATCTGGCTTTCGATCTGGAAACGATTGAACAGCGGAACGCTGTCTTCATACAGCTTGATCTTGCTGGCGTACTGCGGCATCACCTGGCGGATGAAGGTCAGGGCTTCTTCCTGGGCATCGATGCTGTCGATCAGCACTTCGCCGATGTCCTGGCGCAGGTAATCGCGAATGGCGCGGATGATGACGTTGCTTTCCTGGTAGATCAGGAATGGCGCGGCGCGGTCCAGGGAGGCTTCCTTGATTGCGGTCCAGAGCTGCAGCAGGTAGTCCAGGTCCCATTGCATTTCTTCGCTGCTGCGGCCGAGGCCGGCAGTACGCACGATCAGGCCCATGTCAGCAGGGGCGACCAGGCCGTTCAGGGCTTCGCGCAGTTCATTGCGCTCTTCGCCTTCGATGCGGCGGGAGATGCCACCGGCACGCGGGTTGTTCGGCATCAGCACCAGGTAGCGGCCGGCCAGGCTGATGAAGGTGGTCAGGGCTGCGCCCTTGTTGCCGCGCTCTTCTTTCTCGACCTGGACGATGACTTCCTGGCCTTCGCTGAGCACTTCCTTGATGTTCACCCGGCCTTCCGGGGACTTCTTGAAGTATTCGCGGGAGATTTCTTTCAGCGGCAGAAAGCCATGGCGTTCGGAGCCGAAGTCGACGAAAGCGGCTTCCAGGCTAGGTTCGATCCGGGTGATCCGGCCTTTGTAGATGTTGGCCTTCTTCTGCTCGCGCGCACCGGACTCGATGTCCAGGTCGTAGAGACGTTGGCCGTCTACCAGCGCTACACGCAACTCTTCGGGTTGAGTTGCGTTAATCAGCATTCTTTTCATGTAATACCGTCGGTTTCCGGGCTGCCGGAAACGGCGTTCGGCACACACGACTTCTCACGGTCGGTGTCAGGTGCGCAAGGGGTGGCAGGCCACCCCTGTGTCCAGCGACTGTCGAGCCAGACTGGTAACCCAGTACTGCCGAAGTCGCGACGACGCGTCCTGCTTGCTGTGGTGTCAAATGCACTCAGTCAGGAGGAGGAATCAGCCTTCGGCCGTGGACGCCCAGGGGCATCTTGATCAAGACCGGGTCCGGTCGCCTGGCCAAAAGGCCTGTGGACTGAACGCAGTACTACACGGTCCGACGGTTGTGCATCTCCACCCTACACGTATCCCTGATAATTCGGGTGCTGCCGCGCGCTGAATCCGCAACGGGTTGCATTTATCGCCAGCTCCAATACGGGAGCCCGCGCCTTTATGTCCAAGGCTGGTATTTCCGAAGCCTTCGCCATGACTGCGTGAAATTGACGGCACTGACAGAGTGGCAGCGAAAAAAACATCGGGGGAGGGCAAAACACCGCTCTTGTCGTTTTTATCGGTCTTCTCTGCACGGCGCTGGTGGCGATTCCAGGCAATTCTGTAAACTGGCAAAAGCCCCGTCGGACGGCCTCGCGTCCTCGAGATTTTGCGTCGGTCAGGGCCGGCTAGAAGCCGTGAGTCCGCTGGCCAGCCGCTTTTGGCGGCGTTCGCGACTATAGCAGCAATCATTAAGTGCTTCAAATCCATAAAAAATTGTTATGATTGATAAATGACGACTAATGCCCCTCCGACCTCCGGCGTCCAGCTGATCGAGGTCGCGCCGGAACTTGCCGGCCAACGAATCGATAATTTCCTCATCACTGCGCTCAAGGGTGTTCCCAAGACCTTGATTTACCGCATTTTGCGCAAAGGCGAAGTGCGCGTGAACAAGGGTCGAATCAAGCCCGAGTACAAGTTGCAGGCCGGTGACATCGTGCGTGTGCCGCCCGTTCGTCTGCCTGAGCGCGATGAGCCTGTGCCAGTGGCCCAGGGTTTGCTTCAACGCCTGGAGGCCGCCATCGTCTATGAAGACAAGACCTTGATTGTGCTGAACAAACCTGCCGGCATTGCCGTTCATGGCGGCAGCGGCCTGAACTTCGGGGTGATCGAAGCCTTTCGTCAGATGCGTCCAGATGCCAAGGAGCTGGAGCTGGTCCATCGCCTGGATCGCGATACTTCCGGCCTGCTGATGATCGCCAAAAAGCGCAGCATGTTGCGTCACCTGCACGCCGCGTTGCGCGGGGATGGTGTCGACAAACGCTACATGGCCCTGGTTCGTGGCCACTGGGCGACCGCCAAGAAGCAGGTCAACGCGCCTTTGCTCAAGAGCAACCTGCGTTCCGGCGAGCGCATGGTCGAAGTCAACGACGAAGGCAAGGAGGCGTTGACCATTTTCCGTGTGCTGCGCCGCTTTGGTGAATTTGCCACCATCGTCGAGGCGCGTCCGATCACCGGTCGTACCCATCAGATCCGCGTGCACGCCTTGCATGCCGGGCACTGCATTGCTGGTGACAGCAAGTACGGTGATGAAGATTTCACCCGTGAGATTCGTGACCTGGGCGGCAAGCGTCTGTTTCTGCATGCCTATGCCCTGACCGTGCCCCTGCCTGACGGTGGCGAGCTCAAGCTTGAGGCGCCAGTGGACGAGATGTGGGCCAAAACCGTGGAGCGCTTGAGTGCGGCGTGATTACGATCTGCTGATCTTCGATTGGGATGGCACGCTGGCTGATTCAATCGGGCGCATTGTCGAGGCCATGCATCTGGCCGCTGGTCGCGCCGGTCACGCTACCTGCGATGACGAGGCGGTCAAGGGTATAATTGGCCTGGCGTTGTCCGAGGCGATCGCCACGCTGTATCCGCACCTGGATGTCGAGCAGGTGGCGGTGTTCCGTCAACACTACGCCGATGTGTACATGGCGCTGGACGAGCAGCCATCGCCCCTGTTCGAGGGGGTGGTGGAGTCGCTGGAGGCTTTTCGCGCTCAGGGCTATCGTCTGGCGGTGGCCACCGGCAAGGCGCGCCGTGGTCTGGATCGGGTGCTGAGGGCCAATGGCTGGCAGGATTACTTCGATATCACCCGGGCTGCCGATGAAAGCCGCGGCAAGCCTCATCCGCAGATGCTTGAAGAGATTCTGGCGCACTGCGGGGTTGAGCCTGGGCGTGCCTTGATGGTCGGCGATTCGTCGTTCGACCTGTTGATGGCTACCAATGCCGGGATGCACTCGGTGGCTGTCGGCTACGGGGCCATGTCGCCGCAAGCATTGAGTGCTTTCGGGCCGCAGGTCTGTATCGAGCATTTTTCACATTTGCAGGCCTGGCTGAGCCAGTCGCCTGCCGCAGTAATTCCAGGGTAGGTGAGCATGGCTGACGAGTGGAAGGCGCCTGGCGCCGAAGGCAACGAAGAGCAGAAAAGCTGGAAGTTGTTGGAGAAAACCCTCCTGGCGGGTGTGCAGGAGCAGCGTCGGGCGCGGCGCTGGGGTGTTTTTTTCAAGTTGCTGACCTTTGCTTACCTGTTTGGCCTTCTCGCGCTGTTCAGTCCCATGATGAACATGGACAAGGCCACCTCCCGAAGCGTCAATCACACCGCGCTGGTTGAGGTGCGTGGGATGATTGCTGATCAGGAGCCTGCCAGTGCCGATAACATCGTCGGTGGCTTGCGTGAGGCGTTCAAGGATTCGAAAACCAAAGCGGTGGTCCTGCGTATCAATAGTCCGGGTGGTAGCCCGGTGCAGTCGGGCTATGTCTACGATGAGATTCGCCGTCTGCGTGCCGAGTACCCGCAAATCAAGTTGTACGCGGTGATCAGTGATCTGGGCGCCTCCGGTGCCTATTACATCGCCAGTGCCGCCGACCAGATTTACGCTGACAAGGCCAGTCTGGTCGGTTCCATCGGTGTTACGGCCGCCGGTTACGGTTTTGTCGGTGCCATGGAGAAGCTTGGTGTCGAGCGCCGTACCTATACGGCCGGCGAGCACAAGGCGTTCCTCGATCCGTTCCAGCCGCAAAAACCCGAAGAGACCGCGTTCTGGCAGGGTGTACTGGAAACCACTCACAAGCAGTTCATTACCAGCGTCAAGCAAGGGCGTGGCGAGCGCCTCAAGGACAAAGAGCACCCTGAGCTGTTCAGCGGTTTGATCTGGTCCGGTGAGCAGGCGTTGGCGTTGGGCTTGGTGGATGGCCTTGGGAGTGCAGGTTACGTGGCGCGTGAAGTGGTTGGCGAAAAGGAGTTGGTGGACTTCACCGTCGAAGAGTCGCCATTCGATCGCTTCTCTAAGCGCCTGGGTACCAGTATTGCCGAGCGACTGGCGATGTGGATGGGCTTTCAAGGGCCGTCGTTGCGCTGATTGCTCCGACAAAAGAAAGCCGGCCCCTGGGGTCGGCTTTTTGCTTTCTGGGGTGCGAGGCTACCCTTGTGGGAGGCTGACACCTTCGGCCAGGAGCATATCCACCAACCGAATCAATGGCAGGCCGACCAGGCTGGTGGCATCGGTCCCGTGGGTGCTCTGGAACAGGCTGACGCCAAGGCCTTCAGCCTTGAAGCTGCCAGCGCAGTCGTAGGGCTCTTCGGTGCGCAGGTAGCGTTCGATGCGCGCCAGGTCCAGTTCGCGCATGTTGACCGTGAACGGCACGCAGTCCACCTGGCAGTGGCCGGTCTGGCTGTTGAGTAGGGCAAGGCCGGTGAGAAAGGTGACGTGGTTGCCGCTGGCGGCGAGCAATTGCTCGCAGGCCCGTTCGAAGGTGTGCGGCTTGCCGAGGATCTGCTCGCCGAGCACCGCGACCTGGTCCGAACCGATGATCAGGTGGCCAGGGTGGCTGTCTGCCAGGACCTGGGCTTTCTCTCGGGCCAGGCGTTTGACCAGCTCAAGGGCAGGCTCTTCGGGTAGGCGCTGTTCGTCGATATCCGGGGAGGCCCAGCTGAAGGGCAGGCGTAAGCGTTCAAGCAATTCACGCCGGTAGGGCGAGCTGGAAGCCAGTAATAAAGGCAGCATGGTAAACTCCTGGGCAGGTGAAACGATTCTAACATGCTGAGCGGAGCCGAATTTCCTTTGACAGGGGCGGGGGTCATCCCTAGAATGCTGCGCCTATGTTGAATGACCCGATTCCACCTCACGTTGACCCGCGCAAATTGGCCGATCGTGGTGTTTCCCTCGAAGGAACACTGCAGCTCGCCGATTTGGAGAGACTCTGCGACCCGCTTTCCGACACTGTCGGTACGGTGCAGGCTAAATTCGATTTTGAGCGAGACGAGCAGAAGGCTGTGGTTATCCACACCGACCTGAGCGTCGAGGTCAAGATGGTTTGCCAGCGTTGTCTTGAGCTGGTCACCCTGCCGATCCACAGCGAATGTACTTACGCCGTGGTGAAGGAGGGTGCGAATACCCAGTCGTTGCCGAAAGGTTATGACGTGCTGGAACTGGGCGAAGATCCTTTGGATCTGCAGGCCTTGGTCGAGGAAGAGCTTCTGCTCGCTTTGCCCATCGTGCCTGCTCATCATCCGGAAGAATGCCAGCAGCCGGCGGGCGCCGATGAGCCCGAACCGAGCAAGGACGAGGTAACACGGTCCAACCCGTTCAGTGTATTGGCGCAGTTAAAGCGTGACCCAAACGTTTAGGAGTTAATCAATTATGGCTGTTCAGCAGAACAAAAAATCCCGCTCTGCCCGTGACATGCGCCGTTCGCACGACGCCCTCTCGGAAAACGCTCTGTCCGTAGAGAAAACCACCGGTGAAGTGCACCTGCGTCACCACGTATCGCCAGAAGGCGTATACCGTGGTCGTAAAGTGATCGACAAGGGCGCTGACGAGTAATCCTTGTCCGCTCAGATCATCGCGATTGACGCAATGGGCGGGGACTTCGGTCCCCGCAGCATTGTTCAGGCGAGTATTGCTTGCCTGTCGGCTACCCCCTCGCTGCACCTGACCCTTGTCGGTCAACCCTCCCTCCTAGAAGATCTTGTCGCTGGCCAGTCGGCAGCGGATCGCGCGCGCCTGCAGATTGTTGCGGCCAGCGAAGTGATCGGCATGGATGAGCGGCCGGCCCAGGCGTTGCGTGGCAAGCCTGATTCGTCCATGCGCGTGGCCCTGGAATTATTGCGTGATGGCAAGGTTCAGGCCTGCGTGAGTGCCGGTAATACCGGTGCGCTGATGGCGCTGTCGCGCTATGTGCTGAAAACCCTGCCCGGCATCGACCGCCCAGCCATGGTGGCGGCCATTCCCACTCAGGCCGGTTACTGTCAGTTGCTCGACCTGGGTGCCAATGTCGACTGCAGCGCGGAAAACCTCTTCCAGTTTGCTGTGATGGGCTCCGTGGCGGCTCAGGCTCTGGGGGTTTCCCGGCCTCGGGTAGCGCTGCTCAATGTCGGTACCGAAGACATCAAGGGCAACCAGCAGGTCAAGCTGGCGGCCAATCTGCTGCAGAGTGCGCGCGGGCTTAACTACATCGGCTTCGTCGAAGGCGATGGTCTGTACCGTGGTGAGGCGGATGTGGTGGTCTGCGACGGCTTCGTCGGCAACATCCTGCTCAAGTCCAGCGAAGGTCTGGCGACGATGATCGGTTCGCGTATCGAGGCCCTGTTCAAGGGTGGGCTCGCTGCACGCCTGGCCGGTGCCGTGGCCATGCCGCTGCTCAAGCGCCTGCAGGCCGACCTGGCCCCGGCGCGGCATAATGGCGCAAGCTTCCTGGGGTTGCAGGGTATCGTCATCAAGAGTCATGGTTCTGCCGGTGTGCAGGGCTTTCAGAGTGCTATCCAGCGTGCCTTGATCGAAATCCAGGAGAATCTGCCGCAGCGCCTGCACGGGCGCCTGGAAGACCTGTTGCTTTAGGCATATGCCTCAGGAAGTGGTTAAATGTGACCGCTTGGTCCGCGTTACCATCCAAGTCTGCAGTTTCTTGTGCTCAGCCAGGCGCTGGGCGCTTCATTTCCGCCGACAAGATCATTAGGGGCTTGTTCAATGTCTGCATCCCTCGCATTTGTCTTTCCCGGTCAAGGTTCGCAGTCCCTCGGCATGCTTGCCGAGCTGGGCGCCCAGTATCCGCTGGTCATTGATACCTTCCGCGAGGCCTCCGAGGCTCTGGGCTATGACCTCTGGGCATTGACCCAGAACGGTCCGGAAGAGCAACTCAATCAAACTGACAAAACCCAACCGGCCATCCTCACCGCCTCGATCGCCCTATGGCGCCTGTGGCTGGCAGAGGGCGGTGCGCGCCCGGCTTTCGTTTCCGGTCATAGCCTGGGCGAGTACAGCGCGCTGGTTGCCGCGGGCAGCCTGAGCCTGGGTGACGCCGTGAAGCTGGTCAAGCGACGTGGCGAACTCATGCAGGAGGCCGTTCCGGCCGGGCAGGGCGCGATGGCGGCGATTCTCGGCCTGGATGACGCTGTCGTCGTCGGTATCTGTGCTGAGGCAGCCCAGGGCGAAGTGGTCAGTGCGGTGAACTTCAACTCGCCAGGTCAGGTCGTGATCGCCGGCGCCAAGGCTGCCGTCGAGCGCGCCATGGAAGCCTGCAAGGCTGCCGGCGCCAAGCGCGCGCTGCCGCTGCCGGTCAGCGTGCCGTCGCACTGCGAGCTGATGCGTCCGGCTGCCGAGCGCTTTGCCGAGTCGGTCAATGCCATCGACTGGCAGGTTCCGCAGATTCCCGTAGTGCAGAACGTCGGCGCCGCTGTGGCAGCTGACCTGGGCACCCTCAAGCGCGACCTGCTCGAGCAGCTGTACAAGCCAGTTCGCTGGGTCGAGTGCGTGCAGACCCTGGCCGCCAATGGCGCGGTGCAACTGGTCGAGTGCGGCCCGGGCAAAGTGCTTGCCGGTCTGAACAAGCGTTGCGCCGATGGCGTCACCACTTATAACCTCAACACCCCGGATGCTGTCGCCGCCACCCGTGCGGCGCTGGCCTGATTTAGGAGAAGCTTGCATGAGCCTGCAAGGTAAAGTTGCCCTGGTTACCGGCGCCAGTCGTGGTATTGGCCAGGCTATCGCCCTGGAGCTGGGCCGTCTGGGCGCTACCGTGATCGGTACCGCCACCTCTGCCTCGGGCGCCGAGCGTATCGCCGCGACCCTCAAGGAGCACGGCATCACCGGTACCGGCCTGGAGCTGAACGTGACCAGCGACGAGTCGGTTGCTGCCACCCTGGCCAAGATCCAGGAGCAGTTCGGCGCGCCAACCATTCTGGTCAATAACGCCGGCATCACCCGTGACAACCTGATGATGCGCATGAAGGACGACGAGTGGTTCGACGTCATCGACACCAACCTGAACAGCCTCTACCGTCTGTCCAAGGGCGTGCTGCGTGGCATGACCAAGGCGCGTTGGGGTCGTATTATCAGCATCGGTTCGGTGGTGGGTGCCATGGGTAATGCCGGGCAGGTCAACTACGCTGCAGCCAAGGCCGGTCTGGAAGGCTTCAGCCGTGCCCTGGCGCGCGAAGTCGGCTCGCGTGCGATCACCGTCAACTCGGTGACCCCGGGCTTCATCGATACCGACATGACCCGCGAATTGCCCGAAGCTCAGCGCGAGGCGCTGCAGACCCAGATTCCCCTGGGGCGTCTGGGCCAGGCTGAGGAAATTGCCAATGTGGTCGCTTTCCTGGCCTCTGAAGGCGCAGGTTATGTGACTGGCGCGACCATTCCGGTCAACGGCGGCATGTACATGTAAATCTAATGTGACGGATTGCTTCAAAAAAATGTCATACGAGCTGTCTAAAATCCGTTATAAAGCTGCAACCAGATTCTAGTCGGTTGGCAGGTGTGGTCTGGCGAGGCGTGTTGCGCTTGAAAAGCAGACGTCTTTCTATACACTTACACACCGGCCAGCCGCCTGACATATGTCCATTAGGAGTGAAAACAAGGTATGAGCACCATCGAAGAACGCGTCAAGAAAATCGTCGCCGAGCAACTGGGCGTTAAAGAAGAAGAAGTAGTGAACTCTGCTTCCTTCGTCGAAGATCTGGGTGCCGATTCCCTTGACACCGTTGAGCTGGTGATGGCTCTGGAAGAGGAATTCGAGACCGAAATCCCTGACGAAGAAGCCGAGAAGATCACTACTGTTCAAGCTGCTATCGACTACGTCACCAGCCACCAGGCCTAAGACGTTGTAGTCGTCGCTTCTTGTCATGGAAAAACCGCACTGCCTTCGCCGGCGTGCGGTTTTTTCTTTACAAGAGATGTAGTCAATTGAATAAGGAGAGTGCTGTGTCGCGTAGACGCGTCGTGGTCACCGGTATGGGTATGCTGTCGCCACTGGGTACGGATGTGCCGAGCAGTTGGCAGGGCATTCTGGCTGGCCGCAGTGGCATAGGTCTGATTGAACATACCGACCTGTCTGCCTACTCCACCCGTTTTGGCGGCTCGGTAAAGGGCTTCGAGGTTGAGCAGTACCTGTCGGTCAAGGAAGCCCGCAAGCTCGATCTGTTCATTCAGTACGGCCTGGCAGCCGGTTTTCAGGCAGTGCGCAACGCTGGCCTGGAAGTGACCGATGCCAACCGCGAGCGTATTGGCGTGGCCATGGGCTCGGGTATCGGTGGCCTGACCAATATCGAAGAAACCAGCCGGACTTTGCATGAGCAAGGCCCGCGGCGCATTTCGCCGTTCTTCGTGCCGGGTTCGATCATCAACATGATTTCCGGTTTCCTGTCGATCCACCTGGGTGTACAGGGACCTAACTACGCCATTGCCACCGCCTGCACCACCGGTACCCACTGTATCGGCATGGCTGCGCGCAACATTGCCTTCGGTGAAGCTGATGTGATGATTGCCGGCGGGGCGGAAATGGCGGCCTGCGGCCTGGGTATGGGCGGCTTCGGTGCCTCGCGGGCGCTGTCGACCCGCAATGACGACCCGACCCGTGCCAGCCGTCCGTGGGACAAGGGCCGTGACGGTTTCGTCCTGGCCGACGGTGCCGGTGCGTTGGTGCTTGAAGAGCTCGAACACGCCAAGGCCCGTGGTGCGACCATCTATGCCGAGCTGGTGGGTTTTGGCATGAGTGGCGACGCCTACCACATGACTTCGCCGCCAGAAAACGGCAGCGGCGCGGCGCGCTGCATGGTCAACGCCTTGCGCGATGCCGCCCTGAACGCTGACCAGGTGAACTACATCAACGCCCATGGCACCTCGACCCCGGCCGGTGACCTGGCGGAAGCCTCGGCGATCAAGTCGGTATTTGGTGAGCATGCCTACAAGCTGGCGGTCAGCTCGACAAAGTCGATGACCGGTCACCTGCTGGGCGCTGCCGGTGCAGTGGAAGCGATTTTCAGCGTGCTGTCGATCAACAGTCAGGTGGCACCACCGACCATCAACCTCGATGAGCCGGACCAGGGCTGCGATCTGGACTTCGTGCCGCATGAGGCGCGCAACATGCCGATCGATATCGTGCTGTCCAACTCCTTCGGTTTTGGCGGTACCAACGGCTCGCTGGTGTTCCGCCGGTTCGCCGGCTGATGCACAGCTGGATCGATGGCCAGGCGGCAGATGCAGTCAACCTGCAAAGCCGCGCGCTGGCCTACGGCGATGGTCTGTTCGAGACTATTGCTGTCAGGGCCGGTCGGCCATCGTTGCTCGAGTATCATCTCGAGCGCCTGGCGCTGGGTTGCCAGCGCCTGGCGATCAGCGCCGATCACGGCCTGATTCGTGACGAGCTATGCCGTTATGCCAGCTTGCTGGGTGACGGCGTACTCAAACTGATTCTCGTCCGTGGTGACAGTCAGCGCGGCTATGCGCCTGGCGCTGGCGTGGTACCACGACGTATCCTTCAGGGCAGTCCCTTGCCTGCTTATCCTGCACAGCATGCCGAGCAGGGCGTTCGTCTGTTTGCCTGTACCACCCGCCTTGCGGAACAACCGCTGCTGGCCGGAATCAAACACCTCAATCGACTTGAACAGGTGCTGGCGCGTGCCGAATGGCAGGATACCGAGCATGCCGAAGGCTTGATGCGCGATACCTCGGGACGGGTCGTCGAAGGCGTCTTCAGTAACCTGTTCCTGGTGCGTGATGGCGAGCTGCTGACGGCTGACCTGAGCCGCTGTGGCGTGGCCGGGGTCATGCGCGCGGCCCTGATCGAGCAGGCTGCAGTGGCTGGAATCGCGCTGCGTGTTACCGATCTGTCCCTGCAGGACTTGGAGCAGGCTGATGAGGTTTTCGTCTGTAACAGCGTTTACGGTATCTGGCCGGTGCGTGCATTTGCAGCGCTGAACTGGTCGCCGGGTCCACTCACCCGTAAACTGCAGGCCATTGCCCGAACGCTACTGGATGCCTGATTTGTGAGACGTAAATTCTTGGTGCTGCTGGAAACCGGATTGATTCTGGCAGGCCTGATGTTGGGTTTTTCAGCCTGGAAAGTGAATTCGGCGCTTGAGCAGACCCTGCACGTTAACCAGGAGCAACTGCTCGACGTGCCCACTGGTACCAACCCTAATCGCATGTTCTACCGTATGGAGAGCCAAGGACTGCTGGATGATGCCTTCTGGCTGCGCCTGTACTGGCGCTTCAACATGGCGGGCGTGCCGTTGCATACCGGCGAGTACCGCATGATCCCAGGCATGACCGTGCGCGACCTATTCGAGGTCTGGCGTCGGGGCGATGTCGTGCAGTACAGCCTGACCCTGGTCGAAGGCTGGAATTTCCGTCAAGTGCGCTCGGCATTGGCCAAGCACGAAAAGATCAAGCAGACAATCGATGGCCTCAGTGATGTCGAGGTGATGGACAAGCTCGGTCACCCCGGTGTGTTCCCTGAAGGGCGTTTCTTCCCCGATACCTATCGTTTCGTGCGCGGCATGACTGACGTAGAGTTCCTCCAGCAAGCCTATGCGCGCCTGGACGAGGTGCTGGCCAAGGAGTGGGCCGAGCGTCCGAGCGACCTGCCGTATCGTGATCCGTACCAGGCGCTGATCATGGCTTCGCTGGTGGAGAAGGAGACCGGTGTGCCCCAGGAGCGCGGCCAGATTGCCGGGGTGTTCGTGCGCCGCATGCGCATCGGCATGTTGCTGCAGACCGACCCGACGGTGATCTACGGTATGGGTGAGCGTTACAACGGCAAGATCACCCGCGCCGACCTGCGCGAGCCGACGCCCTACAACACCTATACCAATGCTGGCCTGCCGCCGACGCCGATTGCCATGGTGGGCCGTGAAGCCATCCATGCCGCATTGAATCCGACACCGGGCAGCAGCCTGTACTTCGTCGCCCGTGGCGATGGTAGCCATATCTTCTCTGACGACCTGGATGCGCACAATTCGGCGGTCCGCGAGTACCAGATCAAGCGCCGTGCCGACTACCGTTCGAGCCCGGCACCTGTGACCGAACTTGAGCTTGAAGCCGAGCCTGCAGCCGAGCCGCAGACCCCGGAATCCACTGAGGTGAGTCCTGAGCCTGTGCCTGAAGCCTCGGCGCCGGCCAGTGAAGCCTCTGCGCAATGACCAACTATAAGGACTGCCTGTGAGCGGCTTGTTTATCACCCTGGAAGGTCCCGAAGGCGCGGGTAAGAGCACCAACCGCGAGTACCTTGCCGAGCACCTGCGTGCCCAGGGTGTGGATGTGGTGCTGACCCGTGAGCCAGGCGGCACGCCGCTGGCTGAGCGGATCCGCGAACTGTTGCTGGCCCCCAGCGACGAAAAAATGGATGCCGATACCGAGCTGTTGCTGGTGTTCGCCGCCCGTGCCCAGCACCTGGCCGAAGTGATTCGCCCGGCCCTGGCCCATGGTGCGGTGGTGCTCTGCGACCGTTTCACCGATGCTACCTACGCCTATCAAGGCGGTGGCCGTGGCCTGTCGCTGGAGCGCATCGCCACCCTGGAGAATTTCGTCCAGGGCGACCTGCGTCCGGACCTGACCCTGGTCTTCGACCTACCGGTGGAAATCGGCCTGTCCCGGGCTGCGGCCCGTGGCCGTCTGGACCGCTTCGAGCAGGAAGGCCAGGCCTTTTTCGAGGCCGTACGTCAGGCCTACCTGGCGCGCGCCAAGGCTGCGCCGCAGCAGTACAAGCTGATCGACGCTGCGCAATCGCTGGCCCAGGTGCAGCAATCGCTGGACGCCTTGCTGCCGCAGATCCTGGAGCGTTGCCGTGGCTGAGGCCTTTCCCTGGCAGCAGGACTTGTGGCAGCAACTGGCCGGGCGCACCCAGCATGCCCATGCCTACCTGCTGCATGGGCCACAAGGCATTGGCAAGCGCGCCCTGGTCGAGCGGCTGATGGCCTTGCTGCTGTGCCAGCGCCCGGCCAATTTGCAAGCCTGTGGGCAATGCAAATCGTGCCTGTTGCTGGCGGCCGGCAGTCACCCGGACAACTACGTGTTGGAGCCAGAGGAGGCCGACAAGCCGATCAAGGTAGACCAGGTGCGTGACCTGGTGTCCTTCGTGGTCCAGACCGCACAGCTGGGCGGGCGCAAGGTGGTGTTGATCGAACCGGCCGAGGCCATGAACATCAATGCTGCCAACGCCTTGCTCAAGAGCCTGGAAGAGCCTTCCGGCAATACTGTGTTGCTGCTGGTCAGCCACCAGCCGAGCCGGTTGTTGCCGACCATCAAGAGTCGTTGCGTACAGCAAGCGTGTCCTTTACCCGATACCACGCAAAGCCTGGCCTGGTTGAGCGGGGCGTTGCCTGAGTGCGATGAGCAGGAACGCCTTGAGCTGCTCAGCCTGGCGGCAGGCTCGCCGCTGGTTGCTGTCAGCCTGCAGGCTCAGGGTGCGCGCGAGCAGCGGGCGCTGGTGGTCGACGGGGTGAAAAAGCTGCTCAAGCAGCAGCAGTCCCCGAGTCAGCTGGCCGAAGCCTGGAATGCGATTCCCTTGCTGCAGTTGTTCGACTGGTTCTGTGACTGGTCCAATCTGGTCCTGCGTTATCAGTTGACCGAGGACGAGGAAGGTTTAGGCTTGAGCGATATGCGCAAGGTTGTGCAGTACCTGGCGCAGAAGAGCGGCCAGGGCAAGGTCCTGGAGATTCAGGACTGGATCCTCGCCCAGCGCCAGAAGATCCTGGCCAAGGCCAATCTCAATCGTGTGCTGTTGCTCGAAGCGCTGCTGGCCTCCTGGGCAATGTTGCCCGGCCAGCGTTGAGCCGGGCTGTCCCTTTATTTCCTTTCAGCGTTGTCATGTGCCCATGCTTGTAGATTCCCATTGCCACCTCGACCGTCTCGACCTCACCGCTCACCAGGGCTCTCTGGATGCGGCCCTGGATGCTGCCCGCGCTCGAGGCGTTGGCCACTTCCTGTGCATCGGCGTCAGTGCCGATAACGCCAAGGCGGTCAAGGACCTGAGCGAGCGTTACCGCGACGTCGACTGTTCGGTGGGTATCCACCCACTGGACCTGACGCCCGACGGCGCGCCGCCGCTTGCGTGGCTGCTCAAGGAGCTGGAGCACCCGCATGTGGTGGCCATCGGCGAAACCGGGCTGGACTACCATTACGAGCCAGAAGCGGCCGAGGTGCAGCAGGACTCCTTCCGCCTGCACCTGCAGGCGGCGCAAGTTACTGGTAAGCCGGTCATCATTCATACCCGTGCAGCGCGTGCCGACACCCTGACCCTGCTGCGCGAAGCAGACCTGAGCCAGGCGGGTGTACTGCATTGCTTTACCGAAGACTGGGGCATGGCCAAGGCGGCACTGGACTTGGGTTACTACATCTCGTTGTCCGGAATCGTCACCTTCCGCAATGCCGATGCCTTGCGCGACGTCGCCCGGCAAGTGCCGGCCGATCGCCTGCTGGTCGAAACCGACTCGCCCTACCTGGCGCCGATTCCCTACCGCGGCAAGGCGAACCTGCCGCAGTATGTGCGGGAAGTGGCGGAATTCGTCGCGATGGTGCGGGGCGAAACCTATGAGCAACTGGCCGAACAGACCACTGCGAACTTCAAACGCCTGTTTCCGTTGGCTCGGGTGAGCTGAGACCGGCCGGATGTCTTGATCAGTTTTCCAGTTTCTCGGTGATCCTGACCAGGTCTGCCAAGGATTTCACCTGCATCTTGCGCATCGCATTGGCTCGGCGAACTTTCACGGCGATTTCACTCAGATTGAGCTGGGCGGCGATCTGCTTGTTCAGCAGGCCTTGCACGACCAGGCGCGCCACGTTGCGCTCGCCCTCGCTCAACAACATCCAGCGCTCGTGCAATTCGGCGCTGGCGGCATCGCGCTGGCGGCGCTCGCGGTCCTGCTCGAGGCCCTGCTGGATGGCGTCAAGCAGGTCCTGATCGCGGAACGGTTTGGTCAGGAACTCGATGGCACCACGCTTGATCGCCGTGACACCCATGGCGATGTCGCCATGCCCGGTGATGAAGACCACCGGCAACTGCAAGCCCAGTTCTTGCATTTGGCGATGAAAGTCCATGCCACTTTGCTCGGGCATGCGCACATCCAGCACCAGGCAGCCGGGGGCATCCATGACCGGCTCGGCGAGAAACGCCCGGGTAGAGGCGAACGCCCGTGTTGTCAGCCCCACGGAGGCAAGCAGGTCCTCCAGGGCGGCGCGCATGGAGCTGTCGTCGTCGATGATATAAACGACTGGCTGTGCAATTGCAGGGGAGAGGGGTGTCATGCCTGTTCCTTATCCGTGGTGGGTAGGCTGAAGCGGAACAACGCACCGCCATTTTCATTCGATTGCGCGCAGATATCGCCGCCATTGGCCTCGATGATCGCGCGGCTGATGCTCAGGCCCACGCCAATGCCCTGGGCCTTGGTCGTCCAGAAGGCCTCGAACAGGTGTTCATGGACACCGGCTGCCAGCCCGACACCTGCGTCGCAAACGCTGAACACGATCATAGCGTCCTGGCGTGCCGAGGTGATCCGGATGGCGCGCCTGGATACCGGTACCGCTACGCTGGCCTCGATGGCGTTCAATATCAGGTTGCCCATCACCTGCTGCACCTGCACGCGATCGGCCAGCGCCAAGGGCAGATCGGGGCTCAGATCGACGGTTAACACAATGCTGGCCCGCGCCATTTCCTGCTGCGACAGCGCTATGATCTCCTGGGCCGCGTCATTGAACGCGAAGGCGACCCTCTGTGATGGCTCGCCCTTGGTCAGGCTGCGCACCCGGGCGATAATATCGCTGGCGCGGTTTGCGTCGGCCAGGATGCGCTCCAGCGCCTGGCGAGCCTTGTCCAGGTTCGCCGGGTCCTGTGCCAACCAACGCTGGCAGGCATTACCGCTGGTGACGATGGCCGCTAGCGGTTGATTGAGCTCGTGGGCAATAGACGTGGTCAGGCCCTCCAGGCTTTTCACCCGGGCAATGCGCAGCAGGCGCGCTTGCGCATCGTGGGCGGCAGCGCGCGCGGCTTCCATCTTCAGTACCAGGTAGGCGGTGATCAGGATCGCGATGACACTGATGGTCATGTTGATCAGGCCTGCGCGGTAGTCCCCCTGTGTCGTGATGGAAAAGCTGAGCAGCGTGATCGTGACACAAATGCCGGCCAAGACCATCAATGCGCGTCGGCTGAGGATGCGCGCCGCAGTGAGGATCACCACGGTATAGAACACCGACGCCGCGACCTCGTAGCTGGTCGCGCTGTCGATTATGAAGATCGCCGCCATCACCATCGCCATGAGCACGAATCGTGTCACTCGGTAAGGCGTCGAGGGCGTTTGCAAGGGGGGCGCTTTTATCACCTGCTTGGCTCCTGTGCTTGTTGCTGTGCGGCGTTGCGCAGGCCGCCCCTGTCCACACTCTCCAGCCTGCGCCGTGGCGCGGGGCTGAAAAGCGTACCACAGCAGGATTGGGTGAGGTTGGCCACAGGGTGCTTCAAGGGTTGGGCTTGACCTGGGGCGAGCCGGCGGGCGCAGATCAGCGCAGCGCACCCGATTGCTTGACCATCAGCACCGGTACCGCGGTCAGCACCAGCACGGCGAGCAGTTGCGTCCACAGGGAGCCGTCCCAGGACAACTCGGGCATCACCCGAAAATTCTGACCGTACCAGTTGATCAGGGCAGTGCCGGGGATGAACGCGGCCCACAACACACTGAACACCTTGGTGACGTTCAGGTCGCTCATCGCTACCGTCTCGCCAGCGGCGCGCCAGTGAAAGCGTTGACGTTCCAGGATGAAGCGCGCACGGCGCTGCACGCCTTCGATGTGGGCGATCAGCTCATCGGCATCTTCCGGCCTTGCCGTGGGCCTGCACACCATCGCCCGGCGTAGCCGCAGGGCGGCCTGCTCAAGGTCATCCAGCGACTGCAGGACGAACGACAGCGGCGCGTTCAGCGTCGCCAGATGACCATCCACATCCGCCAGATCTTCCGCGCCCCGTGTGTTGTCAGTTCCCGCGTTGAGCTGGAAGGTCCGAATGGACTGCATGGACACGCGCAGGCCCTGGTCGATGCGATCGAGTACCAGGCAGGTCTGGCCTAGCAACTGGTGCAGCAGCACCAGCGATATCGACTGGGAGCTGTCGGTCGACAGTCCTTGGGCCTGGATCCGTTCGAATGCCTGGCCGGGACGCAGCACCCGGTGCCCGGTCTCGACGGTGAACAGTGGGTGGTCATCGTCGCCCTGGCGCCACAGCAGATCTGTTACCAGCACCTGGTCGTCCTGCAGCCGGGCGCAGCGTATGCGCAGGGTGGTGCCGGGTCGCGCGATGGGTTCAGGGATCAGATTGATGCCGTGGAGTCTGCCCAGGTCCTCTAGCGCCTGCGGATCCGCAGCGTGTAGCCGCTGCCAGGCCGGTAGTTGGTTGATTGCGTTCATCGCATCCACCCCTTGCGTTTGATGTAGAGCAGTGGCATCAGGGCGAAGAGTCCTGTCAGGCCCATGACCATCCATTCGCCCCATGGCAATTCCAGCTCCGGCATGTGAGCGAAGTTCTGTCCGTAGAATGAGGCCACCAGGGTGGGTGGGGTGAAAACCGCGGTGACCACCGTGAACACTTTGACTACCTGATTTTGCTTGATGTCCATGGTGGTCATCAGCGACTGCTGCAAGTTGCGGATCTTGTCGTGCTGAAATCGTGCATAGCGTCTCAGGCTCTGGATGTCGGACAGCAGCATGGGCAGGCTCTGCTCGAAGCGGGCTTCACCTGCCACCCGCCGCAGCCAGCGGCCGGCACGGGCCAGCATCAGTTGCCCCTCCACCGTCTTGGCGACCAGCTCTTCGGCCTCACCCAGGGCGATGGCTGTCCCGGCGATGTCGGCAACGCCGGCCTGGCGCTTGGACATCTCGAAGCCGCCGCTGGCAATGGCGACGATTTCGCTGCGCTCGTCCAGGCGTGCGGAAATCTCGCGAATGGCCGCGTGCGCCGAATCGTTGAGCACTTCGAGAAGGGTGAACAGCATCCCGGCCGGATCGAGCGGGCGGCCGGCCAGCCGTGTTTCCAGCAGTTGCTGGCTGGCCTGCTCCAGGGCGTTGAGGTGGACATCCTTCTCCACGCTGATCAATACATCCTTGCTGAGGGCGAACAGCACGCTGGTTTCCAGGTACTGCTGCTCCTGGTGAATCACCAGTTCCAGCGGAATGATGATGAAGTCGCCTTCCTCGGTGGCCGCACGACCACGGATGATTGACAGGTCAACGCCATGCTGGCTGTGCGCAGCGCGCAGTTGCTCGTGCTGCCCGGCGGACAGGCGCAGCCAGCCGGCTTGCTGCAGTTCATCGGCATGCCCGACGGCACGCATCAGCTCAGGTTGCTTTGCGGTCATGGTTCAACCTCCTGTTCCAGTCAACTCGGCCTGCGCGCTCTGCTCGGTCGTTGCTGGCAGGGCATGTTCGCCGTACAGGTGCAGCGCGGCGAAGCTGCCCAGGATCAGGGCGTAGAGCACGATCACCGCGATCATGATTTCTCGCTCGATCTGCGCGGTGCGTGGGCGGCTTGCACGGGCGCGGTCAATCGCCTGGCGGCGTTGCAGGGCGGCTGGATTCGAATCGTCCTGCAGGGTCAGGTCGGCGTTCCAGACCAGGCCTTGCAGGGTGCCAGGGCTAGCAGGGGTGGGTGGCGTTGCGTCGTTAAGGATTGGCGGCATGGGGGATTCTCCAGAGTTAAGTACGATCCGCTGACCGTGGTCATTCACCGCAGCCAGCCGCGGTGCTTTACGTAAAGCAGTGGCAGCACCGCGAGAAAGGCTGTCAGGGCGATGATCATGGGTTCGCCGTACTGCCACTCGAGAATGGGCATGTTGGCAACGTTCATGCTGTAGTACGTGGAGATCAGCATGGCCGGCAGGAACACTGCGGTAATCACCGAGAACACCTTGACGATCTGGTTCTGCTTGACGTTCAGGGCCATGTTGTTGGTGGTCTGCAGCAGTCGCACACGGTCGTGCACGAAGCTGACGTGCTCCTCGACCGCTTCGATGTCGGCGATCAGCGTCTGGTACAGCGGCCTCAAGCGGGCGTTCGCAGCCGACAGGCGTCCCAGTACATGGCGTGCGGCGAGGGCCAGTTGCAGCTGGCTTTCGATGCAGTCCGACAGCAGTTCTTCCACTTCGCCCAGATTCAGCTGTGTCGACACCACGTCGCTGGCACCAAAGTCACGGTCGCGCGTCTCCAGGCTGTTGAGCACCGAGTTGGTCTGTACCAGCACTTTGCCCAAGTCTTCGTTGAGTGAGTCCAGCAACTCGTCGGTGGCATCGTTGATGGCCTGAAGAATCGCGGCGAAGCTCAGCAGTGCACAGCTGTCTCGTCCGTCACGCGCGAGCCGGTTCAGGGCCACCGTCAGGGGCTGTGGAGCAGGATCGGGCTCCAGCGAAATCAGTATCTGCCGACCGAGCACGAACACCACCCGGCTGGCCTTCTTGCGGCCGTTGTCGACGCCAAGGAAGGTGATCGGAAAGTAGCTGAACTCGCCGTCCTGGCTCACGATGCGCTGTAGTGTCCGGGGGATGTCGATGCCAAGGGCCTGTCTGACCTCGTTCAACTTTTCCGGCGTGGCGCTGCTGATGCGCAGCCAGTCATGGGGTGTTTGCCCGTTGTCCGCTGTGCGACGGTCAGCACCCTGTTGTTCTAGGGTCATGGCTGGCCTCCTTGCGACGCAGGCTGGCGGGTACCCTGCACCGAGGGCTTGAGTGCTTTGGCGCTTTCATAGAAACCGGAATGTGAGCCGGATGTGGATGAAGTCCTGGTGTCCAGGTCATAGTTGCCGAAGTGCAGGGCGCTGACCGCGATGACCAGGATGCCCCAGGTGTAGCCCAGCATCGAGAAGGACAGTCGCTCATAGCGGGACCAGCGCCTGGGCGCTGCAGGCGGGATGTTGCTGAAGCGTCGTGCGGTTCGTGTCCAGACCAGGGGCTGGAGAATGCTGTCGGCTGAGGGGGTGGACGGCGGAGCGCTGATCATCTGCGGCATGCTGCGGCCTCGTCTGATGAATTGCTGGCCAGCGCGGCGGCGTGCGACTTCTGTCGCTCGACATGCCGGGTGGCGAGACGGTGTGAATTGAAGGTGTACCGGCTCAGGCGACGCGCAGGGTCGTTTCCAGGCGGGCAGAGGAAGCCAGTAAGGCACTTGGTGCCGAGGGGAGATGGGCAGTGAGGGCGCGCGGTGCGCGCTGACGGGTGTTGCCGGGGAGAATATGGAGCATCAGCATGAGACTGTCCTCGGGACGCACGGTCGCCAAGGCATCTCACACGTTCAGGTGAGTAGCTGCCTCGGAGCCAGTGTCCTCCGATAGGTTGCGATCATGGTTGGTTGCAAGGCGGGTTCAGGCGCGCTCGGGCGCCGATGCGGATCGGGGTCCATGGACTTCCTCCTCTTTGGAGCGGTGTGTCAACGCGGTGTTCGAACTGCGTCAACCTGCGACTGGGGGAAATTCTCGCATCAGTATTTGCTCGATGCCAGACAGCAATGGGATACCCCGGAGCGGCCAAGGGATAATCGATATATACCAAGGTATAGAGTGAGGCCCGTTGCTGGCGTCAGGCAAAAAAAACCCGGGTTCTGGGGGGTGAATCCGGGTTAAGACCATTAGGAGTAAAACAAAGGCACACGGTCCCTGAGCACCTTTATCAGCGCGCCACTTGGGGGGATGCGCCGCGCCAACACCTGAAGTATTGGTCAGGATTGGCGAGCTGCCAGCGGCTGTTGCTGGTTTTTTAAACAGATTTGGAATACGACCACGGCTGCTGAGCACTCATCGCTCTGCAATTTGCCGCACAATTGCCAGAGTTTCGTCGATTATCTGCTTGGGTGTGTAGAAATGCGGGGAAAAGCGCACGCCAGGCCCGCGGGTAATACAAACTACCTGCTGTTGTTTCAGCTGGTGATAGGCCTGGGCATTGTCCACCCCGTCGATGCTGAACGAAACGATGCCCGAACGGCGCTGCGGATCTTCCGGGCTGTGCAACTGAACCCCGGGAATCGCCGCCAGCCCTTCATAGAGCCATTGCACCCGTTCTGCCAGAAGCGTGGATACCTGTTCCATGCCCACTTCTTCCAGTAGCGACAGACTGGCGTCCAGCGCCGCCGCGCCGAGCATGTTCGGGCTGCCGCATTCAAAGCGCCGGGCGCTGCGGGCCGGCTCCCACTCGGTGCGGGTGTAGTCGCCCATGTGTTCGAGCATGTGCCAGCCGTATTCGCTGAGTTTCAGCTGTGGGCGAACCTCGGTGCGACAGTAGAAAACACCGAGGCCTTCAGGGCCGAGCATCCACTTGTGACCATCGGCCATGGCGAAATCGCACTGATAGGCTTGCACATCGAAGGGCAGGGCGCCCAGTTGCTGAATGGCGTCGATGCAGAACAGCACGTTGCGTTCACGACAACCCTGGCCGAGCCGCACCAGGTCCAAACGCAGGCCGCTGGCGAACTGTACGGCGCTGATCGCCAGCAGGCGCACTTGCGGACCACAGGCGGCCAGCAGGTCGGCTTCCGGGTCTTGTCCCTTGAGGCTCACCTGGATCACTTCTACACCCTGGTCGGCCAGGGCTTCCCAGACGATGCGGTTGGAGGGGAATTCTTCATCGCTGATGACAATCCGGTCACCCGCTTGCCACTGGAGTCCGAAAGCGACGAACGAAAGCGCTTCGGAGGTGTTCTTGATCAGGGCGATGTCATCGGTCGACGGCGCATTCGTCAGGCGCATCAAGCGTTCGCGTAGGCGTTGCTCCATGGCCATCCAGTCTGGATAGTCCCTGGCGCCGAGCAAAACGTTCTCATTGGCGAAGCGGGCAACGGCCTGGCTGGCCCTTCTTGGCCATGGGGCGACGGCAGCGTGGTTCAGGTAGCGAAGGCCTGGAGCCTGTTCAAACTCATCAAGAAACATAGACATGGTCGGATGATCCGTGCATTTTGGCGCAAGTTAGGCATAATAACCGGCTTCGATTTTGATCCAGTCCTTCTTATGCAGAAAGAACCTCGTAAGGTCCGTGAGTTTCGTCGCCGTGAGCAAGAAATTCTCGATACCGCGCTCAAGCTGTTTCTCGAACAGGGTGAAGACAGTGTCACCGTCGAGATGATCGCTGATGCAGTCGGTATCGGCAAAGGCACGATCTACAAGCATTTCAAATCCAAGGCGGAGATCTACCTGCGCCTGATGCTCGACTACGAGCGCGATTTGAACGAACTGCTGCACTCTGCCGATGTTGACCGCGACAAGGAAGCCCTGTCGCGTGCCTACTTCGAATTTCGCATGCGCGATCCGCAGCGCTACCGCTTGTTCGACCGTCTTGAAGAAAAGGTGGTCAAGGGCAACCAGGTGCCGGAGATGGTCGAGGAGCTGCACAAGATCCGTGCCTCCAATTTCGACCGCCTGACCTTGCTGATCAAAGGCCGCATCAGCGAAGGCAAGCTTGAAGACGTGCCGCCGTATTTCCACTACTGCGCCGCCTGGGCCTTGGTGCATGGGGCTGTGGCGCTCTACCATTCGCCGTTCTGGAGCAACGTGCTGGAGGACCAGGAAGGTTTCTTCCAGTTCCTGATGGATATCGGCGTGCGCATGGGCAACAAGCGCAAGCGCGACCCGGACACGACCGGCAACTGACACATCCAGAGGCCCAACGAAGTTACTGGTGTGGCCCCTGCAGGAATATACTCAGGTATGAGGCTTGCAAAAACCTGATTTTTGAGTCAGGTTTTGCAGGCCCGATTTATCCATGCCGGAGTCATCCATGATCGTCGACCGCCAAGGCAGGCGTTTTCGCAATTTGCGTGTCAGCCTTACCGCTGCCTGCAACTATGCCTGCACCTATTGTGTACCGGACGGCAAGCGTCTGGTGGCGGCCCAGGATGAGCTGTCTGCCGAGGCCATGGCCCGCGGTGTGGCCTATCTGATCGAAGCGGCCGGCATCGAGCGTTTACGCGTAACGGGCGGCGAGCCGCTGGTCAGTCCCAAGCTTGAAACGTTTCTTACTTCGGTCGCTGGCCTGGGGCTGGACGAAATCAGTCTGACCACCAACGGCCAGTTGCTGGCGCGCAAGCTGCCGCTGCTGCGTGCGGCCGGCATTTGTCGGCTCAACGTTTCCCTCGACACCCTCGATCCTGATGCCTTCCGCCGTATAGCGCGCGGTGGTGACCTGGCCACTGTGCTTGATGGCATGGAGCAGGCCAGTGCGGCCGGGATGAAAATCAAGGTCAATATGGTGCCCTTGCGTGGGCAGAACTTCGACCAGGTGCTGGCGCTGCTGGAGTACTGCCTGGCCCGTGGTTTCGAGCTGCGTTTTATCGAATTGATGCGTATGGGACACCTGGCCCGTGACAGCAATGCCTTCCTGCAGCAGTTCGTCAGTCTCGAGCACTTGCTGCAGTTGATTGGCGAGCGCTACGAATACCTGCAGGCCAACGCGCCGGTGGATGCCACGGCGCTGCGCTATCAGATTCCTGGTCAGGGTTACTTTGGGGTGATCGCCAATGAAAGCGTGCCGTTCTGTCGAACCTGCTCGCGTTTGCGCCTGTCTTCCACGGGTTGGTTGCATGGCTGTCTGTCATCGAGCAACCGTCACTTTATCGGCGACCTGCTCGACAAACCGCGCCATCAAGCCTTGCCCGCCCTGCAAGGATTGCTTCTCAAGGCTTTGGGCGACAAGCAGTCGGTGGCGTTTTCCGGTGGTGCAACGGTGATGAAGATCATCGGCGGCTAAGACTGGCGCAAAAGCTGCATCTGTCAGCCGTTCGCCGGTTTTCCGTCACCGGCCACTGGAGGATAGATGCGTAGCCTGGTTTTGCTGCTGGCGCTGATGGCGTTGGGCGGCTGTATGAATGTCAGCGATATGGGCGAGGGTGCCCGTTATCACATGAGCGATGCTGGTCTGCTCGATCACAGCGATACCCGTCGTTCGTTGTCGGTGCGCCTGCAGCCTGATTCATTCATTTATATTGGCCAGGGTGCCTTCGTCCCTCCGGGAAAGGGGCCTTATCCGCGGCCTAATGTGGTGGCTGAGGAAGCCTTCAAGGGCTTTATCGAGTACTTCCCCATGGTCCGCCGGGCCCAGGCCCCCTTGGGGTTGGAACAGGCCCTGGTCGAAGCGCGTGGGGTGGGTGCCCATTACCTTCTCTATGCCCGCTTTGCCCGCACCGACGACCGCATCGGCAATGGCGACGAATGGTATGACGAGCAAGCGCTCGACCGTCTGGGCATCGATACCGGTGTGGTCCAGCTGATGCTCATCGAAACCAATACCCGCTACCTGATCGATACCGCGCGGATCAAAAGCCGCGGCGGATTGCTGACGTTTCACGACAATAAGCCGGAAGATTTGCTCGGGCTGCCACTTGAGGATTACGCTCGTAGTCTTTTGGGCATGAGCCGTTGAGGAAAGGGTGATGACAGATACCGGCAAGGCCAGTGATCTCCTGGCACAGATTCCCAAGTCCGAAAAAGGGCTGCCACCGGTGCATCTGTGGAGCCCGGACTTCTGTGGCGACATCGACATGCGCATCGCCCGTGACGGCACTTGGTATTACCTCGGCACGCCGATCGGGCGCAAGCCTATGGTCCGTCTGTTCTCCACCATCATTCGCCGGGACGGTGACGACTATTTCCTGGTGACGCCGGTGGAGAAGGTCGGCATCAAGGTCGACGATGCGCCGTTCGTGGCGGTGGCCCTGGATGTGCAGGGCACAGGTGAGCAGCAGGTGCTGCGGTTCATCAGCAATGTCGAGGATCAGGTCGAAGCTGGTCCTGAACACCCCTTGCGCTTCGAAATCGATGTGCAGACCCAGGAGCCGTCGCCCTATGTACGCATGCGCAGCAACCTCGAAGCGCTGATCCATCGCAATGTGTTTTATCAGTTGGTGGAGCTGGCTGTGCCGCGCCAGATCGACGGGCAGCAATGGCTGGGTGTCTGGAGTGGCGGCACCTTCTACCCCATTGGTCGCAGCTGATTGGCCTCCCGCTGGATGAGCGGCGGCCAGTAACCAAGCCCTATCAGCTTGTAGGGCAGGGTAAAGGGCGAGGGGCTGAAACGAAAAAACCTCCAGTGCTTAGCGCAACTGGAGGTTTTTCAAGTATTTGGCTCCGCGACCAGGACTCGAACCTGGGACCCAATGATTAACAGTCATTTGCTCTACCGACTGAGCTATCGCGGAATCTGTGGCGTATCTTACTGATTGCTAAGGGGAAGTCAAGCCTCCCCCGGGCAAAAAGTCAGTTACAGGACCTCGACGATAGCCTTGGTCACCACATGGATGTTGCTCTGGTTCAGGGTGGCCACGCAGATGCGGCCGGTATCCAGGGCGTAGATGCCGAACTCATTCTTCAGGCGCGCCACTTGATCGGCGCTCAGGCCCGAGTAGGAGAACATGCCGCGCTGGCGACCGACGAAGCTGAAGTCCTGCTTGGCACCGTACTGGGCCAGCAGTTCGACCATCTGCTTGCGCATGCCGTGAATGCGCTGGCGCATTTCGGCCAGTTCTTCTTCCCACATGGCGCGCAGCTCAGGGCTGTTGAGCACGGTGGCGACGATGGTGGCGCCGTGGGTCGGCGGGTTGGAGTAGTTGGTGCGGATCACGCGCTTGACTTGCGACAGCACGCGAGTGGCCTCTTCCTTGGACTCGGTGACGATTGACAGGGCGCCAACGCGCTCACCGTACAGCGAGAAGGATTTGGAGAACGAGCTGGAGACGAAGAAGTCCAGGCCCGACTCGGCGAACAGTCGTACGGCGAAGGCGTCTTCGTGGATGCCGTCGCCAAAGCCTTGGTAGGCCATGTCGAGGAATGGCACGTGGCCTTTGGCCTTGACCACTTCCAGGACGTTTTTCCAGTCGTCCAGGCTCAGGTCGACGCCCGTCGGGTTATGGCAGCAGGCATGCAGCACGATGATCGAGCCGTTTGGCAGGGCATTGAGGTCTTCGAGCATGCCGCTGCGGTTGACGTCGTGAGTGGCGGCGTCGTAGTAGCGGTAGTTCTGCACTGGGAAACCAGCGGTTTCGAACAGGGCGCGGTGGTTTTCCCAGCTCGGGTCGCTGATGGCGACGACAGCGTTGGGCGACAGCTGCTTGAGGAAGTCGGCACCGATCTTCAGGGCGCCGGTACCGCCGACGGCCTGGGTGGTGACCACGCGGCCGGCGCTCAGCAGCGGCGACTCGGCACCGAACAGCAGCTTCTGCACGGCCTGGTCGTAGGCGACGATACCGTCGATCGGCAGGTAACCGCGGGAAGCGTGCTGGGCAGCGCGCTGGGTTTCGGCTTCGATCACTGCACGCAGCAGTGGGATACGCCCTTCTTCGTTGCAATACACACCTACACCCAAGTTGACCTTGTTGCTACGGGTATCGGCGTTGAAAGCTTCGTTGAGACCCAGAATGGGATCGCGTGGTGCCAGCTCGACAGCGGAAAACAGGCTCATTATTACCTTGGCTCTGAATGGAGAGTGGAAGAGGTCGCACGCTCCAGTCGAATGCACTAGAGCGGTGCACAAACGGGGAGTCAGTATAGTGATACCCATCGGTCACGGCGACAGTCTGACGCAGCTTTTCCTGCTGTTTCGCCGATTATTTTTCGACCGTTAGTCGAATTGACCGGTCCATAATCAGAAATGCCCACGACATTAAGTTGAAACTGGCGCTCAAGACCCCTAATTCGGTATAACTACTGTCTATAAATACAGTTGCCGGCGTCTGCGATAAAAACGTCGCGAAAACACAGAGGTTTGTCATGTCCGAGTTCCAGCTCGTCACCCGTTTCCAGCCGGCCGGCGACCAGCCCGAAGCCATTCGTCTGATGGTTGAAGGCATCGACGCGGGCCTGGCGCATCAGACCCTGCTTGGGGTGACCGGCTCGGGCAAGACCTTCAGTATCGCCAACGTCATTGCCCAAGTGCAGCGACCGACCCTGGTGCTGGCGCCGAACAAGACCCTGGCAGCGCAGCTGTATGGCGAGTTCAAGGCGTTTTTCCCCAATAACGCCGTCGAGTACTTTGTTTCCTACTACGACTACTACCAACCCGAAGCTTACGTACCGTCCTCCGACACCTTCATTGAGAAGGATGCCTCGATCAACGACCACATCGAGCAGATGCGCCTGTCGGCGACCAAGGCGCTGCTGGAACGTCGCGATGCAATCATCGTCACCACGGTGTCCTGCATCTACGGTCTGGGCAGCCCGGAAACCTACCTGAAGATGGTCCTGCACGTGGATCGCGGCGACAAGCTCGATCAGCGCGCCTTGCTGCGTCGGCTGGCCGACTTGCAATACACCCGCAACGAAATGGACTTTGCCCGCGCCACCTTCCGGGTGCGTGGCGATGTGATCGATATCTTCCCGGCCGAATCGGACCTGGAGGCGATCCGCATCGAGCTGTTCGATGATGAAGTCGAGAACATTGCCGCCTTCGACCCGTTGACCGGCGAGGTGATCCGCAAGTTGCCGCGCTTCACCTTCTATCCCAAGAGTCACTACGTGACCCCTCGGGAAACCCTGCTCGAAGCAGTGGAGGGCATCAAGGAAGAGCTGCAGCAGCGCCTTGAATACCTGCACAAGGCCAACAAGCTGGTCGAGGCCCAGCGCCTGGAGCAGCGCACCCGTTTCGATCTGGAAATGATCCTCGAACTGGGCTATTGCAACGGCATCGAGAACTACTCGCGCTATCTCTCCGGGCGTCCGGCCGGGGCGCCGCCGCCGACCCTCTACGACTACTTGCCGGCTGATTCGTTGTTGGTGATCGACGAGTCGCATATCAGCGTTCCCCAGGTGGGGGCGATGTACAAGGGGGACCGTTCGCGCAAGGAAACCCTGGTGGAGTACGGCTTCCGCCTGCCATCGGCACTGGACAACCGGCCCATGCGTTTCGACGAGTGGGAAAGCGTCAGTCCACAGACGATCTTCGTGTCCGCCACGCCTGGGCCCTATGAGGCTGAACATGCTGGCAGGGTAGTGGAGCAGGTGGTGCGCCCGACCGGCCTGGTCGACCCTCAGGTTGAGGTGCGTCCGGCCACCACCCAGGTCGACGACCTGTTGTCGGAAATCCATAAGCGTGTTGCGCTGGAAGAGCGTGTGCTGGTCACCACCCTGACCAAACGCATGGCCGAAGACCTTACCGATTACCTGGCCGATCACGACGTGCGGGTGCGCTACCTGCACTCGGACATCGACACCGTGGAGCGCGTCGAGATCATCCGCGACCTGCGCCTGGGCACCTTCGATGTGTTGGTGGGGATCAACTTGTTACGCGAGGGCCTGGACATGCCCGAGGTGTCGCTGGTGGCGATCCTTGATGCCGACAAGGAAGGTTTCCTGCGTTCCGAGCGTTCACTGATCCAGACCATCGGCCGAGCGGCGCGCAACCTCAATGGCCGGGCGATTCTCTATGCCGACAGAATGACCGGCTCGATGGAGCGGGCGATCGGTGAAACCGAACGCCGTCGTGACAAACAGATTGCCTTCAACGAAGCCAACGGCATCGTGCCCAAGGGCGTGGTCAAGGACATCACCGACATCATGGAAGGCGCCAACGTGCCCGGCTCGCGCAGCAAGAAGCGCAAGGGCATGGCCAAGGCGGCCGAAGAAAGCGCGCGCTACGAAGCCGAACTGCGCTCACCCGGCGAGATTGCCAAACGGATCAAGCTGCTGGAAGAGAAGATGTACCAGTTGGCGCGGGACTTGGAGTTCGAGGCCGCAGCGCAAATGCGTGACGAAATAACCGCGTTGCGCGAGCGTTTGATCACGATGTGAGGGCTTCATCATGGGACTAGCCAGGCTCGCACACAGGTGACGATCGCGCCCATTGCTGGAGCCGGATGCCCGCTCCCTGTTAACATCCAGCCTTTGATTCATCTCTAGTTCGAGACTCTCCATGACCACCGTTCGCACGCGTATCGCGCCTTCGCCTACTGGCGATCCCCACGTCGGCACCGCTTACATCGCCCTGTTCAACTACTGCTTTGCCAAGCAGCACGGCGGCGAGTTCATCTTGCGTATTGAAGATACCGACCAGTTGCGTTCGACCCGCGAGTCCGAACAGCAGATTTTCGACGCCCTGCGCTGGCTCGGTATCGAGTGGAGCGAAGGTCCGGACGTCGGTGGCCCGCATGGCCCGTACCGGCAGAGCGAGCGCGGCGACATCTACAAGCAGTACGCCCAGCAACTGGTCGACTTGGGGCACGCCTTCCCGTGCTTCTGCACCGCCGAAGAGCTGGACCAGATGCGTGCCGAGCAAATGGCCCGCGGCGAGACCCCGCGCTATGACGGTCGCGCCTTGCTGCTGTCGGCCGAAGAAGTGCAGCGCCGCCTGGCCGCTGGCGAGCCGCATGTGATCCGCATGAAGGTGCCGAGCGAAGGCGTCTGCGTGGTGCCGGACATGCTCCGTGGCGAGGTCGAGATTCCGTGGGACCGCATGGACATGCAGGTGCTGATGAAGACCGACGGCCTGCCGACCTACTTCCTGGCCAACGTCGTCGACGACCACCTGATGGGCATCACCCACGTGCTGCGCGGCGAAGAGTGGCTGCCCTCGGCGCCCAAGCTGATCAAGCTGTACGAGTACTTCGGTTGGGAACAGCCGGCCCTGTGCTACATGCCGCTACTGCGTAACCCGGACAAGAGCAAGCTGTCCAAGCGCAAGAACCCGACCTCGGTGACCTTCTACGAGCGCATGGGCTTCATGCCTGAAGCCATGCTCAACTACCTGGGCCGCATGGGCTGGTCGATGCCGGACGAGCGCGAGAAGTTCTCCCTGGCCGAGATGGTCGAGCACTTCGATCTGTCGCGGATTTCCCTGGGTGGGCCGATTTTCGACATCGAGAAGCTGTCCTGGCTCAACGG
Organism: Pseudomonas sp.; assembly: GCF_050739775.1. Classification (GTDB taxonomy): domain Bacteria; phylum Pseudomonadota; class Gammaproteobacteria; order Pseudomonadales; family Pseudomonadaceae; genus Aquipseudomonas. The sequence goes on from NZ_JBOICA010000015.1 coordinate 101,191, forward strand.
TCAGTGGCTGCGCGAGCTGCCGGTGGAAGAATTCGCTGCACGGATACAGAAGTGGGCGTTCAACAGCGACTACATGATGAAGATCGCGCCGCATGTGCAGGGCAGGGTAGAGACCTTCAGCCAGATCGCACCGCTGGGGGGCTTCTTCTTTGAAGGCGCGCTCAAGCTCGATGCCAAATTGTTCGAGCACAAGAAGCTGTCGGCCGACCAGGTGCGTCAGGTCATCCAGCTGATCCTGTGGAAGCTGGAAAGCCTGCGCCAGTGGGAAAAAGACCGCATCACCAACTGCATCCAGGCCGTGGTCGAGGCTTTGGAGCTGAAACTGCGTGATGCCATGCCGCTGATGTTCGCCGCGATCAGCGGCCAGGCCAGCTCGGTATCGGTGCTCGACGCTATGGAAATCCTTGGTCCGGACCTGACCCGCTACCGTCTGCGCCAGGCGCTGGACCTGCTCGGTGGTGTATCGAAGAAGGAAAACAAGGAGTGGGAGAAGCTGTTGGGCACCATCGCCTGATAGTCTTCGCGGGTGCAAGCCCGCTCCTACAGTGGG
>NZ_JBOICA010000016.1:0-101380 GCF_050739775.1 Pseudomonas sp.
ACACCAGCTGTGCAATCAAGGCTACAGCGCATCAACTTGCCCGACTGGTCTACACACTCCTCACAAAGAAACAGACCTATGTTGAACAGGGCCTTGATGCATTTGAAGCCAGAAGCCAAGACCGACAACTCCGGGCTTTGCTTCGCAAAGCCCGGAAACTGGGGTATCAGCTTGTGGCAGCCTAAGAGACTTAAGAATCAGTGGCTTATATTTTGTTTGATGAGAGCGGGCTTGCCCCGCAATAGGCCCCAACTCAATACACACACCTCGGAGACCCCCATGGGCCTGAAAAAATCCTCCGCTGAACTCAAGCGTGACCTGAAAAGCGTCGCTTCCAACCTGGAACGCACTGCCGGTGAGATCAGCAAACTGGCCGAGCGTATCGACGGTGTCGATGTCGTCGCCGTGCTGCACCTGATGAACCGTCTGTACAAGGATTCGGACAAGCTCCATGCCTACGCCGACGAGATCAAGAGCGGGCGTATCGTGCGGGCCAAGGCCGAGTGATCAGTTGCTGCGCCCGGCGACGATAAGCACGCCGATCTGTTCGGCCAGTTCCAGTACCTGCAAATAAGCCACACTGTCCTGCAACAAACTGCGGGATTCCCCCAGCCCTGCAAGCGAGTTCACTGCTACCCGGTCACCAAACAACATCAACGCCCGCGCACTGTCGTCCTGACGCGAGGTCCAGCACAGGCCCTGGACATCGGCGCACTGGCGATAAATGGCCTCGGCCCATTGGCGGGTCAGCGGGTACTGGTCCTTCTCGGTATCGATCAACAGCTTGCGCGGCACCCCCAACTTGCGCAGCGCCTTGCTGCCCAGATCCACCAACAGCAGGTCCTGGCTACAGTGCAGCAACGAGTGCTGCTGGCCTGCCAGCTTGCCTTTGTCGTAGGTCTTCAAACCCGCGGCAAAGGGCACGTCATGGAACACGGTTTCCATCGCCGCACAGTCGAAACTGATGCCGCCGTAGAGGGTCGGAACTGGTTGGCCATGGGCATCGCGGATCGGACTGAAGCGCGCATTGCCATTGAGCCCTGGGTTGAACTGGACAGCACCATAGCGCTCAAGGTGCACCCGATGAATTGGCGTGCCCGCAGCCCAGGTCAAGGTCGATAACTGCAGATGGCCCGGCGGCTGCGGGGTATCAGCCATGAGCAACGGCCTGCAGCTCGTCCTCGGCGGCGGTCAGCACCCGTTGCGGATCGCTGGCCAGCAGGTCCATTGGCCGCTTGCCTGCGAGAAAGCTATTGGCCGACATGAACCAGTAGGCCAGGCCCCAGCTGTCTTTGCCCTGGCCAAACAGCGCTAGCACCGGGGCCATGGCTTTCAGTGGCCGGTAGCCGCTGGCGGCGTCCAGGCCATAGGCCGGAAAATAATCCACACCATGGTGACGCAAGGCGAAGATCGCCCCTTCGCGCTTCCATTTGTTCGGCTGGGCGCTTGGATTGCTCAGACTGAACCCGGCCAGCCCGGCGATTTGCGCAGCGGTCAACCACTCGCCGCTCTCCAGCACCGCGGTGCGTGCCTGTGCCAGCATCGCCGCCTCCTTGAGCGCTGTGGGTGTCGGCGGCACCTTGGGTACCAGGGCTTCGACGATAGATTCCAGGGTCTGCTGATGCTGACGCCCGACCAGGTCCTTGACGAACTCGGCAATGCTGGCAAAGGTTTCGGCGATGGCATCAGCCTCGCGCGGGCTGGCGTGGGCCAGCGCCAGGGCCAGCACTTTTTCAGCCTGGCGCAGGTTCAGTTGCTTTTGATTCGGCGTGCGGCTCATGGAGCCTCCGCATGATTAAATTGGATATGATGATCCAATACTAATCCAGATAACCAGCAACCGCCATCCAGGCACGCCCGAGCCAATGGCCTGCGAGAAAACCCCGGGCCACCACTGTCAGTACTCCAATCTTACAGCCGAGATCAGAAGATTGGACTGCGTGCCAGCCACAACATAATTGGTTAAGTCCGACTCTTCACGCTTTGCTCTTCGCACGAGCGACAACCAGCTGGGCAACTGGCCAACACTGCCAACCAATTGTAAATCTGCGTGATTAAACTTATATAAGTTGAGTTCATCAAATGCAAATTCTGCTTTTAAATCATCACGTTGCACAAATGGACGAATTCCGTTTTCGAGATTATCCAACAGCAATGGCTGTGCTTCAGAGTCCTCCCAGTAGCCGAGTACCATATGCGCTTGTTTGTTTGATGACTGTGTAGCGTACACAAGACGCAAGCGACTCTCAGGAATCCCTAGTAACCGCAAAGTGAAGAATTTCGCCAATGCAAAATCCTCACAATCACCCATACCCTTTTCTAGCGTCTCCAAGGGTGATGCCCAATAGTCAGCTTGCTTCCATATATCAACATCTTCGCCATAACGAATCGTACGATTGAAGAACGCATTCACACGCTGTAGCTTTTCGTGATCAGTGAGATGAGCCGATCCGGTGACCAAAGAGCGCCAGTCGCTAACGCGTTGCATTCCCTTCTGGCTCTGCTGCATATTCTGAGAAAGCGGCGTGGCGATAGCGCTCCCCCACATGACGCCCCAACCGAGCACAAAAGCAGAAAAAATCTTCAATTGCTGCTTAATACTTTTCGAAATAAGGATATACAGTTTTATCAAGCAGTACCTCACTTAATAACAATTGGTTCCTACAGAGCGACCGGCTAAACCGATCAGCACCATAAGGCATAGGCATGCCAGCAGACAAGGTGCGTCCGTCGGACAACTGGAAAGGAGCCGTCAGTCCGAACACCTGTAACAAATCCTCCTTTTTTGCGTCTATGGATAGCAAGCCTCAAGCCCTGAGCATTCTGAGGAAACCACTATGAAACAGATATTTAAGATGTCGGTAGTCGTTGCGGCTGCCATTTTGAGTAGCGCTACCTCAGCGGCGAATAACGCTGAGAAGTCAAGCACCGCTCAAACCCGCGATGAATCGTCTCCATTGTTGCTCGCCGAAGGCGGTAGCGATCGATTGACCAACTTCCATCTACAGAATGTATTGGTCAGAAGTCAGGCCGATAAAAACACCGGAGAACGCTATGTGCAAATGATCAAAGAGCAGCCTACTGCCTCTGGCGTAAATTCAACGAGCGAAGCACTTCCACAGCCTGATAAAATGGAGCCAAAATTAACCTCTCCTATCATCAGAGACAGAGAAGAATACCGGAGCGCCCATTGAGCCCTTATGCAGATTGATATCGTGACATTTACCTATCGCACAGGGACGTGCCCTGATGCCTGGGTAAGATGATCCAGAACCTAACGCCTAAGTTTCGTAGCCATTCAGCATCTACCTTCCTCTTGAAAATGACTGAGCATGACTTGCATACGCTGACGCCCGCGGTGCAACAACACGCGCACATTCACCTCTGTCAAGCCTAAGGCATTGGCAATTTCTTTGTACTCAAGCCCTCCGAAATCACGCATTATAACCACACTTCTCTGAGCGCCCGGCAAGCGATACAGCTGCTTATGAATACAGGCATGCAGTTCAACTCCGGTCAACAACTCCTCTGGGCCCTCATGATGCCATTGTTTAGGATGCGACACCCAAGAGCCATCTTCGTCAAGCCAAGGAACAAGAGATGAGCGATGATCAGAACCCCACCAATCCAATGAAATCTCTCGTCCTTTTCTCCGGTTTATTGAATGGGCTTCGTTAATCGCAATTCTCGCCAACCACGTCCGAAACGTTGAGCGTCCCTCGAACATAGCTACTGCCGCGACCGCTTTCAGCCATGTTTCCTGAGCAACATCATCTGCAGAGTCTGGGCCAACCAAGGGCGTTGCGAGAGCAATAAGAAAAGCATGGTGAGTTTTGATTAAACTCTCCAATGCATGAACATCACCGTCGTGTAGCCGCTCTATTAGAGCTCGCTCATTGTCCATAAATTTTCTCCAAAGTGCTCCGACAGATTACGAACAAGACGCTAATATCCGAGCACCTCTGACACCTCTCCACACACAAAACCAAGACACAAGGAAAGAAATTACAAATAACAGAAACCACTATTCCGATCAGAAAGATAACAAATTTTGCCAATACCCTGTAACACTGGCTTTACACTAACCTAATCACAATAAATTTCGCCAAGCAAACACAACACGCCTTAATATTGGATCCTAGATCACATCCCACGTTACGCAAGCACCGTTAAGCCCTTCAAATTACACGCAAATGATTATCATTTTTAATACAACCTTGTTTAATCAACAACATGAACGCTTTTGTAATTATTGCGACCCGCAACTAATAACATTAGTCATCTGCACACAGACCACGGCAAGTGGAGCATGCCCCTTTCCCAAGCCCTGTTAAAAATCCAACATACAACTCAACTTTATTTGGAGCCAAGGGTATCCACTTAAAACACTGTCTTTACTATTTTTCTTTTCCAGTCATTCTTCAAAACATTAAAAACAAACTTTTTAGCACCTTGCCTGCAGAATTTTGTCTTTACCAAGCTGCGGCGAGTACTATGCTTTTCTGACCGATGGACACGAGCGCACTACAATGCCGAGCCTGGATTTTCTCGTCCATTCCCTGATCGTCGTGCTGATTCCCGGCAGCGGCGTGATCTTTGCCGGCCTGGGCCTGAACCTGGCGTTCGCCCAGCGCTGAGGAGCGTTTGCGATGAAGCGCTGTGAGGTATTGATCATTGGTGCCGGCCCTACCGGGCTGGTGCTGGCCTTGTGGCTGAGCAAGCTGGGCGTCAAGGTGCGCATCATCGACAGGACCGCCAGCCCTGGCACCACCTCCCGCGCCCTGGCGGTGCAGGCGCGGACCCTGGAGCTGTATCGTCAGCTGGACCTGACGGCGGCCATCCTTGAACACGGCCACCGGGTGCCGGCGGCCAACCTCTGGGTAAAAGGCCAAGCGGCAGCGCGCTTGCCCTTCAGCACTATCGGCGCCGAGTTTACGCCCTACCCCTTCCTGCACATCTTCCCTCAGGATGAGCATGAACAACTGCTGATCGAGCGCCTGCAGGCCTTTGGTGTCGAGGTAGAACGCGAGACTGAGCTGCTGGGATTCAACCAGGATGCCCAGGGAGTCAGTGCTCAACTGCGTCGCGCCGACGGCCTGGAAGAACACTGCGAAGCGAACTACCTGGCCGGTTGCGACGGCGCCCACTCCACCGTGCGCAAGGTGTTGGGCATTGGCTTTCCCGGGGGTACCTACCAGCAAGTCTTCTATGTCGCCGACGTCCAGGCTTCGGGCCCTGCACTCAACGGCGAACTGCATGTAGACCTGGACGACGCAGACTTCCTCGCGGTCTTTCCCCTGGCTGGCAGCGGCCGGGCGCGGCTGATCGGCACCGTACGCGACGAACGTGCCGAGCACCCTGAGCAGCTGCGCTTCGAAGACGTCAGCCAGCGGGCCATCGAACACCTCAAAGTGCAGGTGCAACAGGTCAATTGGTTTTCCACCTACCGCGTGCACCACCGGGTGGCGGGACATTTCAGCCACCGGCGTGGTTTCCTGCTGGGCGACGCCGCCCACGTCCACAGCCCTGCGGGTGGCCAGGGCATGAACACGGGCATTGGTGACGCCATCAACCTGGCCTGGAAACTTGCCAGCGTGTTGCGCGGTAAAGCCCAAGCCAGCCTGCTGGCCACCTACGAAATCGAACGCAGCGCCTTTGCCCAGCGCCTGGTGTCCACCACCGACCAGGTATTCAACTTCGTCACCGCCGATGGCCGCCTGGCCGCTCTGCTGCGCACCCGCCTGACACCGCGGTTGATCCCTCGGCTAGTGGCCTTCAAATCGGCCCGCGAATTTCTCTTTCGCACCGTCTCGCAGATCACCCTCAACTATCGTTATATGCCCCTGAGCACCGGTAACGCCGGCCAGCTCCAGGGGGGCGATCGCCTGCCCTGGGTGGCGGAAGGTGGGCGCGACAATTTCAGTGGTCTTAATCGAATGTGCTGGCAAGTACAGGTATACGGCGCAGTCAGCGCCAGCCTGGTGCAATGGTGCAGCCAGCGCGGCATACCAGTAGACGTATTCATCTGGAGCGAAGCCCATGAAGCTGCGGGCCTGATGCGCGATGCCGTCTACCTCATACGACCGGACAGCTACATTGCCTTGGCCTGGAGCAATGCCGGCGCAGAAGTACTGCAAACCTATTTTGAAGAGCGTGGCCTAAACCCAAGCTGACGCCGCAAAAAACAACAGCGAAGCGAACTGTGCGCTTGATCTTGATTCGTCCGCACAGTCAACCTGCCCGGGCGAACCTATACGTCGTCACCCCACACAACACCAACCCCACCAGCGCCAGCGCTCCACCGACCAGCCCGATATTGGCCAACCCCATGTGCACACTGACCAGACTACCGATCAAAGCCCCCGCCCCGATGCCAATGTTATAGATCCCGGAAAATATCGCCATCGCCACGTCCGTCGCATCAGACGCCAGCACCAACACCTTCGACTGCAACGCCAGGCTGAAACACATGATCGCAATCCCCCAGAAAACACTCAGGGTGCCGAGCCAGCCAAAGTCACCCGACAACGGCAGCAGCAGGAGCAGACAGATCGCCAGCACCGCAATCGCAGCCACCAGGAACCCGCTGGGGAAGCGCTCACTGTAGCGGCTGAACAGCACCGAGCCGAATACCCCGGCGCCGCCAAACAGCAACAGCAGCACAGTGGTGAGCTCGCCACCAATCTGCGCGACATTCAAGGAAAACGGCTCGATGTAACTGTAAGCCGTGAACTGCGCGGCAATCACCAGCGCCACCAACACATATACCGTCACCAGCGCCGGGCGCTTGAACAACACCGGCACACTGCGCAACGAGCCCGAATTCTGACTGGGCAACAACGGCAGCGACTTGACCAGACAGATCAAAGTCGCCAGCGCCACCCCGGCAATCACCAGAAAAGTAGTGCGCCAGCCCAGCGCCTCCCCCACCACCCGGCCCAACGGAATACCCATCACCATCGCCAGCGTCGTGCCGGTCGCCAACAGCCCCAGCGCCTTGGCCTGCTGCCCTGGCGGTGCCACCCGCACCGCCAAAGACGCGGTAACAGCCCAGAACACCGCGTGCGCCAAAGCAATCCCGATCCGACTGAGCAACAGCATGGCGAAACTCTGCGCCACCCCGGACAACAAATGGCTGACGATAAACAACACAAACACAACGATCAGCAACTTGCGCCGCTCGACATTGCGCGTCAGCAGCATCATCGGCAGCGAGGCCAGGGCCACTACCCAGGCGTAAATAGTCAGCATCAGGCCGACCTGGGCGGTGGGCATCTGGAAACTGGCGCCAATGTCACTGAGCAGGGCTACCGGCACAAACTCGGTAGTGTTGAAGATAAAAGCCGCCAAGGCCAAAGCAATCACACTGAGCCAGCTGCCGGCTCGCGCATCCACGGGTGTATTCATCGGTGGGGTGTTACTCCAGATCGATTGCAGACGCCGGGCGCGAAATTGCGCCCAGCATAATGCACCCACGCCCATCGGGCCTGAGTGGAAGCGTGTGCGCTGAGGAATTGGTTATAAGTATGCGGAGTATCGCTTGCTGGCAAGGATAGTACGTCAGGCTCCCGCCTGTCACAACCGCGCCGCTGACTGCTGGTCTGCCTGGCGAGGGCAGATTCCACGGGCACTGCTACACTGAATTCGCCGAAAGGAGGATTGCACCATGTCCGAAAAAGACATCACCACGCTACTGACCCTGATCGACCACCGGCAAGCCACGCTGGCCTCGGCCTGCAAGGAAATTGCCGACTGGATCGACCGCCAGGGCGACGTACCGGTCGCCGGCAGGATTCGCGCCAGCCTCAAGGCGGTGGAAGCCGACGAAGCACTGGTCAAGAAGACCCTGACCTCGCTGAGGGTCGAGCGCCCCCTGCCGCGTTTCCGCTGAACAGCGCCTGAATGCTCGAGCGGATTGGCGAAACATTCGCGAAGTCGCCATCTCTGGCATAAGCTCAATCTGGCTTCATGGCTGTGCTGCCGCGTGTACCCACGATCACGAGGACTCGTCATGCGTAATCTTCTGCTTGTTGCTCTGCTCGTCGCCAGCCCACTGGCGCTCGCCAAAACCGAATGTTCCAAGGCCGACAAGGTCCAGTGGCAGGATCCGGACAACTTCCAGCAAGACCTGAAAAATCAGGGCTACGAGATCAAGAAGTTCAAGATCACCGATGGCAATTGCTACGAGATCTATGGCTGGGACAAGGACAAACGCAAAGTCGAGATCTACTTCGATCCAGTCACAGGCAAGAAAGTGAAAGAAGAGATCGAGTGAAGTGAACGACACCTCCCTGCGCCTCTGGGACCCTTTGGTGCGGTTCTGCCATTGGTCGCTGGTGCTGGCCTTTGTCGGTGGTTACTTCTTTACCGAAGCAGGTGATGGTTGGCACCGCTGGCTGGGCTACTACGCCGTGGCCATTGTGCTGATCCGCACGGTTTGGGGTTTTCTCGGCACGCCAGCGGCGCGCTGGAAAGACTTCTGGCCGACCCCGGCAAGGCTGAAGTGGCACCTGCATACCTTGTTCAATGGCGAAAACTACCACCGCCTGGGCCATTCCCCGCTTGGTGCGCTGGTCATGGTACTGATGCTGGTGCTGATGATCGGTCTGGGCCTGAGCGGTTTTCTGCTGGAGGAAGTGGACTACTTCTGGGGCGAAGAGTTGCCGCGGGATATCCATGAGTACATGGCCGACACCTTGCTGGTGCTGGTCTGTGTACATATCGCCGCGGCCGGGCTCGAAAGCCTGCGCCTGAAGGAAAACCTGCCGTTGTCGATGATCACCGGCAGGCGACGCAAGCGTTAGCCTCAGAAGCGGTAGCTGGTGCTCAGCTCCAAGGTGCGTGGAGCGCCCGGGGTGATCAGGTCGACAGAGCCATGGGCCGAGGCGTAGTAGTCGCGGTCAAAGACGTTGCGCAAGCGCAGCGCCGCATCCCACTTCGGCTGGTTGTACAGCAAGGCTGCGTCCACCGTGGTGTAGGACGGCATCACTACCACGTTGTCCAGGGCGGTGTAACGCTCATCCACATAGTTGGCGCCCATGCCCACCCGCCAGGTCTCGGTCAGGGAGCGAACCAGCCACAGGTTGGCGCTGGTACGTGGGGTCAGGGTCGGCGTCTGGCCTTCGTTGGCCACACCATTGGTGCGGCTGTTGGACTTGGTGATTTCCGCATCCAGGAAGGCAAAGCCACCATACACCTGCCATTTGTCCGTCAACTGGCCACTGACCGTCGCTTCGAAACCGTCGGTACGCTGCTCACCCGCCAGCACCAGACTGGCCGGGTTGGCCGGGTCGGTGGTTTTCATGTTGGTGCGTTCCAGACGGAACAGAGCTGCGGTCACCGCCAGGCGGCTGTCGAGCAGATCCCACTTGGCACCGATCTCATAGTTGGTGGTTTCTTCCGGTTCCAGGCCCTGGTTGGCGCCACTCAAGGCGAACACTTCGGAAGACGGCTGGTAGGAACGGCTCACAGACACGTAGTAGGACTGAACCTGATCCGGCTGGAACACCAGGCCGACGCGTGGGCTCCAGGTGGTGTCGGTACGCGACAGATCGGCGCCGCTGAGGTCGTCGGCGTATTCCTGGTCGAAGACGTCGTAGCGCACCCCGACCAGGGCCTTCCACTGCGGTGCCAGCTCGATCAAGTCCTGAACGTAGAAACCGGCGGTGTCCTGGGTAGTGGTGCCCTTGGCGGTCTGACGGTTGGCCTGGAACGGCACATCCACCAGGGCATCACGGAATACCGGCACCCGGGCCACATTGCTCTGGCTGAACACCGATTGGTCCTTGACCTGGCGGCCCAATTCCACACCGTACAGCAGGTTATGGTTCATCCCGGCCAGCTGTGCCTGATGCTTGAGTTCGGTCTGGTTGAACCAGCCATCTTCGGTGCGCTGCACATTGCCGCGATTCAACTTGACCAGCAGTTCGCCATTGGCGGCGGTGACAAAGCGCGTGGGGCTGGAGTCGGCCAGGGTGTTATTGCGATCCAGATCGTAGTGGTAGTAACGGCTGGTGTTGCTCAGGGTGAAGTCGTCATTCAGACGATAATCAACGCCAGCAGTAAAGGAGAATACTTCGCTACGGACGTAGTCATCGTCCGGATCGGCAGCGCCGAAACGCTTGTCGCGGTCGACATCCACCGGGCGATCGCCCAGGGCTGGAATACCGAAATCGATCAGACGCTTGTCATACAGGTAAGTGGCGCCCACGGTCAGGTCGAGGTCGTCGGACAGCTTGAAGTAGGCGGTCGGCGCGATGGCCTTGCGGTCGATGTAGCCGTCATCGCGGAACGTGTCGCTGTCTTCCAGGGCCCCAGTAATACGAAACGCTTTGTCACCTTGCTGTTGGTCGGCCCAACCGGCATCAAACTGGGTACGGCGCTTGCCTTCGCTGTCGAAGCTCACTCCGACTTCGTGCACCGGGCTGAAGTTAGGCTTCTTGCTCACGCTGTTGATCAGACCGCCCGACGATCCACGCCCATAAAGCACCGCCGCCGGGCCCTTGATCACCTCCACCCGCTCGACGTTGGAAAGATCTCGGTAGTACAGCGCGTCGTCACGCACACCATCGACATACATATCGCCAATGGCGCTGAAACCACGAATGGTGACTTGGTCGCGCTGGCCATCGCCGTTGGACAGGCCGATGCCGGGCACGTTCTTGAGCACGTCTTCCATCGACTGCGCGCCCTGGTCCTTGATCACACTTTGCGGCACGACGTTGACCGTCTGCGGTATGTCGCGCAGCGGTGCGTCGATTTTCAGCGCGCTTTTGCTTTCGCTGGCCTTGTAGCTTTGTTCTTCGTAACTGCTGTTGACCGAGGTTGCCGGAATGGCCAGGGTTTCGGCCTGCAATGCTGGAGCAACCAGCACGCTCAGCACGGAAAGGGAGGCCGGGCGAATGCGCGAAAATGCCACCATGTGTTCCTTTTTTGTAAAGATTGTAAATAAGGAAGTAAATGGTAACGATTTGTATATGAGAAATAAATGCTAATACGACGCAATATTTTTACGCCGCACACAAAAAAACCAGGTTGCCGTCCTTGACAGCAGCCTGGCTTTAGTACTTGTCAGCAAGCGGTCAATGCATATGCGCGTGACCGTGCGTGGCTTCGGCATTCAGGGCACGTACCGGCGCCTTGAGCTCAAGGGTCTGCTTCTCGCCCTTGGCGTCTTCAATTACCAGGGTCAGGGGTACCTGCTCCCCTTCCTTGATCTGCTGCTTGAGCTTCATCAGCATCACGTGATAACCGTTGGGATCGAGGCTCACCGCCTTGCCAGCAGGCAAATCGATGCTGTGCACCTGCTTCATGCCCATGACGTCGTTGTCCATGGTCATCTGGTGCACCTGGACGATCTCGGCCACCGGTGATTGCACGTCCACCAGCTTGCTGTCGCTGCTGGCGGTGAGCACCATGAAGGCACCAGTGGATTGCTGGTGCGGCACGGTGGCGCGAACCCAGGCATCTGTGACCCTGGTGTCGGCCATGGCCGGCAGCGCCAGGCCGATCAGGGCCAGGGCGGCCAGGGTGCGTTTGAACGGTTGGGCTGGGTAACGCATCAACATACCTCCATGACCGTGAGCAGGTCTTGCGTACACTCTTTGGCGGTCAGTGAATGGGACAGTCCCAGGCGCAACTGGCCACGGGAATCGAAGACGTAACTGGTCGAAGTGTGCGAGATGGTGTAGGTATCGCCACTGGGTACCTTCTCGTAGAACACACCGAATTCCTTGGCGGCCGCGGCGGTCTCTTCGAGGGTCCCGGACAGCGCCACGAACGAGGGGTCGAAGGCCTTGACGTAGGCATCGAGCACCTCGGGGGTGTCGCGCTCAGGGTCCAGGCTGATGAACACCACTTGCAGGAAACCACCGTCGCGGCCCATCAGCTTCTTGATCTGCGCCGCGCGCGCCAGGGTGGTCGGACACACCGCCGGGCACTGGGTGAAGCCGAAGAACACCATCGGCATCGAACCCCAGAAGCTGGACAGAGTGCGTTCGTTGCCTTGGGGATCCTTGAGTTTGAAAGAGCGACCAAGGATCTGGTTGCTCATGTCCTTGCCGTATTTGAAGTCGAGCGCGCCACCGGAGCGGGGGTCGCAACCTGCCAGAACGCCGAGGCTTAGCAGGCTGATCCCGGCCATGACCTGGCGCCGGGTCAGTAAATCAGTCATGTAACCATCCTTTTGGGAAGGTGTTGCGCCTCGCGCACGAGGCCTGTCGAAAAAGCGCGACATTTTGTCATGGTGCTCTGCCAAGGTTCCAGCGCCTATCGCTGCGCACGTCTGTATCCCTTTATTTTCGGGGTGCGGCCCGTTGTCGCAGAATGTGACAAGAACCTCAACCCGACCGCTGAGCGCTTCCCGCTTACGGAAAGCTTACCCCTACCGCTATATATTTTTGTATATTGCGATATACATAACGAGGCCGGGCGAGACCGCAGATGGAAAACATGCCGTATCAGGACCCTGCGGGCACGCCAGGTGGCGCATCCTATGTCAGTGACAAACGGGTGGAGAAAACGCCCAATGAACCAGGGCGTCGCAATCGCGCCCTGATTTTACGCGTCGCAGCGAAAGCCTTTGCCCGCAAAGGCTTTGCCGCCACCACCCTGAGCGAAGTGGCCGAGCTCAGCGGTTTGCCTAAGGCCAACGTCAACTATTACGTCCACTCCAAGGAAAACCTCTACCAACAGGTACTCGACAGCGTCGCCCAGCGCTATCTGGACGCCTTTGCCCATCTGCGCCCGGCAAACGACCCGCTTGAGGCCATGGATCGCATGATCCGTGCCAAACTCAGGATCATCCGGACACGGCCCTGGGCGGCCAGGGTCTTTGTCGCCGAAATGATGCATGGCGCCCGGCACCTGCCCATCGCCCACTCCCAGCGCCTGCAGGATGAGATCCAGCAGGGTGTGGCTTGCCTGCAGCAGTGGATCGACAACCGCCAGCTGGCTGCAGTCGACGCCCGGCACCTGCTGATCAGCCTGTGGGCAACCACCCAGGCTTACGCCAACTTCGGCGCACACCTGAGCACTGACGCACACAAGGGCAAGACTCGCGATGCCGAGCTGGACAGCGCCGTGGCCAGCATCACCCGGCTGGTGCTGCACGGGGTATTACCCGGTTGAGCGCAGCATGCCCTGACAGACAGCCTTGATCTCCATTACCATATCGACCTTCGGGCGCAGCCCCTTCTGCGCCCAACCGATTAAGTCCATGCCATGCCTTTCGAACTTAGCGTAGATCTGACCACCCTCGCCATTCTCGCCGCCGTTGCCTTTGTTGCCGGATTCATCGATGCCATCGCCGGTGGCGGTGGCTTGTTGACCACCCCGGCGCTACTCACCGCCGGCATGCCGCCGCACCTGGTGCTGGGCACCAACAAGCTCAGTTCGACCTTTGGCTCGGCCACCGCCGGTTTCACCTACTACCGGCGCAAGCTGTTCCACCCGGCCCAGTGGCGCCACGCCTTGGCCGGCACCTTCGTCGGTGCCCTGATCGGCGCGGTGGTCGCGCATTACCTTCCGGCGGAGTGGCTGAACAAGATGCTGCCGGTGATCGTCTTCCTCTGCGGTGTCTACCTGCTGTTCGGCGGCACGCCCAAGGCGCCGCTGGATGCCGATGTGCCGGTGAAAAAGAAGTGGCAACTGCCCCAGGGCCTGACCCTGGGTTTCTATGATGGTGTGGCAGGCCCTGGTACCGGCGCGTTCTGGACCGTCAGCACCCTGCTGCTCTACCCCATCGACCTGGTCAAGGCCAGTGGGGTGGCCCGCAGCATGAACTTCGTCAGCAACGCCGCAGCCTTGTCGGTGTTCATCTTTTCCGGTCAGGTCGACTGGCTGGTAGGCCTGTCGATGGGTTCGGCGCTGATGGTCGGCGCCTTCTTCGGCGCGCGTACCGCCATCAGCGGCGGCAGCAAGTTCATCCGCCCGGTGTTCATCACCGTGGTCCTGGCGCTGACCGTGCGCCTAGCGTGGCAGCACTGGTTCGGCCAACCCTAAGCGCCGTGCCACATAGAGATCGATCAGGTAACGGGCAATCGAGCGCCCCGCTGGCAACGGCGGCAGCGCATCGACCCGGAACCACTGCGCGTCCTCGATCTCGTCCGCCTGCATGACGATCTCGCCAGCGGCATACTCGGCATGAAAGCCGAGCATCATCGAATGGGGGAACGGCCAGCACTGGCTACCGACGTACTGGATGTTCTTCACCTCGATCGCCACCTCTTCGCGCACCTCGCGCACCAGGCAGTCCTCGGCCGACTCCCCAGGCTCGGCAAAACCTGCCAGGGTGCTGTAGACCCCGGTGACAAAGCGCGGTGAACGGGCCAGGAGAATTTCGTCGCCGCGGGTGATGAGCACGATCATGCTCGGCGAAATGCGTGGGTAACTGCGCAGGTCACAGGGCTGGCAGTGCATTGCCCGCTCCAGGTGGATCTGGGTCATGGGTTGGCCACAGCTGCCACAAAACCGGTGCTCTCGGGCCCAGGTGGCGATCTGCGCGGCGTAGCCGAGGATCTTGTAGGTATCGAAGTCACCTTCGAGCATGAACTGGCGCAGCCCGCGCCAACTGCATCCGGCCACCGATTGCGCGCTCCTGAGTTCGAGCAGGTATACCGGCTGGCCATCTAAATGGCCAATACCGTGTTCGAACAGCACGTCCAGCTCCTGACGCTTGAGCCAGTCTCGCGGGAACAGCGCGCCGTTGTCATCGACCAGGAAACCCTCGCTGCAGCGGGCGACCGCCCAGCCGCCAGCGAGGTGAGTGTCCAGTACCGCGGTGGTCCAACGCACAGCCATGTTCCGGTTCCTTGCGCGGGTCCGCCGCTGCAATCAGTCGGCGAACTCAGGTTTCTGTTTGCTCATGTGGGCAGCCACGGCCACCCGCAGATCGGTGGATTGCAACATGGCGGCATTCCAGGTGGCAATGTACTCCAGGCCATCGTCGATACGGTGATCGCGCATATAGCTGAGCATTTCCTTGGTACCGGCCACGGCAATAGGTGATTTTCCCGCAATTTCGCCGGCAATGGCAAAGACTCCTTCGAGCAATGCCTCATAGTCGTCATAGAGCCGATTGACCAGGCCAATGCGCAGGGCTTCGTCAGCCTCGACCGTGCGCCCGGTATAGGCCAGCTCGCGCATGATGCCATCGCCGATGATCCGTGGCAGGCGTTGCAAGGTGCCGACATCGGCAGCCATGCCCATGTCGATTTCCTTGATCGAGAACTGTGCGTCTTTGCTGCAGTAGCGCATGTCGCAGGCCGAGACCAGGTCGATGGCGCCACCGATACAGTAGCCCTGGATCGCTGCCAGCACCGGCTTGCGGCAGTTGTCCACGGCATTGAAGGAGGCCTGCATGCGCAGGATGGTGCGGCGCAGCAGCCGGGCGTTGCGGCCCACGTCCTTGCCCAGCTCGTTGGCAACCGAGGCCAACAGCATCAGGTCGATGCCTGCAGAAAAGTGTTTGCCCGCCCCGCTGATGACCACCGCACGTACCGCGTCGGTGTCATCGATCCATTTGAAGATCTCGACGATTTCGCTCCAGAACGCCGCGTTCATCGCGTTGTACTTTTGCGCGCGGTTGATCTGGACGTGGGCGATGTTGTCGTTGAGTTCGACCTTGAATGCCTGGTACTCAGTCACGGTGCTCTCCTTGAAGGCGGCGAGGATAATCGCAGGACTATATCAAGGCACTCGCGTGGCCGAAGGCCGCGCTTGTGCCAAAACCGGGACTTTTACCTTGATCTGACCGCCTGTATCCGGCACCTTGCGCTCCTGTTGAATCATTAGGATACATTTTCATGTCCCGCTCGCTGGCCGGCGCCCTGGCCCATAACTTCCTCGGGCAGTCGCCCCGCTGGTACAAGGCCACCCTATGCCTGTTCCTGCTGCTCAACCCGGTGCTGCTGTTCACACTCGGGCCGGTGGTCACCGGCTGGGTGCTGGTGATCCAGTTCATTTTCACCCTGGGGATGGCCCTCAAATGCTATCCGCTGATGCCTGGCGGCCTGCTGGTGGCCGAAGCGTTGCTGCTGGGCATGAGCACGCCCCAGGCGCTGTATGACGAGCTGCAGCACAACTTCCCGGTGATCCTGTTGCTGATGTTCATGGTCGCTGGCATCTACTTCATGAAGGACCTGCTGCTGTTCCTGTTCTCGCGGATTCTCCTGGGTGTGCGCTCCAAGGCACTGTTGGCGTTGCTGTTCTGCTTTCTCTCGGCCTTCCTTTCGGCGTTTCTCGATGCCCTGACCGTTACCGCGGTAATCATCAGCGCAGCGGTCGGCTTCTACTCGGTTTACCACCGGGTCGCCTCGGGGGCCAACCCACGGGAAGAGTCGGACCTGGACAGCGATCAGCACATTGCCCATTTGCAACGCGAGGACCTGCAACAGTTTCGCGCCTTCCTGCGCAGCCTGCTGATGCATGGCGCCGTGGGTACCGCGCTGGGTGGCGTCTGCACCCTGGTTGGCGAGCCACAGAACCTGCTGATTGGCCATGAGATGGGCTGGCACTTCGGCGAATTCTTCCTCAAGGTTGCCCCGGTATCCCTGCCGGTGCTGGCCGCAGGCCTGGTGACCTGTGTGCTGCTGGAGAAACTGTGCTGGTTTGGCTACGGCACCTTGCTACCGGACAACGTGCGCCAGGTGCTGGCCACCTATGCCGCCGAAGACGATGCCCAGCGCACCGTGTACCAGCGTGCCGCCCTGTGGGTACAAGGCCTGGCAGCGCTGATCCTGATTATCGGCCTGGGCCTGCACATTGCTGAAGTGGGCCTGATCGGCCTGCTGGTGATCGTGCTGATCACCGCCTTTACCGGCATCACCGACGAGCACCGCCTGGGCCGCGCCTTCCAGGACGCCATGCCGTTCACCGCGCTACTGGTGGTGTTCTTTGCGGTGGTAGCGGTCATTCATGACCAGCAGCTGTTCACACCGCTGATCCAGTGGGTGCTGGCGCTGCCGGCTGATCAGCAACCCGGCATGCTGTTCATTGCCAATGGCTTGCTCTCGGCCATCAGCGACAACGTGTTCGTCGCCACTATCTACATCACCGAGGTCAAACAGGCGTTCCTCAACGGTCATATGAGCCGTGAGCACTTCGAGACCCTGGCGGTGGCGATCAACACCGGCACCAACCTGCCAAGCGTAGCCACACCCAATGGCCAGGCCGCCTTCCTGTTTCTGCTGACCTCGGCGATTGCGCCGTTGATTCGCCTGTCGTACGGGCGGATGGTGTGGATGGCGTTGCCGTACACCGCGGTGATGGGCGGATTGGGGTGGTGGGCGGTGACTTACTGGCTGTAAGGTCCTCCCGCGATGTGTTTTTGGCCTCAACCAATCGGATGCCATACCCGCCGATCCCGGGCCAGTAACTCATCGGCCGCCGCCGGGCCATCCTCACCTGCGGCATAGGGCTGCACTTCCCCGCCGTCCTTCCATGCCTCGAGAAACGGCTGCACTGCACGCCAGCCGTTCTCGATGTTATCGGCTCGCTGGAACAGCGTCTGATCCCCCGTCAGGCAGTCATAGATCAAGGTCTCGTAGCCCGTGGAAGGCTGCATCTTGAAGAAGTCCTTGTAGGCAAAACCCAGCTCGATGTTCTCCATCGCCAAGGCCGGCCCCGGACGCTTGGCTTGCAAGTCGAACCACATGCCTTCGTTCGGCTGGATCTGGATGCGCAGGTAGTTGGGCTGCAGCCGCTCAACCTCGGTATCCCGAAACTGCGCATAAGGCGCCGGCTTGAAACAGATGGCGATTTCCGTGTCGCGCACGCTCATGCGCTTGCCCGTGCGCAGGTAAAACGGCACACCGACCCAGCGCCAGTTATCAATCATGACCTTCAAGGCTACGTAGGTTTCGGTCTGGCTGTCCGGGTCGACCCGCGGCTCTTCGCGGTAGCCAGGCAGCTGCTTGCGCCCGTGCTTGCCTGCGGTGTATTGACCGCGCACCGAGTTTTTCAAGGCCATGGTCTTCGACCACGGACGAATGGCGCCGATCACCTTGGCTTTTTCACTGCGTACCGCATCGGCACCGAACGCCGCCGGAGGTTCCATGGCAACCATGGCCAGCAGCTGGAACAGGTGATTGGGCACCATATCGCGCAGGGCGCCGGTGCTGTCATAGAAGGCGCCGCGGCTTTCCACGCCGACAGTCTCGGCGGCAGTGATCTGTACGTGATCAATGTAGTGATTGTTCCAGAACGCTTCGAATATGCCGTTGGAAAAGCGACTGACGAGGATGTTCTGCACTGTCTCCTTGCCCAGATAGTGATCGATACGGTAGATCTGCTTTTCGCTCATGACCTTGAGCAGACAAGCGTTGAGCGCCTCGGCACTGGCAAGGTCTGCGCCGAAGGGTTTTTCCACCACCACCCGGCGAAAGCCGTCGCTTTCATCGAGCAACCCGGCTGCGCCCAGGCGTTGTACGACCTCGCTGAAAAAGCGTGGCGAGGTGGCCAGGTAGAACACCGCGTTGGCGCTGGGGTTCTTCTCGATGCGCCGGGCAATGGCCTGATAGGTGGCGTCGTCGAGGAAGTCGCCAGTCTGGTAGCCGATGTGTTTGGCCAAGCGGCTCCAGCGCTTTTCGTCCAGACAGTTGTCGCCCTGGCTGGCGTTGTCGCGCTCGCGCATGAAGGCTTCCAGGCGTTCGCCGAACTCAGCGTCGCTGGCGGCATTGTGGTCCACCCCAACGATACGCAAGTTTTTATCCAGCAGCCCGTCGCGGCTCAAGTTGTAGAGGGCCGGCATCAACAGGCGCTTGACCAGGTCGCCATTGGCGCCGAACAGAAACAGCGTGCAAGGCGGTGCAGCTTCGATCGGTATGTTGCTCATTCGGCTTTGTTCTCGACATGACCACCAAAGCCAAAGCGCATGGCCGAAAGCATCCGGTCAGCGTAGGTGCCCTGTTGCTGGCGTGAGCGAAAACGCGCGAACAAGGCACTGGACAACACCGGTACCGGTACCGCCTGCTCCACTGCGGCATCGATGGTCCAGCGCCCTTCGCCACTGTCTGCCACCGCGCCGCTGTAGTCACCGAGCTGCGGGTCGGCCACCAGAGCATCAGCGGTCAGGTCCAGTAGCCAGGAGGTGACCACGCTGCCGCGCCGCCAGACCTCGGCGATCTCGGCCACATCCAGATCAAAGCGCTGCTCGGCCGGCAAGGCCTCGCTACCCTTGCTCTTGAGGATGTCAAAGCCCTCGGCGTAAGCCTGCATCAAGCCGTATTCGATACCGTTATGAATCATCTTCACGTAGTGCCCTGCACCTGCCGGGCCTGCGTGGATATAACCCTGCTCGGCACGCCCGGCCGGCCCCTGGCGCCCACGGGTGCGGGGAATATTACCGACGCCGGGGGCAAGCGTGGCGAACAGTGGATCGAGGCGTTCGACAACGGCTTTCCCGCCGCCGATCATCATGCAGTAGCCGCGCTCCAGGCCCCAGACACCGCCCGAGGTACCGACATCGATATAGTGCAACTGACGTTTGCCCAGTTCGGTGGCACGGCGGATGTCGTCCTTGTAGAAGGTGTTGCCACCATCGATGATCACGTCATCGACATCCAGCAGATCAGCCAGTTGAGCAATGGTCTGCTCGGTCGGCTCGCCGGCCGGCAGCATCACCCAGACTGCGCGCGGTTTTTCCAGTTTGGCTACCAGGGCGCCCAGATCGTGCGCACCGCTGGCGCCCTCGCCCATCAGGGTCTGCACGAGCGTATGATCGCGATCATGCACCACCGTACGATGGCCACCGCGTATCAAGCGTCTTGCAATATTGCCGCCCATGCGGCCCAGCCCGACGATTCCCAGTTGCATGTGCCGATGCTCCCCTAACTGATGAAAACTGACCGTTCAGGCCTTGAAGGTTAGTCCAGCCTGCGTCTGCTTGGTTCATCGACGAACGGCAAGACAGCGGGAAACAAAAAAGTTCCCATGACTGGAAAAAGAACTCAGAATCCTCGCCCGATCGAGCGGCTACGCTTGTAACAACGACCAGCCCTTCGCGAGGTATGCAATGGCAACTCTTCTACCGAAAATGCCGCCCCAGACCCTCTACGTGACGGTTCACCGGGATGAGCTGCGACGCTTGCGCGAAGAGCGTGACCAGCTCCGGCAGCAAGTGGCGCAGTTGAGCCAGCAATTGCAGCAAGCCCAGGCGGGCGACAAAGTCACACCTGCCTGACCTTCCAAGGGAAGTTAGTCTCTATGCTGCCCACTGTGGCATTGCTGCACATTGAGGGCCCAGGCGCTGTGAGCGTCTTCTATCGAAAGGACTCTCCCGTGAAACACCCCACCCTGTTATTGCCCCTTGCCGTACTGGCCATCGTCTCATTCCCCGTACAGGCATCGAACTGTGTGCTGGTCAGCGAAGCCCAGGTCCTCGAGCTCTTCAGCCAGTGGAACAATAGCCTGCAAAGCGGTGAGCCGCAGCAAGTCGCAGCACTCTACAGCGATGACGCTATTCTGTTACCTACCCTGTCCAGTGAGCCACGCCTGAGCGCAACAAGCCGTATCGACTACTTCAAGGGATTCCTCAGCAAGCAACCTTCCGGTGCTCTTGATACCCACCATGTCACCCTGGGCTGCAACATGGCGAACTTATCGGGTCTTTACACCTTTACCTTGGCCCAAACCGGCGAACAGGTACCCGCGCGCTATTCATTTACCTACCGCCTGGAAGGTGGGCGCTGGCTGATCAACAGTCATCATTCGTCGCTGTTACCTGCCAGCTGACGCTAACTTAGAGCGCCTTGCTCCAGAACTGCATGGCGCCATAGGCCGGGTCGAAGCAGGCGTGCTCGAAACCGAATCCACGGTAGCTACCCTGGGCTGCCAGATTGCCTTCGAGCACTTCCAGCGTCAGTTTGCAGCAGCCGCGCTGGCGGGCGATGTCCTCGACCTTGGCCAGCATCTTGTGACTCAGGCCTTTACCGCGATGCGCGGGCACCACCGAGACGTCATGGATATTCACCAACGGTCGGCAGGCAAAGGTGGAAAATCCTTCGAAACAGTTCACCAGCCCCGCAGGCTGGCCATCGACAAAGGCCAGTACGCTGAAGGCATGGGGGCGCTTAGCCAACTCTTGCGGCAATTGCGCCAGCAGTTGCGGATCAAGCGGTTGACCGCCACCCATGGGGTCGCGGGCATAATGGTCGAGCACCAGGCCAATCGCCTCGGCATGCATCGGGTTGCGGTAACTGGCCTGCAGCACCAGGATCTGTTCGACGTCCATTGTCATCCCCAAATTCTAAAAAAGTACCGCCCGGCGAGCGCCGAGGCAGTCAGGCAATTGTACGGCATGCCCCTGAGCGAAAGTAAAGTGACCACAGGGTCACATTTTCGCGTTTTCTCTCCTACACTGCGTATTCGGCCACGAGATTGTCCAGAAAATACGACTGAAAAAGTCGAACTTTCTGAAATCGCAGTAGGCCAGCAAGTTAGGCGGCCATCGTTTCTGGACATCCAGGCGAGGCCCAACCACCCCATTTCGCTTCACCACGCCGTCGGCTGGATCGCCGCATCGCGCAGCGCTTGCGCGGATGGTTTACCGGCATGGACCGCAAGGTTGCTTCCACACACAGAGAGACGCCTTTAGCAGACATACAACAACGGGTGACCACACCCGCAACATAGGGACGGAGAGAAGTATGATCAGTGCCGCTGTCGAACCGCATGTAGAGCATTTCACCCCGGACAACCGTGCGTCAGTGACCACGGACTTCAGCACGACAGCCAAGGCACCCGGCGCCGGTTCCCGGCACAACCCGAACAAGCGCAAAGTCTTGTTCGTCACTTCGGAAATCGCCGACCTGGTCAAGACCGGCGGCCTGGGCGACGTTTCCGCCGCCCTGCCGCGGGCAATGCGCCATCTGCATGACGTACGGGTATTGATTCCCGGTTACCCGCAGGTACTGGAGAGCGAAAACCCCATTCACCTGGTCGGCGAACTGGGTGGTCATGCGGCACTGCCGCCCTGCAAGATCGGGCGCATGGACCTGGCCGACGGCCTGGTCATCTATGTGCTGATCTGCCCGGAGTTGTATCAACGCGAAGGCACACCCTATGGTGCCAACAACGGTCGTGACTGGCCGGACAATCACATTCGCTTCGCCCGCCTGGGTCTGGCAGCAGCGGAAATCGCCGCAGGCGAAGGCATGGTCCACTGGAAACCCGACCTGGTCCACGCCCATGACTGGCCGGCGGGCCTGGCACCCGCCTACATGCACTGGCGCGGCCTGCAAACCCCAACCCTGTTCACCATTCACAACCTGGCCTACCAAGGCGTGGTCAGCCGTGCCTGCTGTCCGGAACTGGCGATTCCCGCCCATGCCCTGCAACAGGACGGCATGGAGTTCTACGGCAAGCTTTCGTTCCTCAAGGCCGGCCTCGCCTATTCCAGCCATATCACCACGGTCAGCGCCACCTACGCCCGGGAAATCACCACCCCGGCCTTTGGCTGCGGTCTCGATGGTTTTCTCGGCAGCAAAGCCCAACAAGGCCTGCTCAGTGGCATTCCCAACGGCATCGACGAAAGCTGGGACTCGGCCAGCGACCCGCACCTGGCCCACCCCTTCAGCCTCAATGACTGGGACGGCAAGGCGCTCAACAGCCGTCAGGTGCGCGAACTGTTCGAGCTCGAACCCTCCAGTGGACCGCTGTTTGCCGTGGTCTCCCGGCTGGTCTACCAGAAAGGCCTGGACCTGACCCTGGGCGTGGCCGACTATATTGTCAGTCAAGGTGGCCAGATCGCTATCATCGGCCGCGGCGAACCGGAAGAAGAACAGGCCATGCGCGACCTGGCCCTGCGCCATCCCGGCCAGGTCGGCGTGCGCATCGGCTTCAACGAAACCGATGCCCGGCGCATGTTCGCCGGCAGCGATTTCCTGCTGATGCCGTCGCGCTACGAGCCCTGTGGCCTGAGCCAGATGTATGCGCAACGTTTCGGTTCCCTGCCGGTAGCGCGCAACACTGGCGGGCTGGCCGATACCATTGAGAATGGGGTCACCGGTTTTCTGTTCGACGAGTCCACGCTCGACAGCTACCGCGAGGCGCTCGCCCGGGCCTTCTATGTGTACCGCAAAAAGCACCTGCTGGGCGCCATGCGCTGCCTGGCCATGACCCAGCCGTTCAACTGGTGCCAGGCGGTGGAACCCTATGCCCGGTTGTATGAAGAACTGGTCGAGCGGACTCAGGTTGTGGGTCGCTGAGCACGAGGTGGCAAGGATGCTCTTGAGGTCAGCTATTGCGGGCAGTCGCTATCGCTATTGCATCGACGGCGAACGGCAGGTGTGCACAGCCGAACCTGTGGGCCACGATCAACTGGCCCCTTACTGCACCCTGGTCAGCCTGCTACCCTCTCATACGTCGGAGCGTGCCCATGACTGATGCACACCTGCAACAACTGGCGGAACTGGCGGGCATCGCTGTGGACTGGACCGATGCTAACGGCCGGGCACAACGCGTCAGTGATGCTGCCTTGCGCCAGATACTGGATGGGCTTGGCCATCCGGCAGACGACGACCAGCGCATTGCCGCCAGCCAGCAAGCCCTCAAGAGCGCCCATGATGCCCGGCACTTGCCGCCACTGTTTACCGTCGATGTGCAGCAGGCGCTGGACCTGTCTGGCTACTTTCCCGCTGCCAGCCCATGTCGGGTACAACAGGAAGATGGCACAGAGCAGCAGCTGCAACTGAACGCCCAAAGTGAGCTCCCGCCCGGTCTGCCGATTGGCTACCACCAGGTGGAGATCAGCGGACAGCGTTTCACCCTGGCCGTCGCTCCACTGCGATGCTTCAGCCTCAATGACGCCCTGGATACACCGACACCGCGCTGCTGGGGTATCAGTGCTCAACTGTATAGTTTGCGACGTGATGATGATGTCGGCTTCGGCGATTGCCTGGCCCTGGAACAGCTGGCCCGCAGCGCCGCCGAGCGTGGTGCCGATGCCCTGGCCATCAGCCCGTTGCACGCCATGTTCGCCAGCGATACTCGCCGCTACAGCCCCTATTCGCCGTCCAGCCGTTTGTTTCTCAACAGCCTGTATGCCAGTCCCTCGACCCTCCTGGGCGAACGCGTCGTGCGCATGGCCATCGAAACCCTGGGCTTGCAGGACAAACTGCAGCAACTCGAACAACTGCCCTTGATCGACTGGCCCGAGGCTGCAGCAGCCCGCTATCAATTGCTGCACTGCCTCTATGAAGACTTCATCGACGGCGATCATCCATTACGCGTCGATTTCGACAGCTACTGTGAGCAGGCCGGTAATGCCCTGGAGCAACACTGCCGCTTTGAAGCGCTCCTGAACGAAGCCTGGGCCCGCGGACTGAGCCAGGACTGGCGGCAATGGCCGGCTGCCTGGCACGACCCGCACAGCCCCGAGGTGGCAGTCTTTGCCGAGCAACATCGCCAGCAGATCCAGTTTCATGCCTTCTGCCAATGGCTGATCGAACGCAGCCTGCAACGCGCCCAGGACGCCGCCCGCAGCAACGGCATGGGCATTGGCCTGATCGCCGACCTGGCGATTGGTTCCGACGGTGCCGGCAGCCAGGCCTGGAGCCGTCAGGATGAACTGCTGGCTGGGCTCAACGTCGGCGCTCCACCCGATTTACTCAACCGCTCGGGGCAGAACTGGGGCATCTGTGCCTTCTCGCCCGAAGGCTTGCGGCGCAATGGCTACCGCGCCTTCATCGAAATGCTGCGGGCCAATTTCGCCCACGCTGGCGGCCTGCGCATCGACCATGTCATGGGCTTGCAGCGCCTGTGGCTGATTCCTCAGGGAGCGCATGCCTGCGAAGGCGCCTACCTGAACTACCCGCTGGACGATCTGCTGCGCCTGCTGTGCCTGGAGTCAGTGCGTCATCAGGCCATTGTTCTGGGGGAAGACCTGGGCACCGTGCCTGAAGGCCTGCGAGAAAAACTGGCTCAGCGGGCCATTCTGGGCATGCGCGTGCTGCAGTTCGA
Organism: Pseudomonas sp.; assembly: GCF_050739775.1. Taxonomy (GTDB): domain Bacteria; phylum Pseudomonadota; class Gammaproteobacteria; order Pseudomonadales; family Pseudomonadaceae; genus Aquipseudomonas. Next base: position 24,958 of record NZ_JBOICA010000016.1, read on the forward strand.
GCAACACCGGCCCGGCCATTTCAAAGCCATCCTCGATTGGCCCGGTGATGCTCTGGCCACCCCCAGCACCCACGATCTGCCGACCTTGGCCGGTTGGCTACAGGCCCGCGACATCGATTGGAACCAGCGCCTTTCGCTGATCGACGCCATCACCGAACGGCACTGGCGCGACACCCGCCAGCTGGAGCAGCTGGGCCTGCTGCACATCCTGGAACGCAATTACGGCGTGCAAGCCGACAGTGAGAGCGTGATCGACGCTTGCATCCGTTACCTGGGACATACCCGCGCGCCCCTGGTGCTGGTGCCTCTGGAAGACCTGCTGGGCGTCGACGAACAGCCTAACCTGCCCGGCACCATCGACAGTCATCCCAACTGGCGCCGACGCTTCACCCTGCCAGCCTCCGCGCTGCTGGATGATGCCGATGCCACAAGGCGTCTGGAGCTACTGGCCCAAGCCCGAGAGCAGGCCTGGGAGCGCGACCGTTGAAAGCCTTGAATGCCACCCTGCGCCTGCAGTTTCATGCCGGCTTCACTCTGGACGACGCACTACCACTGGTGCCCTACTTCGCGCGCCTGGGCGTCAGCCATCTGTACGCCTCACCACTGCTTAGTGCGCGTCCTGGTTCGCGGCATGGCTATGACGTGCTCGATCCGACCCGGGTCAACCCGGAGCTGGGCGGCGAGGCAGCGCTGATCAGGCTGGTGGCGGCGTTGCGTCTGCATGGTATGGGCCTGATCCTCGACATCGTCGCCACCCACATGGCGGTTGGCAGTGACAACCCCTGGTGGCAGGACCTGCTGACCTGGGGCCGCCGCAGCCGTTATAGCGGTTTTTTCGACATCCAGTGGCACTCCTGCGATCCCTTGCTCGAAGGCCAGTTGCTGCTGCCCTTCCTCGCCAGTGATTACGGAGCCGCATTGCTCGCCGGCGACATCCCGCTGTGTTTCCAGGCGTGCGACGGCAGTTTCCACATCCGCCACCATGAGCAGCGTTTTCCCATCAGCCCGAGCGATTACGGACAGATCCTGTGCCTGAGCGAAAACACTGCGGTGCAAGCCCTAGGCATGCGCTTTGCCGCCTTGCGCAGCGCCACTCAGGCGGCCGACAAGGCGATCCTGTTACAACAGGAACTGATGGCGCTGGCCGGCCAGGCTTCGATCGACAGCCTGCTCGATGCCTTCGACGGACGCACACCGTCAGGATTCCAGCGCCTGCACGACCTGCTCGAACACCAGGCCTATCGCCTGGCCAGCTGGCGTACCGCTGCCGATGACATTAATTGGCGGCGCTTTTTCGATATCAACGAACTGGCCGGCCTGCGGGTCGAGCGCAGCGAGGTGTTCGAAGCCACCCATCAGAAGATCTTCGAGCTGATCCGCGCTGGCCTGGTCGACGGCTTGCGCATCGACCATATCGATGGCCTGGCTGATCCTCGTGGTTACTGCCGCAAGCTGCGGCGGCGCGTTGATGCCCTGCTGGCAGCGCGTCCCCTGAACACGGCGCTGGAACACCTGCCGATCTACGTCGAGAAAATTCTCGGCAGCAACGAGCAGTTGCACCGTGACTGGGGTGTAGATGGCACCACGGGCTATGAGTTCATGAACCAGGTCAGCCTGTTGCAACATGACCCGGGCGGCGAAAGTACCCTCAACGAAGCCTGGAGCCTCCTGAGCGAGCGCCCGGCTTTTGCCGAAGAAGTACGCCTGGCCCGCCAACAGGTGCTCATTACCAGCCTGGCCGGAGATTTCGAATCGGTAGCTCAGGCTCTGTTGCAAGTGGCCCGCGACGACTTGATGAGCCGTGACCTGACCCTGGGCGCAATTCGTCGGGCACTGCAGGCGCTGGTTGAGCATTACCCGGTGTACCGAACCTATCTGCATGCCTGCGGCCGTACCGCCGACGATGCCCCGTTCTTCCAGCAGGCCCTGGCCGCGGCCCAACAAAGCCTGGGCGAAGGCGACTGGCCGGTGCTCGACGCCCTGCAGCGTTGGCTCGGCGGACAACCCTGGCGCAGCCTGCCCCCTGGCCGGCCACGCAAGCACCTGCGCCATGCCTGCATCCGCTTCCAGCAACTGACTGCGCCGACAGCCGCCAAAGCGGTCGAAGACACAGCCTTCTACCGCTCGGCCTTGCTGCTCTCGCGCAATGACGTTGGCTTCGACGCCGAGCGCTTCAGTGCACCGCTCGAGGCCTTTCATCAGGCCTGCGTGCAGCGTCTGCAACAGTTCCCGCACAACCTGCTGTGTACCGCCACCCACGATCACAAGCGTGGCGAAGACAGCCGCGCGCGCCTGGCGGTGTTAAGTGAACGTAGCGGCTGGTTGGTCAGCCGGGTCGAGCACTGGCGTGAACTTGCCGCACCGCTACGCAGTGCGCTCGCCGACGGCATGGCACCGGGGCCGGGTGATGAATGGCTGCTGTACCAGACCTTGTTGGGCAGTTGGCCATTGGACTTGGACGAAGGTGATCCGCTGGCGCTGCAGGCCTATGCCGAACGATTACAACAATGGCAACGCAAGGCCCTGCGTGAAGCCAAGCTGCGCAGCAGCTGGAGCGCGCCGAACGAGGCCTACGAGCAGGCGTGCCTGGCATTCATCGAAGGCCTGCTGCAAGACCCACAAAACCAGCAACTGCGCCATTCCCTGGCCCAGGCAGCGCAGTCCATTGCCTGCGCCGGTGCCCTGAACAGCCTGGGCCAGTGCCTGCTGCGCATGACAGTCCCGGGTGTGCCCGACCTGTACCAGGGCAATGAGTTCTGGGACTTGAGCCTGGTCGATCCGGACAACCGTCGCGCCGTAGATTTTGCCGTGCGCCGCCAGGGACTGGACGCTAGCACCACCACGGCGCAGCTGCTCCAGGATTGGCGCAGTGGCCGAATCAAGCAGGCGCTGATCAGCCAGGTGCTGGAACGCCGCCAGCAGTACCCCGAGCTATTTGCCCAGGGTCACTACCTGCCGCTGCGGGTGCAGGGCAGACATGCCGGGCAGGTGTTGGCCTTCGCCCGGGTCGGTGACGCCGCGCGAGCGATTGTGATCGTGCCTCGCCTGGCCTGTGGCTTGCTTGGTGATACCTCGATTCCCTTGATCCTGGCGCAGAACTGGGACGACACCCGGTTGCTGTTGCCGTTTGCCCTGTCACCTGCCAATTGCTCGGGACTTTTTGCCAGCAGCGTAGTCACAGCCTCTAAGGAGCTGTTACTCAGCGCTGCACTCAAGGAGTTTCCGATCAACCTGTTGATTGATCATGCCTAAGCCCTCAGGAGCGTCGAGATGAGTATCGAAGAAAAGCGTATCCGCGAATTCGCCTACCAGATCTGGGAATCGGAAGGTAAACCCGAGGGCCAGGAGTCCCGTCACTGGGAAATGGCGCGCAAACTCACCGAAGCCGAAGCCCTGGCGCCCAGAGCCACACCGCGCAAGGCCAAAGCCAAACCTGCGGCGCCGGTAGAGCCGCAAAGCAAACCGGCAGCGGCGAAAAAGCCGCGGGCGAGCAAAAAGCCGCCCATTGCATGATCCGTTACATCCCTTGTAGGCGCTGGTATTGCCAGCGCCCACAGGTCTGTCACCCTCTACAAGGAGTCCTATGTACATGCCGAAGAGCGCCGCCGAACCCGTCGTCGAACCCTCGCGCATCCGCGAAGGCCTGCCTTTTCCGCTGGGTGCCACCTGGGACGGTTTGGGGGTCAACTTCGCACTGTTCTCAGCCCACGCCACCAAGGTCGAGCTCTGCCTGTTCGACACCAGCGGCGAGGTTGAACTCGAACGCATCGAACTACCGGAATACACCGACGAAATCTTCCACGGCTACCTGCCCGACGCCCATCCCGGACAGATCTACGGCTACCGGGTGCATGGTCCTTATGAGCCGCAGAACGGCCACCGTTTCAACCCCAACAAACTGCTGATCGATCCTTACGCCAAACAAATGCTGGGCAGCCTGAAGTGGTCTGAAGCCCTGTTCGGCTACACCATTGGCCACCCCGATGGCGACCTCAGCTTCGATGAACGCGACAGCGCCCCGTTCGTACCCAAATGCAAGGTCATCGACCCGGCTTACACCTGGGGCCGCGACCAGCGTGTCGGTGTGCCCTGGGACCGCACCATCCTCTATGAAGCCCATGTACGCGGTATCAGCATGACCCATCCGGCGGTGCCGGAGAGTAACCGCGGCACCTTTGCCGGGCTTATGTGCGACGAACTGCTCAACCACATCAAACAACTGGGTGTGTCATCCATCGAACTGCTGCCGATTCATGCCTTCCTCAACGATCAGCATCTGTTGCAAAAGGGCCTGAACAACTACTGGGGCTACAACAGCATCGCCTTCTTCGCGCCTCATCCACGCTACTTGGCCAACGGCAAGATCACCGAGTTCAAGGAGATGGTCGCGCACCTGCACGATGCTGGCCTGGAGGTGATCCTCGATGTCGTCTATAACCACACCGCCGAGGGCAACGAGCTGGGCCCGACCCTGTCCATGCGTGGTATCGACAACGCCTCCTACTATCGACTGAGGCCTGATGACAAGCGTCTCTACATCAATGATTCGGGCACTGGCAACACCCTGGACCTGAGCCATCCCTGTGTGCTGCAACTGGTCACTGACTCGCTGCGTTACTGGGCCGGCGAGATGCATGTCGACGGCTTTCGCTTCGACCTGGCGACCATCCTTGGCCGTTACCACGAAGGCTTCGACGAGCGTCACAGCTTCCTCGTAGCCTGTCGCCAGGACCCGTTGCTCAGCCAGGTAAAACTGATTGCCGAGCCCTGGGACTGCGGCCCTGGGGGCTATCAGGTGGGCAATTTCGCCCCCGGCTGGGCCGAGTGGAATGACCGCTTTCGCGACACCGTGCGGGCTTTCTGGAAAGGCGACGAAGGCCAGCTGGCCGACTTCGCTGCGCGCATGACCGCCTCGGGCGAGCTGTTCAACCGCCGCGGCCGTCGACCCTACGCCTCGGTGAACTTCATCATCGCCCACGACGGTTTCACCCTGCGCGACCTGGTCTCGTACAACGATAAGCACAACGAAGACAACGACGAAAACAACGAGGACGGCAGCAACAACAATATTTCCTGGAACCACGGTGTTGAAGGTGCCACCGATGATCCCGAGATCAAGGCCCTGCGCCTGCGCCAGATGCGCAACTTCTTCGCCACCCTGCTGCTGGCTCAGGGTACGCCGATGATCGTTGCCGGTGACGAGTTCAGCCGTACCCAGCACGGCAACAACAATGCCTACTGCCAAGACAGTGAGATCGGCTGGGTCAATTGGCAGCTTGATGATGAGGGGGCGGCCTTGCTCAAGTTCGTCAAGCGCCTGACCAAACTGCGCCTGGCCTACCCGGTGCTGCGCCGCTCACGCTTTCTGGTCGGTGACTACAATGAGGCCATCAGGGTCAAGGACGTCACCTGGCTGGCGCCAGACGCCAGCGAGATGACTGTCGAGCAATGGCAAGACCGTCAGGGCCGCTGCCTGGGCATGCTGATGGATGGTCGCGCCCAGACCAGCGGCATCCAGCGCCCGGGCGCAGATGCCACCTTGTTACTGATCGTCAATGCGCATCACGACGACGTAACCTTCACCCTGCCACAGGTACCTGAAGGCGAAAACTGGAACTGCCTGATCGATACCGATCGCCCCCAGTTGCGCAAGGGCGAACGGCATGAGTTCGAAAGCCCGCTCGAGGTGTCGGGGCGCTCGCTGGTGCTGTTGGAGTTGCAACTCGCAGACGACAGTTGAACAGCGGGAACTGACGGCCCCAGGGCCAGTCCCATGGAATAGGCCTAGTTGACCAGGAGCAACCGTGAAACTCGAACCGGACCCCACTCTCCTTGCCGCCAGCCAAGAGGCGCCGGCAGTGCGGCGACTAAAGGTACTGACCGTCAACACCCACAAGGGCTTCACCGCTTTCAACCGCCGCTTTATCCTGCCCGAATTGCGCGAGGCGGTGCGTAGCACCCAGGCCGACATCGTCTTTCTCCAGGAAGTGCTTGGCAGCCACGACCGCCATGCCGCCCGCCACGCCGGTTGGCCGCAAAGCTCGCAGTACGAGTTCCTCGCCGACAATATGTGGACCGACTTCGCCTATGGCCGCAATGCCGTGTATCCCGATGGCCACCATGGCAATGCACTGTTGTCCAAGTACCCGATCATCGAACACCGCAACCTGGACGTCTCGATCACCGGCCCTGAACGGCGCGGTCTGCTCCATTGCGTACTGGATGTGCCCGGCCAGCATCACGTGCACGCCGTCTGCGTACACCTGTCATTGTTGGAAAGCCATCGGCAAAAGCAACTGCTGTTGCTGCGCCGGTTGCTCGACTCGCTGCCCGCCGACGCACCAGTGATCATCGCCGGCGACTTCAATGACTGGAAACTGCACGGCAACCGCACCTTGGGCTTGCACCGGGGCCTGCATGAAGCGTTCGAGCGCCATCACGGCCTACTGGCCCGGACTTATCCTGCACGCTTGCCCTTGTTACGCCTGGACCGTATCTACCTGCGCAACGCCAACAGCCATGCGCCGCGGATACTAGGCAACAAGCCCTGGAGTCATCTATCCGATCATTTGCCACTGGCTGTTGAAGTCCAGCTTTAGCAATGATTCGGCATAGCCGTGATGGCGGAAAGAGCCATCACGACTATGCAATGCAAATAATTGTTTAATTTCAGTAGATTGCCCAATCAAATAGCGTGACAACAGTTATCTCACGCTTTCTTGACGCCCGCCCGCTCCTCTCCTTAGCTTCATGTATGCACCATTGTATGACTCCATTCCGAGCCTCTAGCTCGCGCCTTTCGGCGCGCGGTAGAGACCGGTTTTGCTGGTTTGGGTCGCCCTCTGGTTTTGCCTTACAGCCCGTGACATCAGGCCAGGAACCTTTGGCTGTTACAACAGAGGAGATCCGCCATGAAAAAAACTCTGAACCTTACAGGCTTTGAGTATATTTTCTACGCGGTTTCCACGTCGCTGCTACTGGCAACCCCGTTGGAAACCCATGCGTTGGGCCTGGAGGATAACGACCCGTTCAACACCTTTGTGCAAGCGCAGGTGCAGACCCTGCCGACGTTGTCGCTTACGCCGGTCAGTGCCAGTGGCCTGGGCCTGAACACCCTGAGCGCGTTCTCTGAGCGCCTGGCTGAGCGCAATGCGCCGACAGCCACTGACACCATCGCCAGCCAGTGGGCGCCGTTCTTTCCGGTACCGATAAAAAACGGTGCACCGGCGCCCTCGCGTCTGGAACGGAGCAACCAGAGCCTGCAGATCAGCCCGGACCTGTTCATCCGTGAAACCAGCGGCGGCAATACTCACCGTGCCGGTTTCTTTGTGGGGCACAGCAATCTGCAAAGTGGCTTCAATGGCATGCACAAACCCCAGGTTGGCGATAAAAAATCCAACGTCAGCCTGGAAGGTGAAAGCCTGGGTATGTACTGGAGCATGAGCCACGAGCAGGGCTGGCACGTGGATGCGGTGGCCATGGGCACCCGTTTCGACGTCAACGGCCGCAGCGGAAACGGCCAACGTCTGGATGGCGGCGGCCATGCGCTGACCTTGTCGGTCGAAGGCGGCTTCCCCATCACCCTGGGTGCCAACTGGACGATTGAACCGCAAGCGCAATTGATCAACCAACAGTACTTCCCAGGCAGCCAGACCCAGACCGACACTCAGCAAGCCTTCGACCAACAGCCAAACTGGACCGGACGGGTCGGCGCCAAATTGTCTGCGCGCTACACCGTGCATGGCATGCCCGTCGAGCCCTTTCTGCGTACCAACGTCTGGTACGACTTTTCCAATGAAGATACCGTCAGCCTGGACCAAGTCGACAAGATCAGCAGCGCACGCAACTCCACCACGGTTGAAGTCGGCTTGGGGTTAGTAGCACGGGTTACCCCCAAGGTGGCATTGTTCGTCAGCGCCGACTACAGCAACGATATGGATGACAATGACCTGAACGGGATGATTGGCAATCTGGGGGTCAGGGTCAGGTGGTAAATGCACGGTAGCCAATAGTAAGAGTGGAATCGTTCAAGGCGGCGATAGTGCAGGATCTTTGTGCCATTACGCCGCCAGAACCACTCGCTGCTCAGAACTTGACCTCTCCCCTGCTGCGCTGCGAAACGCGGGGATTCGCTGAGCCCTGCTCCCACTGGTCAATCGCCAGCCGCTTGAGGGTTTCCCATGAACCATAGAATCTCCCACAGCGACAGAGCAATACAGGCCGCTCACCGCGGCCGCAAAATCAACACCCCCAACGGCGGCAGATTCAATCCCAACGACAACGGCTGCCCATGACTGGCCAACGCCTCGCTCAGCACCTCCCCGAGGTTGCCATAGTTGGACCCGGCATACCCCTCGGCATCGCTGTTGAGCACCTCGACCCAGCGCTCACCAAACGGCACACCAATGCGATACCCCTCCCGCGGCACCGGGGTGAAGTTGGCCACTACCAGCAACGGTTCGCCACTGGCACTCCAGCGCAACCAGGCATACACACTGTTGTGCGCGTCATCACCGATCAACCACTGGAAGCCTTGGGGCAGACAGTCCTGTTCGTGCAAGGCGCGCTCATCGCGATAGAGCCGGTTGAGATCACCCACCAGCCGCTGAATCCCCAGGTGCTCTGGATACTTGAGCAAGTACCAGTCCAGTTCACTGTCGTGGTTCCACTCACGCCACTGGCCGAACTCGCAGCCCATGAATAGCAACTTCTTGCCCGGATGGGCCCACATGAAGGTCAGGTAAGCACGCAGGTTGGCAAACTTCTGCCAACGATCCCCCGGCATTTTGTCGATCAGCGAATGCTTGCCATGCACCACTTCATCATGGGAAATCGGCAGGATGAAATGCTCGGAGTACGCATAGATCAAGCCGAAGCTCATTTCGTTGTGGTGGTAGGTGCGATGGATCGGGTCATTCTGGATGTAGTGCAGGGTGTCGTGCATCCAGCCCATGTTCCACTTATAGGCAAAACCAAGTCCGCCCTGTTGGGTTGGCTGGCTGACGCCAGGCCAGGCCGTGGACTCTTCAGCGATCATCAGCGCGCCCGGAGCTTCGAGGGCGACAACGTCGTTGAGGTGGCGCAGAAAGTCGATGGCTTCCAGGTTCTCCCGCCCCCCATGACGGTTCGGCACCCATTCGCCCGCCTTGCGCGAGTAGTCACGGTATAGCATCGAGGCCACAGCATCGACCCGTAGGCCGTCGATATGAAAGTGTTTGAGCCAGTGCAACGCCGAAGCCAGCATGAAGCCATGCACTTCAGTACGCCCGAGGTTGTAGATCAGCGTGTCCCAGTCCTGATGAAAGCCCTCAAGCGGGTTCTCGTACTCATATAACGCCGTGCCGTCGAAACGCGCCAGGCCATGGCTGTCGGTGGGAAAATGCGCGGGTACCCAGTCAAGGATTACGCCGATGTGTGCCTGGTGGCAGGCATCGACGAAGGCGGCGAAGTCTTCAGCCGAGCCATAGCGCGCCGTAGGTGCGAAAAGCGACAGCGGTTGATAGCCCCAGGAACCTCCGAAGGGGTGCTCCATGATCGGCATCAGCTCGATATGGGTGAAGCCCAACTGCTGGATGTAAGGCACCAGGCGTTCGGCCAGTTCGCGCCAGTTATAAAAGCGCGCGACTTCCCCGGTGTCGTCCAGCTCGCATTGCCAGGACCCGGCATGCAGTTCGTAGATCGACAACGGTGCCGTAGTGGCCTGACGCTCCCCACGCAACTGCATCCAGTGCTGATCCTGCCAGTCATGCGCCAGCGGGCCGGCCACCTTTGACGCGGTACTCGGTGGCAGCTCGGTGGCCCGCGCCAGGGGATCGGCTTTGAGCGGCAGGATGCCTTCGCGACCAAGCACTTCGTACTTGTAAGCTTCACCGGCCCGCAGGCGCGGTACAAACAGCTCCCAGACACCTGATGCATGACGCAGGCGCATGGGATGACGACGTCCGTCCCAGTTGTTGAAATCACCGACCACCGACACCCGCCGAGCGTTGGGCGCCCACACCGAAAAACGCACGCCGTCGATGCTCTCGACCTGCACCGGCTGCGCGCCCATGCTGGCGGAAAGATCACGGTGATTGCCCTCGGCAAACAGGTACAGGTCCATGTCACCCAGCAACGGCCCGAAGCTGTAAGGGTCTTCAGTGATCTGCTCACCACTGGCCCACTGGATCCGCAGCACGTAAGGTTGCTGCTCGACCAGATGGACAATGAACAGGCCCGGCACTGACTGCTGCTCCAACTCCCCCAGCAGCCGCCCGTCGTCACGGGCCAGGGCTTGCACACTCAGGGCATTGGGCAAATAGGCGCGGACAAACTGGCCACCGGCACCATCAGGGTGTGGACCAAGCACAGCGAACGGATCAGCATGTTCGGCCCTGACCAGCGCCTCGACATCACGTTGATCCAGCCCGCCTTCCTCGCGCTTGCGTTGTTTCATTCAGGTTTCTCCCCAGGTACTTGTCAGGCCATGCAGGCCATGCAAAGGCACGGCCAGCCAACTTGGGCGGTTTTCGGCTTCATACAGAATTTCGTAGGCCGCCTTTTCCAGGCTGAACAGTTCCAGTGCCGCACGCTCGCCGTCGGCATGTTCCCAGGCATGGGGCATGGCCGCAGTGGCCAACCCATAGGCCTCGACAAAGGCATGCCGGGCCTGGTGCAGATAACGCCTGGCGACTCGCTGACGGGCCTGGCGGGCACTGTCCGAGAGGTCGACACTGGAGGCACTGCGCAGCACCATGGCAGCAGCATAGTCGAAGGATCGCAGGACGCCGCTGTCATCCTTGCAGGAGACTATGCTGGGCACGGCGCTCGTCCAGTGGCGGTCGATGCACGTGTCCTTATCGGCGAGCCAGCGGCCTCTTGTTAGAAGAGCCGCCGATGAAAGCGAAAGCATAGCCAGCATCGCGGGGCAAACCCGCTCACACTGTGGGCTTGACCCGCGATGAAGCCAGCTCTTCGATACTGATCTCACGCATCCTGAACTTCTGCACCTTGCCAGTCACCGTCATCGGAAACTCATCGACAAAGCGGAAGTGGCGCGGGGTCTTGAAGTGGGCAATACGGCTCTTGCACCACTGCTGCAGTTCGGCCTCGCTGGCGCTGTGGCCGGGATGGAACTTGATCCAGGCGACAATCTCCTCGCCATAGCGCTCATCAGGAATACCGATCACCTGCACATCGGCCACTGCCGGGTGAGTGAAGAAGAACTCCTCCAGCTCGCGCGGATAGATGTTCTCACCGCCACGAATGATCATGTCTTTGTTGCGCCCGGCGATGCACACGTAACCCGCCTCATCCATGGTCGCCAGATCACCGGTGTGCATCCAGCCGGCCGGGTCGACGGACTCGTGGGTGGCCTCAGGGTTGCCCCAATAGCCGAGCATCACACTGTAGCCGCGGGTACACAGTTCGCCCATCTGCCCGCGTGGGACGATACAGCCCTGCTCGTCGACGATCTTGCTCTCCAACTGCGGCTGAGTGCGCCCCACCGTGGTGACACGCAGTTCCAGATCGTCTTCAGGCCCGGTTTGCAGGGACACCGGGCTGGTTTCGGTCATGCCATAGGCAATCTGCACCTCGCTCATGTGCATCTGGTCGATTGCCCGGCGCATCACCTCGATCGGGCAGGTGGCGCCGGCCATGATCCCGGTGCGCAAGCTCGAAAGGTCAAAGTCGCCACGTTGGGGATGGTCGAGCATGGCGATGAACATGGTCGGCACGCCATAGAGTGCGGTGGCCTGTTCTTCAGCGACCGTGCCCAGGGTGAGCAAGGGGTCGAAGGCATCATTGGGGTAGATCATGGTGCTGCCATGGGTCACGCAGCCCAGGTTCCCCATGACCATGCCGAAGCAGTGGTACAACGGCACCGGGATCACCATGCGGTCCTGCTCGCTCAGGCCCAGGCTTTCGCCGACCATGTAGCCGTTGTTGAGGATGTTGTAATGACTGAGGGTCGCGCCCTTGGGGAAGCCGGTGGTGCCGGAGGTGTACTGGATGTTCACCGGCTGGTCGAACTGCAGGCTCTGCTGGCGGGCCTGGTAGTCAGCCGGTGTGGTCTGCTCTACCAGCGTCGTCAACTGTGCCCAGGGCAGGAAGCCCGCGGGTGGCGTGGCATCCAGACTGATCAACCCGCGCAGGTCCGGCAGCCGTTCACTGTTCAATTGCCCAGGTTGCTGGTCGCCCAATGCAGGCAGCAGTTCAGCGAGCATGCCGTGGTAATCAGAGGTTTTGAACGCCCCGGCGCAGATCAGCCACTGGCAACCTGACTGTTTGAGCACATACTCAAGCTCGCTGGTGCGATAGGCCGGGTTGATGTTGACCAGGATCACGCCGATCTTGGCGCTGGCGAACTGGGCAATGCACCACTGTGCGCAGTTGGGTGCCCAGATGCCCAAACGATCACCGCTCTTCAGGCCCAGGGCCATCAGCGCCCGGGCGTGGCGGTCCACGCTGTCAGCCAGTTGTTGCCAGCTGTAGCGCAGCTGCTGGTGGCGCACCACCAGGGCTTCGCGCTCGGCGAAGCGTGACACCGTTTTGTCGAACGCCTGGCCAATGGTCATGGCCAGCAAGGGCTTGTCCTGGCGCCCCTGGGTATAGCTCGGTTGATTCATGGCGATCCCTTGTTGTGGTTGTTCTGGGAGCTGATTCAAACGGGTCTAACTGTGGCGCATATTTACGTTAACGTAAAGGTCATGGCGAGATTGACAGTAGCACGGCTCAGGTTTACGTTAACGTAAAGGTGATCACTGATCGCGGGGCAAGCCCGCTCCCACAGTGTATGCAGTGCCTGTGTGAGCGGGCTTGCCCGCGATGAACTCCAACAATAAACAACAGAAGGTGCCCGCATGCATTATCCGACCCTGAACTTCGCCCTGGGCGAAACCATCGACATGCTGCGCGACCAGGTGCAGTCCTTCGTTGCTGCAGAGCTGGCGCCACGCGCCGCGCAGATCGACCAGGACAACCTGTTCCCCGCCGATATGTGGCGCAAGTTTGGTGACATGGGCCTGCTTGGCATCACCGTCAGTGAAGAATACGGCGGCGCCGGCCTGGGCTACCTGGCCCATGTGGTAGCCATGGAAGAGATCAGCCGCGGCTCGGCCTCGGTCGCCCTCTCCTACGGCGCCCACTCCAACCTCTGCGTCAACCAGATCAACCGCAACGGCAACGCCGAGCAGAAAGCCAAATACCTGCCCAAGCTGATCAGCGGCGAACACATCGGCGCCCTGGCCATGAGCGAGCCCAACGCCGGTTCCGACGTAGTGTCGATGAAGCTGCGCGCCGAACAACGCGGAGACCATTACGTCCTCAACGGCAGCAAGACCTGGATCACCAACGGCCCCGACGCCAACACCTATGTGATCTACGCCAAGACCGACCTGGACAAAGGCCCCCACGGCATCACCGCTTTTATCGTCGAGCGTGACTGGAAAGGCTTCAGCCGCAGCAACAAGTTCGACAAGCTGGGCATGCGTGGCTCAAACACCTGCGAACTGTTCTTCGACAACGTCGAAGTACCCAAGGAGAACATCCTCGGCGTGCTCAATGGTGGCGTGAAGGTGCTGATGAGCGGCCTGGACTACGAGCGCGTAGTGCTCTCCGGCGGCCCGACCGGGATCATGCAGGCCTGCATGGACCTGGTAGTGCCCTACATTCATGACCGCAAGCAGTTCGGGCAAAGCATCGGTGAGTTCCAGCTGATCCAGGGCAAGATCGCCGATATGTACACCCAGCTCAACGCCAGCCGCGCCTACCTGTATGCCGTGGCCCAGGCCTGCGATCGCGCCGAGACCACCCGCAAGGACGCCGCAGGGGTGATCCTCTACACCGCCGAACGTGCGACCCAGATGGCTCTCGAAGCTATCCAGATCCTCGGTGGCAACGGCTATATCAATGAGTTCCCGGCCGGTCGCCTGCTGCGCGACGCCAAGCTTTACGAAATCGGCGCCGGCACCAGCGAAATTCGCCGGATGCTGATCGGGCGCGAACTGTTCAACGAAACCCGCTGAGCACAAGGACAACGCGCCCATGGCTACCCTGCACACCCAGATCAACCCGCGTTCGGCCGAGTTCGCCGCCAACAGCGCGGCCATGCTCGAACAGGTCCAGGCCCTGCGTACCTTGTTGGCCAAGGTCCATCAGGGCGGCGGCCACAAGGCCCAGGAGCGGCACACCTCGCGGGGCAAGTTGCTGCCGCGCGAGCGCATCGACCGCCTGCTCGACCCCGGCTCGCCGTTCCTGGAAATTGGCCAACTGGCTGCTCATGAGGTTTACGGCGAAGACGTCCCGGCCGCTGGCGTGATCGCCGGTATCGGCCGGGTCGAAGGCGTCGAATGCATGATCGTGGCCAACGACGCCACGGTCAAAGGCGGCTCCTACTACCCGCTGACGGTGAAAAAACACTTGCGCGCCCAGGCCATCGCCCTGCAGAACCGCCTGCCCTGCCTGTACCTGGTGGACTCCGGCGGCGCCAACCTGCCGCGTCAGGATGAGGTGTTCCCGGACCGCGAGCACTTTGGGCGGATTTTCTTCAACCAGGCCAATATGAGCGCCTTAGGCATCCCGCAGATCGCTGTGGTCATGGGCTCGTGTACGGCGGGCGGCGCGTATGTGCCGGCCATGGCCGACGAGGCGATCATGGTCCGTCAGCAGGCGACCATTTTTCTCGCAGGGCCGCCGCTGGTCAAAGCGGCCACCGGTGAAGTGGTCAGCGCTGAAGACCTCGGTGGCGCCGATGTGCATTGCAAGACCAGTGGCGTTGCCGACCACTATGCCGACAACGACGAGCATGCCTTGGCCATCGCCCGGCGCTGCGTGGCCAACCTCAACTGGCACAAGCTGGGCAAACTTACCCAGCAAGCACCGATTGCGCCGCTGTACGACGCTCAGGAGCTGTACGGCGTGGTACCGGCCGACGCCAAGCAGCCGTTCGATGTGCGTGAAGTGATTGCCCGCCTGGTGGACGGCTCGGTGTTCGACGAGTTCAAGGCACTGTTCGGCACTACCCTGGTGTGTGGCTTTGCCCACCTGCACGGCTATCCGGTGGCGATCCTGGCCAACAACGGCATTCTGTTCGCCGAGGCTGCGCAAAAAGGCGCGCACTTCATTGAGCTGGCCTGCCAGCGTGGCATTCCGCTGTTGTTCCTGCAGAACATCACAGGCTTCATGGTCGGCCAGAAATACGAAGCCGGCGGTATCGCCAAGCATGGTGCCAAGCTGGTGACCGCGGTGGCCTGCGCCCAGGTGCCAAAATTCACCGTGATCATCGGCGGCAGTTTCGGTGCTGGCAACTACGGCATGTGCGGTCGCGCCTACGACCCGCGTTTCCTGTGGATGTGGCCGAACGCACGCATCGGCGTGATGGGCGCCGAACAGGCCGCCGGCGTGCTGGCCCAGGTCAAGCGCGAACAGAGCGAGCGCAGTGGCCATCCGTTCAGCGCCGAGGACGAAGCCCGGCTCAAGCAGCCGATCCTCGACCAGTACGAACACCAGGGCCACCCCTACTACTCCAGCGCCCGCTTGTGGGACGACGGCGTCATTGACCCGGCGCAAACCCGCGAGATTCTTGGCCTGGCACTGTCCGCAGCCCTCAACGCAGCGATCGAACAAAGCCGTTTCGGCATTTTCCGGATGTGACCATGAGCGACTTCACTACCCTTGAACTGATCAAGGACCCCCGTGGTTTCGCCACCCTGTGGCTGAGCCGGGAAGACAAGAACAATGCCTTCAACGCGCAGATGATCCGCGAGCTGATCCTGGCCATCGACCAGATCGCAGCCGATGCCAGCCTGCGCTTCGTCCTGCTGCGCGGCCGTGGCCGGCACTTCAGTGCCGGTGCCGACCTTGCCTGGATGCAGCAGTCGGCGGCGCTGGACTACAACACCAACCTCGACGATGCCCGCGAGTTGGCAGAGCTGATGTACAACCTGGCCAAGCTCAAGGTCCCGACCTTGGCAGTGGTCCAGGGCGCGGCCTTCGGCGGTGCGCTGGGCCTGATCAGCTGCTGCGACATAGCCATCGGCACGACTGAAGCGCAGCTGTGCCTGTCGGAAGTGCGTATCGGCCTGGCGCCTGCGGTGATCAGCCCTTTCGTGGTGCAGGCCATGGGCGAGCGTGCCGCGCGCCGCTATGCCCTGACCGCCGAGCGCTTCAGCGGTGAGCGCGCCCGCGAACTGGGCCTGCTGGCCGAAGCCTATCCTGCTGCCGAGCTTGAACAGGCGGTCGAACAGTGGGTCGACAACCTGCTGCTCAATAGCCCGCTAGCCATGCGTGCCAGCAAGGAGTTGCTGCGCGAAGTCGGTCACGGTGAACTGACCCCGGCCCTGCGCCGCTACTGCGAAAACGCCATCGCCCGTATCCGCGTCAGCCCCGAAGGCCAGGAAGGCTTGCGCGCCTTTCTGGAAAAACGCAGCCCGGCCTGGCAGGCCGAACCGTCGACCAAGGAACCGCGCCCATGACCCATACGCCGTTGACCACCCTGCTGGTCGCCAACCGTGGCGAAATCGCCTGCCGGGTCATGCGCACCGCCAAGGCCCTGGGGCTGACGACTGTTGCGGTGCACAGTGCCATCGACCGCGATGCCCGCCACAGCCGCGAAGCCGATATCCGCGTTGACCTCGGTGGCGCCAAGGCCGCCGACAGCTACCTGGACATCGACAAGCTGCTGGCCGCAGCCAAGGCCAGTGGCGCCCAGGCGATCCATCCCGGCTATGGCTTTCTTTCCGAGAACGCAGGCTTTGCCCGCGCCATCGAACAGGCCGGACTGATCTTCCTCGGCCCACCGGCCAGCGCCATCGACGCCATGGGCAGCAAATCGGCGGCCAAGGCCCTGATGGAACAGGCCGGTGTACCACTGGTGCCGGGCTATCACGGCGAAGCCCAGGACCTGGAAACCTTCCGCGCCGCTGCCGAGAAAATCGGCTATCCGGTACTGCTCAAGGCCGCCGCCGGCGGTGGTGGCAAGGGCATGAAAGTGGTCGAGAGCGAAAGCCAGCTCGGCGAATCCCTGGCATCGGCCCAGCGTGAAGCGCAGTCCTCGTTCGGCGATGCGCGCATGCTGGTGGAAAAATACGTACTCAAGCCACGTCACGTCGAGATCCAGGTGTTCGCCGACCAGCACGGCAACTGCCTGTACCTCAACGAGCGCGACTGCTCGATTCAGCGCCGCCACCAGAAAGTCGTCGAAGAAGCCCCTGCCCCGGGCTTGACCAATGCCCAGCGCCAAGCCATGGGCGAGGCTGCGGTCAAGGCCGCGCAGGCCATCGGCTATGTCGGTGCGGGCACCGTGGAGTTTCTGCTCGATGCGCGTGGCGAGTTCTTCTTCATGGAGATGAACACCCGCCTGCAGGTCGAGCACCCGGTCACCGAGGCCATCACTGGTCTCGACCTGGTCGCCTGGCAGATCCGTGTGGCGTGTGGCGAGCCGTTGCCGATCACCCAGGATCAGGTGCCGCTCAACGGCCATGCCATCGAAGTACGACTGTATGCCGAAGACCCGGCCAACGATTTCCTCCCGGCCACCGGACACCTGGCGCTGTACCGCGAGTCGGCGTCAGGCGAAGGACGCCGGGTTGACAGCGGGGTCAGTGAGGGCGACAGCATCTCGCCGTTCTACGACCCGATGCTGGGCAAGCTGATTGCCTGGGGGCAGACCCGCGAACAGGCGCGCCTGCGCTTGCTGGCGATGCTCGACGAGTTTGCCATTGGCGGCTTGAAGACCAATATCGCCTTCCTGCGGCGCATCCTGGCCCACCCGGCCTTTGCCAGTGCCGAGCTGGATACCGGCTTCATCCCGCGCTATCAGGAACAGCTACTGCCAACGCCACAGCCACTACCGGCACTGTTCTGGGAAGCGGCGGGCGAGGCATACATCCAGAGCCAGCCACTGGCACCGCGCCTTGATGATCGTCATTCGCCCTGGGCGGCCAACAGCGGTTTCCGTGCCGGGGTGCCGGCGCAAGTCAGCCTGCACCTGAACTGCAATGGCCAGAACCAGGCGCTGAGCCTCACCCACGCCAGCGCGCCGGCGCTGAAACTCGAAGGTGAGCAGTTGCTGATCGAACACGATGGTGTGCGCCGTCGGCACCTGGCGATCCGCCGCGGCGACACCCTGTACCTGCAATGGGACGCTGAGTTGCACGCGGTAACCCGCTTCGACCCGATTGCCGAGGCCGATGCCAGCCACAGCCACCAGGGCGGCCTCAGCGCGCCCATGAACGGCAGTATCGTGCGGGTGTTGGTGGAGGTCGGCCAGGTGGTAGAAGCCGGTGCTCAGCTAGTGGTACTGGAAGCCATGAAAATGGAACACAGCATTCGCGCGCCCCAGGGCGGGACGGTCAAGGCGCTGTTTTGCCAGGAAGGCGAAATGGTCAGTGAAGGGGCCGTGCTGGTAGAGCTGGAAGAGGCCTGAGAACGCAAGGCTGCTTTGTAGGAGCGGATTCATCCGCGAAGGATTGTGTAGCAGCCCCATCTTTGGGGCCGCGCTGCGACCCTTCGCGGATGAATCCGCGCCTACAGATTAACGCCAAAGCACTCAGAACTTCACCAACGCCTGCACCACCACGCCGAGCACTTCAGTCTGCTCAGTAAACAGAGCCTTTGGATAGGTCGGGTTAAGCGGCTTCAGATAACGCTGACCACCCTCCTCGATCAACTGGCGGAATACCGTTGCCGTGCTGTCGGCTGAGCGTGCGATCAGCAACTTGCCTGGTTCGGCGGCTACCTCGGTGTCGACCAGGATCAACATGCCTTGCGGCACACTCAAGCCCACAGGCGCGGTCATTGCTTCGCCCTCGACGCGCAACCAGAACCCTCGTCCCTGCGCCGCATAGTCGCTTGATTGGCGTTCGCAGGTTTCAGGCACCTGTGCTTCGTCCAGGCAATCCCAGTCCAGAATCGGATAACGAAAATACAATTCGTGTCGTTGGCCGTCGGCGCCTGTCACGGCGGTGGGGAATCCGATTGCTTCATAAGCACCGCTATTTTCCCGCAGTTGATGGGGATACACCATCTGCAGCGGTGGGAATCCCACCTCGACCAGAATCTGGTTGAGTACCCGCAGTTTCGGCTCACGTCCCCCGCGCAGCCAATGGCCCACGGCGCCTTGAGTGACGCCGATGCGCTCGGCAAGTTTTTCCTGCGTGAGCTTCAGTTCACGCATCCTGGCTTTAACCAGATCAGTCCAATTATCCATCGCTGGCACGATACGGACTGCCCTTCGGCGCTCAATACACAAATTGTAGTATTTAAAGATTAGAATAAACTACAAATCGTATTAGTATTTGATATGACCTTTTACAGCTCACTCACAAGGCAGGCCGCCGAATGAAACAGACACCTTCTAACAAGGACCTCACCCTGGACAACGAATCCCTGAGCAGCAGCGATGCCGCCCGCCGCGCCCTGGATTTCTACTTGAACCCCACGCCGCCTGCCGATTCGGCACACGCCTGCTGGCTGGTGCCTCGCGAGGGCCTGAGTGAAGCCCAGGCCACCGAGCATGCGACCCAGTTACTGCGCTGCGCGGCAGCCACGGCGCACGAATCGGCCAATGGTTTACAGGGGATGCACCGGGATCTGGCGCTGACGGTGGTGCACATGATCAACATGGCCAGGACAGTGCTCGAACACCTGCCGAGTACTCAGCAGAGATACTGAACAAGCACGGGGAGATAAACGTGGGGGCTATCGATAACGGCGCTAGAGCCGTTCATTGAATGAGGGAGTGCATTCGGTAAAAGTATTTTACGGAATGGCAGAAAATTCATTTGACTTGCAAATGATAACGATTATTATTGCTCGCAACTGGTCGCGAGACCGGTTGGATAAACTGAAAGCCCTTAGGTCGGACTCTCAGATTATCTCCTCATCAGGCTAATCACGGTTTTTGACCCGGCTTTTTGCCGGGTCTTTTTTTTGGCTCTTCAGGCTAATGAAGGCGGGTGTTGCTTGAATGGCCGCGATGATAGCAAATGAATGTCGCATGGTGAAGCATGTAACAACGCTTTGCAGAATTAGCACTTGAGAATCAATCTCGTTAATACTAAGCTAGTGCTCGCGTCACGGAGGACGCCCCCTCCCCTCATTCAGCAAGGAGCTTGTACATGACCCGTCTGTTGCTGCCCCTTGAGCATCACCCCCACTCCCAGGACCTCGCTGACGATACGCTGCTGCAGCAACTGAAAAAGCTGCCACGCCGCGTCCAGCAGGTGTTCCTCCTCAGCCGCCTCGACCAGCTGAGCTTTGCCGCCATTGCCGAGCGCCTGGACCTGCCTGCATTTACTGTGGAACGCCACATGAACCAGGCCCTGCAGAGCGTACGCCCGGAGCGTGACGCGGTGGCGAGCGTGGCCAGCCAATGGTACGTGCGCCTGCAAAGCCCGCAGGTCACTGCCAGCGAGCGTATTGATTTTCGCCGCTGGCTGGACGCCGCCCCCGAGCACCGCGAAGCCTTCCACGCCACCGAACTGCGTTGGCGCACCCTGCTGGCCCCGGCCCAGCAACTCGGCCATGACGACTGGTATCGCCAGCCCCGTGCGGTGTTGTCCGTAGGGGGTTGCTCGGTGGCCGTCGGCCTTGCCTTGGCGGCATTGGCAGCGATTGGTTTCTGGTCCTGATCCAGGCGTGTAGAGTGGACGTCACAACAACTCTACTGGAGCCTGGTGATGACTCTGACGCTGCCCCCTCTGCATATCGACTGCGATTTCGACTCCGGCAACATCCTGATCAACGATGCCAGTGACCCGCGGCGGACGCGTTTGGCGATTCGCCCTGACACCCGCAGTGATCATTTCCAGTGGTTTCACTTCAAGGCCAGTGGCCTGACCCCAGGCCAAGTGCACACCTTTGTCCTGGAAAACGCCGGTCAATCTTCCTACAACGAGGCCTGGACGGGCTACCAAGCAGTAGCATCCTACGATCAGCAGAGCTGGTTCCGTGTGCCCACCCGGTTTGACGGCAAAGCGCTGAGCTTCGAGCTCAAAGCCGAGCAGCCACAGGCCTGGTTCGCCTATTTCGAGCCTTACCCCCGCGCCCGTCACAATCAACTGATCGAGCGCGCCATCAGCCTGCCTGGCGTCGAACTGCTGGCCACTGGTCGCAGCGTCGAAGGGCGAGACATCCCTTTGCTGCGCGCAGGCAACGGCGCCAGCGGCAAGCGCAAAATCTGGATCATCGCTCAACAGCACCCTGGCGAACACATGGCCGAGTGGTTCATGGAGGGTGTAATCGACCGCCTGCAACACAACGATCCGACCGTGCAGGCGCTGCTGCAGCAGGCTGACCTGTACCTGATTGCCAACATGAATCCGGACGGCGCGCTACACGGCCACCTGCGCACCAATGCCGCAGGCCAGGACCTCAACCGTGCCTGGCAAAGCGCAAGCACCGACAAGAGCCCGGAAGTGTTGTTCGCTCAGGTGCAGATGAAGCAGCATGGCGTCGATATGTTCCTCGACGTGCATGGCGATGAGGCAATCCCCCAGGTCTTCACCGCCGGCTGCGAAGGCAACCCCGGCTTCAATGCACGCATCGAGAAACTTGAAAAAACCTTCCGCGACAACCTGTGCAAGCGCACTGTCGATTTCCAGCAGGTACACGGCTACCCACGCTCGGCCCCGGGCCAGGCCAACCTGACCCTGGGCGCCAACAGCGTCGGTCAGACCTATGATTGCCTGTCCCTGACCCTGGAGATGCCGTTCAAGGACCACGACGACGCGCCCAATCCGCAAACCGGCTGGAACGGCCAGCGCTCAAGGGATCTGGCCAGCGCCGTGCTGGATGTACTTGGACAGATGGTCAACAGCCTGCGCTGAGGACTGCCAACTGCTGCATCAGACCTGACCGTGGGCCTTGTGCTTGAGCTTCTCGGTGTCGACTCGCACGAACAGCGAGTCGGCGGTCACTGTCAGCACATCGTCGGCCCAGACTTCGCAGATCACCCGGCTCTTGCGCCCTACCTCGCCTTCGACCCGGGCCTTGAGCAGCAGCTCGACGCCCATGGGGGTGGGTTTGAGGTAGGTCAGGTTGAGTTGCCCGGTGACGCAGTCGATACGCGGCTGACTGCCCGGCTCACGCCCTTCGGCACGGTAGTGGTAGGCCATGGCGGTCCAGTTGGAGTGGCAGTCAACCAGCATGGCCAGCAGGCCGCCGTAAACCAGCCCAGGCCAGCCGAGAAAAGTGCTGTCGGGCGAATGCCGGCAGACCAGATGAATACCGTCCGCGTCCCAATGGCTTTTCAGGTGCAGGCCGCTTGGGTGGGAACAGCCGCAGCCATAGCAGACGCCCTCGGGAGCGGCCAGTTCCTGAACGGATAACAGAGGGTTGTTCATAAGCTTCCTGGTGGTCTGTTTTGGAGGGAAAGCGTTGCCGATAGTAGCGCTGCTCAACGCAAAAGCCCATGAACAGGTCATGGGCTTTGCTCAGCGAACGGGTGCGCCTGCGGGAATTTCCGGAATTTCAGGAATGACTGCAATCTTTAAATTCGTTTGCACTCACGTCGTCTGTCTCGCTTAGATACCGGCATAACTTGCCAGAGGCGGCGTGCATATGAGCCACGAACCTATCAGTCAGTCCATTTCCGTAGTTCACCCAATAACACTGTCCCACGGCAAAAATGCTGAGGTCTGGGATACCCATGGCAAACGCTATATTGATTTTGTCGGCGGTATTGGCGTATTGAATCTGGGCCATTGCAACCCGGGCATTGTCGCCGCCATCCAGCAACAAGCTACGCGCCTGACTCACTACGCCTTCAATGCTGCCAGGCACGAGCCCTACATCGACTTGATGGGGCGCCTGGCCGACTTCGTACCGGTTTCCTACCCATTGAGCGGAATGCTCACCAACAGTGGTGCGGAAGCGGCTGAAAACGCCCTGAAAATCGCCCGTGGCGCCACCGGCAGGACAGCAATTATCGCCTTTGACGGCGGCTTTCACGGACGGACCCTGGCCACCCTTAACCTCAACGGCAAGGTCGCGCCCTACAAACAACGGGTTGGCGTGTTGCCGGGGCCGGTCTACCACCTGCCCTTCCCCAGCGTCGACACCGGGGTCAGCACTGAACAGGCCTTGCAGGCCCTGGAACGCCTGTTCAGTGTCGAGATCGATGTCAATGAAGTGGCCGCAGTGATCTTCGAACCGGTCCAGGGCGAAGGCGGTTTCCTGGCCATGGAGCCGGCCTTTGCCCAGGCGCTGCGCGGCTTTTGCGATGCTCATGGGATTCTGATGATTGCCGACGAAATCCAGTCCGGCTTCGGTCGTACCGGTCAGCGCTTTGCCTTCCCGCGCCTGGGGATCGAGCCGGACCTGATACTGCTGGCCAAGAGCATCGCCGGTGGCATGCCATTGGGCGCGGTGGTCGGGCGTAAGCAACTGCTCGACAACCTGCCCAAAGGTGGCCTGGGCGGCACCTACTCGGGCAATCCCATGGCCTGCGCTGCCGCCCTGGCGACCCTGGAGCAGATGACCGATGCCAACCTCGCCACCTGGGGTGAGCGTCAGGAAAGCGCGATCGTCAGCCGCTATCAGCACTGGCAGATAGACAAACTTTCGCCGTACCTGGGGCGCCTGACCGGTACCGGTGCGATGCGCGGGATCGAACTGGCCGACGCCAGCGGCACACCGGCCACGGCACAACTGGCGCAATTGCTCGAAGCGGCCAGAGCGGCCGGACTGCTGTTGATGCCCAGCGGCAAGGCGCGGCACATAATCCGCCTGCTCGCCCCGCTAACCACCCCGCCCGAGGTGCTGAACGAGGGGCTGGATATTTTCGAGCGTTGCCTGGCGGCAATTCGCTGAAGCACTGTGGTACCCGGCAAGGCCTTGTGCCTGGCCGGGCTGCTTTGGCCTAGGTTTTGTACGAGAAGTGCCTGGGGATTCAGATTACCTTCACCGCCCGGCCAATGAACTGGATCGGCCCACTAGGCTTGCCGGTTGCTGATCCATTGCGCCCTTCCAGGGTCAACTCGAACAGTTGATTGGGCTCCAGGGGCGGCAGGCGATCCAACGGCACCTGCAACGTCTGCCCCGGCTGCACCAATCCCAGCGACACCGGGGCTTGCCATTGCTCGCCCTTGGTCCAGAATTGCAACGATTTATCCGGCGGCACTTCGACCGTCCCCAAGGGAATCAACTGGATCGTCTGCCGGTCGCTGGCCTGGATCACCCAGCCGGGCGCCTTGTCCTGGGGCGCCACCAGCACCACCAGGTAGCTTGGCGTACTCACCGCAGGCCCACGCGCCACCAGCACCGCCAGCACCAGGCTGGCGGCCACCGCCACAGCCGTCAGCCCGCGCCATAGCGCCAGGTGGTTCCACCAGCTAACCTGTTCAACCGCCTGAAGGCTTTCGACGCTGTGCTCGATTCGCGACCACAAGGTCACTGGCGGCGCCTGGGCCGAAGCAAGTTCGGTCAAGGGCGACAGGCGCTGTTCCCAGGCATCGACCGCCGCACGCAATTCGGCGTCATGACTCAGGCGATGCTCAATCTCGGTACGCAGTCCCGCAGCCAGGGTGCCGAGCACATATTCGGCAGCCAGCATGTCCAGTTCATCCTGGGCTTCGTTGTCCGGGTCGCTCATCCCATGCACTCCCGCAATGCAACCAGACTGCGCTTGATCCAGGCTTTCACCGTGCCCAGTGGCACTTCCAGGCGCCGGGCGATCTGGGCATGGGAAAAACCGTCGACATAGGCATGCAGAATACAGGCCCGCCGTTGCAGCGGCAGCTGCTCCAGGCACAGGTGAATACGCGCAGCCTGCACCGCGTCTTCACCTGCAGGCTGCTCGCTGGCGACCCACTCCAGCACGCTATCGTCGTGTACTTCGCGCCGATGTTGACGCAGGTAATTGAGGGCCAAGTGCCGGGTCACGCTGAACATCCAGCCGCGACCACTGCCCCGGGCCGGGTCGAAGCCTCCAGCACCGGTCCAGATGCGTACGAAGGCATCATGCAGCAGATCTTCGGCCAGGGCCGGCTCGCGCACCAGGCGCAGTAACACGCCATACAATCGCGCGCCTTCGCGCAGATAGAGCTGGTGCAGCGCCTGGCGCTCGCCACGTATGCAAGCGGCCAGGTGTGCTTCATAGTCGAAGGGTTGCTCAGGTAAGGACACAGGATCGGCCGTCAGCAGGTGGTCATTGCCTCGCAAGAGTGCGTAGCGCTTACCCGTAGCAGCGTAGTCGAAATTGACCAAGTCCGATGACGCTACTGGGCTGCCCAGAAGATGTAGTCGGCCTGGTACTTGACCACCTCGCGCTGGCCTTTGTTCGCCGCACTGCAGGCACTGCTCGGGGCAACGCCCCCCTTGAGGGCTACGCGCTGGATGTAGGTGACGCCGGTCATCGCCCCCTGGCCTTGGGCGGGATTGGCCTTGACCAGTTGATACGGCAGGTTGCCGGGACTCGAAGGTGCCACGGCCAATTGCGTGCCGGTGACTGTTGATCCGTCCTTGGCCTGCCAGGTGGCGGGCGGCCCGAAGTAGCTGCCGATGGCCTTGCCACTGCGGTCACTGAGCATCGCCCTGGGGCCGACGAACACCCATTCGGTCTGGCCAGGCATATCGGCTTTGTCGCGACACTCGTAGGTGATCTCACCCACGCCGACGGTTTCCAGGACGACTTTGTGGCCGTCAGGCACCTTGATACTGTCGGGCAGCGTCATGGCCGCCTGGGCTGTCGGCAGCGACAGCAGACAGCAGACAGGCAGTGGCAATAGCGGCAAAGGCAAGGGAGAAGCAATTTTGAGTGTTCATCAGCAGTGCTCCATAACGGTAATCGGCTGGGCAGCACCAGGTGCTGCTGCCCTTACTACCCGCCAGGACGGCGAACGGATGCAGTGCGATGAAAAAATAATTATACGGGCGTTACAGGCCCAGTTCCTGCGGCGTGAGCATGTCGCATTCGAAGGCGATCCAGCCACCTTCCAGCTCAGCGTGGCCATTGACGATCGGGCCGTAGTAGCTCAGGCCGTTGTCCAGGGTCACGCAGATATGCGTCGCCTTGTCGGGTGCCGCCAGGGTGCCGACAAAATGCACTTTCTTCAGGGTTTCGGTGACTGCCTCCAGACCGACCCGAATCGCGACGTTCTCCACCGCTTCGACGTCATCGTGCAGGTCGTCGCTGACGGTCACGGTGGCTGTGTAGTTGTACATGGTCAAACTCCAACGACGGATAGATCGGCGTCTGCTGACGCACGCGGGCGCCTAGGGTAATGGAGTGTCACGGAAAAATCCCCTCTCTTCGACATCCGGCAGCGGCAAAGGCTGGTATTGTGCGCCCCCGCCAAGACTATTCAGGGAAAACACATTGACCGCTGAACAACACCTGACCTCGGACCTGTTCGAAGTTGACAAGCGCCTGGGCCTCAAGCCCGTGGTGGATTTCAACACCTACCTGGAAAAGGCCTTCGGCGACGGTCCCTGCCGTTGCAGCCGCTGCCTGGCCGGTGCCGGCGATGAAT
Source organism: Pseudomonas sp. (assembly GCF_050739775.1). Classification (GTDB taxonomy): domain Bacteria; phylum Pseudomonadota; class Gammaproteobacteria; order Pseudomonadales; family Pseudomonadaceae; genus Aquipseudomonas. The sequence goes on from NZ_JBOICA010000016.1 coordinate 51,411, forward strand.
CGGGCTACGCACATGCACACAGCTTCGAACTGGCTGGCCAGAAGCTGCATCGGCGCTTTGCCAGTACCTCGGGCAGTGATGTGCTGATGGTACTGAAAAAGGCCTGGCTGTCGTACACCAAGGCTGAGTTGTCGCCGCTGGGCCCGCTTGACCTGGATACCCTGCGCACCTTTGTCGAGCCTCAGTTGCACAAGCGCCTGGTGCCGTTGCTGCTGGCCAGTGGGCTGGTCAGGGAGGTTGATGGGCAGTTGCTGTTGCAGGCCCAGGCTGGGGATTGATAGCGACTCCATACCCACTGAGGGTTACTCCATCGCAGTGATGTGCGGCCCGTAACGGGCCGCGCATACTCGGTTCCTGCTCTGGACAAGGAACCGCGATGAAGATCGAACTGATACAGATTGATGGCCGCGACGGCGATACCGCCTACAACCTGCAATGCACGCTGGAAGCCATTGCCAGTTGCAAGGCCGACACCGACCTGCTGGTGTTTCCGGAAACCCAACTGATGGGCTTTGCCAGCGCCGAGCAGTTGCCTCTGGTCGCCGAACCCCTGCATGGCCCTACCCTGCAAGCCGTGCAGCATGCAGTGCGCGAACGCGACGTGGCAGTGGTGATCGGTCTTGCCGAGCAGGCCGACGGCGTTTACTACAACACCTCGGTGCTGCTGACCCCCGAAGGCATCGCCCTGTCCTACCGCAAGACCCACTTGTGGCCGTCAGAACGTGGCCTGTTCCAGGCGGGTGATCGCTACGCCACCGCTTGCTGGAAAGGCCTGCGCATCGGCCTGTTGATCTGTTACGACATCGAACTGCCAGAGAGCAGCCGTGCCTTGGGCCAGTTGGGCGTCGACCTGATCATCGTCAGCAACGGCAACATGGACCCCTACGGCCCGGTGCACCGTACCGCGATCACCGCCCGCGCCCAGGAAAACCAGGCCTTTGCCCTGATGGTTAACCGGGTAGGCCCGGGCGACGACGGGCTGGTGTTCGCCGGCGCCAGCGCCGTGGTCGATCCCTTCGGCCGCGTGCTGTTCGAAGCCGGTCGCCAACCGTGCCGCCAGCAGGTCGAGCTGGACCTTAGACAGCTGCAGCGCTCCCGCCGCGACTACGACTACCTCAAGGACCGCCGCCTGCTGCTGCCAGGTACACGGATCGAGCACCCCGACGGGCGCCGCGAGCTATTGATTCCCTAGCGCCACCCCATAACAACAAGAACCCTGGAGTGCCCCCATGAAGCCGATCCGCTGTTTACCCCTGGCCTTGGCCGCGCTGCTGTGCGCAACAGGCATTCAGGCGGGAGAATCCTCCACGCCCAGCGTGCACATCTATAATTGGTACGACTACATCGCGCCGAACACCACCAAGGAATTCCAGCAGGCCTCGGGCATCGCCCCGGTGTATGACGTGTTCGACAACAGCGACGTGATGCAGAGCAAGCTGATGGCCGGGCGCAGCGGCTATGACGTGGTGTTCGCCAGCGGTGACTTGCTGCCCAACCTGATCAAGGCCGGGGTTCTGGCCGAACTTGACCGCAGCCAACTGCCCAACTTTACCCATCTTGACCCACAGATGCTCGCCAAGCTGCAGAGCAACGATCCCGGCAACCGCTATGCGGCTCCGTATATGTGGGGCACCACCGGCATCGGCTATGACCAGGACAAGGTCAAAGCCTTGCTCGGCGAGCAGGCCCCGGTGGACTCCTGGGCACTGATCTTCGAGGAAGCGAACCTGGCCAAGCTGAGCGAATGCGGGGTGGCCATGCTCGACGCCCCCAACGAGATCATCCCCATCGCCCTGCACTACCTGGGCCTGCCCTACAACAGCAAGAACCCGGACGACTACCGCAAGGCCGAGGCGCTGCTACTCAAGCTGCGCCCGCACATTCGCTACTTCGACTCGTCGCGGTTCATCTCGGACCTGGCCAACGGCAATGTCTGCGTGGTGCTGGGCTGGTCCGGCGGCGTATTCGAGGCCAAGCTCAGCGCGGAAAATGCCAGCAACGGCCGCCAGCTGCGCTACAGCATCCCGCGCGAAGGTGCGCCGATGTGGCTGGAAAACATGGTGCTGCTCAAGCAAGCGCCCAATCCGCAGCAGGGCCTGGCGTTCATCAACTACATGCTCAAGCCCGAGGTCATCGCCGCCTCGACCAACTACCTGGGCTACCCGAATGCCAACAAGGACGCAACCGACCTGGTCGATAGGAAAATCCGCGACAACCCCACGGTGTACCCGTCCCAGACGGTGCTCGACACCCTGTTCCCCCTCGAACCGTTGCCGCTGAAGCTTGAACGGGTGCGTACCCGGGTGTGGAGCAAGGTCAAGACTGGCAACTGATCAGCCTCAGTCTTCCAGTGGCTTGGGCGGTGGCAGCGGTTTGGCGGGTTTAGCCGGTTTGGCCGGTTTAACCGGCTTGCCGTCTTCAGCCGAGGTGGTGGCGGCCTGTTTCTGCTCTGCCACGGTCGGTGCGACGATGGCTTTTTCTTCGGCCGGTAATGCGTCTACTGCGTCGAAGATCGCCTTGGGTTCGACGGTGCCAGTGTGTGCTATCCGATGCTGTGCGCCATCCTTGCCCACCAGTACCACTTGGGTAACCACAGTGTCGGCAGCGCTGAACTTGAACTGACGGATCAGGGCCATGGTCGTCTGCTGGTCGAGGTCCTTGCCTTCGCGTTTGCCCATCATGCCTGCAATGCTGTACAGCACCAGGTTGCGCTCCTGGAACGCGGCCTTGGTGGCCGGATCTTCCAGGGCCTTGTTCAGGCCGCGAAGCGTCGGGTCTGCAGGACTTGGTGCAATGACAATCAAGGGGCGGGCCTTGTACAGCTCTTGCTCCAGCGGCTTGGGATCATCGTTAGCAGCGAAGACAGGGCCGGCAACAATGGCCAACAAGGTGGCAAGGGTCAGTGACCGTACGAGCATGCGCATCTCCTTCAAACTCCATGCATCAAAGACTACAGATCGCGACGAAAGATCCGAGGTGCGAGCCTAAACTACAGGACGAAATCCGTGGACAGCTCAAAGGTAACTTCCGATTTCCATGTAAGTCCTTGAGCGTGTCTAGAACAGGCTGACATCTGAATCTGAGGATAGCTGATGGCTGTCAGCCACGCCTGCCACTCCCGCTGCTGAAGGACCGGACCATGAGTGTTGTCGATGCCTTGCTGTTGTTGCTGATCCTGGCCACGGCCCTGGGCTGTGGCCTGATGGGAGGGCTGTTCTTCGCCTTCTCCAACTTCGTCATGAAAGCGCTGGAACGTATCCCGGAACACAGTGCCGTAGCGGCCATGCAGTCGATCAACCAGGTGGTGCTTAACCGCTTGTTCCTGGCTTTGTTCCTGGGCACGGCGCTGACCAGCGTTGCCTTGCTGATCTGGGCTTACCAGCGTTGGCCACTGCCGGGCAGCTTGTGCATGGCCATGGGTAGCGGCCTGTACCTGGCGGGCAACATCGTCGTGACGATGCTGTTCAACGTGCCGAAAAACCAGACCCTGGCCCGCCTCGACCCGGCCAGCGCCGAGGCGGCGGCGGTCTGGCACCGCTATGTGCCGGGCTGGAATCGCTGGAACCATGTGCGCACAGTCACCGCTCTTGCTGCGGCGGCGTGGTTGATGTTGGCGTTGGGTTTGATTCGCGGAGTGTAAGAGCGGGCCATTGCTGCTAGAACAAGCCCATCTGCCGATCGATCAACGCGGTAAAATCATCCTGCACGAACGGCAGGATCGCATCCGCCACCGGCTGCAGTTGCCGGGTCAGGTAATGGTCGTAGTCGATGGCTGACTGCCGGGTCTCCAACGGCTCGGGCCCGTTCAGCGTGATCACATAGCTGATCCAGCCACCATTCTGGTATTGCCGCGGGCGCCCCTGTCGCTCATTGAACTCGTCAGCCATGCGTGCCGCGCGCACATGCGGCGGCACATTACGCTGGTAGTCGGCCAGTGGTCGACGCAGGCGCTTGCGGTAGATCAGCAGCTCATCCAGCTCCCCGGCCAGGGTCTGGCGCACATACTCACGCAAGTACTGCTGGTAGGGCTGGCGGCGGAAGATGCGCTCATACAGTTCCTGCTGGAACTGCCGAGCCAGCGGCGACCAGTCGGTGCGCACGCTTTCCAGTCCTTTGTAGACCATCTCTTCGTGCCCTTCGCCGCGCTGAACCAGGCCAGCATAGCGTTTCTTGCTGCCCTCTTCGGCACCACGGATGGTCGGCATCAGGAAGCGTTTGTAGTGGGTCTCGTATTGCAGTTCCAGAGCACTGTCCAGATCATAGGTGTCACGCAAATGCTCGCGCCACCACTGGTTGACCTGCTGCACCAGACGCTGGCCGATCACGTCAGCATCGGCCTCGCTGTGGGCGCTCTTGAGCCAGACGAAGGTGGAGTCGGTGTCACCATAGATCACCGCATAGCCTTGGGCCTCGATCAGCTCGCGGGTGCGGCGCATGATCTCGTGGCCGCGCATAGTGATCGACGACGCCAGACGCGGATCGAAGAACCGGCAACCGCTGGAGCCGAGTACACCGTAAAAGGCGTTCATGATGATCTTCAAGGCCTGGGACAAGGCTGCGTTTTTCTCGCGTTTGGCCGTCTCGCGCCCCTGCCAGACCCGCTCGACAATCGACGGCAGGCAGTGGTGGCTGCGGGAAAAGCGGGCACCGCGAAAGCCCGGCACCGAGGTGGCGTCCTCCGGCTCGCGCAAGCCCTCGACCAGCCCCAGCGGATCGATCAGAAAGGTACGGATGATCGAGGGATACAGGCTCTTGTAGTCGAGCACCAGCACCGACTCGTACAGGCCGGGGCGCGAGTCCATGACAAAGCCGCCGGGGCTGGCTTCATCCGGACGCTCGCCCTGGTTCGGTGCGACAAAGCCCTGGCGGTGCATCAACGGCATGTACAAATGGCAGAACGCAGCCACCGAGCCACCACTGCGGTCAGCCGGCAAACCGGTAACCGTGGCCCGTTCGAGCAAGAAGGTCAGCAGTTCAGTCTTGGCGAAAATGCGCGTGACCAGCTCGCAGTCCTTGAGGTTGTAGCGGGCCAGGGCCGGCTTGTCCTCGGCGAACATGCGGTTGATTTCGTCCATGCGCTGGTACGGCGTGTCGATGGCCTTGCCCTCGCCGAGCAGGGTCTGGGCCACGTTTTCCAGGCTGAACGAAGGGAAGCTCCAGGTCGCCGAACGCAACGCCTCGATGCCGTCGATGATCAGGCGGCCACTGGCACCGGCAAAAAAGTGCGTACGGCTACCATGCTCGCGCCACTCCATTGCCTCACCCTCGCGCCCCAGACACAGGGGTACCTGTAACTGCTCGGCGTGCGCCTGCAACACGCGCAGGTCGAATTGCACCAGGTTCCAGCCGATGATCGCATCGGGATCATGCAGCGCCAGCCAGTGGTTCAAGCGCTCGAGCAACTGCGCACGGTTGTCGCAATACTCAAGGTCGAAGTCCAAGCCCTCGGCATCGCCGTTGGCTGGGCCGAGCATATACACCTGACGCTGGCCGCAGCCTTCCAGAGCAATGGAATACAGCTCGCCACGCTCGGTGGTTTCAATATCCAGCGACACCAGTTTCAGTGTCGGCCGGTAGTCGGGCGCCGGTTTGAGCTGGGCATCCTGCAGCACACCATGTTCGTCCGGCGTACCGCTGAAGCTGACCGGAGCGGTGATGAAGCGCTCCATCAGGTAGCGCTCGGGCGGGCGAATGTCGGCCTCGTAGACTTGCACGCCAGCGGCGCGCAAGCGCTTTTCCAGTTGCATCAACTGGCGATGCTGGCGGCAGTACAGGCCGAGCACCGGCCGTTGTTCGAAGTCACGCAGTTCCAGCGGGCGCAGCTCCACCCCGTGTTCGCCGCGCAGCGCCGCCTGTGCTTGCTGACGCTGGGCAGCGGGAATAAAGGCCACTGAGGTCTGCAGCGGCAAGCACAGGCGACGCGGGCCCTGGTCAGTGGCCAGCCAGAACTCGACACGGGTGCCGGCCGGGGTATCGCGCCAATGCCGGGTCAGGACAAAGCCCTGCTGTAACTCCACCGCTGCAACCTCGAAACAAGCTATCTGAGCAGCGATTCTACCTTAGCCGGCCACCCGTGCGCCCGGCGCAAAGCCATGGCGATGAGCGCGACCGGCAATGAGCAAGGCCAGGCCGATCAATAGCAACAGCACCCAGGTAAAACTGCCCACGCCCCAGTGAGTTAGCAACAACCCGCCGAGCAGACCACCAGCGGCAATGGCCAGATTCCACACGGTCACGATCATCGACTGGGCGACATCGGCGCCCTCTCCTGCGGCGTCGGCACTGGCGGTCTGCAGCAAGGTCGGCGCGCCGCCGTAGGTCAGCCCCCAAAGAGCTACGCTGACAAACACCAACAGTGCAGACTGGCCGACAAACCCGAGCACCAACGCCACCGTGGCAAAGCCGGCCAGGCTCAACAGCACCAGCTTGCGCAAATGCCGGTCGACCCAGGTGCCCACCAGGGCGATACCGGCCAGGGCGGCGATGCCGAAGGTCAGCAGCACCAGGCCGGTACTCGCCGCCAGTCCCGCAGCAGCGAGGAACGGCACGATATAGGTGTACAGCACGTTATGAGCCAAGACCCAGGTAAGAATCACCAGCAAAACCGCCAACACCCCTGGCGTGCGCAGCACTTGGGCGACACCCGGGCGCTGGCCAGGTTTGTGCCCTTCAAAGTCCGGCACCTTGCACAGCACCCAGGCGACCAGGCCCAGGGTTGAGACCGAGACCAGGGCAAAGGTCATCCGCCAGCCGATCAGCTCACCCAACCAGGTACCGGCCGGCACCCCCAGCGACAGCGCCACGGGCGCACCGATCATGGCCACGGCCATGGCTCGACCCTGCTGGGCAGGGCTGACCATGCGCCGCGCATGCCCGGCTATCACCCCCCAGGCCAGGCCCGCGGCGACCCCGGTCATAAAGCGCGCCACCAGGGTCAGCAGGTAGGATTGCGACAAGGCGGTCAGGGTGTTGAACAGCAAGAAGCCGACAATCGCCAGCAACAGCACCGGACGCCGGCGCCAGCCCTGAGTCAGGGTCACCAGCGGAATGGCGGTGAGTAACGACCCCAGGGCATACACCGTGACCAGTTGCCCAGTCATGGCCTCGCTGATCTGCATGCCCGCCGAGATCTGCCCAAGCAGCCCGGCCGGCAAGGTTTCGCTGAGAATAGCAATGAAGCCGGTCATGGCCAGGGCCAACAACCCGCTGAGCGGCAACGGTTGTTCAATAACTTCGGGCACCACTGGGGTGTCGGCTATGCAACTCATCTGAGTCATGGTGAAACTCCTGGGTAAAAGACCGGGATAACCTTACCGGCGGCGACCACTACGGAAAAAGACGGGTAGTATTCCGCACATCCAGGACACAGATGTCCGCAATAGGAGTTTCAGGTGGATAGCCTCAATGGTTTCGTGGTGTTTGTCCGGGTGGCCGAAACCCGCAGCTTCGTCGCTTCCGCCCAGTCTCTAGGGGTGAGTGCCTCGGCCATTGGCAAGCGGGTGGCGCGTCTGGAAGCACGCCTGGGGGTGCGCCTGTTTCACCGCAGCACCCGCAGCATCACCCTCACCGCCGAGGGCATGGTGTTTCTCGAACGCAGCCGACGCATCCTCGCCGAAATCGAAGCCACCGAGCTTGAGCTGTCGCAGTCAACCGAAACGCCGCGCGGCCGCCTACGGGTCAGCCTGCCGCAGGTCACAGCCTTGGTGATGCCGGCCTTGAGCGAATTCATGGCGCTATACCCGGAGGTTGAACTGGATCTGGATTTCAGCGACCGCATGGTCGATATCATCGGTGAAGGCTTCGACGTGGTGATGCGCGGCGGTACGCCGTCAGACTCGCGTCTGAACGCGAAATTCCTCGGCCACTTCCACCACCTGCTGGTGGCGTCGCCCGGCTACTTGCAACGCTGCGGCACCCCACGCCACCCTGACGACCTGGCCCGGCACACCTGTCTGCACTATCGCTTTCCCAGCAGCGGCAAACTCGAGCGCTGGCCATTACGCCGCGAACAGCCCGAGCGCGACTATGAGATCCCGGTGTCGATGGTCTGCAACCATGTCGAAACCCGGATCTGCTTTGCCATGCGCGATCGTGGCATCACCTGCCTGCCGGATTTCACCGTAGGCCAGCAATTGGCCAAGGGTGAACTGGTCACAGTGCTCGGCGACTACCTGGAGCGGCACGGCAGCTTATACCTGCTGTGGCCGTCCGGTCGGCAGGTGCCGCCACGCTTGCGGGTGTTCATCGACTTCATGGCTGAGCGGGTGTTTGCTGAACATGAGCGCTACATTCCGCACAGCCATTAGTCATATAAATAATCAATCCCGTGCAAGGGGGGATGCGGCACCCGGCCACGCAGAAACTCACCCAGCGCCCGCACTTGCCGGGCCTGGGGGCTGGACCTTGGCCAGGTCAGGTAGTAACCCTCTGCAGTGGCCACGGCCTGGGGAAACGGCATGACCAGCCGGCCGCTGTCGAGCTCGCCCTGAGCCAGCAGCAAGTCGACCACGGCAATGCCCGCGCCCTGCTGGGCAGCACTGATGCCCTGGTCGAGGGTGTCAAACAGCTGGCCACGGTCGATCGTCACCTGCGTGGCGCCCAAGCGAGTCAGCCAGCGCCGCCAGTCGCGGCGGTCTGCCGAGGGGTGCAGCAGCTCACAGTGGTTCAAGGCGTTCAGGTCCTGCACAGTCGCCGCGTGATGGTCCGGGCTGCACACCGGCACCAACCACTCATCAAACAGCTTGAGGCTGTCGAGCTCGGCGGCAAAACGCCCGTCAGCCAGCAGAACCGCGGCCTCGAAGGGCTCGCTATAGAAATCGACGTGATCGAAATCCATCCACACGCTGGACAGCTGCACACGACTGTGTGGGTCCTGCCGGCGAAACTGCTCGAGCACCTTCAGCAACCAGCGTATGGTCAGGGTCGATGGCGCCTTCAGGCGAATGCCGTTGCGCTCCTGTTTAAGCAGCCCACAGGCATTCTCGATGATCTTGAACCCGACTTTCAGCTCCTGGGCCAGCAAACGCCCCGGCTCGGTAAGCGACAGTTTCGGCCCGCGGCGCTCGAACAAAGCGCAGTCGAACAAACCCTCGAGGGTCTTGATATGGTGGCTGATAGCGCCTTGGGTCAGCACCAGTTCCTGGGCAGCCCGGGTGAAGGAGCCATAGCGCGCCGCCACCTCGAAAGCCCGCAGGGCCTGCAGGGCAGGAATTCGTTCGGACATGGCCGGCCTCAAGCATGAGTAAAACTAATAGAAAGCCATAGCAACAGGCGTTTTACAAGGACTGGGCGGCTGCCGAGAATGCCACTCACCCCCTGCTGCCGAGTTCACCGATGAACACCGCCCTGCTGTTGAGCTATGCCCTGACGGTTCTGCTGCTGATCGCCACCCCAGGCCCGGTGGTGGCCCTGGTCATCAACACCGCCACCAGCGTCGGCCGCCGCCAGGCCCTGGCTACTGCCCTGGGCACCAACGGCGCTTCACTGGTACTGATCGCCGTGGCAACCAGTGTGATTGTCACCAGCGCGGTGATCGACCCGCGCTGGCTTGCGGCTTTGAGCCTGGTCGGTTGCCTGTTCATTGCCTACCTGGCCGTTGGCAGCCTGCGCCAGGCGCTACACGCCGACGACGCCGGAGCGTTGCCGGACAAAACGCCCGGCGGCCTCTGGCAGGGTTTTTTCATCGGCCTGTCGAATCCCAAGGACATCCTGTTTTTTGTGGCCTTTTTCCCACAGTTCATCCAGGTCAGTACTCATGTAGGTCACAGCCTGTTACTACTTTCTCTAACCTGGGTGGTGATAGATCTGGCGATACTGGGTCTGTACATCCTGATGACCGAGAAGTTGGTCACCCCGCGACGCCGCCGCCTGATCAGCCTGGCCAGCGGCGCTGTGCTGCTGGTGATCGCTGCGCTGGGACTGTTCTACAATCTTGATTTGCTCTGGCCCTGAACCGCCGTGGCTTTCAGCTCCGGCCCCGGTACGGTTAGAATAAACACCAAACACACAGGCCCCTTCGAACCACACTATGGACAGTCGGATTGAATCCTGAATTTCACCGCCACTCGCAATTATCCATGCACAGCCGCCAGCCCCCGTACCACAGAGGCAGAACCTTGATACGAGCGCACCTCATGCGCGGCCTGATCGCCGGGCTAACGCCGGCCTGCGCCCTGGCCGACGGCGTGCAGATCACCCCGCATGCCGACCTGTTGTACCGCCAGGCCGTTAGTCTCATCGATCAGACAGACAACCAGAGCAGCAGCCTCAGCCTCAAGACCAACACCAGCACCAGCACCAGCACCAGCGGCCAGGACCTGGCACAACAGGGTAAAGCCCTGGGACGCACCCTGGCACCGGCCGTGAGCCTGCTGAAGAAAGCCGTGGAGCTTGACCACCCGGTAGCTCGCTACCGCCTGGCGCTCTACTACATGACCTACCTGCCTGCCGAGCAGATTCCGCCAGCAGCCTGCCCGCTGTTACAGGCCAGCCTGGCCCAGGGCTTTGCGCCGTCAGCCCTGGGGATCGAGGCCTGGTGCACGGATTACCGCCAAAGCCCTGCATTTGCCAGGGACCTTGAGAATATCCCGAGCGTGGCTAGCCGCTACGCTTCCTACTACCCGCAACCTGCGGAGCGCTTGCTGTGCAACCGTGAAAAGCCCCAGGGTCTGGCCATGCAGTGGGGGCGCCAACACGACTTCCAGGCCGAAATCTACCGGTTGCAGGGCAATAACAACCCGAGTCAACGTCAGTTTTACTGGCGTAAAGCTGTCGATCTCAACGGCTGCTTCGCCGTCCAGCAGCGTTTACTCAGCAACAACCACTGAGCCTTGCCGTAGAGCATGCGTGACCTTGGACAGCAAGATCGTTCAAGTCACCGGCACGCGGCTCTGGCATGCTGTGCAACCTTGTTCAGTTGTCGCAGACGTCCATGTCCAATCCGCCGTTCGCCCGCCAAGCCTTTATCCAGGGTGCCATTGCCATTCTGCCGTTGTCCCTGGCCGTTGCCCCTTGGGGTCTGCTGGCCGGCTCCATGGCCATCGAAGCCGACCTCACCCCTTGGGAAGGCCAGGGCCTGTCGGCCATCGTTTTTGCGGGCGCCGCCCAGCTTGTGGCAATTGGCATGATCAAGGGTGGGGCCAACCTGTTCTCGATCCTGTTGACTACCTTGCTGCTGACCTCTCAACACTTGCTGTATGGTCTGTCGATGCGACCGGTACTGTCGGGGCTGCCAACCCGCTGGCGGCTGGGCCTGGGTTTTTTGCTCACCGACGAGTTCTTCGCCCTGACCAGCCAGTATGACCAGCAGCAGTTCAACCGCTGGTACGCCCTGGGGGTGGGCCTGACATTCTATATTGCCTGGAACCTGTTCACCCTGGCCGGCATCATCCTCGGCCAGAACATCCCGCACCTGGACCAACTGGGCCTGGATTTTTCCATCGTCGCCACCTTTGTCGCCCTGATCGCACCACTGGTGCGCAACCTGCCCACCGTGGTCTGCGTCGCGGTGTCGCTGTTCAGTTCGGTGCTGTTCAGCTTCTGGCACTGGGAAACCGGCCTGGTGGCGGCCGGTCTGCTGGGCATGAGCACCGGCTTCATCTGCCAGAAATTCAGCGGAGCACGCTCATGATCTTTGCCTTGATTATCGGTATGGGCTTGCTGGTATTCCTCAACCGTTACGCGTTTCTCGAACCGCGTCTGCCGCTGCGTCTGAGTTCCAACGCCCGACAGTTTCTCGGTTTTGCCGTACCGGGCATGCTCACGGCGATTTGCGGGCCGATCATCTTCCTGCCCGGCCATCAACTCGACCTGAGCCTGGCCAATCCCTACCTGCTTGGCTCTGTGGTGGCGGTGGTGCTGGTGCTGTTGGCCCGCAACACCTTGATCAGCATGCTGGTGAGCATGGCTTTCTTCTTTGTCTTTCGCTGGTGGTTGAACGGCACTCCATGAACCTTGCGCCGCAGGAACAGACCCGCTTCTGGCAAGCGCCAGCGCTTGGCGATATCGAGTTGCTGCACGCCCGGTATTTCCAGCAACGCTTTGCCCCTCATGTGCATGAAGGCTATGTGATCACCATCATCGAGTCCGGTGCCCAACGCTTCTGGCATCGCGGCAGCGAGCACCTGGCGCCAGTGGGCAGCATGGTGCTGATCAACCCTGATGAACTACACACCGGGGCCAAGGCCCACGAACAAGGCTGGCGCTACCGCGGCTTCTACCCGGACAGCGAGCGCATCACCGGGGTACTGGACGAACTGGAACTCAAACGCGACGGCCTGCCCAGCTTCGAGGCCAGCGTTCTGCACGACCCGCAACTGGCCAAGGCGTTCAGCTGGTTGCACTGCTCGGCGGAACACGGCGCCAGTGCGCTGGAGCAACAGACTGCCTGGCGCGAAGCGGTGTTGTTGCTGGTGCAGCGCCATGCCCGTGTCGGTGGCGTGGCCAGCGTCCGTCAACCGGGCAACGAACCTTGTGCCGTGGCCCGGGCCAAGGAGCTGATGGACAGTCGCCTGGCCTACCCGCCCTCACTGCAAGAACTGGCCGAATCGGTCAACCTCTCGCCGTTTCACTTCGCCCGCGTTTTTCGCCAGGCTACCGGTCTGCCACCGCATGCCTGGCTCAAGCAACGGCGCCTGAGCCGAGCGCGGGAACTGCTGAAAAGCGACTGCCTGCCGTTCAACGTGGCCTTTGCGTTGGGCTTTTCTGATCAGAGCCACCTGAACCGGCAGTTCAAGCAAGCTTATGGGGTGACGCCGGGGGAATACCGGCGTGCCTGTGTCGGGGAGCGTTCGGCTTGAGCATGCAATCGCGGGGCAAGCCCGCTTGTATGGTAGGAGCTGGCTTGCCCCGCGAAGTGGTGCGTCAGGCCGGTGCTGAGGTGCGGATCAGGTGATCAAAAGCCGCCAGTGAAGCCTTGGCCCCTTCGCCCACCGCAATCACGATCTGCTTGTACGGCACAGTGGTCACGTCGCCTGCGGCAAACACGCCTGGCAGGTTGGTTTGGCCACGGGCATCGACAATGATCTCGCCACGCGGCGACAGCTCGAGCGTACCTTTGAGCCAGTCGGTGTTGGGCAACAGGCCGATCTGCACGAAGATCCCTTCCAGCACGATGTCACGCAACTCATCACTGTTGTGATCCTTGTAGCGCAGGCCATTGACCTTCTCACCGTCACCGAGCACTTCGGTGGTCAGCGCACTGGTGATCACTTTCACGTTCGGCAGACTGTGCAGCTTGCGTTGCAGCACCGCGTCGGCACGCAACTGGCTGTCGAACTCGATCAGCGTTACCTGAGCAACGATACCAGCCAGGTCAATGGCCGCTTCGACGCCTGAGTTACCACCACCGATTACTGCCACACGCTTGCCCTTGAACAGCGGGCCATCGCAGTGCGGGCAGTAGGCAACGCCACGGCTGCGGTACTCTTTTTCACCCGGCACGTTCATTTCGCGCCAGCGCGCACCGGTGGCCAGGATCACGGTCTTGGCCTTGAGCGAAGCACCACTGGCCAGGCGCACTTCGTGCAGGCCGCCGTCAGTGGCCGGAATCAGCGCTTCACCGCGTTGCAAATTCATGATGTCGACGTCGTACTGTTTGACGTGCTCTTCCAGGGCCATGGCCAGTTTCGGGCCTTCGGTCTCCTGTACCGAGATGAAGTTCTCGATGGCCATGGTGTCGAGCACCTGACCGCCAAAACGTTCAGCCGCCACACCGGTACGAATGCCTTTACGCGCAGCGTAGATCGCCGCTGCAGCGCCGGCCGGGCCACCGCCGACTACCAGTACATCGAAGGCATCTTTGGCGTTGATCTTCTCAGCCTGGCGCTCGCCAGCGCTGGTATCCAGCTTGCTGAGGATTTCTTCCAGGCCCATGCGGCCCTGGCCAAAGACCTCGCCATTGAGGTAGACGCTCGGCACCGCCATGACTTTGCGCGATTCGACCTCGGCCTGGAACAGCGCGCCGTCGATAGCGACATGGCGCACGTTGGAGTTGAGCACCGCCATCAGGTTCAACGCCTGGACCACGTCCGGGCAATTCTGGCACGACAGCGAGAAGTAGGTTTCAAAGTTGAACTCACCTTTGAGCGCGCTGATCTGCTCGATCACTTCCACACTGGCCTTGGACGGATGACCGCCAACCTGTAGCAAGGCGAGCACCAGCGAGGTGAATTCGTGGCCCATGGGGATACCGGCAAAGCGCAGGCTGATGTCGCCTCCCGGGCGGTTGAGCGAGAACGATGGGCGACGGGCGTCGCTGCCGTCCTCACGCAAGGTAATCAAAGTGGACAGGCTGGCAATTTCCACCAGCAGGTCGCGCAATTCGTGGGATTTCGCGCCGTCATCGAGGGAAGCAACGATCTCGATCGGCTGAGTGACCCGCTCCAGGTAGGTTTTCAACTGAGTTTTAAGCGTGGCGTCCAACATACGGGCGATTCCTTTTTCAAACGGTAGAAATAACAACGCCCGGGCGAAAGCGCCCGGGCGTTTTGCGGGGCGGTGACAACGTCAGGTGCGGTAAGCCACCGCCCTCGGCTGGCTCACGGTCTTAGATCTTGCCGACCAGGTCCAGCGATGGCGCCAGCGTGGCTTCGCCTTCTTTCCACTTGGCCGGGCAGACTTCGCCCGGGTGGGCAGCGACATACTGGGCAGCCTTGATCTTGCGCAGCAGTTCGCTGGCGTCACGGCCAACACCACCGTCGTTCAGTTCAACGATCTTGATCTGCCCTTCTGGGTTGATCACGAAGGTGCCACGGTCTGCGATACCGGCTTCTTCGATCAGCACGTCGAAGTTGCGCGAGATGACGTGGGTCGGGTCACCGATCAGCGGGTACTGGATCTTGCCGATGGTCTCCGAAGTGTCGTGCCAGGCTTTGTGGGTGAAGTGGGTGTCGGTGGACACGCCGTAGATTTCTACACCCAGATCTTTGAACTCGGCGTAGTTGTCGGCCAGGTCGCCCAGCTCGGTCGGGCAGACGAAAGTGAAGTCGGCCGGGTAGAAGAATACGACGGACCATTTACCCTTGAGGTCGGCTTCAGACACTTCGACGAACTTGCCCTGGTGGTAAGCAGTGGCTTTGAACGGTTTTACCTGGCTGTTGATGATAGGCATGAGTGACTCTCCTTCAGGGGGTTGAAAAATCTGATGGGAGAATCGTAGCTAATACATTCGCTCAATGCTCATTGCTAAAGCTCATGTTGCTGATTGGTTTTGGCTATAAGCGCCGGGGCGCATAGCTTGAACCCTCATAACAACGCCTCCAACGGATCGGCACGGGGGGGCTCGCAGGTAGCCGCGAACAGCGTCGGTGCACTGCCAATCGCCTTGACGCCGGCCAGCCGATAGCTCAGGAAGCACTGTTGCTGCGCGCTTTCACCCCAACGCACCTGCAATCGCCCCTGGTCGTTGACGCCCCGCACATGCAAACGGCTACCCTGGCCGACCATACCCAACTCATGACCGGACTCATCCAGCACCTGGGCACCGAACGGCAAGGCACCGCCATCGGCCAGCCGCGCGTCGATCAAAGCACTGCGTCCGCTGCGGGTTGGGTAGTACAGCAACGACGCAGCACCTGCGCGCGGCACGACTTGCTGGCTACTGATCTGCAGCTCGACATCCTGCGAGGTGCCTTTAGGGTCCAGCTCCACGGTATTGAGGCTGTAAGGCGTCAACTGCGGCAGTACGCCATAGCCACGCGTATCAAGCCGCACCTGCGGCGTCTGTTTGAGCCGTGCGTGCGCCGCACCCGGCGCATGCACAATGGCAAAGCTCTCGCCAAGCGACTGCGCGCCTGTAAGCCCTCCCGCATGGCCGACAAGCGCCCCGCGAAAGCCCAATGAAGCTTGACGATAGTCGCTGTGGTTGGCTAACGAAGCGTTCACTTCAGCGACCGGCCCGCTGTACAGCAGATTGGCGTCAAGGCCGGCAGTGTCGCGTTGATCGTCATGCCCCGTGGCAAGTCCCAGGCCGTAACCCCACTCACCATATTCACCGGCCGATGTACTGAGCCGAGTGCTGGTCGTACTCTGCCCCTTGCCATCGCTGTTCAGGGTACTGCTCAACGAACTGCGCCGGGTTTCACCGAACGGCAAACTCAAGGTCAAGCCGAACTGGTTGCGCCGTCCCGTCGATGAGTACTGCTCACGACTGGCAGTGATGCCATAGCCCAGCAAGCCATAGCGGTGGAAGTAGCCGAGCGAGTAGCTCAGATCACTTCCCTCCTGCCCCCAACGTTGCGTACGCGTGGTCTGCAGGCTCAAGCGGCCACCCTGCTCGCCCAGGCCCTGACTGACTGCAAGACTTGCACGCAGGCGTGCACGCTGCTGACCATGCAGATCGCGTCCGGCATCGTGCTGCGCGTGGGCAAAGTCGTTGAAGCCTAAGTAGCCCAGACGACTGCTGGTCAGACTGGCGCTCAGGTCAGTCATCGACGACGCCACCACCTGACGCCAGTTCAGGCGCAGCGCCTGACCGCTGGATTGTCCTTGCTGGGTCAGCTCTGCACGTGACTGGAGTACCGTCAGTGCCACAGCCCCCAGGCGACTGCTCACGGTCGCCCCCAATGCAGCAGACTGGTAGCCATCGGCACCGAGCAGGCCAGCATGGAGGCTCAAACGATTGCTCACGCCCTGTTGCCAACTGCCCTGGGCATGCTCCGGCCCGGTGTCACCCAGGCCGTCGCGCCAGCGCCCGAGGCTGAAATCAAAGCGACTGGCGCCCGGACGCAACGCCAGGGGCGCCGCCTGATAAGGCACGGTAAACGTACGCTGGTTACCATCGGCCTCCCTTATGGTCACTTCCAGGTCATCGCTGAAACCGTTGGCATACAGGTCGCTGATTTCAAACGGGCCGGGTTGCACGGTCGACTCATGCACCACCACCCCACGCTGGCGTATGGTCAGCAACGCCGCGCTGTAGGCAACGCCACTGACCGCCGGGGCAAAACCGCGCTGCGAAGCTGGCAACATGCGCTCGTCGCTGCCAAGCCCCAAGCCCAGATAGGCGATGCTGTCGAACACCTCACCACGGCTGTAGGCCTCACCCAGTGTCAATTGTGCCTTCCACGCTGCGACATCGCGCTGCACATAGGTGGCCACGGGCTGGTAGCGCCGCTCGATGCCTTCCCCAGCTTGTAGATTGCCTTCATGGCGCCAATACCAGGCGCCGCTGTTGACGCCGCTGCGCAGCCCCAGATACGACTGGTTCCAACGCTGGCCATCGGTTCGATTCTGTTGGCTGAACAGGTTGAGGCGATAATCGATGAAGGCCACGCTCGTGCCACTGTCCCATTGTTCCGGTGGCAGATAATCGCGTGGGGTGTGCAACAATGCCTGCTGGGCCACCTGCAGCGTTAGCCGCAGCCCGGAGAAGTCCAGTTGCTCGCTGGCTTCAAGCTCCAGCGCCGACAACGGCAGGCAGCTATCTGCGCGCTGTAGCTGTTCGCGTATGGACGCCGCAAGTTGTGCCCCATCAATTGCCAGGGCCTGGAGCAAAGCGTCGGTGTAACAAGGGCTGGCCTGCAGGTCGTCGCCTTGCCGACGCAAGGGCACCGACCAACGTCCACTCCAGTCCTCATTGATCACCACATCCAGGATCTGATCGCCTTCGGGTACCGCGTCGGCATGCTGGAAACGGCTGACATCAGCAGCAGGTCCGCTTTCTCCCTGCAAAAACCTGGCATCGAATTCCACTGCGGCAGCCTGAGCACAACCACCCGCCAGCCCTATTCCAACGCACAGCAGTACCCGAACCGGCAGCCGCTGGCGGCCGGTAGAAAGCGTTTTCATTGAAGTCTATCCCAGTGTATTCAGTGCGTGCGCACAACCTCGGCAGGCTGTTGTGCAGGCAGCACAGCACCATAGTCATTGACACTGGCAAAGTGCACGGTAGCCATTGATTCCTTGCTCTGATCCAGGCCCTGCACCGCAAACAGTTGTGTCGACAAGGGGGCGATATGGTTGCTGATTGCCTCGTATTCCCGCCTCCCCAGATGCACGGACAGTTCACTGAGGTTGACGTGGTAGCGGCTGGGGTTGTGCGCTTCGAGCATCCAGGCGTTGTCGTGCTTGAGTAAACGCCAAGTCAACGCTTGCGGGGCATGCTGGGCGTTACCCGCAAGACCTTGGGGGCGATACAGCAGCTTGATCCGTGAACGCACGGATAACTGCAAGGCATTACCCTGGCCCTTGGGAGAAATGTCCAGCACGTTGAGCCAGTAAAGGCTCTCACGGTCTTGAGCAAAGTCGTGTTCGCCCTGAAACAGCCGCAACACCTGTCCCTTGCCCGGATCGAGTCGAAACAGCGCGGGTGTCAGGCTGAAAGGCACCTGTAGCTGCTCCACTGGCACGTCCGCTCGGCCATCATCGATCCACACTTGTACTAGCGAGGGATGCTTCCCGTTGTTACTCAGGCTTACCGTGACTTCCGCTTCCTCGGCGGGATAGATTACCCGGGTCGTAGCAATGACCACGTTGGCGTTGACCGTTCCACTAAACAGGCAGGCAGCCAGCAGCCACCCACGGCAGAACGGCAGGCAGGATCCTTTCATCGGCGTTTCCTGGATCGACAGAGAACAGAGCAAGGCAGCCCGTAAAGGGCTGCCCGAGGTATCAAGGGTAGATCAGGGTGTACTGCACACGGGTGTTCACCAGCCCTGGGGTAGTGTTACCCAACGAATAGTATTCAGCCGAGTAGTTGAGCAGTGCCTGACTGTTGGTGATGTTGACGATCTGCGAGTTCTGATTGCCCTGGGCCCCTGCCAGGTTCATCGGCGTGTTGCTGCTGTTGCGCAGTTGAACCTCGACGTTATCGCTTCCACCCGCATCAACAATCAGCCGCCCTTGCGGGTTGACGGTAGGGCCGGATTCAAAATAGGTGGACACGCGATTCAAACCGGCTGAGCAGTTAGTCAGCCGCAAAGAAAAAGGCGTATTGCCCGCAACCTGACCGGGATTGGTCAGCAGGCTGGCCTGCACCGCCGGCATGTTTACCGTCACATTATTCTGGCCGCCATTGACAAGGCAGGTGCCCGCCAAAACGCTACCGTTGAAACTCATCTGACCGTTGGCTTGTGCCAGGCCTGCACTCAGGAGAAGACTGCAACCCAGCGCGAGAAGAGATTTTTTTGAAGACTTCATGTCTGACATCCTAATGCGAAATGATGGGGACAATCAGGCCTTGGCCTGACTCGGCGCTGCCAAGCAACGCCGAGCCAGTATCTGGATTTTCCCTATCTGCGAATGTCAGTTGCATTCCACCCGGACGACCGTTTTCTATACTGCCCAGGTAGGAAAAACACCGCCCCTGCGAGACAGACCCACAGGATCGTGACTCAACGCGAAATCGGCGTACGCAGGGTGACGAACTCTTCCGCCGCCGTCGGATGCACCCCGATGGTTTCGTCGAACTGTTGCTTGGTCGCCCCGGCCTTTAGGGCGATACCCAGGCCTTGGATGATCTCGCCGGCATCCGGGCCAACCATATGACAACCCAGCACGCGGTCGCTGTCGGCATCGACCACCAGTTTCATCAGGGTCTTTTCCTGGACTTCAGTCAGGGTAAGCTTCATCGGCCGGAAGCGGCTTTCGAAGATCTGCACCTTGTACCCTTGTTCCAGTGCCTGCTCTTGCGTCAGGCCCACGGTGCCGATCGGCGGCTGGCTGAACACCGCCGTGGGAATGTTCTGGTAGTCCACCGGGCGGTACAGCTCTGGCTTGAACAACCGCCGGACCACGGCCATGCCTTCGGCCAGGGCTACCGGCGTCAGTTGCACCCGGCCGATCACATCGCCAATGGCCAGGATCGACGGCTCAGTGGTCTGGTACAGGTCATCGACGCGAATGAAGCCGCGGGGATCGAGCTCCACACCGGTGTTTTCCAGGCCCAGGTTGTCGAGCATCGGCCGCCGTCCGGTGGCGTAGAACACGCAGTCGGCAACCCATTCGCGACCATCCTTGAGGGTGGCCTTGAGGCTACCGTCGTCCTGACGCTCGATGCGTTGGATGTCGCTGTTGAACTGCAGGCCCATACCGCGCTTTTCCAGCTCTTCCTTCAGGTGCGTGCGCACCCCGCTGTCGAAGCCGCGCAGGAACAGATCGCCGCGGTACAGCAGCGTAGTTTTCGCCCCCAGGCCCTGGAAGATACCGGCGAACTCAACAGCGATATAGCCACCGCCTACCACCAGCACGCGCTTGGGCAGGTCCTTGAGGAAGAACGCCTCGTTGGAACTGATCGCCAACTCCTTGCCCGCAATGTCGGGAATCTGCGGCCAGCCACCCGTGGCGATGAGGATGTGCTCGGCGCTGTAGCGCTGGCCATCGACTTCCACTTCATGGGCGCCAGTCAGTCTGGCGTGCCCTTCAAGCAAGGTCACCCCGCTGTTGACCAGCAGGTTGCGGTAGATGCCATTGAGCCGCTCGATCTCGCGGTTCTTGTTGGCGATCAACTGCCCCCAGTCGAACTGCGCGTCTTCCAGCGACCAGCCAAAGCCTGTGGCCTGCTCGAAGTCATCGGCAAAATGCGCGCCGTAGACCAGCAATTTTTTCGGCACGCAGCCGACGTTGACGCAGGTACCCCCCAGGTAGCGGCTTTCGGCAACCGCCACTTTTGCACCGAAGCCTGCGGCAAAACGCGCAGCGCGCACACCGCCGGACCCGGCACCAATCACGAACAGATCAAAATCGTAGGGCATCTCGATGCTCTCAAGCTGCAAGTTTTAAGCTACAGGCTACAAGTAAAAGCCGTTCGCGATCTACTTGCAGCTTGTAGCTTACCGCTTGAAGCTGTTAGTAAGCCTTACCGGTCTTGTAGAAGTTCTCGAAGCAGAAGTTGGTCGCTTCGATGTAACCTTCGGCGCCACCGCAGTCGAAACGCTTGCCCTTGAACTTGTAGGCAATAACGCAGCCATCCTGGGCCTGTTTCATCAGTGCGTCGGTGATCTGGATCTCACCGCCCTTGCCCGGCTCGGTTTCTTCGATCAGCTTGAAGATGTCCGGAGTCATGATGTAACGGCCGATGATCGCCAGGTTCGACGGGGCATCTTCAGGTTTTGGCTTCTCGACCATGTTACGTACACGGTACAGGTCATCGCCGATCAGGTCACCGGCGATCACACCGTATTTGCTGGTTTCCTGCGGGTCGACTTCCATGATCGCAACAATGGTGCAGCGGTACTGTTTGTACAGCTTGGCCATCTGCTTGAGTACGCCGTCGCCTTCAAGGTTGACGCACAGGTCGTCCGCCAGCACCACGGCGAAAGGTTCGTCGCCGATCAGTGGGCGGCCGGTCAGGATCGCGTGACCCAGGCCTTTCATTTCAGTCTGACGGGTGTAGGAGAACGAGCACTCGTCGAGCAGGCGACGGATGCCGACCAGGTATTTTTCCTTGTCGGTGCCCTTGATCTGGTTTTCCAGCTCATAGCTGATGTCGAAGTGGTCTTCCAGGGCACGCTTGCCGCGGCCGGTAACAATGGAAATCTCGTTCAGTCCAGCTTCCAGCGCTTCTTCAACGCCGTACTGGATCAGTGGCTTGTTCACCACCGGCAGCATTTCCTTGGGCATGGCTTTGGTAGCAGGCAGGAAGCGAGTGCCGTAACCGGCTGCCGGGAACAAGCATTTCTTGATCATATACGTCCTTAACAAGGGCTTTGCGTACGAAATTCGGCGCAGTCTAATCAGGCGGCGGTCACCTTACAATGCCCCCCATCAGCTGGCCGATGCCATGATAGAGAAATCCTAGTGTAGATAGTTCCCGAGGAAGGTAAATATTGCGCTCAACGCGGGCAGCGATTCGGCCTGATCGGACGGTGGGAGCGCGGTCACTTGCGGACTGCCAGCCGCCGGCGGCGTGCCGTTCATGTTCAAGCCGCCAGCTGAATCGATTAGCTCGCATAGCACGTCAGCTGTGCATTACCGCTCATCAGCCAGGCACCGCTGTCGAGCCAACCCTGTCGAATCCCCTCTCGCCCGGACGACCATCAGTACATCCCCCCGCAGGAGCGTGACCATGGACAACTACCGCAGCCCGCAAGTGGTTTCCCGCAGCGAATGGCTCAGTGCCCGCCGACAGTTGCTGCTGCATGAAAAGGCCCTGACCCATCAGCGCGACGAGCTCAGCAGAGCCCGGCGGGCGCTGCCCTGGGTACGGATCGATGAGCACTACAGCTTCGAAGGACCCCAGGGACATCTGGGCCTGGCCGACCTGTTCGCCGGACGCAGCCAGCTACTGGTCTATCACTTCATGTTCGGCGACGGTTGGAGTGAAGGTTGCGACGGCTGCTCCTTCCTGGCCGACCACTTCGATGGCGCCAACTTGCACCTGGCCCATCACGATGTTTCGCTGGTGGCTGTGTCCCAGGCACCCTTTGCCCAGTTCCAGGCATTCAAGCAACGCATGGGCTGGAAGTTCCCCTGGGTTTCGTCCCACGCCAGCCACTTCAACAGGGCGTTTGGCGTCAGTGTCAGCGACGACGGCAACAGCCAGTACAACTACGAACCCTACTCAGGCAACGAAACCGAACTACCAGGTTTGAGCGTGTTCTATCGCGACGCCGACGGGACGATCTTCCACACCTACTCAAGCTATGCCCGAGGCCTGGACATCCTGATCGGCGCTTACAACTTCCTCGATCTGATGCCCAAGGGCCGCAACGAAGAAGGCACCATGGACTGGGTGCGTCATCACGACCGCTACGAGGGCGGCGATGCCGACAAGCCCCACTGCTGCCACGATTGAACAGGGCTCAGAAGTACTTGAGCCAGGCAATATCCCGACGTTGCTGTTTCAGCGCCGCGAACCAGCGCGTCGGGTAATACAGCACAATCGCCAACCCCAGGCTGCACAACCAGACGTCCGCGACCTGATCGAAACCGAAGTGCCCGCCCTGGTTCAGTCCCCACCGTGCAACCGCAATCAGGTACAACGCCTTGAGCACGTACAGGTGCAGCAAGTAGAAGAACATCGGCGCAGCCCCGAACAGCGCCAGCACGGGCACCCAGCGACGGATCTGATAGCGCTCCAGCAGGGCCAGCAGCACCAGGCACAGGCCCAGGGTGGGCAGCAGGAACATCAGCGACGGCGGGTACTTGCGTGCGCTGAGGAAACTCATGGTGGTGCGCAGGGCATCAGCTGTCGCTACCCAAGGCTGCTCACCGTAGACATTGATGTAGCGGATGGCGACGAACGCTAGCAACAGCCCGACACCCCAACGCGTCAACAACCTCCGCCGTCGTCCCGGATCCATACTCTGGGCAAACCAGGGGCCGACGCCCCAACCCAGCAGGATCACGCCGATCCACGGCAGTACCGGGTAGGTGGTGCGGGCACGGGTGAGTCCTCCCAGATCGATGAACTCACGCTGGTGCAGGATCGCCCAAGGCACAAACCAGGGTGAATTGCTGCTCAACACCAGCGGATCAAGCAGGTTGTGTCCGGCCACAATCAAGGCGCCGAGGCCCAGCAGCACCCCGCGTGGCAAATACAGCGCGCCAGCCAGGACAATCATGCAGATGCCGATGCACCAGATCACCTGCAGCCACAGCGTTTGTGGCAACAGGGTTCCGTTCCAGGCCAGGTTGACCAGGGTCAGCTCCAGCAGCACCAGGAACAGCCCGCGCTTGAGCAGAAACAACGAGGTGTCACGGCGGCTGTGCTTCTGGCTGTAGAGCCAGGCAGACAGCCCGGTCAGAAAGATGAACACGGGCGCACACAGGGCACTGAGCAGACGGGTGAAAAACAGCTCGGGCGCGACGCTCAGGGCGTCCATCGGATCACCCACCTGACGGTGCAGGAAGAAGGTTTCGCGCACGTGGTCGAGTAGCATCAACAGCATTACCAGACCACGCAGGGCGTCGATCGATTGCAGGCGGGGGTGACTGGAGGGCATGGTGGGCTCACGACAGAAGTAAACGGTATAACGTAACATATTTTTATCGTCGGGCTGTATCCCACCGGGCGTTGCCCTACAGTATTGCGCGCAAACTCGGGTCACCGATGTGGCCCTGGCCTGCTGCCAAGGCGCTGCGCAACCAGGTCTTGAACGCTAGCATCGCCGTGGTCTCGGCCCGCGACTGCAAGCGCGTCAACCAGTAGCTGCCGGTGCTGATGCTGACCGCGAACGGCTGGTGAATGGCGCCACTGGCCAATAGCCGTTCGAACATCAAGGGCGGCGCCAGGGCTACGCCAACACCTTGTTGCGCGGCCTCCATCATGCCCAGCGAAGAGTCGAAGATCACCGTGCGCGCGGGTTGTAGCGTGCCAGGAACACCCGCGGCGATGAACCACTCGGTCCACTCATCGGCACGGTAGGAGCGCAGCAAGGTCTGTTGCAGCACGTCCGCCGGCGACTGCAACTGCCCAGCGATCTGCGGTGTACAGAGCAGCGACAGCGGTGCTTCGAACAAGGGCAATGCGTCGATACCGTGCCAGGCGCCGCTGCCGAAACGGATCGCGTAGTCCAGCCCTTCGGCGGCGACATCCACACGGTTGTTGTTGGTGGACAGGCGCAAATCGATAAAGGGGTGCCGGGCCTGGAAGTCCGCCAGACGCGGCAGCAACCAGCCGACGGCAAAAGTACCCACGGCGCCTACCGTGAGTACCTCCCGATAGTGCCCACCTTCGAAGCGGTCCAGGGCTTGGGCGATGCGGTCAAAACATTCACGCAGCACTGGCAACAGGGTTTCCCCCTCGCTGGTCAGCATCAGACCGCGGGGCAGGCGCTTGAACAGCGTGACCTTGAGCTGGGCCTCGAGGCTTTTGACCTGATGGCTGACGGCAGCCTGGGTCACGCACAACTCGATCGCTGCCCGGGTGAAACTCAGGTGCCGCGCCGAGGCCTCGAAGGCCCGCAAGGAATTCAGCGGCAGATGCGTCCGGATCATTCAGACTCCACAATTTTTCTAATGGCTGCTGCGAAATATCATCGTTTGTCGCGGATCGGCAAAGCGCCTAGATTGGCGGTCCTTGCTGCAGCCAGGCTCACTACCATCCACTCACATGGAACCTTGCCCGATGATGCACCATAAAACCAAGGTCAAGCCAGGGATTCTGGCAGCTGTAACACTTGCCCTGGCGACCGTCCAGAGCGTCGCGAGCGCCCTTCCCGAGGCGCAACTGGCGTCGACGGTGAACGCCGCAGTGCGCCCGCTGATGCAACAACACGCCATTCCCGGCATGGCCGTAGCCATCAGCCTCAACGGTAAGCAGCATTACTTTAACTACGGGGTGGCGTCGAAACAGACCGGCCAGGCCGTTAGCGCCGACACGCTGTTCGAGATCGGCTCGGTGAGCAAAACCTTCACCGCCACCCTCGCAGCCTTGGCCCAGGCCAACGGCAAGCTGTCGCTGAGCGATACGGCCAGCAAGCACTGGCCTGAACTGAAGGGCACCGCGTTCGATGGCATCACCCTGCTCAACCTCGGCACCTACAGCGCTGGCGGCCTGCCCCTGCAGTTCCCCGAGCAGGTCAAGGACCAGGCCACCCTGCTCAACTACTACCGCCATTGGAAGGCCGACTATGCCCCCGGTACGCATCGGCTGTATTCCAACCCGAGCCTGGGCTTGTTCGGTTACTTGGCCGCGAAAAGTCTGGACACCTCATTTACTGACCTGATGCAAAAGCAGCTGCTCCCGCAACTGGGCCTGCAACACACCTTCGTCCAGGTGCCCACAGCACAAATGGGCGACTATGCCCAAGGCTACGACAAGGATGACCGAGCCGTGCGGGTCGGTCCGGGAGCGCTGGATGCCGAGGCCTATGGACTGAAAACCAGCTCCGCCGACCTGCTCCGCTACCTCGACGTGAACATGCAGTCGCAAAGCCTCAGCGCAGCGTTGCAGCGCGCCATGGCAACGACCCAGACCGGCTATTACCGCGTGGGCGAAATGACCCAGGGCCTGGGCTGGGAGCAGTACCGCTACCCGGTAACCCTGGATCAGTTGCTGGCGGGGAACGCCTCCTCGATGGCCCTCGACCCCCATCGGGTAACCTGGCTGAAACCGGCCCAGGCGCTTGCGGACAACACACTGCTGAACAAGACCGGTTCGACCAACGGCTTTGGCGCCTACGTACTGTTCGTACCCTCAAAACGCATCGGCATCGTGCTGCTGGCGAACAAGAACTACCCGAATGCCGAACGGGTGAAAGTGGCCCATGCGATTCTCACCGCGCTGGACCACTAGCACCCTTACGGCGTGCCGTTGCGACCGTGCAAACGGTAGCCGCCGCGTTATTCACTCCTGTGTTTGCTGTTGAGTCAGCCGTTGCAAAAACAGGCT
Source organism: Pseudomonas sp. (assembly GCF_050739775.1). GTDB lineage: Bacteria > Pseudomonadota > Gammaproteobacteria > Pseudomonadales > Pseudomonadaceae > Aquipseudomonas. The sequence goes on from NZ_JBOICA010000016.1 coordinate 77,683, forward strand.
GAACAGTTCCGATTGTGACGAAACACCCAACTTGGCGTACAGGTTGCGGCGGTGCACTTTCACTGTTTCCTGGGAGATGGCCAGGCGTTTGGCAATCGCTTTGCTGGAGTTGCCACGCAGCACCAGGCGGGCGATTTCCAGCTCGCGGGCCGACAGGGTATCGCTGCCGAAGTGCTCCAGCGCGCGCTCCACCGGAGTGACCTGGGCAGCGTTGTCCTGGGTCGGGTTCTGCAGTTGCCAGTGTTGACGCAAGAGCGCCAGCAGCCAGGGCGCGTAAAGCGTCATCTGGCCCAGATGTGCGGTTTCAAAGCGTTGGTTGGCACCCAGGGAAATCGCCAGCATCTGCCCCGGTGCCAGGTTAAGGATCAACTGTAGCTCGTCCTCGCCAATGGCCGAGCGAAAGTAGTTCTGGAAATAGTCGCTCTTGCGAAACTCGTCCGGCGCCACCTCTTCCATGCGGTAGACCCCGTCGGCCAGGCCGTCTTGCATGGCCTGGTTGAAGGGGTCAAGCAGGTACAGGCCACTGAGGTACAGGGGCATGGGCGATGGCGCAGCACTGAAGCCGCGATCGAATTCGGCCAGCACCACGGGGGCGCAGTCGTTCTCGGCAAAGATCACCAGACCGTTGTCGAATGGCAGCATCTGGTTCAGCAACGTCAGGGTCTGGTGCCAGAACCCCGGCCGCCCCAACTGCTCGATCACCTTGGCCAGCCCGTGATGATGGGCCGCTGCTTCGAATAGCGTATGCACCGATAACTCCTGGGGGGTAACGATTGGGGGTAATCGCCAACGGCGGGCCGAGCTCCTAGACTCTGCACACCGGCACGCAGTATTGCGGTTGCCCGCCCCGTTTGTCATGTGCGGCATGATCCAGCGGCCGGCCTTCGAACCTTTCCGATGGAGCAGTGAAACAATGCGTATTCGTGACCTGGGCATTCGTATTGGCGTGGGCAAACCCGGCGTCTACAACGCCATCACCGATGTACCCGGCGTACGCGTGGGCCATCACACGATCCACCGCGAAGCGGGTGAACTGGCGGTGCACACCGGCGTCACCGTGATCGAGCCACGGCCACAGCCGGCACATCTGCAACCGTGCTTCGCCGGCGTCCATGTGCTCAACGGCAATGGCGACGCCAGCGGCCTGGAGTGGATTCGCGAAGCGGGCCTGCTGACCACCCCTATCGCCTACACCAACACCCACAGTGTCGGCGTGGTCCGCGACGCCCTGGTGGCTGCCGAGCGCGAGCTGGGCAAACAACGCACCTACTGGTGCATGCCCACGGTGCTGGAAACCTACGACGGCGTGCTCAATGACATCTGGGGCCAGCATGTCACTGCCGAACACGTCCATGCCGCCCTGGCCGATGCCCGCTCGGGACCCGTGGCCGAAGGCTGCGTGGGGGGCGGCACCGGGATGATCTGCCACGAGTTCAAGGGTGGCATCGGCACCTCCTCGCGGGTGCTGAACGCCGAGGCCGGTGGCTGGACCGTCGGCGCCCTGGTGCAGGCCAACTACGGCGTGCGCGAAGCACTACGGGTCGGCGGTTATCCAGTGGGCCAGGTGCTGGGCAAGTTGCCTTCACCGTTTCGCGGCAGCGAAAGCGTCGGTGAAGCCGGCATGGGCTCGATCGTCGTGACCCTCGCCACCGACGCCCCGCTGCTGCCCCACCAGTGCACGCGCCTGGCCCAGCGCGCCAGCGTGGGCCTGGCACGGGTCGGTGGCGGCACCGAGGACACCAGCGGCGACATCTTCGTAGCCTTTTCGGTGGGCAACAACGATCTGCCGGTGACCAATGTCGGCCGCCCGGGTGTACCGACCACTACCGTGCAGATGGTCAACAACGACCACATCTCCGCGCTGTTCTGCGCGGCGGCCGATGCTGTGGAGGAAGCCATCCTCAACGCGATGCTTGCGGCCAGCGACCTTCAGGCCAACGGCCAGCAGGCCCTGGCGCTGAAGCCCGGGCAACTGCTCGACGCTTTGCAGGCGGTTGGCTGGAAGGCCGATCCTCAGGCACAGGAAAAGGCCTGAGCACAAAGTCACTCGTTGCTGCGACAATTTGTCGGTATGGTGGTGTTCTGAAGATGGACGTTTACCCGCTCACAGGAAACCCAGAATGCCCCAACGTGAAGTTATCAATGCATCCGTCAGCCCAAAAGGCAGCCTGGAAACACTGTCTCAACGTGAAGTACAGCAACTGAGTGAAGCCGGTTCCGGCAGCCTGTACACCCTGTTCCGCCAGTGCGCGCTGGCGATCCTCAACACCGGCGCGCATGTCGATAACGCCAAGACCATCCTCGAAGCCTACAAAGACTTCGAGGTGCGCATTCACCAACAGGATCGCGGTGTGCGCCTGGAGCTGCTCAATGCCCCGGCCGACGCCTTCGTCGATGGCGAGATGATCGCCAGCACCCGCGAAATGCTCTTCAGCGCCCTGCGCGACATCGTCTACACCGAAAGCGAACTGGCCAGCCAGCGCATCGACCTGGAAAGCTCCCAGGGCATCACCGACTACGTCTTCCACCTGCTGCGCAACGCCCGCACCCTGCGCCCGGGCGTGGAGCCGAAGATGGTGGTGTGCTGGGGCGGTCATTCGATCAGCAGCGAGGAATACCAGTACACCAAGAAGGTCGGCCACGAGCTGGGCCTGCGCAAGCTGGACGTCTGCACCGGCTGTGGCCCGGGCGTGATGAAGGGCCCGATGAAGGGCGCAACCATTGCCCATGCCAAGCAGCGCATGAGCGGCAGCCGCTACCTGGGCCTGACCGAGCCTGGCATCATCGCCGCCGAAGCGCCTAACCCGATCGTCAACGAGCTGGTGATCCTGCCGGACATCGAAAAACGTCTGGAAGCCTTCGTCCGCGTCGGCCACGGCATCATCATCTTCCCCGGTGGCGCCGGGACTGCCGAAGAGTTCCTGTACCTGCTCGGCATTCTCATGCACCCGGACAACCGCGACCTGCCGTTCCCGGTCATCCTCACCGGGCCGAAAAGCGCCGAACCCTATCTGCAGCAGTTGCATGCCTTCGTACAAGCCACCCTCGGCGAAGAAGCCGGCAGCTACTACCAGATCATCATCGACAACCCGGCCGAAGTGGCCCGACAGATGGTCGAAGGGCTCAAGCAGGTCAAGCAGTTCCGCCGCGAGCGCAACGACGCCTTCCACTTCAACTGGCTGCTGAAGATCGAAGAAAGCTTCCAGCGCCCCTTCGACCCGACCCACGAGAACATGGCCAGCCTGCAACTGCGCCACGACCTGCCAGCCCATGAACTGGCCGCCAACCTGCGCCGGGCGTTCTCCGGGATTGTCGCCGGCAACGTCAAGGACAAGGGTATCCGCCTGATCGAAAAAAGCGGCCCTTACCAGATCCATGGCGATACCGCCGTGCTGCACCCCTTGGGCAAGCTGCTGGAAGCCTTCGTGGCCCAGCACCGGATGAAGCTGCCCGGTGGCGCCGAGTACGTGCCCTGCTACCGCGTCGTGAGCTGATCCAGCCCCTGCGCTGATTGCGGGCACAGCTTGTGCCCGCAACATTTGCTGCCATTTTCCTACCTATTTCAGTGAACCTGCCTGCAGAAAAGTGGTCTTTCAGCTGGCGGCTTGCGTGCGCGCCCGTGTTCACCGGCCCAGTCATCGGGCTTTTATTTTTTACTTCCCGCGAAGACCATCATGCCTATCTCTCGTCCTGTTCCTGCGGCGCTTGCCCCTGTTTCCTCTTCTGCCCTGCGCCCGCGCAACAGGCTTGCCCTCGGCCTGATCGGCGCGCTGATTGCCCTGAGCGGCCCGGTGCAGGCCGAAGAAACCACCAGCAACGAACGCTGGGTCAGCGACAGCCTGAACACCTTCGTGCGCAGCGGGCCTACCAATGGCCACCGCATCGTCGGCAACCTCAAGTCCGGACAGAAAGTCACCCTGCTCACCACCCAAGGCGACTACAGCCAGGTACGCGGTGAATCCGGCGATATCGTCTGGATTACCAGCAGCGACCTGCAGCCGGTTCCCGGCCAGGCCGAGCGCGTGCCGCAACTGACCGAGCAGGTCAGTCAATTGAGCCAGCAGCTCAAGACCATCGACGACAGCTGGAACACCCGCGTGCAGGGCATGCAGGAAACCCTGGACTCGCGCAAAGCCCTGATCGAGGAACTGCAAGCACACAGCAAGGCGCTCAATGCCGAGTTGAGCGAAACCCAGTCGCAGCTGCGCAGCACCCAGGCGCGCCTGGGCGATGAGAACAAACAGGTATTGATGCGTTACATGGTCTACGGTGGCGGTATCGCCGGTGCCGGCTTGCTCGCCGGCCTGATTCTTCCGGCCCTGAGCCGTGGACGCAAACGCAACGACCGCTGGTTCTGAGTGGGAGCGGAGTCATCCGCGAAGGACTGCATAGCAGTCCCACATTCTGGGGCCGCTACGCGCCCCTTCGCGGATGAATCCCACAAGCGTCAGCCCATCACTGCGCACATTCGCGCAACCACTCGATCATCACCCGCACCCGCACTGGCACTGACTCCCGCAAAGGATGCACGAGGTAATAGCCCTGCCCGGCCGCCGCCTCGAAATCGCCAAACGGCAAGATCAACTGCCCCTGATCGATCAATGGTTGCACCAGTTGCCGACGGCCCATGGCTACTCCCACATGGTTGCTCGCAGCCAGCGCACACAGATCAGCACGGTCGAAGGTCATCCCCGCGCTCGGCAGGTACGCCTGCGCATTATGCAGACGCGCCCAACGCTGCCATTCGGCATCGAAAGCCGCATGTTCCCAGGCCAGGGCATCATGCAACAGGGTGCACTGCTGCAAGCGCTCTGGCGCATCAATCAGGCCGTGGCGCTCGGCATATTGGCGACTGCACACCGGCGCGACCTGTTCAGTCATCAGTAGCTGGCCGACAAGGCCAGGAAATTCCCCATCACCGTACAGCAGTGCCAGGTCGATATGCCGGGCACGAAAATCCACCGCCTCGTTACCGGTGCGAATATCCAGGCTGATTTGCGGATAACGCTGCTGGAAATCCGCCAGCCGCGGCACCAGCCAGCACTGGGTGATGGACGGTCGGGCATAGAGGGTCAACGCACCGCTGACGGTGGAAATCGAATCCGCTTGCAGGGCTTCTTCCAGGTCCTCCAGCAATCCCTGCACAAGACGGTACAGCCGCTCGCCTTCTGCCGTCAGGCGTATCTGCCGGGTCAGGCGCTCGAACAGGCGCAGCTCCAGTGCCTGCTCGAGCCGGGCGATGCGATGGCTGACGGCGCTCGGGGTCAGGCACAGTTCCTCAGCCGCCAGGGTAAAGCTCAAGTTCCGTGCAGCTACGGCAAAGGTGTGCAGATTGGCAAACTGCGCCCCCGCCAGGCGTGCGCCAAGGCGCGGCGGCAAGTTGAGCACGGTCATTGCCCAGCCAGCACTGCGCGGCCCTGGGCCAGGTAAGCGTCCATTTCGGCCCGCGGCACCATGCTGCCTCCGGTGCCCCAGACCAGATGGGTAGCCTGTGCCATGCGCGCTGCAGTCAGGTTCAGACGCTGGCGATAGCCCTGTTGCTCCTGCAGCACCCGGACCATGCCCGGCACACCGGCCAGTGCCGATGGCTCCAGCTCATAGCCTTCGCACGCCTGCATCTGCGCCAGCAGACGGTACAAGGTGGCGTCGTCGACGGTGTAGTAGCCATCGATCAGACGCTGCATCGCCCGGCCGACAAAGCCCGAAGGCCGGCCTACCGCCAGGCCGTCGGCAGCGGTCTGGTTGTCGATACCGAAGTCATACACCGAGACGTCATCGTGCAGCCCGGTATAGACACCGAGGAACATGCATGGCGAATGGGTCGGCTCGGCGAACAGGCAATGCACCGCATCACCGAACACCAGCTTGAGGCCGAAGGCCACGCCGCCAGGACCACCGCCCACGCCGCAGGGCAGGTAGACAAACAACGGATGCTCGGCATCCACCGCAATGTCCTGCTCTGCCAACTGCTGCTGCAGGCGCTCGGCCGCCACGGCATAACCGAGGAACAGGTTGTGCGAGTTCTCGTCGTCAACGAAATGGCAACGCGGATCTGCTTCGGCCTCCCGCCGCCCCTGCTCCACCGCCACGCTGTAGTCGGCGCTGTATTCGCGGACTTCGACGCCATGGGCACGCAAACGGTCCTTTTTCCATTGCCGGGCGTCAGCCGACATGTGCACCGTGGCCTTCAAGCCCAGGCGCGCACTGATGATGCCGATCGACAAGCCGAGGTTACCGGTAGACCCCACGGCGATGCTGTACTGGCCGAAGAAAGCCCGCGCCGCTTCACTGTCGAGTTTGGCGTAGTCATCGCCCGGTTTCAGCAAGCCGCCAGCCAGCGCCAGGTCTTCGGCATGCTTGAGCACTTCATAGATGCCGCCACGCGCCTTGATCGACCCGGAAATCGGCAGCAGGTTGTCAGCCTTGAGCCACAGCGCACCGCCTTCAGGCAATTGATGCTCGGCACGCAACACCTCGTGCAGGGCCGACAGCGGCAGCAGTGGCGACTCGATAATGCCTTTGCTGACCGCCGTTTCGGCGAAGGCCGACTGGATGAACGGCGCGAAACGCTGCAAACGGTCACGGGCCTCACGCACATCCTGCCTGCTCAGCGGCACATCACCCAAGGCCTGCTCGCTCGCTGCAAGCTGCGGGTTAAACCAGCTGGCCGCACGTAACGCCATCAGATCAGCGATCAGTGGATGAGTCAGGCACCACGCGTTTACGGGTTTTTCCAGCGGCATTGTCGTACTCCATTGGCAAGCGGATAGAACGATTAAGCGTCAGGCAAAGGGCGCTTTACAACCGATGCTTGCTCACACCATGGCTGAGCCCTGTTCAACCATGCACCGCCGTGCAAGCTGGCCCACTTCTGCTACCTTGGGAGAACCCTCTTCATCCGCATCACGCACAGGTGACCCATCATGGCGCGCACCACCCCCATCGAGCTGTACCGCAACATCGGCATTGTCGCCCATGTTGACGCCGGCAAGACCACCACCACCGAACGCATCCTGTTTTACACCGGGGTCAACTACAAGATGGGCGAGGTGCACGACGGTGCCGCGACCATGGACTGGATGGCCCAGGAACAGGAACGCGGAATCACCATTACCTCCGCCGCCACCACGGCGTTCTGGCAAGGTTCGACCAAACAGTTCCCCAGCAAGTACCGCTTCAACATTATCGACACCCCCGGCCACGTCGACTTCACCATCGAGGTGGAACGCTCGTTGCGCGTGCTCGACGGCGCGGTGGTGGTGTTCAGCGGCGCCGATGGCGTAGAGCCGCAATCGGAGACGGTCTGGCGCCAGGCCAACAAGTACCATGTACCGCGCCTGGCCTATGTCAACAAGATGGACCGCCAGGGCGCTGACTTCCTGCGCGTGGTCAAGCAGATCGACAAGCGCCTGGGCCACCATCCGGTGCCAATCCAGCTGGCGATTGGCGCCGAGGAACATTTCTCCGGCCAGGTCGACCTGGTGAAGATGAAGGCCATCTACTGGAACGAAGACGACCAGGGCACGAGCTATCGCGAAGAAGACATCCCAGCTGATATGCAGGACCTGGCCAATGAATGGCGCGCGCACATGATCGAAGCCGCCGCCGAGGCCAATGACGAATTCATGGAGCTCTACCTCAACGGTCAGGAACTGAGCAATGAGCAGATCAAGGCCGGCCTGCGCCAGCGCACCCTGGCCAATGAAATCGTCCCGGCCATCTGCGGCTCCTCGTTCAAGAACAAGGGCGTGCCGCTGATGCTTGACGCGGTGATCGACTACCTGCCGGCACCCTCGGAAATCCCGGCGATCAACGGCACCGACCCTGATCACGAAGATAAACACCTGGAGCGTCACGCCGACGACAGCGAACCCTTCTCGGCCCTGGCGTTCAAGATCGCCACCGACCCCTTCGTCGGCACCTTGACCTTCGCCCGGGTCTATTCCGGTGTGCTCAGTTCCGGCGATGCGGTGCTCAACTCGGTCAAGGGCAAAAAGGAACGGGTTGGCCGCATGGTGCAGATGCACGCCAATCAGCGCGCCGAAATCAAAGCCGTGTGCGCCGGCGACATTGCCGCGTTGATCGGCATGAAAGATGTCACCACCGGCGACACCCTGTGCGACATCAACAAGCCGATCATCCTCGAACGCATGGACTTCCCTGACCCGGTGATCTCGGTGGCGGTAGAACCCAAGACCAAGGCCGACCAGGAAAAAATGGGCATCGCCCTGAGCAAGCTGGCCCAGGAAGACCCCTCATTCCGCGTGCGCACCGATGAAGAAACGGCGCAAACCATCATCTCCGGCATGGGTGAGCTGCACCTGGATATCATCGTCGACCGCATGAAGCGCGAATTCGGTGTCGAGGCCAATATTGGCAAGCCGCAGGTCGCCTACCGCGAGAAAATCCGCAATACCTGCGAGATCGAAGGCAAGTTCGTCCGCCAGTCCGGTGGCCGCGGTCAATACGGCCACTGCTGGATTCGCTTCGCACCGGGCGAGGAAGGCAAGGAAGGCCTGGAGTTCGTCAATGAGGTAGTGGGTGGCGTGGTGCCCCGCGAGTACATCCCGGCGATCCAGAAAGGCATCGAAGAACAGATGAAGAACGGGGTGCTGGCCGGTTATCCGCTGATCGGCCTGAAGGCTACCGTGTTCGACGGCTCGTACCACGACGTCGACTCCAATGAAATGGCCTTCAAGGTCGCCGCCTCCATGGCCACCAAGCAACTGGCGCAAAAAGGCGGCGCAGTGCTGCTGGAGCCGGTGATGAAAGTCGAGGTGGTGACACCCGAGGAGTTTCAGGGCGACATCCTCGGCGATCTGAGCCGACGCCGCGGGTTGATCCAGGAAGGTGAAGATAGCCCGGCTGGCAAGGTGGTACGGGCCGAGGTGCCGCTGGGCGAGATGTTCGGATACTCCACCCAGATGCGCTCCATGACCCAAGGCCGAGCCAGTTACACAATGGAATTCACCAAATACGCCGAGGCGCCATCGAGCATTGCCGATGTGATCATCAAAAAGCAGGGGTAACGCCCACAGACCTGTAGACTTGCCCCAAGCTTTTTCGTTTGGAGTTTGCCCCATGTTCGCCCTCACCCACTTTGTCGCCCCGCCCGAGGAGTCGATCAAGAGCCAGATCCTGCAGATGGTGGTCGACTACCTGACCGACATCAGTGCTGTCGGCATCACCCCGAGCAACCCGCTGTACAACCTCTACCAGTACGCCATCGGCTTCGAGGTACACCTGTACCTGGAAGCCATGGCCGGATCACGCGACCTGTGCGTCGAACTGATCGTGGCCACCGACCCGCGTGATCCACAGACCGTTACCGGTTTTCTCTTGTACCTTCCTGTGCAGGACGATCCCGAGGCCTGTAGCGTGGCTTACCTTGCCGTGCACAACCAATACCGCCGCCAGGGCATCGCCCGGGCCATGCTGGCACAGATGACCGAACGCTACCCCCATGCGGAACTGGCCTGCGCGGTGAGCAAGGTCGCGTACTTCGAGGCCATGGACTTTGCAGTCATCGCCGCCCGTGGGCCCCAGGTGCTGATGAACACTCGCGATCATGCCAGCGAGGGTCTGGTGGCAGTGCTCGACATGGCGCCGATCTACCGTACGGTTGAAGTGCAGCAGATCCATACCTACTTGCTTCAGCAGCATGGCAAGCGGGCCATGGTCGATGCCGAGAAGCAACGCGACCGCCACCTGGACCAGTTGCAGCGTAAAGCCCTGGCCTTTGTCCAGGAGCGCCTGGGTGAGCGCGCCTGGCAGCAACGTGGCACCCAGGTGCGGTTGGTCTAACGGCTGGCCTGCACCGCCAGCTCGACCAACACCTGCAGCACAAAGCCGGTGCTCTGCTCGACCTGCCCTTGCCGACTGGCAATTCCCAGGTGACGCCACAACCCCGGGCGCAGCGGGCGCATGCACAACCGTGGGTCAGGCTCCGGCGAACTGGCTTCATGGGGCAGCAAAGTGGCGCCGTAACCGGCCGCTACCAGACTCTTGATCGCGTCGTTGTAGTTGAGCTGGATTCGCGCGTCCGGTTGCAGGCCAGCCGTGGCGAACCAATCGCTGGTCACCCGCGACAACTGGGTGGTGCTGTCATTCAGGATCAGCGCCCGACTGGCCAACCAGGCAGGCGTGATGCGCGATGGCGGCGCCCAGCTGGCAGGGATGAAAGCCATGATCGGGTCGCGGCGCCAGGGCTGGATCTGCACGCCTTTGACCGCGGCTTGCGGCAGTGCCACCAGACCCAGATCCAGGGTGCCGTCCTGCAGACGGCCCAGGGATTCACGCGAGGTCAGCACCTGCACCTGCACATCGATCCCGGGGTGGCGCACGCCGAGAATATCCAGCGCTTGCGGCAGCAGGTGGGCGATGGCACCGGTCGACGCCCCCAGGCGCACCCGGCCACTCAGGCCCTGAACCTGGCGTTGCACCTCATCCAGCGCCTGTTCGGCATCGGCCAACAGGCGGCGCGCACGCTCGAGCAAGGTTTCACCAATGGCCGTGGGATGGATCTGTCCGCGCTGACGAGATAGCAATGGCGTGCCGATACGCGCCTCCAGATCGGCAATGTGCAGGCTTACGGTGGGCGGGGCGAGGTTGAGGAGTCGGGCGGCCTGGGCAAAGGAGCCGAGGTCGGCAATCACCACCAAGGTCCGCAGGCGGTCGAGACTGATTTCACGCATGGGCTTTTGTCATTCAGTATTTATGAATGTCAGCATCATGATATTCAAATTTTCTTTCGTCCAGATCGGCGCGAGCATAGGCACTCCCTGTCCTGATTCATTGAGAGCACCATGCACCAGCCTCTTGTCTTTATCGATGGCGACCAAGGCACCACCGGCCTGCTGATCCACGCCCGCTTGCACGGACGCGATGACCTGCGCTTGCTGACCCTGCCCGACAGCGAGCGCAAGGACCCTCAGCGCCGCGCCGAGGCGATCAACAGTGCCGATGTGGCGCTGCTGTGCCTGCCCGATGACGCGGCACGACAGGCGGTGGCGGCGATCGCCAACCCGAAGGTGCGGGTGATTGACGCCAGCTCCGCGCATCGCACCACGCCAGGTTGGGTTTACGGCTTGCCCGAACTGGACGAACGACAGGCCGAGCGGATCGCCCTGGCCAAGCGGGTCAGCAATCCCGGCTGCTATCCCACTGGCGCCATTGCCTTGTTGCGACCATTGGTGGGCGCAGGGCTAGTACCAGCTGACTACCCGCTGACCGTCAATGCGCTGTCGGGCTATTCCGGCGGCGGCCGTGCCGCGGTCGAACGCCACGAAACAGCTGGAGTACAAGCGGCCCAAGGGGTGCTGGTATATGGGCTGAACCTGGATCACAAGCATGTGCCGGAGATTCAGCAGCATGCCGGCTTGTCGCACCGGCCGGTGTTCGTGCCCAGTTATGGCAGTTACCGCCAGGGTATTGTCTTGACCATTGCCCTGCAGACGCGCCTGTTGCCGGCCGGGGTCAGTGCTGCTCGTCTGCATGAGTGCCTGCATCAGCATTACCACGGCTCGCGCTATGTGCAGGTGGCGCCGCTGGAGCATGGCGAGGCACCACCAGTGCTTGATCCGCAAGCGGTGAATGACAGCAACGATCTGCGCCTGGCGGTGTTTGCCAATGAGGCCCATGGGCAGGTGCTGCTGACGGCCGTATTCGACAATCTGGGCAAGGGTGCCTCGGGGGCAGCGGTGCAGAACCTGGAACTGATGCTGGCGGCAATGGCCTGACTAGAGGGCGCTTCGCGGGGCTTGCCCCGCGATTTGGCCGGATCAGATTACAAAACCGGCCGCACCACCGCCAACGGCACCCACCCGGCAGTGCCATCAGTGTCCTTGCAACACCACACCCAGCCATTCAACTGCCTACCGCCCAGCAGACGCTCACCCGGATCCACCTCCAGCTCTCGGGCGCAATAATCCTCCAGCGCTCTGCCACGGTTGCCATCCAGCCGCTCAATCACCTGGCCCGGCACCCAACCGTCCTGCTGACCGGGGGTACTGCACAAGTACCAGCTGTCCCAACCTTCCTCACCTTCATAGCATTCGCCAACGACCAGCGCAGCACCCTTGGCAAAGGTAATGGGCTGCGGGTATTCGCTTCTATGCTGAGCAACAACCAAAAATTTCACTTGCTCACCTCCATTTGAACACTGGCCCGCTTGCGCGAATTTACCTGGCACCCTAGCTTTTTGAAGACGGTGCTTACGGCGCGCCGAACATGGCGGTCCAGTAGATCCCGGCATCGCTCTTGGGATCGACCGCATAGGCGGCGCCCAGCTCACTGAACTGCGGGTTCATCAGGTTGGCGCAATGGCCGGGGCTGGCCAGCCAGCCATCGACCACCTTGCGCGGGGTGTCCTGCCCGGCGGCGATGTTCTCGCCGCTCTGCTGGCCGGCATAGCCCGCCAGTTCCGCTCTATCGCCCGGGGTATGGCCATCGCGATCGCGGTGGTCGAGGAAATTCTGATTGGCCATGGCCCGTGTATGGGTTTCGGCAGCGCCGGCCAGGACGGCGTTCCAGGCCAACGGTGTGGTAGCGCTAAAGGTCTGGGTGCCGCACTGGCGCTGTTGGCTGCGGGCACTGTTGATCATCTCAAGCAGCTTCTGGCCTTCGGCCTGCCAGTCGCCCAGCTTCCCGGCCAACAGCGGCCGCGCCAGGACAATGCGCCAATCGCGACCTTGCTGACTGACGCCGATATCAATGAACTGCGGGGCGAGTACCACCTGACAGAAACTTTCCTGCACCGCTTTCATGGCGGCCTGGGCGTCCTGGGGACCATTGAGGGTGATGGCCTGGACATTGACCATTGGATAACTTGCCTGCGCCAGGGCCGAGCGCAGATCCACACTGCCGGTAGCGGGCAGCACCAGCCGAGGGTCGTTGGCCAGTGGCGGCAGCTCCAGCGACGCCTGCCCGCCACAGCGCTGGGCCTGGCTGCGGTAGCTGTTGATCGCATCGACCAACTGCAACGGCTCGCTAGCCTGGGTTGCGCTGGCGACCAGCAAGGCCAGCGGCAGGCTGGCAAGACCCAGTACGGATGACAGGACGCGCATGAAAATCTCCCTTGAACGGACTGCGCCCATGATGCGCGATGTCGCCCGTCGTCGAACAGCTGGAATGTTTTGAGCGCCGTGTGGTCGACCCTATAACGGGAAGTTTTACTCCCCTCACCTGCCAAAGGTCCCGTATGCGCCTGCCGATGATTGTAGCCTGCCTGGTCCTGGCCTTCTCAGCCCCCCTGACGCTGGCCACTGAATCCAAAGCCCAGGTGGCCGAGGAAAAAGCCCAAGTGCTGGAGCAAAAAGCAACTGTTCAACCCGATGCGCCCCCGGCGACCAAGAGTAAAGCCATCACTCAGAGCGAAGTCCAGGCGGTGGATCCGGCCGGCGTGGCGGCCCTGGACGACGCCATCACCTGTATGGCGCGCAGCATCTATTGGGAATCGAAGGGCGGCAAGGCCGCGGACATGGAAGCAGTGGCCAGCGTGGTGATGAACCGTCTGGGGCATGACGGGTTCCCGGACACCGTCTGTGGCGTGGTCAAGCAAGGCTCCGAGACCGGTAATTGCCAGTTTTCCTGGTGGTGTGACGGGCGCTCGGATTCGGTCCAGGAAGAAACCCGCTATGCCATCGCCAAGGAAATCGCACGCAAGGCGCTGAACCGGCAACTGGATGACCGTACCCGTGGTGCGTTGTACTTCCATGACCGCCGCGTTTCACCGGACTGGGCGCGCGCCTATGTGAAGACCACCGAGACCGGGGATTTCCTCTTTTACAAACCGCGCAAGGGAACAGCACGGTAACCCCGCTTGTGGGGTGGGGTGGGGTGGGCTGTGGCTGGGCTTTACCGCACAACCCCATGCCCTGGGTTTGGCGGGGCAAGCCCGCTTCTACCTGTGGGAGATCACCCAGCCCTCCGGGCTGCGCTGTCGCGCAGCAAACATGAAGTGCATGGCTTCAGGTCTGCAGCGGCGCTGACATTTTGAAAAGCAAAAGGCGGCTGGCCCGGTAGGGCCAGCCGCCTTTTGCTTTGTTAGGGTTTGAGCGCGCGGGACAGAGATCGTAGCCAGCACTGGTGTGTGTCCGCACACCCGCGTGGGAGAGTGATCCGCACGGTATCGGCGTGAAGTCCCTGTAGGCATCAGCTTAACCAGCTGTGACCACGTATGAGAGAGTGAACCCTTTCGCCACCGTGTGCCCCGCGCGCCCTTTATCCTGCGAGGATTCACTATGGCGCGCAAGCCTTCCAAACAACGCTTTACAGTCGTTCATCCAGATTGTGCTGCGATCGATGTCGGCAGCCGAGAGCACTTTGTCGCGGTCGATCCTCGGCACGAGGACCCCGTCCAGTCGTTCACATCCTTCACTGACGACCTGCATAAATTGGCCGATTGGCTTGAGAGTTTGCAGGTCAAGGTCGTTGCGATGGAATCCACAGGCGTTTACTGGATTCCGATTTACGAAATTCTCAGTGAGCGGGGATTCGAGGTCTATCTCGTCAACGCCCGTGCTACCCGGCAAATCACTGGCCGTAAGTCGGATGTGTTGGACTGCCAATGGATCTGGCAGCTGATGACCCACGGCCTTCTGCGAGGCGCTTTCCGCCCCAGTGATCCGACTTGCTGTGTCCGCTCACTGGTCAGGCAACGGGCTTTCAAAGTGAAAGACCAAGCTCAAACCCTGAACCGGATGCAGAAGGCGCTGAGCCAAATGAACATCCAATTGGCCAATGTCATCAGTGATATTTCCGGTGTCACTGGCATGAGGATTTTGCGAGCGATCATCGCAGGCGAACGAGATCCTGCTCGGCTTGCCGAGTTAACCGACGCACGTATCAAAGCTGGTAAAGACACTATTGCGCGTAGTCTTCATGGCAATTGGCGCCGTGAGCATCTGCATGCGCTGGAGCAGGAATTGGCTGCATACGATTTCCTGGAGCAGCAAATCGCCGAGTGCGACGACGTCATAAGCAAAGCTTTGGAACAACTGCCGGTGCTGGAGAGTGCGCCGCAACCCTCCAGGAAGGTTCTGCGAAGCCCGCATCGGACTGGAGCTCAGCAGACGGCTTTACATCAGGGACTGTGGCGAGTTCTGGGGGTGGATTTGACCGCTATTCCGACAATTGGAGTAGATACCGCGTTAGTGCTGGCGGGCGAGATAGGCTCTGACCTTTCACGATTTCCGTCTTCACAGCACTTTTGCTCTTGGTTAGGTCTGGCTCCACCAACTCGAATTTCGGGCGGCCGCCAGTTATCGGGGGGAGGCCCCAAAGTAATCAATCGAGCAGCTCAAGCACTCAAGCAGGCAGCCTCCAATGCCCGCAACGACAAGGGGTTCATCGGGGCATCCCATCGGGCCAGGCTGACCCGTATGGACACCAGCTGTGCAATCAAGGCTACAGCGCATCAACTTGCCCGACTGGTCTACACACTCCTCACAAAGAAACAGACCTATGTTGAACAGGGCCTTGATGCATTTGAAGCCAGAAGCCAAGACCGACAGCTCCGGGCTTTGCTTCGCAAAGCCCGGAAACTGGGGTATCAGCTTGTGGCAGCCTAAGAGACTTAAGAATCAGTGGCTTATATTTTGTTTGATGAGAGCGGGTTCAGCTGTTACCTGGCACCAATGCCCCCACCACTTGCTCGACACTGGCTTTCAACCCCACCAGGGTATCTTGCGGATCGGTATCGACCACCACCAGCTTGGCGCCAGAGGCGGCGATCACGTCGGCCAGTTCTTTGCTCGGCTGTTTGTGATGCAGCACCAGTGCTGCACCCTGGCCCTTGAGTTCGTCGCCAAGGCGCTTGAGGGCCGCCGCATCCCACTGATCGTCCGCCACACGCGGGTGATCGATCAGGTCGAGGTTGAGGCCGCTGATCAAATAGTCCAGACGCTCCGACAGGTTGACCACGCTCAGGTTGTCAGCCTCAGCCAGGCGTGATTCGCTGCCAGCGCTGAGTTCCAGCAACTGGCGCTTGAGGTTGGCCAGGTTGGCCTGGATCTTCGTTTGCTCGCTCGGGCTCAGGCGGCCGAGGTCGTTGGCCAGGACGTCGGCCATGCGCCCGAAGTTAGTGGGGTTGAGCCAGGGGTAGGCGGTAAAGGCATTGTTGCCTTGCACGGCGATTCCCGGCAGGGCCCCGTCCACCGGGCGGGCGGCGTCGATCTCAACGATACGGATGTTGCTGCGCCGTGCTACCGGATAGAGCGGATCGTCACTCCAGATCGAACGCAAGGCGATCACCGCATCGGCCTGGCTTGCCGCTTTCTGCAGGCTCGGGCCACCACGGCCGCTGAAGTAGGAAGGCTGGCGCGACGCCGGAATATTCTCCGGTGCGGCGCGCTGCAGCTTGACCGCCGTGCCGTCGAGCAGGGCGTTGGCCAGGGCATGGGTGACCGGCAGCGAGGCGAGGACGGTGACGGTCGCCTGTTGTTTGGCCGCAGCCGGGGTGTTCTGCGCCAGGCCCAGGGTGGGCAGGCCGGCCAGGGCCAGGGCCAGGCACAGGTGCTTGAGTTCGAAGGTCATGCCGGGTTTCCTTGCAGGCGTGGAACAAGGCCGCGGGCCAGGGCGGCAAGGGCGAAGCAGCCGCCGGCGACGAGGATGATCGCCGCGCCCGAGGGCACCGGCAGGTCAAAGACGATGGGCAGCAGGATACCGACCAGGGTGCTCAGGGTGGCGATCAGCACCGAAGCCCAGAAGAAACCCTTGAGCGACTGGCTGATCAGGCGCGCCGCGGCGGCCGGAATCACCAGCAGGGCGCCGACCAGGATGGCGCCGATGACCTTCACTGCGGCCACCGTGACCAGGGTGACAAGCACCACGAACAGGTAGTCCAGGCTTTTCACCGCCACGCCACGCACCGCCGCCAGTTGCGGGTTGAAGCTGGCCAGCATGATGCGGTTGTACAGCGGCAGGGCCAGCGCCAGTACCAGCGTGCCGGCAATGCCGAGCACCAGCAGGTCCTGGCCACCGACAGTGAGCACCGAGCCGAACAACACGTTCTCGAGGATGTGCACGTTGATCTTGCCGGCCAGCATCAGCAGCAGGCTGGCGCCCAGGGCCAGGGACACCGAGAGAAACACGCCGATCAGGGTGTCTGGCGACAGCCCGGTGCGGTTGCGCAAGAAGTTCAGCAGGATGCCGAACAGCAGGCAGTAGCCGAACAGGCTGGCGTAAGGACCGGTGTAGGGTTCGCCGAGCAGGATGCCGATGGCTACCCCGGTCAGCGCGGCGTGGCCGACGGCTTCGGAGAAGAAGGCAAAGCGCTTGACCACCACCAGGGTGCCGAGCCCGCCCAGCACCGGGCCGATCATCAAGCCGGCGAGCAAGGCATTGACCACAAAGCCATAGGCCAGGGCCTCAGGCAGGTAGCCGGAACTGGCCCAGCCCTGGATCAGCAGGCGAAATTCTTCGTAGTTCATCAGGCGGTGCTCTCGCTGCGCGGGTGGATGGAGAACAGGCTGAGCAAACTCTCCGGAGTCAGGGCCTGTTTCGGCGGGGCGTCGAACAGTACCCGGCGGCTGAGCCCGGTGACCTTGTCAGCCAGGCGCGCCACCGCTTGCAGGTCATGCTCGATCCACAGCACCGTAGTGCCAGCGGCGCGCCAGTCCAGCAACAAGCGTTCGAACACCTGGGTGCCGGCTTCGTCCAGCGCCGACATCGGCTCATCCAGCACCAACAGCTGCGGCGCCGGGATCAGGCCCTGGGCCAGCAGCACGCGCTGACGTTCGCCACCGGAGAGGGCGCCCATGCGTCGCTTGCGTTTATCGAGCATGCCGACCCGCTCCAGTGCGGCATCGATGGCCGGGGCAGCCTTGCGTGACAGGCCAAGAAACGCCGGGCGGCGTTGGCACATGGCGGCCATGAAGTCGTCGATGGTCATCGGCAGGCCACGGTCGAATTCCAGCGCCTGGGGAACATAGCCGATCACCTGGGTATCGCCTGGCCAGGTCAACGTCAGTTGGCCCTGGTGCGGCATCTGCCCGAGCAGGGTCTTGACCAGCGAGCTCTTGCCGCCGCCGTTGGGGCCCACCAGTGCGTGTACGCTACCGGCGGCGACCTTGAAGCTGACCTGGTCGAGAATGCGCGTGCGGCCCAGGCTGAGGTCGATGCCGGTGAACTCGATGGCGGGCCCGCACGGCAGGGTGATGACGGTTTCGGCAACGGTCATGCCTTGGACTCCTTGATCGCCCGGACCACGGTGTCGAGGTTGCGCTTCATCTCTACCTCATACTTCTCCTTGCTGTAGTCGCCGTAGGAGATGTGGGTCAGCGGGTAGATCTTCACCCCGGACTCGCGCTGGATGGTCTCAACATAGGCCGACGGGAAGTCCATCTCCGAGAAGATCACCTTCACGTCCAAGGCCTTGAGCTGGTCGATGGTCTTCTTCAACTGGCTCGGGCTGGGCTCGATGCCGTGGGCCGGCTCGACCACCGCGGTGACTTCCAGGCCGAATTCGCGCACCAGGTAGTCGTAGGCGGCGTGGATGGTGGCAACGCGAAACTCCGCGCCCGGTGCTTCAGTGACCTGGGCCAGGGCGTCGGCGCGCAGCTTGCGCAGGCGCTTGGCATAGGCGCGGGCGTTCTGGCTGTAGTACTTGGCATTGTCCGGGTCGAGCTTGCCCAGCTCGCGGGCGATGTTGTTGACCTGGGCGATGCTGGCGCTGATCGACAGGAAAGTGTGCGGATTGACCACCTTGCCAGCACCGCGGGCGGCCACACCGGTGGCGGCCAGCAGCGGTACGTTGGTATTGGACTCGATCACGGTGATCTGCGGCTTCTCGCTGGCAGTGATCATGCGGTCGGCAAAGTCATCGTGGCCAATGCCGTTGAGCACCACCACATCGAGGCTGCCAATACGCTTGATGTCCTCGGCCCGTGGCTCATAGGCATGGGGGTTGAAGCCGGCCGGAATCAGCGGCACCACTTCGGCCTTGTCGCCGACGATGTTGGTCACGTAGCTGTAGTACGGATGCAGGGTGATGCCGATACGCAGCGGCTTGCCATTGCTGTCGGCCTGGGCCAGACCGGGCAGGGCCACAGCAATGAACACAGTCAAAAGACGGCGGGCGAGGGCGGAGCGGAGCATGGGGCGTCCTTGTGTCAGTGGCGGTGCTGGCGGGTGACGCCAGCGTCGTATTGGGCGGCTATCTGCTGCCAGCCGGCGGCGATCAGGGCGGCAGGTTTCAGCTCGGCAGGGACACTGGCGTCAGCCTGGCGCTGCAGCCAGATATCGGCAGCGCCGTCATGGGCCGCTGGCACCAGCAAGAGGAAGCTGCCGGCCACTGTCGGTGACTGGCTCAGGCCCAGGTAGGCCTGTGCGCCGAGCAGTTGCCATTGATGCTCGCCGCGGCTGGCGCTACTGGCATCCTGGACAAACGGCGGGAAGCCTTCTTCGGCCAGCACCGCCACCTCAAGCAGGGTCGGGTCTTCTTCGCGACGCAGCTGGATTTCTTCGAAGGCCACCCGCAGGTCGGCATACACCCCTTGCTCGGCGGCGCTGAGGTCGCGCCTGGCATC
This sequence comes from Pseudomonas sp., assembly GCF_050739775.1. Lineage (GTDB taxonomy): Bacteria > Pseudomonadota > Gammaproteobacteria > Pseudomonadales > Pseudomonadaceae > Aquipseudomonas. Next base: position 97,209 of record NZ_JBOICA010000016.1, read on the forward strand.
GAGTTGATGGGCCTCGATGCTGACTTCGTCATGGCGCTCGCCGCGCAGGGCGACGATGCCCGCGGCCAGCGCCAGGATCAGCAGGCTGACCAGCAACACATACAAGGTTTCATGCCCGGCGCCGGCCGGGCGCACCAGCTGGACCCGGCTCATTGCTCGATATCTGCGTAGTCGATTTCCACCACGTGACCGGGGCCCGCGTCGAACAGCACGTAGAACTCGCCCTCGGGGCGCTTGAAGGTCAGTTTCGAATTTTCCCCGAGCTTGCCGGGTACCAGGATCTCTTCGTTGTAGCCGATCACATCGAGGGTCACGCCGGGCGCGCCGCTGCCATCGGAAAAGCCGCCCGTGCACTCGATCTGCCCAGCGTCGATCGGCTTGCATTCGCACATCGGGTTGTGGGCCAGGGCCGGGCTGGCAGCGCCCAGTAACAACAGGGGCAGGAGCAGCCTGCGGACGGTGGACTTCATCATTTGCCTCCTTGTTCGTTCAGCCAGGCGACGGTGGCCGGCGATGCCTTGCTCAGCGGTACGGCGGCCTGGTGCATGCTGCCGTCCCAGCCTTCGAGGGTGATCCAGATGTCGGCGTCCGGGCGGGTCTTGGCCGGGATCGGCAGGCTGGTGCCCATGCGGTAGGGCGGGCCGAAGAAGATCGTGCCGGCGGCGCGCAGGCTGCGTGGTTTGCCGATGCGCAGGTAGACGGCCTTGACCTGGTCGATGCAGGTCTTGCAGAGGCTGGCGTTGAAGGACTTGAAGTAGCCGGCCGGACCGTCGGCCACTGGCGCCTCGTTGCGCAGTTCGGCCAGGTTTACCCGCCAGGGGCCGACCTGGATTTCGCCCAGTTCACGTTCGCCCAGGCCGCTGTCGCCACGGAACAGCGCCGCATCGGCAAAGTACTTGGGCATGAAGCCCAGCGGGATCAGCAACAGCAGGATGTTCAGGTGAAAACGCCATTTGTGCCAGAAACGGCTCAGCGGGCTTTGCGGCGCAACTGCTGCCTTGCTCATAGGCTGGCCTCCGAAGCGATGTCGGCGGGGGCTTCAGGGCGCGCCGTGCGTTCATTGCGTTTGAGCGCCGCGGCGGTGGCCTGGGCGGTGCGTTTGGTCCAGATCAGCAGGCCGCTGAGCACCATCATCGACAGCACCAGGCCGAAGAAGGCCCAGATCAGCTTGATGGTCAGGCCACCGAAGTCACCGGTGTGCAATGGGCGCATGGATTCGGTGACGAACTCCAGGGCCGAACGGTCGCTGACCAGGAACTGCGAATCGATTTTGCTGTTGTACGGGTTGACGTTGGCCGTCTGGAACATCAACGGATACCAACCGCGTCCGCCCAGGTAGATATGGGCATAGGCGTTGCCGGGCAGCGATACGAAACTCACGTCGAGGCCGGGAATCTGCTCTTTGGCGATGCGCGTGGCTTCATCCAGGTCGATGCGTGGCGCAGGTTCCCCGGATTCGGTGCGCGGCACGTCCTCGCGGGCAATCACCGGCACCACAGGCTCGGTGGAAATGCTCACGTGGTTGTCGGCCAGGATTGCCTGGATCAGGAACCAGGTGCCGGTGATGGAGATCACCGCAATGAACCAGATCGACCAGATCCCGCTCAGGCGATGGAAATCGCCCCAGAAGATCCGCGTGCCATGGTTAAAGCGCAAGGTCGGCTTGAAGAAACTCTTCCAGAACCGTTTATAGACCACAAGCCCGGTGACCAGCGACGCCAGCATCGGCAGGCCGAGCAGCGACACCAGGTACCAGCCCCAGCTGAAGCCATTGGTGAAGGGCACCAGCCACCAGCCATGCAGGGCGCGGGTGAATGCCTCAAAGCTGAACGATGGGCTCTTGCCCTGAATCGCCCCGGTATAGGGGTTGACGTACAGGGTCGGGGCGCTGCCATCGGGGTAGGTGACGGCAGCGTTCAGGGCGAAGTGCGAACCGTCCGGTTGGCTAATGAAACGCACGGCCATGTCCGGCTCGGCCTTGTACAGGGCATCGAGCACTTGCTGGAAGCTCAGGCGTTCGGCGTCATCGTTGGGCTTGCTGGCGCGCACATCGGGGTTTGCCAGCCAGACGATCTCCTGGCTGACCACCGCCAGGGTGCCGGTGACGCAGACAATCAGGACGAAGAACCAGATCGGCAGGGCGAGCCAGCTATGGACCAGGAACCACAGTCTGGATTTGGACTTTTTCGGTTTTTGGGACATTGCAGGTGTCTTTTCAGAGAAATTGAGGTCGAGCCGATGCTCAGCGTTGGGGCTGTAACTATTAAGACGAATGAGAATCGTAAAACCCGCAGGGCTAGTTGAAAGAAAATGTTTCAGCGGGCGGGCGGTCACCACGTTCGACGGTTAATTTTCCGCTTTGGCCATCCGTTTCCCTTGGATATCGACCCTCACAGGTTCGTTGCCCTCTCAAGATGGATGACTGCTGATGAACGCTGAAGATGCGCTGAAACTTGCCCGACGCTATATCGACCTGCCTTTGGAAAAGCGTCGGCTGTTTCTCCAGGCGCTACAGCGCGAAGGGGTGGACTTCGCTCAGTTGCCTATCCCGTCTCGTGAGGTGGCGCTGCAAGAACAGGTGATTTCCTACGCCCAGCAACGCATGTGGTTGCTCTGGCAATTGGACCCGCAGAGCGCGGCCTACAACCTGCCGAGCGCTGTGCGCCTGCGCGGCACGCTCAACCTGCAAGCACTGGAGCAGGCTTTTGCCGACCTGGTGCAGCGCCATGCCACCTTGCGTACCGCGTTTGTCCGCCAGGAGGATGGCAGTGTCGAACCCGTGGCAATCACTGCGCCGGTGCAGATCGAGCAGCAGGATTTCACCCATCTGGATGCCGAGGCGCGGGAGCAGCAAGTACACGCCGCGGCGCGCCAGCAGGTGTTGCAGCCTTTCGACCTGGAAAACGGACCCTTGCTGCGGGTGGCGATGCTGCGCTTGCAGGCGCACGAGCATGTCTTGCTACTGACCCTTCATCACATCGTCTCCGATGGCTGGTCGATGAATGTGCTGATCGATGAATTCACCCATTGTTATCAGGCGCGTGACCTGCAGCACACACCGCAGTTGCCGGCCCTGGGCCTACAGTACAGTGACTATGCCCTGTGGCAGCGGCGCTGGCTGGAGGCAGGGGAGCAGGAGCGCCAACTGGCGTACTGGCGCGCGCAGTTGGGCGACGATCATCCACCGCTCGAGCTGGCGCTGGATCATCCGCGCCCGGCGTTGCCCAGTTATGCCGGTACACGTCACGAGTTGCTGCTCGACAGCGACTTGGCCGAGCAACTGCGCGCCCTGGCCCGCCAACAGAGCGTCACCCTGTTCATGCTCTTGCTCGGTGCCTTCAGCGTGTTGCTGCAGCGCTATAGCGGCCAATGTGATGTGCGTGTCGGTGTACCGATCGCCAACCGCAACCGGCGAGAAGTCGAAGGCCTCATCGGCTTTTTCGTTAATACCCAGGTATTGCGGACACGGCTTGACCCGCAGATGTCGGTTTCAGCCCTGCTTGCGCAGATCAAGGACAGCGCCCTCGGCGCCCAGGCACATCAGGAACTGCCGTTCGAGCAACTGGTCGATGCTCTCAGGCTGGAGCGCAATCTGGGCCAGAACCCGCTGTTCCAGGTGATGTACAACCATCAGCCGCAGGTGGCCGATGTCAGTGCCCTGAAGGTCGGCAATGACCTGCAGCTTGAAGTGATCGAGCCCCGCAGCCGTACCACGCAATTCGACTTGACCCTGGATACCTACGAAAAAGGCGGCAGCCTGCACGCCGCATTGACCTTCGCCAACGAACTGTTCGAGCTGGCGACCATCGAACGTATGGGCCGGCACTGGCTGGGGCTGTTGCGCGCGATGGTTGCTGACCCGGAGCAAAGCATCGGCAACCTGCCATTGCTCGATGGCCAGCAGCACGAGCAGATTGTCCGGCAGTGGAACGACACCCGCGTGGGCTACGCCCTGGATTGGCCGGTGCATGCCCGTTTCGAAGCCCAGGCCCAGCAGCAGCCTGATGCGCCAGCCCTGGCCTTTGCCGGCCAGCAACTCAGTTATGCCCAGCTCAATGCCCGGGCCAACCAGCTGGCACACCTGCTGATCGCGCGCGGGGTGGGGCCGGATGTGCTGGTGGGCATCGCCGTGGAGCGTTCGCTGGAGATGGTCATCGGCCTGCTGGCGATCC
>NZ_JBOICA010000017.1:0-98190 GCF_050739775.1 Pseudomonas sp.
TATGCCTATCTCAAGGACGTGCTGACGCGGTTGCCGACGCAGAAGGCCAGTGAGATCGACCAACTGCTACCGCATCAATGGATGTCGGGCTGACCTGAGCAAGGTGTGTTCCCCAACCGCTTACGCAAATTCATCGTTGTTGTTCCGAGCATTGCCATCCGTGAGGGCGTGTACAAGTCGCTGCAGATCACCGCCGAACACTTCCTGGAGAGCTACGGTAAGAAGGCGCGATTCTTCATCTACAATTCCAAGCAGTTGCACAATCTGGAGAGCTTTTCCTCGGATGCGGGCATCAACGTGATGGTAATCAATACCCAGGCGTTCAACGCAACGGGTAAGGACAACCGTCGAATCTATGACGAGCTTGATGACTTCCAGTCTCGTAAGCCCATCGACGTAATCAAGGCCAACCGGCCAATCTTGTTTCTCGATGAGCCGCAGAAGATGGAAGGTGCCAAGACGCTAGCTTCCTTCAGTGAGTTCAACCCGCTGATGATCGTGCGCTTCTCGGCCACCCACAAAACTGAGTACAACAAGATCCACCGCCTCGACGCTTTGGACGCCTACAACCAAAAGCTGGTGAAGAAGATCAATGTGCGCGGCATAACGATCAAAAACCTGACCGGTACCAACGCCTACCTGTTTCTGCAGGATATCGAAGTCTCCAGCAACAAGCCGCCCATGGCGCGGGTTGAGTTTGAGGTTAAGCAGAGCAACGTCATCAAGCGTGTGATGCGCAAGCTCGGTCGCAACGACAACCTATATGACCTGTCCGGTGGGCTGGATCAGTACAAGGGCTATGTAGTTGCCGATATCGATGCGCGTATCGATACATTGAGCTTCACCAATGGCGTCGAGTTGGTCGCTGGCGATGCCGTGGGCAACGTGGATGAAGCCGCGATGCGGCGCATCCAGATCCGAGAGGCAGTCAAGGCACATTTCCAGAAAGAGATGCTGCTGTTCAGCCGTGGCATTAAGGTGCTGTCACTGTTTTTTATCGACGAAGTGGCCAAGTACCGCCAATACGATGAAACCGGTGAAGTGGTGGGAGAGTACGCGCAGATCTTCGAAGAGGAATACAACGCCTACCTTACCGATGTGATGACGCTAGAAGACACGCCCTATAACCGCTACCTCAAAGGCATCCAAGCCCGTCAGACGCACAATGGCTACTTCTCTATCGATAAGAAGAGCAAGCGCTTAGTCGATCCTTCGGTAGGTAAGAAGGCTACCGAGACTGATGACGTTGATGCCTACGATCTGATCCTCAAGGATAAGGAGCGCCTGCTGTCTTTCGATGAACCGGTGCGTTTTATCTTCTCTCACTCGGCATTGCGCGAAGGCTGGGATAACCCCAACGTCTTCGTCATCTGCGCCTTGAAACACAGCGATAACACTGTCTCCCGCCGTCAGGAAGTAGGTCGCGGCATGCGCTTGTCCGTGAATCAGTTGGGCGAGCGTATGGACAACCCAGCCACGGTACACGAGATCAACGAACTGACCGTAGTGGCCAGCGAAAGCTACAAGGATTTCGTCAGTGCGCTGCAGAAAGACATCAGTGAGTCGCTGTCAGCGCGGCCGCGTATCGCAGATGAGAAATACTTCACTGGTAAGGTCTTGCAGACTTCCAGCGGTGATGTAGAAGTTACGCCGCAACTGGCCAAGCAGATCTACAAATACCTGCTGAAGAACGACTACACCGACGAGAGCGATCAGATCACCGACGCTTACCATGAGGCCAAGCGTGAAGAGCAATTGGCCGAGCTGCCAGCAGAACTGCAACCTTATGCCGAGCAGGTATTCCAGCTGATCGATAGTGTGTTCAGCTCCGCGCAAATGCCTGAGATCGGCAACGACCGCAAAGCCAAGCTCAATCCGCTGAACTCGAATTTCGAGAAGAAAGAGTTTCAGGCGCTGTGGAACAAGATCAACCGCAAAGCGGCGTACACCGTTCACTTTGAAACCGGCGAGCTGGTGGATAAGTGCGTGGGGGCCTTGGATGCGGAACTGCGTGTTAAGCCAATGCAGTACATCATCGAACGTGGCACCCAATTGGCGAATGCCAGCTTCGACGATATGAAGAGTGGTACGGCCTTCAAGGTCGCTGAAAGCTCAACCGAGAAGTACACGCACTCCGTTCATTCTGCAGTGAAATACGACCTGATCGGTAACCTGGCGGAAGCCACTCAGCTGACGCGCAACACCATTGCTAGCATTCTCAAACGCTTAAATCTTGCCGTCTTCAGTCAGTACAAGACCAACCCGGAAGACTTCATCGCCCGGGCTGGTACCTTAATCAACGAGCAGAAAGCCACGGCCATCGTTGAGCACATCGCTTACGATCCGGTGGACGAGACCCACAGCTCCGACATATTCACCGCCGAGAAGCCGCGAGATGATTTCAGTAAGGCTTTCGAAGCCAAGCACCACGTCTACGATTACGTGTTCACCGACTCCAACATCGAACGGAAATTCGTTCAGGAATTGGACGCCAGCACTGAAGTCGCGGTGTATGCCAAGCTACCGAAGAGTTTCTTTATTCCGACCCCTGTCGGCAACTACAACCCAGACTGGGCGATTGCCTTCCAGGAAGGCAAGGTGAAGCACGTTTACTTCGTCGCCGAAACCAAGGGCTCAATGTCCTCACTTGAGCTGCGCGACATCGAAAAATCCAAAATCGCCTGCGCCCGCAAATTCTTCGCCAAAATCACCTCTGACCAGGTGAAGTACCAAGTGGTGGATGGCTATGGGAAATTGATGGAGTTGGTGGTGTAGCGGGAACTATTTGGCCGCCGGTGCGTTGTTGCTCAATGCATCGTGTGAGGCACAATTCTCGAATTTATATTTATAACAATCCAAGGGAACTGGTTATGCCTCAAATTACTAACTGCATTGTCCATAAGCTGATTAAAGAGGCCCACCAGCGCGAGGCAGACGTCGACCTGCGCCCCACGGAGCTACCGGTTAACCCTTCCGTGCAAAGGCTTATAGACCACCTGCACAAGCTTTATTCGGAGCGCGCCGGGAAAGGTTATGGTCGTTTTGAGGAGAACGAAGACGAATACCCTGTGCAGCGATTCATTCGTCAGCACATCCTTGAAGGGGAAAGTGACTTTCTAGTTCTGTCCAATAGGCTAATGACACATCTCCAGTCCCGAGCCAGTGTCGAGCAGTTGGCAACGGGGGGCTTTGTTTTAATCGCAAAGATCAGCAAAGAGGGCACAGAGTATCTGCTCGTCGCTATCGTGACAGAAGTAGTAGGCACAGCGATCACTGAGGGCCTGGAGGTTATCGACAGTGTTCACCTAGACATGAGCCAGCTGCGCGTGGCCGGTCGAGTAGACTTGACGGCATGGCAGGGAGGCGCAGAACGGTATATCAGCTTTCTGAAAGGTCGAGGCGATATCGCGAATTACTTCAAGCTCTTCCTAGGGTGCAACGATCTGATCCTGGCTTTGGAGGAAAGCAAGAAGCTGGTAACTGGACTGGAGCAATTTGCCTCCGAACAGGAGCTGGAGCCGGCCCGGCGCGATGAGTTTCTAGAACAGGCACACCAGTACCTCACTGGTTTGGGCAAAGACACCCCGGTAAGCTTGGAGGCGCTCTCCAATCACTTGTGGCCTGATGCACCTGAAACGCTTCAAACCAAGCTTGCAAGCGAAGAGCTTGGTCTGTCGGACGGATTTGTTCCAGACCGGCGAGCCATCAAAGGTCTCGTCAAGTTCGAGGGGAAATCGGATTATTGGAAGCTGACATTTGACCGCAAAGCAGTGCGTTCAGGTCATCTACGCTATAACCGAGACACTGACTCCATTGTGCTGACCCACATTCCACCCCAGCTACGCCAGGAACTGATCGAAGAAATCGACGAATGAGCCAGGAAAGCTTCAATCGGCTGGTAGCACTGTATCGCGCTATAACCTTCGTTCCTGGTACCCGCGAAGGTAGCCTCACCATAGCGGACAGAGATCAGCTGCATGAGTTACAAAATCTGTTGGCCGAACCTCGCCAGTACGGGATCTCATTACTTGATGAAAGGCTACCCGCGTCGCTTAATGTTGGCGAAACCATCCGACTGCACGCTGATGATCCTCGTACTGGCGTCGGCCTTTTGGCAGAGCGATTCGAGGAGGTACTCGCATTTCCATCCAGTCGTATCAAAGAGCCACGATTCTACTTGCTGCCCCAGGCGTGGGCCTGTACCGACAATGCCCCACCGGAACAGATTCAGCTATATCGCCATGTTTTGCGCTTCATAAAGCTTCTGGAGGAAAGCGCGGCCTATCTCGACAAAGAAAACCAAGATCTGGTTTACATTGATGACGGTAAGTTCATAGTGCCGCTTCAGTACTCTGTGCAGGACCTCGCCGAGGTTGACATTGCAAGCTTGGAAGCCTTGATTGCTCGCTGCAATCAGGACACCCATCGTGAGCAGAAGCTCACTATAGTGGCCAAAGCTGTGCAAAAACTCTGTGGTGCGAGTAGCGCACAACAACGATTCTCAGGCTTGCTCAAACGGTTACCCGAGCTACTCAAACAGTTCGATGAGGGATATCGGTTGTTCGTGGCGGACTTCTCCTATGAAAAAGTCCTAGACCAAATGGAGACTGCTAAGCTGGAAGAACTCGCGAAAATCCACAAAACATTTGCAGATGTCCAAAACCAAATATTAGGCATACCTGTAGCGACTATCATCGTGGCGACGCAGCTGAAAGAGACATCTACAGTCGATGCAATTTTCTGGGTGAACTCCGCCATTTTGGTTGGAGTCTGGGTTTTCGTGATACTGACCTGGCTCGTTATGCGAAACCAACTTCATACCTTGGATGCGCTGGATGATGAGATAAAGCGGAAAAAAGAAAAAATCGAAAAAAATTATGCCCCTGTTAAAGATGTCGTCAGTGGAATTTTTCCTAAGCTTGAAGCCAGATTAGAAACGCAGCGCTGGGCTTTTCGAGCAGTCTATTGTGTCGTGACTTTAGGGTTGGTCTTGGCTCATGTAATGTATTTAGTGTTGACTCACCCTGTATGTATTTATTTTGGTGGAGTATGGAAGATTTTGTCGTCGGCTTGTTGATCTTGTAGTTGGTGTGTGGTGGGCGCGATATAGAGGTTTGGTAGAGTTAAAAAGATGGGGCGTCGCTCCCTGGTAATATGCTTTTTTTCCAGAGTGCTTAAAGTATAGGTAAGGTTTTAGGTGGTGCCTTATTTGTCTGTGTATAGACTTTAAATGTGATAGTTTTTATGCTCGGTATTGGTAGTATGATGTATCGTGCTCTATAGGCTCCTGAACTAAATGTGATGGATGGTGTTGGTGGTTAGGTGTTAGGTGTTAGGTGTTAGGTGTTAGGTGTTAGGTGTCCATAGGCGCCGTCTCTGCAAAGGAGCGATTGGCGCGTGCTGTAAAAGCTAATCTGATGTCGGCATATGTATGGATTAATATATTGGAGTCCCGACATGCTTCGCCATCCTGTCAATACAAATCTTAGCTTTCATTACGGTCCAGGTTTTTTGGGGAAACCGATACAGGTAGATAAAGGCCCATTCATTCGGGAGTACCTTAATCGTCTTGATGAGACGATTAAACGGTCTCTTGAGCAATACTCAAGAGTCTTTGCGTTTAGAGTTGACCTACGGTTGCCGTTGGGTCCTCCGCTTCCTGCCTTCGCTTACACGAATCAAGTGATTGAGCGTTTTATTGAGTCCTTCAAAGCCAAAATTCGACATAATCGAAGTGTGGCACACCTCACTAACCCCAAAGCTCATAGTAGTAACGTTCGGTACGTCTGGGCCCGGGAGTTGGGGCAACATGGCTTGCCCCATTACCACTTGGTGATTCTATTGAACCGAGACGCGTTTACAGTACTTGGAAACTTCAAATCCAATAGCGATAATGTTTTTCATCGGTTGGAGTCTGCTTGGGCAAGTGCTCTGAGCCTCCCTGTGGCGGCCATTGGCGGGGCCGTCCATATACCCGATAATCCAGTGTATTACTTGGATCGTGCTCGGTCAGAGGGGCAGCATGAGCTCTTCGAAAGAGCGAGCTACCTCTGCAAGGCTGCAACCAAGGCTTACGGTGATGGTCAGCACGGGTTTGGTTGCAGCAGGATTTGAGCTAGCTAGAAGAAAAAATATAGCGGAGTGAAAACCCGCCCTTCCGGTAGGCTGCCTTTGGGTTGTCCCCAGCTGCCTACCAGACGGGTGTGATCAAGTAGTCATCATGCTTTAAGGAAGCTTGCCTTCACTGCACCAGCCTTCCCATTCCATACCTTGATCTTGAGTGACGGTGGCATCCTCTCCGGCCTCTTTCCTGTAGGCGTCAATCCAAGCGTTGAGACACTGATTGGGATCGATCGCTTTAGTGCGGGTCTTTATTTTACTCTGCTGTTCTTTGAGTCTGTTGATTTGAGTTAGTCGGCCAATGAACTGATATTCAAAGCAGGCAAAATCACTGCAAGAGTTTTGAACTTGGGACTCCCACTTCTTTTGGTTTTGCATTATTACTGCTTTTGACTGCGCGTTTTGCCCTGGCATCTCTAATAGTTCAGAGAGTGACTTATCAACCGCTTTTTTATATGTTGATGCAGATTGCTTGTAGCAGTTATTTATCGCTTGTTGAGTCGGTTTGCTATCACAGTAGCTGGCTGCGTATGTAGTCGTGCTTGCTAATAGCAATGGTAGGGCAATAGTTTTAATAATGTTCATGCTGAAATTCCTTTGTGGCTGATGATCAAGTTGGTTTTTTACTTTGGGTAATGCGGCTTTCCAGGAAAAAGTTGGACTTATCCACAACCTGTTGTTTTTAACAGAGGCATCTGAAAATTCCGTGGAGTGCTTCCAGCACTAGCCAAAAGCACCGCAAGGCTAATTCGGTGGGGTCAGACAAACAGAGTCAGTGCGAAACTGGCAATCCACACGATGAAGTACGCCAAGTTCTGCTTCAGCATTTTGGCGCGCTGGTACAGGTAGACCGGTACGATAAAGACCCAGCCCTTGAAATGGCGGGTGTCGTGGCCCGCGTTCTTCAAACGCTTTTCATCGAACAGGCTCAACGCGATATTCAAAATCACGGTGAGATACCAGTACTGGCCTTCGCTTAGCGCCCTCTGACCGCCCCCCGTGGCGCCCGCGACAAAGGCTTCCAAGAGGTAACCAAGCAGAGGCGCGAAGGCCAGCAGCCACACCAGCGTGTTATTAACACTGGCGCCTGTAAGTGGCGGGGGAGACGTTGCTTGGAGATGCTGTAGAAACCCCGTCCTTTCGAGTTGAATCCAGTTTTCCAAACCCTTCTTCCAAATGAGGCTGCCATAGGTCAGTTTTCCTGAGCGAATCAGGTCGATGATTTGCAGCTCATTGGCAGCCTGGCGCTGGCCTTTCTCTTCGTAAAACCATTGCTCGCTGCTTGCTGCTTCCGGCATGGGAGATTCCTTGTTTTGTTTGATGTGGACATAAACAAATTGATTTCAATCTTCTAGGTTGATTTTCAACCTGGCAAGTTCTTCATGTCAATGAGGTGATGCCCAACCATCTAGGTTGAGATGGGAGGGGCTGTGATAGAGACTGATCAGAAGTTTTTGGCGGGCGTGGTGGGCCGCGCGATTGCTAAGCAACGCATTCGCAGTGGCTTGACGCAGGAAGAGGTGGCCGAACGCTTGGGCATCGGCAACGAAGCCGTTTCCCGCATTGAGCGAGGTGTGGTCGTGCCCAATATTGAACGGTTGATGGAGTTCGCCAGCATATTTGGCTGCGAGGTGGCGGATCTGTTGACCGAAGCCAGCTCACGTCCGGACGATCAGGCGACCCGGATTAGTCGGTTGCTGATGCAGTTGGATCATGAGGACCGGCAGATGGTCGTGGAGTTGATTGAGCGCTTGGCGGAGCGGTTGAAGAAGGGATGATGGCAGTCGGCGCGAGTCCTCCACTGCTCGCTCCTTGATCGAACAGGGCACCGCAACGTAGGCAGAGATAGTCGTAGTGCCTGAACTGGTATTTCTGCATGTCTTGGGCAAAGACCATCGTAGCCAGGTAGTCCGAGGTGGCGCGCGACACGCCCTGTCTTATCCGGGCGAGAGCCTGCCGTAAAAAACTGTTCTGTTCGGCTTCGGGCTGATCGGTTTGCGCGTCCTTCATGCCGAGTAGGAAGCTTTCCAGTGTTCCGGTTAGCAGCACCACGGTTGTTATGGCATCTTTTGATATGACAGCTGTTGAATTACAGATCAGACAATACTCGGCCATAGGGTCTCCTATGAGGCTGGGCTAGTGAGGGCGTTCAGCCGGTACAACGCCTGATCAACACACAGCTGATCAGGCGTTTAAAGGGCGAAGATGAAACCGTGGAACCAAGAACTAGGCTGCAAGTTCTAGCGCCGCTGTCAGCGCCCGTTGCTTGATTTGTGCCCCTTGCCCGAACCAGGCCGAATCCATGCGGTATTCATTGCTGCGAGCTCGTCGCTCGTGATCGACGTACTCCGTCACTGCATTGAGCAATCCCCAGGCGGTGCCCTGCGCGGAGGTGAGTGTCGAACCACGCCCTTGGCCTTCGTAGAGGGCCTGCACTTTACGCAGCGCTCGTTCGTTAGGCAGCACTGCTGGGAGTTGGCTGTTGGGGTTGGTCTCGCACAGAACGTTCATGAAATACCCCAGCGCTTCGTGCCATTGCACCTTGCGCTCAGCCAGTGCTCGCATCCGACACATGAAGGTATCCCACTGGGAGACGGCGACGCCGAGCTGTTTCTTCACTGCCTGAGGTTCGAAGCGGGTGCTGTGCGGCACCTTTATGGCGCGGGTTGTGCCGTCCAGGGCAATCGCCAGGGTGTTGTTACACACCACGCGCACAGTCGTCGGGGTGGCGGTGGTCGCCAGAGTGCCGTCGCAGGAGGTGGCCAGCAACAGATAGCCATTGACCTGGTCATTACCCTTTAACGCAGCTGTTTGCCCGGTACGCGCCAGCGCCCAAAACTTGCGCCCACCTTTGAGTACTCCCGCCGTTTCCAGTTCATAGCCGGACACCTCTGTGAGGTCGCGATAGAACTCCAGGACATCACGGGGCTGTACCACCTGGTAACGCTGTGACACCACCGACAGCGCGGCTTTGGTGTCCGAGCGATACAGCACTTTTTGCTCTGGGAAGGAATGGATCGTGCCAAGGGGGCCGATTGAATCGGCCTTGTAGTGAACGGGGCTTTCTTGGATCTGCCAGTTCATACCTGCTTCATGCTGCCAGATTTCCAACGGTTGTTTTTCAGTAAGGCGACTGCCCAGACCATGCCAAGGGGTAGCACCGACATAAGCCATTTGTTCGATGAGATGAGCCATGAAAAAGATTCCTTGCAAGTAATAGCTAGACAAAAGATGCCTATACGTGGCGAATCAGCGGTTAACGCTGAAGCTGTAGTTGCACTGTAGGCAGTGGTAGTTGTTCAGCACCTTGTCATCCACATGCTCCCCAAGTGTGGCCCCCGCAACTCCTCCGGCGACTCCGCCGAATACGCCGCCGATCAGTGCCCCGACGATACTGCCAATAGCGATGCTTACCGGCCCGCCGATGGCACCTACCATCGCACCAGCCTGCGCTCCTGACAGGGCGCTTGCGCCGCCGCTGACTGCGCCGCCAACTGCACCAATCAAGCTACCTGTTTGCTTACCGATATCTTTTGTGACGACACGCCCAGAGTTACAGCTTGGGCAGGGGGTATACATACGCAAATCCTCCAGTGGTAAACGTGCCGAGCAAAAAGCAGGCACAACAAAGCCCCTACCGCAGTTAATACGGTAAGGCGGTTCACAGAGATGATTCAGGTCTGAAAATTGATTGTTTGAAGTTGCTGGGGAAGGTTCTGCTGTTTGGCTCTGGAGGAAGGCCGATGGGCCGTCAGGGTAAAAGGTGTGGCTACCGTGCTGAGTCATGATCGATTTGCCCATTAGGCCACTGTGCTGGTGGCGAGCCTATTTCACGGTGTGGCTACTGCTATTCCTGCTACTGGTAGCAGGAATAGCAGCCAAATATGCCCATGCTGGATCAACGTTGTTTGCTCAGTTCTCGCGGAGTGTTTTTTCAAAAATCGCTGTAGGCCTTGTGGTTACTGGCTTGCACTGAGTCAGCTGGAGCCTTAAAGCGTAACTTTAAGCACTTTACGGACACGTAGGGACCTTCCGGATAAATTGGCTCAACGTTTTCAGAGGGCATTGCAATGATCAGCGAACACAGCAGTAAACCAGCCGTGAGGATTCTTCGGTTGAAGCACGTACTAGACCGGGTGGGTTTAAGTCGCTCAACCATTTACGACCGACTTAACGAGAAGTCGCCTAGGTATGACAGATCGTTTCCACGCCCCGTCAGCCTAGGCGGTGCAGCAGTCGGATGGTTTGAGGCGGACGTGTCCGAGTGGATTGAGTCAAAATTGAGTCATAAAGATTGTTGATGCCGAAAGTAGTTGAGAGAGAATGAACGATGATTAATCACGGCTTAAGTTTTGCCGCGTCACTTATTGATAAAAATATGTTTCCTAGTCTTATTGGGCTGCCTCTGACTAATGCAGCGGTAGATGAGGTGCGAGCGAATGTTAAGGCGCCGACACCATTAATATTTTCTGCTGCGCTCACTGCGTTGTCTGTGGGGTTGCAAGGGTTGTTTGATGTACAAAAACCAAGAGGCGGTATTGTTCCTTGCTCTTTGATGATCCTGACGATAGCAAATTCGGGGGAGAGAAAGTCCACGGTTGAAAATATTTTTCTTGCAGGGGTTCGGCGATACCAAAAGCAGATGGCCGACCGTTATGAAAAAGACTATTTAGCATGGAAGATTAAATTTAAAATATGGGGAGTTAAAGATAAGGCAATTCAGAAAGCAATCGCTGCTCGCGCCTCGAAGGGGCAGGAGACAACGGATGAAGAGCAGCTGCTTTATGAACATTCAAAGGCAATTCCCGAAAAACCTAAAAAGTTTAAAATGCTCTATGATGATACGACTTCGCAAGCGCTTTTTCGGGGCTTGTATCAGGATTTTCCAAGTGCAGGATTGATCTCTGGTGAAGGTTCTGGCGTGTTAAATGGTCCCGCCTTGAACGACTTGCCTAAACAGAACTCCTTATGGAGTGGAGACTCAATTACAGTTGATCGAGCGACCGTCGAGAGCTTCCAACTCGATGATGCTCGGCTTACAGTGTCTGTAATGGTACAGGAAAGTGCTTTTAAAAATTATATACAGATGCGTGGTGAAGCTTCTCGTGGTTCAGGTCTTTGGGCTCGCTTTCTGGTCTGTCAGCCTAAGTCAACTCAAGGCAGTCGTCAGGTTGAGGGTGTAACCACTAATACAGAACATTCTGAAAGGTTTGCTGAGCGGCTTTGTGAATATGTCGAAAGGAACGTTGAGCTACTAGGTAGTGAAAAACCACGAAGAAAAGTCATTGAGTTTTCACATGAAGCTGTACAGCGCTGGGTAATATTGAGTAATGAAATTGAGTCTCAGATTAATCCGACTGGACGAATGAGAGCAGCAAGTGATCATGCCTCAAAACTGGCAGACAACATTGCTCGTTTAGCCGCGCTGTTTCATTGTTTTGAACGGTTTGATGGAGATGTATCTCTTCAGACGCTAAATATTGCGATAAGTGTTGGTCTCTGGTATTCGGGCGAATTTTTAAAGCTGTTCGATGCTGAGTCGAGGGCAGAAGATGACATCAATTGTCTCGTTGATTGGCTGCGTAGTAAATACATTCCAAGCTGTCCATTCATAAAGAAGAATATAGTGCTCCAATATGGTCCGAATCGCCTTCGTGAAAAAAAACGACTGGATGATGCGCTGAATGTGTTGGCGGATCGAGGGGCAATAAAAAAATGTTTTGGACCGCGAGGCGAGCGTTTAATTGGGCTCAACTACGGCGGCAGCCATAGCCTCTTCCTTTACTCCAAGAGAGGGGCAATGAATGGGCTTGGCTTTTGACTATTTAAGAGAGGGTGTCTTGGAAGCATTTTTTGTAAGCGTTGCTTGTCGTGCGTTTGCGGTTTTAATATAAGCTTGTCGAACATTTTTATCATTTTCGATGCTGTTATGAATGACGGATTGAACTGAACCCAAATCTGCTTTTTTTGCTTTTAATTCTTCGGTTATAAACTCAAGCAGTAACGGTGCAAGAAATTTCGCGGCATTACCAGCGCCAGGCCAACCATTTCGCGGTCGCTTCGACTTAAGAAGTTTTATTAGTTGGTTGTTTATTTCAGCGGAGATAGCGGCCTTTGTAAGTCCTGCTTTCCTGGCCTTCTCTACAGCCACGGTTTTTCTATGGTGGGAGTACCCTGCAGCTAGGCCAGAAAAATATGCTGCTTTTTGGATGGCGGAAATAGTTCTAGCTATATTTTCTTTCTTTTGCTCAATTGTAATCATGGCTGCATAGATGCAGGCCAATTCATGAGCGCTTTCTGTTTGTCTGTGCCATGTGCCATGATCCATTGCAATGTCACCGTGAATCCAAACTAAGTCAGTTTTTGTAAAGCTGATATCATCCAGTGCTATGCAAATTGCGGCTAGCTTTGGTTGTATGTTGGAGCCAGGGCGCAGAACGCCCTCGGTTTCTTGCAGGCTATCTAAAAGCTCAATTATCGTTTGTTCAACGGTTGCATTTTCAAGCACCTCAAGTGCGCTTACAGGCTTTTCTGTCCAGTTATCTGATGGTGGCATGATTTCTTTTGTGTCTTTTTGCGATTTAGAGGTTTTATGATTTGGTCGCTTTTTTAATAAACTAGGCAGTTGATGGTAAAGTTAAAAAGCGTGCCCAGTCGGCCATCAGTACGCGTCGCTTATCCAAGAAGTCTGAGCGAGAGTACGCCCCTTCGGTCTGATCACGCTCGTCATGCGCCAGTGCCATCTCACAGACCTCGCGTGGGTAATGGGTACATTCTCCGGCCCAGTCCCGAAAGGAGGATCGAAAACCGTGTCGGGTAATGTGTTTGTATCCCATGCCATGCAGGAGTGTTCGGACCGCGTTTGCATGCATCACCCCTGTCTTGCCCTGGCCAGGGAATAGATAGGCGCTTCTTTCATCTCGCGGAATTCTATTCACAAGCTCTACGACCTCCTCGGCAAGTGGGATTACAAAGGCTATTCGCATCTTCATTCGTTCATCTGGCAATGACCAGGTGCTAGCTGCCAAATCAAACTCATCCCAACGAGCAAACCTCACCATGTGGGCGCGTGCGCTGGTCATGATCAGTAGTTGAGCAGCCCAAGATGGCGGTGTGGAGTTTTTGCTGAGCTTGGTCATCAGCGCTGGCACGTCCTGCCACCGCAAAGCTTCAAAGTGTTCGCGTTTCCGAGCCTTCTTCTTTTCAGCACGACTCAACAGATTGTCTAAGTGCCCACGCCAGCGAGCAGGGTTCTCACCCTCTCGCAGGTTACGTGCCTTGGCAGCGTCCAGAACCTGTTCGATCTGACCCCGTACCTCGTCGGCGGTTCGGGTTTTGCTGGCCCAGATCGGTTGCAGCACTTTGAGCACCTGGGGAGTCCCGATTTCCTCGGCTGATAGTTTGCCAATGTGGTCGAAGGCATACAGCTCCAGCTTCCGCAGCCAGCCTTTACGCCACTTCTCTGACCAAGTGCCTCCATGCGCTTCACAGTACTCTTTCGCGAGTGTCTCGAACTTCAGCTGTTTCGCCTCGTTGGTTCGTTGCGCCTCGCGTTGGGCAGCGCGTTCGATGTCGCGGGCGGCTAAAGGATCTACACCGTCGCTCAATTGGCTGCGTTTGGCGCTGGCTTCTTGTCTGGCTTTCTTGAGGCTCACTTCAGGAAAGGAGCCCAAGCCCATCTCTCTGCGACGACCTGCCAGTTGAAAGCGAAGTAGCCAGGATTTGCGCCCCGTTGGCTTGACGACTAAGCGAAGCCCATCGCCATCTTCATAGGTACCTGGCTCGGTCAGGTTTTCGACTTGTTTCGGATTCAGCTTACCCATTGTTATTCCCCTGTCGTCCTTTTGTCCCCCCATCTGTCCCCCCACTTCATCGTCGGATGAGGTCAGATAGCATTGAACACTATCGGACAGGGGAATGCCTAAAGCCCCGGAATATCTAGGCTATCAGGTGGATTATCGGATGGGATAGGATTATTTCGGACAATTAAAAAGCCGGCTTGTGGCCGGCTCCTAGGGGACGGTCTTGGCTAATTTATGGTAAGCCGCAACCGCCTTAAAATCATTGCTCCGGCGCTGGGGCCGGGAGGTGGCGGACAGGCAGTGTGTTGCCGCGCCAGGCCCGCAGGCGTGCTAGGCAGCCGGGGCGAAATGTGCGGCGTAGCATACTGAGTCTCGCGGCGGATGCCCAGCAAAAAATCACCCGCAGCCGCTCAAACCGGGCGGCTGTCACGCAAATGCCCCCACCAGAACACCCAGCCAAGCACGCTCAGCTTCTGGCTCTTGAGCTGCGCCGGGCTGTAGGTTTCGGTGGGGTGTTCGTCGCTGTCGTGGCTGTGCAGGCTCAAGGTGCCGTTGGCGCGCTGGCTGAGGCTGTTGATGCACAAGCGCCCGTTGTGTAGCAAGGCATAGAGCTCGCCTTCGACGACGTGTTTCAGGCCACAGTCGATGGCCAGGGTGCTGCCACGTGGCAGCAACGGGCTCATGTTACCCGCGGGCATGCTCACGCATAGCGCCAGGTCTGGATCGACACCGAGGGCATCAAGTGCGCGAATGGGCAGGCGCAGGTAGCGGTTGGCGATGGGGCTGAGCTGTCTGGATTGCATGCTGTAGAACGGCAACTGGATGTCATCAGCGCTGTTGGCGGCAAGCAGGCTCTGTTCCGCGAGTTCTGTACCAGGTTTGCGCGGTGCAGCATTCAGG
Source organism: Pseudomonas sp. (assembly GCF_050739775.1). Lineage (GTDB taxonomy): Bacteria > Pseudomonadota > Gammaproteobacteria > Pseudomonadales > Pseudomonadaceae > Aquipseudomonas. Next base: position 14,823 of record NZ_JBOICA010000017.1, read on the forward strand.
CGCGGCAAGGGGTTGGGATGTTTGGGGCCTTCGCCGCTGCGCAGCCACTTGCTGCAGACGCACAGCAGCTCGGCGATTTCATCGAGACGGGCCAAGGGCACACCCCGTTTGAACCAGTTGTTGACGTGCTGCGGAGTCACTTTGCGCTGTGCCGCAAAATCGGAAGGCGACAGGCCGCACTCGTGCAGAAGGGTTTTGAGACGATCACCGGAGGTATTCATGAGACCTGAGTCTAGTGCCCTTATGCATCCAGGGAAATAAACACGAAGTTCATTTTGATGGCGGGAAATGGCCTGGTTTTACAGGCAATGCCTAGGGTTGCGTAAGGTTTCCTTTCAAAAAATTCAACTTGGACCGCTTTCGGAACTATCCTACGCACGCTGCCGCCTTTTCACTGTTGCTGTAAAGGCGCTACAGAGCTAGTTTCCTCGGGTCGTTTCATTGGCGACCGGGTGTGAGAGCCCGAGTAGATAATAGATGCAGCTAGTTATGGCAGCTGTGCGTTATGCCATGAACAAGGATTCGCGAGCCGAAACCGGCGAGACGGCAGGTGTTGTGAATTTCATCTGCAGCCAGCAATCGCCCATGGGGCTGTTTCGCATTACGCCGGGTGTGCCGTGTGACTACGCGCTGGAGCAGGCTTCAACCGTGCTTGGTTGTGTACACAAGCTGATCCTGACGGGTCTCGTGGATGAAGACGGCGACATGATGTGGGCCGCTTTTTATCTGAGCGAATTCGCCAAGGCGATCATTGATGATGTGAGCTTGGGAATGAAGACGACCTGAGGGTTGTGGGATCAACTGCCTGTGGGGTTGCTCCTTAAACAAAGAGCCCTGCATCAGCGGGGCTCTTTGTCAGGGGTTGCTTAGCCTTTGTAGGCAGCAACCGACTTGGTGATCGCGGCGCGGGCGGCGTCAGCGCCGTCCCAGCCTTCGATCTTGACCCACTTGCCCTTCTCCAGATCCTTGTAGTTGGCGAAGAAGTGCTCGATCTGCTGGATCAGCAGGGCTGGCAGGTCGGTGTATTCTTTGACGTCGACGTACAGCTGCGACAGTTTGTCGTGCGGTACGGCGATGACTTTGGCGTCGCCGCCACCGTCGTCGGTCATGTTCAGGATGCCAACCGGACGGGCGCGGATAACCGAGCCTGGGGCTACCGGGTACGGGGTAACAACCAGCACGTCCAGCGGATCACCGTCGTCGGCCAGGGTGTTAGGGATGTAACCGTAGTTGGCCGGGTAGAACATCGGGGTGGCCATGAAACGGTCAACGAACAGGCAATCGCTGTCCTTGTCGATCTCGTATTTGATCGGGGCGTGGTTGGCTGGAATCTCGATGGCGACGTAGATGTCGTTCGGCAGGTCTTTGCCAGCCGGAATCTTGCTGTAGCTCATTGGGCAGTGCCCCCATGTTTGGCCAAAAATTGGTCGCGATTATAGGCACATTCCACCGTGCTTGCCACGTCCGCCCTGATGTCCGGCAGTGTCAGTCCTGCGTCTGCCGGTAATGCGGGTGGATGTGCTGCAAATGCTGCAGGCGGGCCAGCGGATCCTGACGGTAAAAACCGCGCAGCTGCTGGTACACCGCGGGGTAGGCGTCGTTGAGCAGGTCGGGGGCGCTGAAGAAGTATTCGCTGGTGACAGCGAAGAACTCCGCCGGGTTTTCCGCCGCGTAAGGGTCGATGGCGGTCTCGGCGTCCGGGTTGCGGTCGAGTTGGCGGTTGAGGTCGTCGTAGGCCTCTTGCATGGCCTTGGCCCAGTCGCTGACACGCATGTCGTTGTGCAGCGGCGGCAGGCCGTTGGCGTCGCCGTTGAGCATGTCGAGCTTGTGCGCCAGTTCATGGATGACCAGGTTGTAGCCCTCCCAGCCGCCGCTGGCCAGTACGCCGGGCCAAGCGAGGATCACCGGGCCTTGTTGCCAGGCTTCGCCACTGTGCTCGCCGTTCCATTCATGTTCCACGCCGCTGGCGTCGCGGTGGCGTTGGGGGCTGAGGAAGTCGTCGGGGTACAGCACGATTTCGTGGAAGCCCTGGTACCAGTTCAACTCACCCAGATGCAGTAGCGGCAGCTGGGCCTGGGCGGCGAGAAACAGCCGTTGCTCGCCATCCAGCTCAACGCCGGGCAGGGCGCTCAGGTGTTTGTCATGCAGAAACAGTACGCAGGCTTCGCGCAGCCAGTGGTCTTCGTCGGCGCTCAGGCCGTCGAGCATCGGCAGGCGCTCGCGAACCCGCTGCCAGCGCAGCGGGTCGATGGGGTGGCGTGCCAGGGTACGGCGACGGCGCCAGGCGCTCAGTGACCACATGGCCAGGGCTTACTGGACCTTGGCGGTGCGTTGCATACGGCTGCGCACTATGCCAATGATCATCGGCACCAGCGACAGCAGGATGATCACGACGATCATCAGCGACAGGTTCTGTTTGATGAAGGGTACGTTGCCGAAGAAGTAGCCGAGGGTCACCAGGCCGCCGACCCAGAGTATGGTGCCGGCGACGCTGAAGCCGAGGAAGCGTGGGTAATGCATTTTAGCAATGCCGGCGACAAACGGCGCAAAGGTGCGCAGGATCGGCAAAAAGCGCGCGAGGGTGACGGTTTTGCCGCCGTGGCGCTCGTAGAAGTCGTGGGTCTGCTGCAGGTAGTCACGACGGAAGATCTTCGAATTGGGATTGCGAAATAGCCGTTCACCAGCCGTTCGGCCTATCACATAGTTGGTGCTGTCGCCGAGGATGGCCGCGGCCATCAGCAGGCCACCGAGCAGCACCGGATCCATGCCGCCGCCAGCGGCAACCGCACCGGCAATGAACAGCAGGGAGTCACCCGGCAGGAACGGCATGACCACCAGACCGGTCTCGCAGAAAATCACCAGGAACAGGATCGCGTAGATCCACGGGCCATAGTTGTTGACCAGCAAATCGAGGTAGGTGTCGAGATGCAGAATGAGGTCCAGCGGGTTGAAATCCATGTACAGCACCTGTGTTCTTTGACCCGGTCGGGGGTATGCGATGACTGGCAGTGCGAATGCGATCCGCCGCTACCCGAGTGATGGGTAAAGTTTCACACATTTTGAGGAGGCGCATTATACGGCGGCGACAAGATTGTGCCTGCGCAGTTTGTAGCGGCGGATTACCAAAGAAGTGCAAGGCAGGTGCCAGGCCTGCCTTTGCGGCGCATCAATCCGAGTTGATCGGCAGGATGTAGCTCTTGAACTCGGTGTCTTCACGAAAGCCGATGGATTCGTAAGTCCTCATCGCCACTTCGTTGTCGCTGCTGGTAGAGACCCGCATGCGCACAGCGTTGGTTTCCTTGGCCATTTTTTTAGCTTCGCGCATGAGGTGGTCGGCGACCAACATGCGTCGGGAGTCTTCGGCGACATAGATGTCGTTGAGGATCCACACGCGCTTGAGCGATAACGACGAGAAGCTCGGGTAGAGCTGGCAAAAACCCATCAGCTTGCTGTCGTCATCGTTTGCCAGGGCCAGGTAAATGATCGATTCACCCCGTTCCAGGCGCTTCTCCAGGAATGAGCGGGAGGAGTCCGGGTACGGCAACTGGCCATAGAACTCGCGGTATTTGACGAACAGCGGGGCAAGCAGGTCCAGATGGTCCAGGGTTGCTTTGATGATCCGCATAAGTAGGCCCTCAGGGTCCATGGAAGTTGCGGCAAATCGCCGGCAGCCTTGGCAGATGCTGCCTGAGAAAACTTAGAAAACGCAATCTACGAGCAGCCCTCATTTATTCAACAGGAAATTTCCGCGTGCGGGCGCCTGGTCCTTTGAGTCCAGGGTGTGCACCTGGGCCTCATCCTTCAGGTTCACCCCGGACAACTGCCGCCGGCACGCCTCGCGCATCAGGTACAACAGGCGATGGGCGGCCATGCCATAGCTGAGTCCTTCCAGGCGCACGTTGGAAATGCAGTTGCGGTAGGCGTCGGTCAGCCCCACTTTGGGGTTGTAGGTGAAATATAGGCCAAGGCTGTCAGGGGAACTCAGGCCCGGGCGCTCGCCGATCAGGATCACGGTCATTTTCGCCCCGAGCAGCTCGCCCACTTCGTCGGCCACGGCTACCCGGCCCTGTTCCACCAGGATCACCGGCGACGTCGACCAGCCGTCGGCGGCAGACTGTTCTTCAAAGCGTGTCAGAAACGGCAGCGTGTGGCGGTGCACCGCCAGGGCCGAAAGACCATCGGCGATGACGATGGCCAGGTCGACCCCGCCAGGGTTGGCCTGGGCATGATCGCGCAGCTGTTGCGCCGAATCCGGGTGCAGGCGCCGGCCCAGGTCGGGGCGTTGCAGATAACTGTGGCGGTCGGCAGCGGCGCTGTGCAGTAGCAGGCTGTCGCGCTGGCGCTCGCTCAGTTGGCTGCGCAGCCCCTGGTGATCAAAGGCCAGGTGCACGGCGTCGCGGGCCTGGGCATGGGCGAACTGGAAGTCCAGCTGGGCGCCGGTCGGCAGGCTGGTGCCGGTGCGGCCCAGGGCGATGCGCGCCGGGGTCAGGCGGCGCAGTTCCAGCCAGGGGTTGGCGCTGTTGTCAGGCTGTGGGGTGTTGTCCATGGTTGCCTCGCTTATCCCAGTTGTGCCAGGGCCTGGCGGAAGGCCGGGGGCAGGTTGTCACCGAAACGCACGCGGCCATCGGCCTGGGTGAAGATGCCGGTGCGCGCCAGCCAGGCTTCGAACTCCGGCGCCGGTTTCAGGCCCAGGGTCTGGCGGGCGTAGAGCGCATCGTGGAACGAGGTGGTCTGGTAGTTGAGCATGATGTCGTCGGAACCGGGGATGCCCATGATGAAGTTGATCCCGGCAACGCCCAGCAGGGTCAGGAGCATGTCCATGTCGTCCTGGTCGGCTTCGGCATGGTTGGTGTAGCAAATATCACAGCCCATAGGCACGCCGAGCAACTTGCCGCAGAAGTGGTCTTCAAGGCCGGCACGGATGATCTGCTTGCCGTTGTACAGGTACTCCGGGCCGATGAAGCCGACTACAGTGTTGACCAGAAACGGCTTGAAGTGGCGGGCCACGGCATAGGCGCGGGTTTCACAGGTCTGCTGGTCGACGCCATGGTGGGCGTTGGCCGACAGCGCGCTGCCCTGACCGGTTTCGAAGTACATCAGGTTCTGCCCGAGGGTACCGCGATTGAGGCTCAGGCCGGCGTCGTAGCCTTCTTGCAGGACATTGAGGTTGATGCCAAAGCTGGCGTTGGCCGCCTCGGTGCCGGCAATCGATTGGAACACCAGGTCCAGCGGCACGCCACGGTTGATCGCTTCGATCGACGTGGTCACGTGGGTCAGCACGCAGGCCTGGGTGGGGATGTCGTAGCGCTGGATGATGGCGTCGAGCATTTCCAGCAGGGTGCAGATCGAGGCGATGCTGTCGGTGGCCGGGTTGATGCCGATCATGGCGTCACCGTTGCCGTAGAGCAGGCCGTCGAGGATGCTCGCGGCGATCCCGGCCGGTTCATCGGTCGGGTGGTTGGGCTGCAGGCGGGTCGACAGGCGGCCGCGCAGGCCCATGGTGCCGCGAAAGCGGGTGACCACACGGATCTTTTGCGCCACCAGCACCAGGTCCTGCACGCGCATGATCTTCGATACGGCGGCGGCCATCTCCGGGGTCAGCCCGGGCGCCAGGGCGCGCAGGCTGGCTTCATCGGCCCGGTCGCTGAGCAGCCAATCGCGCAGCCCGCCGACGGTCAGGTGGCTGACCGGGGCGAAGGCGTTGGCATCGTGGGTGTCGATGATCAGTCGGGTGACTTCATCGTCTTCGTAGGGAATCAGTGCTTCGCTGAGAAAGTGTGTGAGCGGGATGTCCGCCAGGGCCATCTGCGCCGCAACCCGTTCGCCATCGTTGCTGGCCGCGACTCCGGCGAGAAAATCGCCCGAGCGTGCTGGGCTGGCCTTGGCCATCACTTCTTTGAGGCTTTCAAAGCGGTAGGTCTGCTGACCTGCCGTGTGTACAAAACTTGCCATACAGAATCTCCAGAACGCCGCAGGCCTGGCCTGCGGCGCAGGTGGCATTGATCAGTGCAGGGCCTCTTCGGCCTTCTGGATCGCGGCGAATTCTTCCTCCGGTGTCCCGGCGACCAGGTGGTGCCGGCTGTAGAACGCAAAGTAGGCAATCAGTACGCCATAGATGATTGCCGCGCCAACCACCACCCGCGGATCAACCAGGAAGCCGGCGACCACGGCGATGCAGGCCAGCACCAGCGCTACGCCTGAGGTGAAGATCCCGCCCGGCGTACGGTATGGGCGCTCCATTTTCGGGCGTTTGATCCGCAGGGTTATGTGCGCGGCCATCATCAGTACATAAGACAGCGTAGCGCCGAACACCGCAACCAGGATCAGCAGGTCGCCCTGGCCGGTCAGCGACAGACCGAAACCGATGATCCCGGGGATCACCAGGGCCAGTACCGGTGCCTTGCTCTTGTTGGTTTCCGAGAGTTTGCGCGGCAGGTAGCCGGCACGCGACAAGGCGAAGATCTGCCGCGAGTAGGCGTAGATGATCGAGAAGAAGCTGGCGATCAGGCCGGCCAGGCCCACCAGGTTGACGAAGCCGCCCATCCAGGTTGAACCGCCATAGGCTTTGGCCAGTGCTTCGACCAGCGGGTTGCCCGAGCTTTTCAGGGCTTCGGCACCGGCGCCGCCAGGCCCGACCACGAGGATCAGCAGGGCGAAGGCCAGCAGCACCAACATGGCGCCGATCAGGCCGCGAGGCAGGTCACGCTTGGGATTCTTGGTTTCTTCGGCGGCCAGCGGCACGCCTTCGACCGCGAGGAAGAACCAGATTGCATAGGGGATCGCCGCCCACACCCCGACATAACCGAACGGCAGGAAGCTGCTGGCGCCAACGGCATCGGTCTGGGCGATGTCGAACAGGTTGTTGACATCGAAGTGCGGCACCATGGCCACCAGGAACACGCCCAGGGCAATGGCTGCCACGGCGGTGATGATGAACATCAGCTTCAGTGCTTCACCCACGCCGAAGATGTGGATGCCGATAAAGATGATGTAGAAGGCCAGGTAGATCATCCAGCCGCCGATACCGAACAGCGACTGGCAATAGGCGCCGATGAACACGGCAATCGCTGCCGGGGCGATGGCGTATTCGATCAGGATCGCGGTGCCGGTCAGGAACCCGCCCCAGGGCCCGAACGCGCTGCGGGCAAAGCCGTAGCCGCCGCCGGCGGTGGGGATCATCGAGGACAGCTCGGCCAGCGAGAAGCACATGCACAGGTACATGGTGGCCATCAGCAAGGTGGCCAGGAACATGCCGCCCCAGCCGCCTTGGGCCAGGCCAAAGTTCCAGCCGGCATAGTCGCCGGAAATCACATAGGCAACGCCCAGGCCGACCAGCAGCACCCAGCCTGCCGCGCCTTTTTTCAGTTCACGTTGTTGGAAATAGTCGGTGCCGACTTTTTCGAAGTCGACAGAGGAGCCGGCCGGCGCGCTGCCGGTGTGATCGCTTGGCATAGGGTTCACCTGTTTTTTTTATCGTTCCCGGCGGATGCCGGTTCTCTGGTGATGGTCTTGCAGGAAGCGAGCCAGAGCGGTCCCGGACGGGGACCGCTCTGTTTGCGGGTTAGAAGAAGCCCAGCGGATTGATGTCGTAGCTGACCAGCAGGTTCTTGGTCTGCTGGTAGTGGTCGAGCATCATTTTGTGGGTTTCACGGCCGACGCCGGACTTTTTGTAACCACCGAACGCGGCGTGGGCCGGGTACAGGTGGTAGCAGTTGGTCCATACACGGCCCGCCTTGATACCGCGGCCCATGCGGTAGGCGCGGTTGATGTCGCGGGTCCAGACGCCAGCGCCGAGGCCGAATTCGGTGTCGTTGGCGATTGCCAGCGCCTCGGCTTCGTCCTTGAAGGTGGTGACGCTGACCACCGGGCCAAAGATCTCTTCCTGGAACACGCGCATCTCGTTGGTGCCCTTGAGCAGGGTCGGCTGGATGTAGTAACCGGTCGCCAGGCTGCCTTCGAGTTTTTCTACCTTGCCGCCGGTCAGCAGCTCGGCACCTTCTTTTTCGGCGATTTCCAGGTACGAGAGGATCTTGTCGAACTGCTGCTCGGAGGCCTGGGCGCCGACCATGGTGTCGGTATCCAGCGGATCGCCGCGCTTGATCTGCTTGATCTTCTTCATCACCTCTTGCATGAACGCCGGGTAGATCGACTCTTGCACCAGCGCCCGCGACGGGCAGGTGCATACTTCGCCCTGGTTGAAGAAGGCCAGCACCAGGCCCTCGGCGGCTTTCTCGATGAAGGCAGGCTCGGCCTGCATGATGTCTTCGAAGAAGATGTTCGGCGATTTGCCGCCCAGTTCCACGGTCGACGGGATGATGTTCTCGGCCGCACATTTCATGATGTGCGAGCCCACCGGGGTCGAGCCGGTGAAGGCGATCTTGGCGATGCGCTTGCTGGTGGCCAGGGCTTCACCGGCTTCGCGGCCATAGCCTTGGACCACGTTGAGTACGCCAGGTGGCAGCAGGTCGCCGATCACTTCCAGCAGCACGCTGATGCCCAACGGGGTCTGTTCGGCCGGCTTGAGTACCACGCAGTTACCGGCCGCCAGGGCTGGCGCGAGTTTCCACGCGGCCATCAGGATCGGGAAGTTCCACGGGATGATCTGCCCGACCACGCCCAGCGGCTCATGCAGGTGGTAGGCCACGGTGTTGCCGTCGATTTCTGCTGCGCCGCCTTCCTGGGCGCGCAGGCAGCCGGCGAAGTAGCGGAAGTGGTCGGCGGCCAGCGGGATGTCGGCGTTGAGGGTTTCGCGGATGGCCTTGCCGTTGTCCCAGGTCTCGGTGATGGCCAGCAGCTCGAGGTTCTGTTCGATGCGGTCGGCGATTTTCAGCAGGACCAGCGAGCGCGCCTGGGCCGAGGTCGTGCCCCAGGCGTCAGCGGCGGCATGGGCAGCGTCCAGGGCCTTTTCAACGTCTTCGGCAGTGGAGCGCGGGAATTCGGCAATCAGTTGGCCGTTCACTGGCGAGGTGTTTTCGAAGTATTGCCCTTTGACTGGAGCTACAAACTCGCCACCGATGTAGTTCCCATAACGGCTCTTGAAGGAAACCTTGGCGCCTTCGGTACCGGGATGTGCGTAACGCATGGTGTGTCTCCTGGCTATTGTGCTTGTTGGGGAGGATATGAAGCATAGAGCAAGGCTTGGGCCAGTGTTGCCAGGGTCATGAAAATCAAGGGGTTGCGGGGTTTTGTCAGGCAAGGGAAGGTGGCTGTGTGGCAGCGCCGGTACAGCATGGGTGACACTTTGTACCGTTAATGGCACAGGCTGTGACCCAACGGTCAAGCCAGCATTGCAATGCGCGGGCGGGTGGAGGATGCTGGGCCTATCTCGTCTGCGGAGAACAATAAAAAAGTGCAGAACAATCATCTCAGCCGGCACGCCCGGCAAGTACTCACGGTGACCCAGGGCAAGGCACAGATGCAGGGGCCGGGCAGCGATCCGTCGATTGCCCGTTCATGGCTGCGCTGTCTTGAGGATTACCATCTGGACCCGGCCTTGAGTGTGGCGCCGACCGTGCTGGAGCATGGTCGCGTGCTGGAGAGTCGTGAGCGCCTGCAGCAGGTGCTGCAGATTGCCGGCAGTGAAATGAACAGCCTGCACCAGCAATTGTCCGGAGCAGGGCACGCGGTGCTGCTGACCGATGCCCGCGGGGTGATCCTCAATTGTGTCACTGCATCCACTGAGCGGCGTATCTTCGAGCGCGCCGGGCTGTGGTTGGGCGCCGACTGGAGCGAGGCCTGTGAGGGCACCAACGGTATCGGCACTTGCCTGGTCGAGCGTCAGGCACTGACCATCCATCAGGACGAACATTTCCGTGGCCGCCACACTGGCCTTACGTGCTCGGCCAGTCCGGTGTTCGATCCGCACGGCGAGCTGCTGGCGGTGCTCGATGTCTCTTCGGCTCGCCCGGATGTATCGCGCCAGAGTCAGTTCCACACCATGGCCCTGGTGAACCTCTCGGCGAAGATGATCGAGAGTTGTTATTTCCTGCGTTATTTCGAGAACCAGTGGCTGCTGCGCTTTCACTTGCAGGCCGAATCGGTCGGCCTGTTCAGCGAAGGGTTGCTGGCCTTTGATGGCGAGGGGCGGATCAGTGCGGTCAATCAGAGCGCATTGAACCTGCTCGGTACCATTCGTGGCGGCGTGTTAGGCAAGCCGGTGGAGATGTTCTTCGACTGTGCCCTGGATGAGTTGTTCAGCCGCGCCACGGCACAGGCCAGCACCAGTTGGCCGCTGCGCACCCGCGATGGCCGTTTGTTGTTCGCCAGCCTGCGTGGCCAGGCTCGTGCGCCAGTGCAACCTTCGTTGCCAGCGCCGGCACCGGCGGCCAAGGTGGAAAAAGGTGGGGCGATCTGCCTGCTCGATCCGCTACTACAGAATGAATTTCGTCGTGCCGTGCGCGTGTTCGAACGCGACGTTCCCTTGTTGATCAATGGTGAGACCGGCAGCGGCAAGGAGGCCTTCGCCAAAGCCGTGCACCAGGCCAGCCAGCGCCGCGACCGTGCTTTTGTCGCCTTGAACTGCGCCTCCATTCCGGAAAGTCTGATCGAGAGCGAGCTGTTCGGTTACCGCGGTGGCAGCTTCACCGGTGCGCGCAAGGAGGGCATGCGCGGCAAGCTGCAGCAGGCCGACGGCGGTACCTTGTTGCTGGATGAGATCGGTGACATGCCCCTGGCCCTGCAGACCCGCCTGCTGCGGGTGCTGGAAGATCGCATGGTGGTGCCGATCGGCGGCGAGCCGCAGGCCGTCAACGTGCGCATTATCAGCGCCACGCACCGTAACCTGCTGGAGCGGGTAGAGGATGGCAGTTTTCGCGAAGATCTGTATTACCGCCTGAACGGTCTGGAAGTTGAACTACCGGCCTTGCGTGAGCGCAGTGACAAGTCCCAGTTGCTCGATTTTATCCTCGCCGAAGAGGCGGGCGGTCAAGCGGTCAGCCTCGAGCCTGCTGCCCGGCGGGCCTTGCTTGAGTTTGCTTGGCCGGGCAACGTGCGCCAGCTGCGCAACGTTCTGCGCACGCTGGTGGCGCTGTGCGAAGGCGGTCGCATCGAGTTTTCCGAGTTGCCGGCTGTGGTGCGCCACACGCCGACGCCAATCAAGCCTGCCGTGGCTGTGGATGACCCCGCTCCGCCGCTGGACAGCGCCGAGCGCAACACCTTGCTCAGCGTGCTCGAACAGCAACGCTGGCACATGACCCATGTGGCGGCGCAGTTGGGGGTCAGCCGCAATACCTTATATCGAAAACTTCGCAAACACGGTATCGCCCGTAGCCTTTGAGCGAAACACAGGATGCGAATTCCTGCGCCCTGGGCTACCCTGCCTCGACGTTTTGCGAGGTCGATAATGCACATTCACATTCTTGGTATCTGCGGCACTTTCATGGGTTCTCTGGCAGTGCTGGCCAAAGAGCTCGGGCACCAGGTCACCGGCTCCGACGCCAATGTCTATCCGCCCATGAGCACCCAGCTTGAGGCCCAGGGCATCGAACTGACCCAGGGTTATGACGCCGCCCAGCTGGACCCTGCGCCCGACCTGGTGGTGATCGGCAACGCCCTGTCGCGGGGTAACCCGGCGGTTGAGTACGTCCTCAACAAGGGCTTGCCCTATGTATCGGGCCCGCAGTGGTTGGCTGATCACGTCCTGCAAGGACGCTGGGTGCTGGCGGTGGCCGGTACCCACGGCAAAACCACCACCAGTAGCATGCTGGCCTGGGTGCTGGAGCATGCTGGCATGAGCCCGGGCTTCCTGATCGGTGGTGTGCCGCAGAACTTCTCGGTGTCGGCACGCCTGGGCGGCACGCCGTTCTTCGTGGTCGAGGCCGATGAATATGACAGCGCCTTCTTCGACAAGCGCTCGAAGTTCGTTCACTACCGTCCGCGCACCGCGATCCTCAACAACCTTGAGTTCGATCACGCAGATATCTTCCCTGACCTGGCAGCCATCGAGCGGCAGTTCCACCACTTGGTGCGGACTATCCCCAGTGAGGGCCTGGTGATTCATCCGACTACAGAGCCAGCCCTGGAACGAGTAATCAAAATGGGTTGCTGGACCCCGGTGCAGACCACAGGCGTTGGTGGGCAGTGGCAGGTCAAACTGCTCAGCGCCGACGGCTCGCGCTTTGAAGTCAGCTTCGAAGGCGAAACCCAGGGCGTGGTCGAGTGGGAGCTGACCGGTCAGCACAACGTGGCTAACGCCTTGGCTACCCTGGCCGCCGCTCGCCATGTCGGCGTGGTGCCAGCGATGGGTATTGCTGCGCTGAGTGCGTTCAAGAGCGTCAAGCGGCGTATGGAGAAAGTCGCAGAAGTGCAGGGTGTCACTATCTATGACGACTTTGCCCACCACCCCACGGCTATCGCCACCACCCTCGACGGCCTGCGCAAGCGCATCGGCGATGCACCGCTGATCGCAGTGATCGAGCCGCGCTCCAACTCGATGAAGCTGGGTGCCCACCGCGATGGCTTGCCAGAAAGCGTCAACGACGCTGATCAGGTGATCTGGTACGCACCGCCTAACCTCGGTTGGGATCTGGCGGCCACCGCTGCCGAATGCAAGGTACCTGCCGTGGTCGCTGACAGCCTTGAGGCAATCATTGAGCGGGTCAAGAGCCAGGCCAAGCCCGGCACCCAGGTGGTGATCATGAGCAATGGCGGCTTTGGCGGGCTGCACGGCAAGCTGGCCGAGGCGTTGAAATGAGCGGGCCGGATCGCATCACCCTGGCGATGACCGGGGCTTCGGGGGCGCAGTATGGTCTGCGCCTGCTCGACTGCCTGGTGCGCGAGGACCGCGAGGTGCATTTCCTGATCTCCAAGGCGGCGCAATTGGTGATGTCGACCGAGACCGATGTGGCGCTTCCGGCCAAGCCTCAGACGATACAGGCCTTTCTGACCGAGTACACCGGCGCTGCCGCCGGGCAGATCCGCGTGTATGGCAAGGAAGACTGGATGTCCCCGGTGGCTTCCGGGTCTGGCGCACCAGCGGCCATGGTAGTGGTGCCGTGCTCTACGGGCACCCTGTCGGCAATTGCCAGCGGTGCCTGTAACAACCTGATCGAACGTGCTGCCGATGTGACCCTCAAGGAGCGTCGGCAACTGATCCTGGTGCCGCGTGAGGCGCCGCTCTCCACCATTCATCTGGAGAACATGCTCAAGTTGTCGAACATGGGCGCTGTGATCCTGCCGGCGGCACCGGGGTTCTACCATCAGCCGCAGACCATTGACGACCTGATCGACTTCGTCGTCGCCAGGATTCTCAATCTGCTGAATATTCCCCAGGACATGCTGCCGCGTTGGGGCGAGCATCATTTCGGCGCGGATGAATGAAACGACTGCTTGGTGTGGCCCTGCTGGGTTTGCTGGTTAGCGGTTGCGCCACGGTGCGCACGCTCGATGCAGCCAAGCCGGGTGCACCGCTGGTCTACAGCGGGACGCGTCTGGATCTGTACGCTTTGCAGGGTGGTTGCTGTGCCATGGACCGTTTCGGCGCCGAGGCCCCGCATTACCCGGGGCTGGATCTGCCGGGTAGCGCTTTGCTTGATACCCTGTTACTACCCTTGTCGGTGTTGACGGCATTGGGGGTGGGGTTTCAGGCTACTGGCGGGTTGTAGCGGGCGACCTCAAAGCCACACGGGACCGTATGGGAGCGGATAAATCCGCTCCTGCCAGTCACCTAAAGCCCGCGATTACTTCCCGAGTCTACGCAACTCGTCGGACTCGACAATGCGAATCCCATCCTGCTCTTCCAGCGCCAGACGCCACAGCGCGCGGGCCAGTTGGCAGGCTTCGATCCCCCGGTACTTGCCGGGAATCAGCTTCGACAGGGGGCCGGCAAACCGTTCGGCCAGGCGCGGCTCCACCCGATCACCCAGCAGCAGAGAGGGACGGGCAATGGTCAGTTGCGGCCAATCCTGGGCCTTCAGGGCTGCTTCCATCTCGCCCTTAACCCGGTTGTAGAAAATCCGCGATCTGCGGTCGGCGCCCATAGCGCTGACCACCAGCAGATGGCGTGCGCCCATCTCCCGGGCACGCTTGCCGAAGGCCACGACCATGTCCAGGTCGACGGCGCGGAAGGCCGGTTCGGAGCCGGCCTGCTTGATGGTGGTGCCCAGACAGCAGAAGGCGATATCGACACGGCCTGCCAGCTGCGGCAGGAACAGCGCGGGATCGCCGACCGGGTTTTCCAGGTGCGGGTGTTCGGCCAATGGCCGGCGGGTAGGGGCCAATACTCGGCTGACCGTAGGCTCGTTGAGCAGCCGATCGAGTAGATGTTCACCGGTAAGACCGGTGGCTCCGGCAAGCAGGATGTGCTGAGGCGTCAAGTACATGATGTCTCTCCCTTGATACAGTCAGCTTAGTGGTTGCCGGCATTTTTTGCATGCCCTGTCGCGTTGCTCTGTAACGCTTTGCGTGCCTGTTGCTGACGCAGCCGCTGCCAGTGTGCCAATACCTCGCTGGGCGCCCAGATCTGCGGCTCGGAGGCATCGAAGCCTTCCGCTGCCTCACGCTCGGCAATGCTGGCTTTGGCCTGGTCGAAAGCCTGGCGCAAATCATCGGTCTGGTTCAGCGCCTGGGCGAACAGCGCGTCACCGAAATAGGTGAAGTCGGCCTCTTCAGAACAGCCAAAAGACACGCGGTCAGCGCGCGAGGCGGTCATGATGAGGGTCTTGTTGTCCTTGAGCGAGTCAATGTATCCCCCCGAGTAACAGGCCGAGATGACAATGACCTTGTCGCGGTCTTTTAGTGGCGCCAGGGAATTGGCAAGGGCATCGGCAGGCAGGTCGGCCAATTGCATGCGTGGCAGGTCCAGTACCAGTTCGTGTTCAGGGCTGCCATGGCTGGTCAGGTAGATGAACACCAGGTCTTCGGGGCCGGTACGCTCGGCCAGGGTGCGTGCGGCCCGGGCAAGGTTCTCGCGGGTTGCCAGCGGCCGGTCGGCCAAGTGGTCGCGGTGATTGACCAGACTGACCTGGCCCACGGCGCCAAAGCGGCTCTTGAGCAAGCTGCCGACATAATCGGCTTCGCGCAGAAACACGCTTTGCGTGCCGTCGCCGGCCAGGGCCAGGCTGTACAGTTCGATCTCTGGCGTCGATGGCACAACCTTGTTCAGTGCCTGTTCCAGCAGGCTTCCTTGGTTGAGCAAGGCCAGTTCCAGTGGGTCAGGCAACAGGCGGCCCTGCTCGTCGCGTACGCGCTGGCCGTTGACCCAGTAGCCAGCCTGGCTGCTGCCATCGGTCAAGGTCAGGCGACCCTGGCCCTGATAGGTATCGTTGTCGAATCCGCCGACATAGAGGCTGCCATCAGCCAGTTGCAGGCGACCCTTGCCGGAGAAGCGCCAATCCTGAAAGTTGCCCTTGTAGTGGCTTCCATCGGCACCGATCAGTTCACCCTTGCCATTGAGCGTGCCGTCCTTGAACTGGCCGATCCAGACATCGCCGTCGGCGCTTTCGTAGCGGCCGCGGCCTTCCAGGCGATTGTCACGAAAGGCGCCGATGTACTGGTCGCCTTCAGCGCTATTGAAGGTGCCGCTGCCTTCGAGCTGGCCGCTGACGAAGTGACCACTGAACTGGTTGCCGCTGGCGTCGCTGCGAATGCCCTCGCCATTGGGTTTGCCACGGGCAAACAGGCCCTGGTACTGGCTGCCGTCGGCCAGTTCCAGATGCCCTGCGCCATTGTATTGGTCGTCCTTGAATTGACCGCGATATAACAGGCCGTTTTCTTTCAGGGTGCCCTCGCCATCGCGACGGCCCAGCTTGAAGCTGCCGGTATAGCTGCTGCCCGGCGTTATCAGGGTGCCCAGACCATGGAACAGGCCCTGCTGGAACTGGCCACGGTAGACCTCGCCATTGCTGCCGTGCCACTCGCCCTGGCCGTGCCACTGGCCGCCCTGGAAGTTGCCGGCATACCAACTGCCGTTGGGGTAGTCGATGCGCCCTTCGCCTTGCAGCAGGCCATCGACTACCTGGCCGCGGAAGCGGCCGCCATCGGGCAGGCGGGCGTCAGGTGGAGACAGCGGTTCGCCATCGCCACAGGCGGCGAGCAGCAAGGTCAGGGCAAGAGGAACAAGTGGGCGCATGACGGGGTCCGGACGGGTAAGGCCCCGAGTATGCCGCACAATGTGCTGGCTGAAACAGCCGCAGGGGCTGTTTCAGTGCCGGGCCGCCTCAGACGAAGCAGAGTGTCAGAGGCTCGGCAATGTAGGCGGGCTTTTCCTGGCCTTCGATTTCCAGGGTGGCGGTGATCTTGAGCAGCCATTGGCCGGGCTTTTTCTCGGTGACTTCGCTCAGGTCGACCTTGAGCCGGACCTTGCTGTCGACCTTTACCGGCTGGATGAAGCGCACGCTATCCAGCCCATAGTTGACCACCATCTTCAGCCCTTCAGGCAGGACCAGGATGCCTTCCATGAGTTTTGGGATCAGCGACAGGGTGAGAAAGCCATGGGCAATGGTGCTGCCAAATGGCGTTTTTGCCGCCTTCACAGGGTCGACATGGATGAACTGAAAGTCGCCTGTGGCTTCGGCAAACAGGTTGATGCGGTCTTGATCGATGGTCAGCCATTCGGAACGTCCCAGTTCCTTACCAACGTACTGCGAAAGCTCTGCAACAGCTACATAGGGCATTGTGACTCTCCAGATTGTCTTTGGTTTTCTTATGACTTCGGCAGATTCGAAAGTCTAAGATCAGCACGCCTGCCCACAGCGGTCAAGTCGGCATGTTTTCGGCGAATATCAGGTTATAGGCGGGTCGTTAGCGTGCTTATAATGGCCGCCAGGCCCGAAGGAGATACTTATGCTGTTGCGTGGTTTGACCTGGCTGGTGCTGTTTCAATTGCTTGGGACGGCGATCAATCACTTGAGTGTGCCCATCTTGCCCGGGCCGATCATCGGCCTTTTGCTGCTGTTGGTGTTTCTCATGGTACGTGGTGAAGTGGGCGCACCGCTGAGCGAGGCGGCCAACAGTCTGTTGCGTTACCTGCCCTTGCTGCTGGTGCCACCGGCAGTGGGCGTGATGGTCTATGCCGCGGATATCGCCGCGGACTTCTGGGCCATCGTCGGTGCACTGGTGATCTCGGCCCTGATCACCCTGGCCTTTGTCGGGGTCTTGATGCAAAAGCTCATCGCCCGTCAGATCAAGCGCGAGGAGCAGCCATGAGCCTGGACTGGGGCGGCGCTCTGGACGCGGTCATTCACCATCCGCTGTTCGGTATCGGCATCACCCTGGGGGCGTACCAGCTGGTGCTGGCTGCCTACGAGAAGACCCGCTGGATTTTCCTCCAGCCGGTATTGGTGTCGATGCTGGTAGTCATTGGCGTACTGCTCGCCTGTGGCCTGACTTACAGCGAGTACCGCAAAAGTACCGAGATCATGAGTATCCTCCTGGGTCCGGCGACCGTGGCGCTGGCTGTGCCGCTTTATCTCAATCTGCGGCGGATTCGCCAGCTGTTCTGGCCGACCTTTACTACTCTGGTAATCGGAGGGGTAGTGGCAACGGGCGCCTGCCTGGTGCTGGGCTGGTGGTTTGGCGCCGAGCACATGATCCTGATGACCATGGCGCCTAAGTCGGTGACTTCGCCAATCGCCATGCTGGTGGCTGAGCAGATCGGTGGCGTGGCCGCCCTGGCGGCCGTGTTCGTGTTGATCACCGGGGTGATCGGCGCGATCTTCGGTCCCGGGCTGCTGTCGCGTTGTGGTGTACACAGCCCGGAAGCGCGGGGCATGGCCCTGGGCGTGACTGCCCACGCAGTGGGCACTTCAGTGGCGCTGCAGGAAAGTGATGAGTGCGGGGCCTTCGCGGCCCTGGCGATGAGCCTGATGGGGGTTGCCACGGCGGTGTTCCTGCCGCTGGCGGTCAGCCTGGTTGCTTGAGGAGTTGCAATGACGTTACCCCTGTTTCCGCTAAATACCGTGTTGTTTCCAGGTTGCTTCCTTGATTTGCAGATCTTCGAGGCGCGCTATCTCGACATGATCGGCCGCATCATGAAGCAGGGCGGCGGCTTCGGTGTGGTGTGCATTCTCGAAGGTCAGCAGGTTGGCAGCGCGCCAACGGGCTTTTCCCAGATAGGTTGCGAGGCAGTGATTCGTGACTTTCAACAGCAGGACAATGGGCTGCTCGGCATTCGTGTCGAGGGTACCCGGCGTTTTCGCGTCGGGCCTTTCGAGGTGCAGAAAGACCAACTGCTCGTCGCCGAGGTGTCCTGGTTGCCGGAACAGGGCGATGTGCCACTTGAGGATGACCATCACGACTTGCTGGCGCTGCTGCAAGCCCTGGGCGAGCATCCGATGGTCGAAGCCCTGGGCATGCCGGTGGCGGTCACAGGCCAGCAGGCACTGGCTAACCAGCTGGCCTACTTGTTGCCTTTTGTCGAAGAGGACAAGCTCGACCTGCTGGCCATCGATTCCCCGAAGCAACGCCTGGACGCCATCCAGGCATTGCTCGATCGGCTGCAGGGCGAGTTGCTCGCCTGACACCTCAGTACTGGTAGCGCAGTAGGGCGTGTGGCAATGAATACAGGCTGAAGAAGGTCAGCAAGGCAACGCATGCCGGCAAAACCAACCACCAGACTTTCAACGGCAGGGCAGTGATCGGCTCGCGGCGCTGAATCAGCGTCAGGCTGGTGGCGCAGATGCAGCAAGCGAGCATGGCTCCCGCGAGGATATCGGTTGGCCAGTGTGCGCCCAGGTACACCCTTGATAGCGCAATCGCCAGCGCCGGCAAGCAACCCAGCAAGATCCAGGTAAGACGCATGCGCGCTGGCTGGCCACGGCCAGCCAGGACCGCCAGCACCAGGAAAAAGGCGAACGCTGCCGAACTGTGACCGCTGGGCATGCTGTAGGTAGTCAAAGGATCGCTCAGGACTTCCGGGCGGGCGCGGGCGAACAGCCATTTCAGGCTGCCGTTGGCCAGGGCCGTGCCGATCAGGGTGGTACCGGCAAAGATCGCCGGACGCCATTGACGTGCCAGCAGCAACAGACCGGTCAGCAAGCCGCCGAGGAAGA
Organism: Pseudomonas sp.; assembly: GCF_050739775.1. Lineage (GTDB taxonomy): Bacteria > Pseudomonadota > Gammaproteobacteria > Pseudomonadales > Pseudomonadaceae > Aquipseudomonas. The sequence goes on from NZ_JBOICA010000017.1 coordinate 33,809, forward strand.
ACTGGGTGCGAAAATCACCCATGCGCGTAATCAGTACCACGCTGGCATCGATGACGTTGCTGCGGTGTTCCTGGATCAGGGTCATCAAACCCTGGTCGAATTCATGCAAATACGGCCAGCCGATAAATAGCGCGGTCACGGCCAGCAGGCTGAGGCCGGCGATCACTCGGGTACCGCGGCGCAGGCTGCGCAGACTGCAGTTGATGCTGATGCCGACCAGCAACGCCAGGCTTGCGGTAATCACGCCCGCATCGAGCCAGAACCCTTCGGGCAGCGGCAAGCGCATGGCCGCGCCAGTTGCCCAGCCGGGCAGCAGGTAAGCAACCGACCAACCGGCACCGGCCAGCAGGCTGACGGCGATAAAGCGTGGCAGGGGCATGTCGAACATGCCGGCGACCATCGGCAGCATTGGGCGCAATGGACCGATAAAGCGACCGACCAGCAGGCTGGCGATGCCGTAGCGCTGGAAGTAGGTCTCGGCGCCACCGATCCATTCTGGATGATGGCGCAACAGCGGCAGGCGACGGATGTTCTGATGAAACTTGCGTCCCAGCGTGTAGGAGATGGCGTCACCCAGCAGGCCACCGAAGAACCCCAGCATCAGGGTTTCGCCCAGCGACAGGGCACCGCTGCCGGCCAGCACGGCCACGCCGAACAGCACTACGGTGCCCGGCACGATGATCCCGGCGATGGCCAGGCACTCCACGCAGGCCACCAGAAAAATCGCCAAGCCAAGCCATTGCGGGTTGGCACCAAGCCAACCGGTAAGGCTGTCGAGCCATTGGCCCATCGTGTCAGTTTCCTTGTGTCAGTAGAAAGTAGTCCCGGCCTTCGACTTGGCCCCGGCGCAGCGGGTTCCGTGTGCAAAGGCGGGCAAAGTCGGCGTCGACGAAACGGTAGGGCAGATGTTCGTCGCGGCCAGTGGGGATGCCCAGGCGGGTGGTCTGGATAATGTGTTTCACATTGATACCGCAGTCTTCGACAAACAGTTGCACGGGGTCGAAGCGCTTGCCATCCCAATGTGGCACTTTCAAGCCCAGGGCCTTGCACAGCAGGGTCTGGCCGGCGCACAGGCGTTCGACGGGGCGGGGTTGGCCGCTGGCGTCGAGGTTGTTCAGTTGCATCTGCGCCAGGCTGTTGGCGTCGGAGATGGCATCGACGAAGGGATAAGCCGACTTGATCAGCACGGCATTGCCCGGGCCGTGGGCGCTGAAGTTCAGCGAGTCGCCACCGCGCGCGTAGTACATGTAGATGTGTCCGCCATCGAGAAACAGCGCCTTGCGCTTTTCGGTGTAGCCGAGCGAAGCGTGGCTGCCCTTGTCGCTCAGGTAATAGGCCTCGGTCTCGATAATTCGCGCCGACAGCCAGTAAGGGCCGTGGCGGTGGCGGATGACCTTGCCCAGCAGGGCCCTGGCCAGTTCCACGGCGTCTCGATCAAAGAAACTGTCGGGTAGGGCCTGAAGCGGGCAGGGGGCTGAGTCGGGCATGCTGGCGGTTTCGCGGTGGTCAGGCCGGCGATGATAGCAATTTCTGTCTTAATCGATGCTGAACAGGTGAGCCGGGGCCGCACCGCGGCGCCGATTTCGGACTGTTTTCGACCATCCGCCTGTCACCGCTGGGCGTGGGGCGGCGTGCCAGTTATAATCAGCCGATTTCCCCTTCGCCAAGACACTGAGCCCATGACTGAGTCCGTTCTTGACTATATGACCCGCCTGGGTCGCGCTGCCCGTGAGGCCGCCCGCGTCATCGCCCGCGCCAGCACCGCACAGAAGAACCGTGCACTGCAGGCCGCGGCCAATGCCCTGGACGCAGCCCGCGCCGAGCTGACTGCCGCCAACGAGCTGGACCTGGCCGCTGGCCGCGCCAATGGCCTGGAGCCAGCTATGCTTGAGCGCCTGGCGCTGACCCCTGCGCGTATCGACGGTATGATCGTCGGCCTGCGCCAGGTGGCCAGCCTGCCGGACCCGGTCGGGGCGATCCGCGACATGAGCTACCGGCCTTCGGGTATTCAGGTCGGCAAGATGCGCGTGCCGCTGGGCGTGATCGGGATCATTTACGAGTCGCGGCCCAACGTGACCATCGATGCTGCCAGCCTGTGCCTGAAGTCGGGCAACGCCACCATCCTGCGTGGGGGTTCCGAGGCCATTCACTCCAACCGCGCCATTGCCGCCTGCATCCAGCGCGGCCTGGCTGAAGCCGGGCTGCCTTCGGCCGTGGTCCAGGTAGTGGAAACCACCGATCGCGCGGCTGTGGGCGCGCTAATCAGCATGCCGGAGTATGTCGATGTGATCGTGCCGCGTGGCGGCAAGGGCCTGATCGAGCGCATCAGTCGTGATGCACGGGTACCCGTAATCAAGCACCTGGACGGTATCTGCCACGTCTATGTGGCCGAACATGCCGAGCTGGAAAAGGCTCGACGCATTGCCTTCAACGCCAAAACCTACCGTTATGGTATTTGTGGGGCGATGGAAACCCTGCTGGTGGACCAGTCGGTTGCATCAGACTTCCTCCCGGAAATGGCCCGGCAATTTCGGGAAAAGGGCGTCGAACTACGCGGTTGTGAACGCACCCGCCAGATTATCGATGCAGTGCCGGCCACTGAAGAAGACTGGAACACCGAATACCTGGCGGCGATCCTGTCGATCCGCGTGGTCGACGGTCTGGATCAGGCCATCGAACACATCAATCATTATGGCTCGCACCACACCGATGCCATCGTCACCGAACATCAGGGCCAGGCCCGGCGGTTCACTGCCGAGGTCGATTCGTCCTCGGTGATGATCAACACCCCGACCTGCTTTGCCGACGGTTTCGAGTATGGCTTGGGCGCGGAGATCGGTATTTCCACCGACAAACTGCACGCCCGCGGCCCGGTTGGCCTGGAAGGCCTGACCTGTGAAAAATACGTGGTGATCGGCGACGGTCAACTGCGCGGGCAGGAGTCGCTCTGACTTGGCCGAGCGCAAACCGCTCGCTGCAGTCATGACGATGTCGCCCGCCCGGCGCATCGGCGTGCTCGGCGGGACATTCGACCCGGTCCACATCGGTCACTTGCGCAGCGCGCTTGAGGTGGCCGAGGTGCTGGCGCTGGACGAACTGCGGCTGATGCCCAATGCCCGCCCGCCGCACCGGGACACACCGCAAGTATCGGCCCAGGACCGTCTGGCAATGGTCCGCTGTGCGGTCGAAGGCGTGCCGAGATTGTCGGTGGATGCGCGAGAACTGGCGCGCGACACGCCGTCGTATACCATCGAAACACTTGAACTGATGCGCGCCGAACTGGCCGCTTCGGACCAGCTGTTTCTGCTGCTGGGCTGGGACGCGTTCTGCGGCCTGCCCAGTTGGCACCGTTGGGAAGAATTGCTGCAACACTGTCACATCCTGGTGCTGCAACGCCCGGATGCCGACGTCGAGCCACCGGATGCCCTGCGCAACCTGTTGGCCGCACGCACAGTCAGTGATCCGCAGGCTCTGGTTGGGTCGGCGGGACATATTGCATTCGTCTGGCAGACGCCGCTTGCGGTGTCGGCCACGCAGATCCGACAGCTGCTGGCCAGCGGCAAGTCGGTGCGGTTTCTGGTGCCGGACGCAGTACTGGCCTATATCGATGCGCACAACCTGTACCGTGCGCCGAACTGAGTGCGCTGACAGCGCCTCATACCTACGAGTTGAATGAGTTTTATATGAGCAAGCAAGAAATGATTAAAGGTGAAGATTTGGTCAAGGTAGCTGTTGCTGCCCTGGAAGATGTCAAGGCCCAGGACATCCTGGTCATCGACGTTCGCGACAAGCAGAGCATCACCGACTTCATGATCATCGCCACCGGTACCTCCAACCGCCAGATCGGCGCGATGCTGGACAAAGTACGCGAAATGGTCAAAGCCCAGGGCGTGCGCCCGCTGGGTGAAGAAGGCAAGGGCGACAGCGATTGGGTCCTGCTGGACCTGGACGACGTCATTGTGCACATGATGACTGCCGCTGCCCGTCAGTTCTACGACCTGGAACGTCTGTGGAAAGGTGCTGAGCAAAGCCGTGCGGCCGATGGCAAACACCACAGCCCGGAAAACACCCACGAGTTCTTCACCAAGCTCAATAAAGACCAGGAATAAGGAAGCCTCGTGCGTCTGCGTCTGATCGCGGTCGGCTCGCGCATGCCCAAGTGGGTCGAGGACGGCTGGCATGAGTATGCCAAGCGCCTGCCCTCGGAGCTGTCGCTGGAGCTGGTGGAAATACCGCTCAATACCCGGGGCAAGAATGCTGATGTCGCCCGCCTGATTCGTCAGGAGGGTGAGGCCATGCTGGCCAAGGTCCAGCCAGGGGAACGGATTGTCACCCTGGAGGTCCATGGCAAGCCCTGGAGCACCGAGCAACTGGCGGTCGAGCTGGACCGCTGGCGGCTGGACTCGCGTACCGTGAATTTCATGGTCGGCGGCCCGGAAGGGCTGGCGCCGGAAGTCTGCGCACGTGCCGAACAGCGCTGGTCGCTGTCGCCGCTGACCCTGCCGCACCCATTGGTAAGGATACTGATCGGCGAACAGCTGTACCGCGCCTGGACTGTGTTGTCCGGGCACCCTTACCACAAATGAACCTGTAAGCCTTTCAATGACGCAGCCGATTCGCCTCAAGGATCACGAGAAAGACGCCCGTCTGGTGCGCAGTCGCGTCGTGGTCGGTGCCGTGGCGATCGTCCTGCTGATCTGCGTGCTGATCGCGCGCCTGTATTACCTGCAGGTGATCCAGTACAACTATCACTCGACCCTGTCGGAAAACAACCGGGTGCATGTGCAGCCGATTCCACCGACCCGCGGGCTGATCTTTGACCGCAACGGGGTGATCATCGCCGACAACCGGCCCAGCTTCAGCCTGAGTATGACCCGGGAACGTTCCGGCAATTGGCAGCAGGTGCTCGAAGTAATCGTCGAAGTGCTAGAGCTGACCCCGGACGACCGTACCCTCTTCGAGAAGCGCATGCGCCAGGGGCGTCGGCCGTTCGAACCGGTGCCGATCCTGTTCGAGCTGACTGAGGAACAGATTGCCCGGATTGCCGTGAATCAGTTCCGCTTGCCCGGTGTCGAGGTGGTTGCCCAATTGGTCCGGCATTACCCGCAGGGGGCGCATTTCGCTCATTCGGTCGGTTATGTCGGGCGGATCAACGAGAAAGAGCTGAAGTCCCTTGATCCGGTCAACTACAGCGGAACCCATCATATTGGCAAGACCGGTATCGAGCGCTTCTATGAACCTGAGCTGCATGGCCAGGTCGGTTATGAAGAGGTCGAGACCAACGCCCGTGGCCGAGTATTGCGGGTGCTCAAACGCACCGACCCGATCCCTGGCAAGGACATTGTCCTGGGTCTCGACATCAAGTTGCAGGAAGCTGCCGAGGCCGCGCTGGCCGGGCGTCGCGGCGCCATTGTCGCGCTCGACCCGAACACTGGGGAAGTGCTGGCGATGGTCAGTCAGCCAAGCTTCGATCCGAACCTGTTCGTCACCGGCATCGGCTTCAAAGCCTATGCCGAACTGCGTGATTCCATCGACCGCCCGCTGTTCAACCGCGTGCTGCGCGGGCTGTACCCGCCAGGTTCGACGATCAAGCCGGCGGTGGCCATCGCCGGTCTGGACAGTGGTGTGGTGACGGCGTCGAGCCGGGTGTTCGACCCCGGTTACTACCAACTGCCCAATTACGATCACAAATACCGTAACTGGAACCGCAGCGGTGACGGCTGGGTCGACCTCGACACGGCGATCATGCGTTCCAACGACACTTACTTCTACGACCTGGCGCACAAGATGGGCATCGATCGCCTGTCCCGCTACATGAACCGCTTCGGTATCGGTCAGAAGGTCGCGCTGGACATGTTTGAGGAGTCGCCGGGTTTGATGCCTTCGCGCGAGTGGAAGCGCGCCACCCGCCGCCAGGCCTGGTTCCCGGGCGAAACCCTGATCCTCGGTATCGGCCAGGGCTACATGCAGACCACGCCATTGCAGCTGGCCCAGGCCACCGCGCTGATCGCCAGCAAGGGTAAGTGGAACCGACCGCACCTGGCCAAGACCATCGAAGGCCTGCCGCCGGTGGATGACAACCCTATGGACGACATCGTCCTGCGTGACAAGTCCGACTGGAACAAGGTCACCCATGGCATGGAACAGGTGATGCACGGCGCCCGAGGCACCGCGCGCAAGGCTTCGGTCGGTGCGCAGTACCGGATTGCCGGCAAGAGTGGTACCGCTCAGGTGGTGGCCATCAAGCAGGGTGAGAAGTACGACCGCAACAAGCTGCAGGAGCGTCACCGCGACCACGCGCTGTTCGTCGGCTTCGCCCCGGCAGACAACCCGAAGATCGTGGTGTCGGTGATGGTTGAGAACGGTGAGTCCGGTTCCGGTGTTGCCGCGCCTGTGGTGCGGCAGGTCATGGACGCCTGGTTGCTCGGCCCTGACGGCCATCTGAAGCCTGAATTCGCCAACCCGTCCATTGCCCAGGAACCGGCCCCGTGATGAGTAATTTCGATCGCATGCTCTCCAGCGAGGATGTGATGCGCCGCCGCGCCAGCTTCCTGCAACGTATCCATATCGACGGTCCCTTGCTGATCCTGCTGCTGACCCTGGCGGCCGGCAGCCTGTTCGTCCTCTATTCGGCCAGTGGCAAGAACTGGGACCTGCTGCTCAAACAGGCCAGTTCCTTCGGCATCGGCTTGGTCTCGATGTTCGTCATCGCCCAGTTGGAGCCGCGGTTCATGGCGCGCTGGGTGCCCTTGGCCTACATCTGCGGGGTGATCCTGTTGGTGGTGGTGGATGTCATGGGCCACAACGCCATGGGTGCCACACGCTGGATCAACATTCCCGGGGTTATCCGCTTCCAGCCCTCGGAATTCATGAAGATCATCATGCCGGCCACCATTGCCTGGTACCTGGCCAAGCGTTCACTACCGCCGCACCTAAAGCATGTAATGATCAGCCTGATCATGATTGGCGTGCCGTTCATCCTCATCGTGCGCCAGCCTGACTTGGGGACAGCTTTGCTAATTCTCGCCTCGGGCGCCTTCGTGCTGTTCATGGGTGGACTGCGCTGGCGCTGGATCTTCAGTGTGCTCGCTGCAGCGGTGCCAGTGGCCGTAGCCATGTGGTTCTTCGTCATGCACGACTACCAGAAACAACGTGTCCTGACCTTCCTCGACCCGGAAAGCGACCCGTTGGGCACCGGCTGGAACATCATCCAGTCCAAGGCGGCCATCGGTTCCGGTGGTGTGTTTGGCAAGGGCTGGTTGCTGGGTACCCAGTCGCACCTGGACTTCCTTCCGGAAAGCCACACCGACTTCATTATCGCCGTGTTGGGTGAGGAGTTCGGCCTGGTTGGCATCTGCGCGCTGCTGCTGATCTACCTGTTGCTGATTGGCCGCGGCCTGGTGATTACCGCCCAGGCCCAGACCCTCTACGGCAAGCTGCTGGCCGGCAGCCTGACCATGACCTTCTTCGTTTATGTGTTCGTCAATATCGGGATGGTCAGCGGCTTGTTGCCCGTGGTGGGCGTGCCGCTGCCCTTCATTAGTTATGGTGGAACTTCGTTGGTGACGCTGCTGTCAGCGTTTGGAGTTTTAATGTCGATCCATACGCATCGCAAATGGATTGCGCAGGTTTGAATAAGGTGAAGAATTACATGCAAGCAATGCGTGGCTGGGCAGCTCGTTGTGTGCCCTGGGTTGGCCTGCTCGGCCTGCTCGGTGGTGGCCAGCAAGCGACCGCCGGGGACTACGATGGCTCGCCTCAGGTAGCCGAATTCATCGGTGAGATGACCCGCGATTATGGCTTTGCCGACGAGCAGTTGATCGATGTGTTTCGCGATGTCAAACGCAAGCAGTCGATCCTCGATGCCATTTCCCGTCCGGCTGAGCGGGTAAAGCCCTGGAAGGACTACCGTCCGATGTTCCTCACTGACGCCCGGGTAGCCCGTGGCGTGGATTTCTGGCGCCAGCACGAGGCGATCCTGGCCCGCGCGGAGCAGGAGTATGGTGTCCCCGCCCAGGTGATTGTGTCGATTATCGGCGTTGAAACCTTTTTCGGCCGCAACACCGGCAACTATCGGGTGATCGATGCTCTCTCGACCCTGGGCTTCGACTACCCGCCACGCGCCGAGTTCTTCCGTAAAGAACTGCGCGAGTACCTGCTGCTGGCTCGTGAAGAGCAGGTCGACCCGCTGACCCTCAAGGGTTCCTACGCCGGCGCCATGGGCCTGCCGCAATTCATGCCCAGCAGCTTTCGCGCCTATGCGGTGGACTTCGACGGTGACGGTCACATCAATATCTGGAACAACCCGGACGATGCCATCGGTAGTGTTGCCAGCTACTTCAAACGTCATGGCTGGGTTGCCGGTGAACCCGTGGTCAGCCGCGCCACGGTCAGTGGCGCGCGCGTCGATGAGGGGCTGAGCCTTGGTATTGAGGCGGTCAAGACGGCCGGGGAGTTGCGGGCACTGGGCTGGTCAAGTCATGATGCGCTGCGCGACGATCTGCCGGTCACCGCATTCCGGCTTGAAGGCGACAACGGCCCCGAATACTGGCTGGGCCTGAAAAACTTCTACGCGATCACTCGCTACAACCGCAGCGTGATGTACGCGATGGCGGTACATCAGCTATCGGACCTGCTGGTTCAAGCACGGGGCGCCAAGTAATGCGCGTATTGTTTTCTGATACCTCTCTCAAACTGATCGGCTGTGCGGCCTTGGGCCTGTTGCTGGTCAGCTGTTCTTCGAGCAAACCGACGCCGCAAAGCACCAATGTGGTGCGGGCCAAGCCAGGCCTGGACATCAACCGTGCGCACAAGGACGGCGCGCCGTGGTGGGACGTCGATGTCGCGAAGATCCCCGACGCCACGCCGACCGTGCATACCGGTAACTACAAGGCCAACCCCTACACGGTGCTGGGCAAGACCTACTTCCCGATCCAGGAGTCGCGCAACTACCGCGCCGAAGGTACGGCGTCGTGGTACGGCACCAAGTTCCACGGGCAGAACACCGCCAACGGTGAGGTCTATGACCTCTACGGCATGAGCGCGGCGCACAAGACCCTGCCGCTGCCGGCCTACGTCAAGGTCACCAACCTGGACAACCATCGCAGCGTGATCCTGCGGGTCAACGATCGCGGCCCGTTCTATTCGGACCGTATCATCGACCTGTCCTATGCTGCGGCGAAGAAACTCGGTTACGCCGAGACCGGCACGGCGCGGGTGCGCGTCGAGGGTATCGACCCGAAACAATGGTGGGCCCAGCGTGGCCAGCCGGCGCCGATGGTGCTGGATCAGCCGCAGGTTGCCCAGCCCCAGGCGTTGTCTGTCAGCACCGGCGCCGTCGAGCAATGGACACCACCCCCGCAACAGCATGCCGCGGCGGTAGTGCCGGTGCAGATTGCCAACAACAGTGGTCAGGCCAGTAATGGTCTTTACTTGCAAGTCGGCGCCTTCGCCAACCCGGATGCAGCCGAACTGTTGCGCTCCAAGCTGAGCGGCATGGTCAGCGCGCCGGTCTTCATCAGTTCGGTCGTGCGCAATCAGCAAACCCTGCACCGGGTACGCCTGGGGCCGATCAATAGCCAAGGCGAAGCCCAGCAGATGCAGGACAGTGTGCGTCTGGCCAATCTCGGTCCGGCGAAAGTCGTCACGGCAGACTGATCGGGGGGACTGGTCGGTTTGTCATGCAAGCGGGCAGAACAGCCATGTACAATGGCGGTTTTGCTCGCAACACGGTTTGCCCAAAAGGGCATGAGCCCATTAGCCATTTCGAGAGACGGATGAACATCACCACCTTTGCCAAACGCCTTTGCCTGCTTGTACCGCTGATGATCACCCCTGCCGCCTTTGCGGCAGAGCAGATGATGCCGTCGCCGCCGCAACTGGCAGCCAAGTCCTACGTGCTCATGGAAGCTTCCAGCGGTAATATCCTGGTCGAGAACAATGGTGACGAGCGTTTGCCGCCGGCCAGCCTGACCAAGCTGATGACCGCCTACATTGCGACCCTGGACATCCGTCGCGGGCAGATCGGCGAGAACGATCCGGTGACCGTCAGCGAAAACGCCTGGCGCACCGGTGGTTCGCGGATGTTCATCAAGGTCGGCACCCAGGTCAGCGTCAGCGACCTGCTGCACGGCATCATCATCCAGTCGGGTAACGACGCCAGTGTCGCCCTGGCCGAGCACATCGCCGGCAGCGAAGACGCCTTCGCCGACATGATGAACAAGACTGCCGCCGACCTGGGCATGACCAACAGCCACTTCATGAACCCGACCGGCCTGCCGAACCCCGAGCACTACTCGTCGGCTCACGACATGGCCGTGCTGGCGCGGGCAATCATCCACGAAGATCCTGCTCACTATGCGATCTACTCGCAGAAAGAGTTCTTCTGGAACAACATCAAGCAGCCTAACCGCAACCTGCTGCTGTGGCGCGACAAGACCGTCGACGGTCTGAAAACCGGTCACACCGACGAAGCGGGCTACTGCATGGTGTCTTCGGCTGTGCGTGATGGCATGCGTCTGATCGCTGTGGTCTTCGGTACCAACAGTGAGCAAGCCCGTGCTGCCGAAACCCAGAAACTGCTGACTTACGGCTTCCGTTTCTTCGAAACCCAGACCTTCTACCAGAAGGGCACCGAACTTGCCCAGGCTCAAGTCTGGAAGGGTGCTACCAACCAGGTTAAGGCCGGTCTGGCCCAAGACCTGAGCATGACTTTGCCTAAAGGCCAATTGAAGAAACTGGCTGCAAGCATGACCATGAACCCTCAACTGACCGCGCCAATCGCCAAAGGTGACGTGATCGGTAAAGTGGAAGTCAAACTGGATGACAACGTTGTACACAGCGCCGATCTGATCGCGCTGGACGCTGTTGAGGAGGCTGGTTTCTTCGGCCGGGTGTGGGATAGCATTCGGCTATTCTTCTACGGGCTGTTCAACTGATATCGTGACCTGCCACGCCTCCGCCAATTCACGCGGGGGCGTTGTTGTTGCCACGGCTTACGAGGCCGTTACTGCCATGACCGAAGCTGACAAATCGCACAAAATCGAGTTCCCTTGCGCCGATTATCCAATCAAGGTGATCGGTGACACCGTGGTCAATTTCAAGGATACGGTCATCGAGATCCTGAAGAAGTACGCCACGGTCGACATGAGCACCCTGGCCGAGCGCCAGAGCAAGGAAGGCAAGTACACCACGGTGCAACTGCACATCATTGCTACCGGTGAAGACCAGCTGCACGATATCAACAGCGCCCTGCGTGCGACCGGAATCGTGAAAATGGTGCTCTGATGCCGGCCAGCCTCGGCTTTCGCGATCTGGGATTGTTGCCTTACGAGCCGGTGCTCGAGGCCATGCGGCGGTTCACCGACCAGCGTGGCCCTGAAACCTGCGACGAAGTCTGGTTGGTGGAGCACCCTGCGGTGTTCACCCAGGGCCAGGCGGGCAAGGCCGAACACCTGCTGGTGCCCGGCGATATCCCGGTGGTGCAGACCGATCGGGGCGGCCAGGTGACCTATCACGGTCCTGGCCAGCTGGTGGCTTACCTGTTGCTGGATGTACGCCGGCTCGGGTTTGGCGTGCGTGATCTGGTGTCCCGGATCGAACGCTGCCTGATCGAGTTGCTGGCCAGTTATGACGTCGAGGCGGCGGCCAAGGCCGATGCTCCAGGCGTCTATGTCGATGGGGCGAAAATCGCCTCCCTCGGCCTGCGGATTCGCAATGGCTGTTCGTTCCATGGCCTTGCCTTGAACGTGGACATGGACCTTGCGCCATTCCGCCGGATTAACCCCTGCGGGTATGCGGGGCTGGCCATGACCCAGCTGCGCGACCAGGCAGGCTCGATCGAACTCTCTGAGGTAAGGGCAAGGCTGCGCGGGCAGCTGGTCAAGCACCTCGACTATGCTGAGCAGACGACCCTTACGGGCGGAATCTTCTGAATATGACTACTGTTGTGCAAGAACCAGTGCAAAGCGTGACACCGGCGCCACGGCCCAAGGTCGAGGCGGGTGTCAAACTGCGTGGCGCGGAGAAAGTCGCGCGTATCCCGGTAAAGATCATCCCGACCGACGAGTTGCCGAAGAAACCTGACTGGATCCGCGTGCGTATCCCGGTTTCGCCGGAAGTCGACCGTATCAAGCAATTGCTGCGCAAGCACAAGCTGCACAGCGTCTGTGAAGAGGCTTCTTGCCCGAACCTGGGTGAGTGCTTCTCCGGCGGTACCGCGACCTTCATGATCATGGGGGACATCTGCACCCGTCGTTGCCCGTTCTGCGACGTTGGCCACGGTCGTCCGAAGCCTCTGGATGTGGACGAGCCGAAGAACCTGGCCGTCGCTATTGCCGACCTGCGCCTGAAGTACGTGGTCATCACCTCGGTGGACCGCGACGACCTGCGCGATGGCGGTGCCCAGCACTTTGCCGACTGCATCCGTGAAATCCGCGCGCTGTCGCCGGGTGTTCAGCTGGAAACCCTGGTGCCGGACTACCGTGGCCGGATGGACGTGGCCTTGGCGATCACCGCCGAGACCCCGCCGGATGTCTTCAACCACAACCTGGAAACCGTCCCGCGCTTGTACAAGGCCGCACGTCCGGGCTCCGACTACCAGTGGTCGCTGACCCTGCTGCAGAAGTTCAAGGAGCTGGTGCCGCACGTACCGACCAAGTCCGGCCTGATGCTGGGCCTGGGCGAGACCGACGAAGAAGTGATCGAAGTGATGCAGCGCATGCGCGAGCACAACATCGACATGCTGACCCTGGGCCAGTACCTGCAGCCATCGCGCAGCCACTTGCCGGTACAGCGTTTCGTGCACCCGGATACCTTCGCCTGGTTCGCCGAAGAAGGTCACAAGATGGGCTTCAAAAACGTTGCTTCCGGTCCTTTGGTGCGCTCTTCGTACCATGCTGACCAGCAGGCACATGAGGCCAAGATCAAGCTCTGATCCCGGCTGTGTCCAATGCCGATGCCCGCTTGCCAGCGGCATCGGCATTTTTGTTTCCGGAATTTTTCCGCACGCCATTTGACCGTCAACAACGCTAGGGTTGATGCTCAAGTCCAAACAAGGAGTCGTCTGGATGAATCTTCCCTTCGATAAGCAGCCAGAGATGCAATCAAGCAGTTTAATGCTTCCAAAGGTGCTGCCTGGCAATGGCCGTATCGCAATCATTGCGCCAGCCGGGCCGGCCCCGCTCGATACGCTCAAAGCGATTCAGTGGTTCGAAGCGCGTGGCTATCAATGCCGGATCTACCCTGGGGTAACCGAAGTCCAAGGTTATCTGGCGGGTAGCGATGCGACGCGGCTGGCGGACCTGCATGCGGCGTTCGCAGCGGATGATGTGGATGCAATTATCTGCTTGCGTGGTGGATACGGCTGTATGCGCCTGCTTGAGGGGCTCGACTATGCCTTGTTGCGCAAGCATCCCAAGCCGTTTGTCGGCTACAGCGATATCACCGCGTTGCACAGCGCAATTGCCCGGCATGCCGGTTTCGTGACCTTTCATGGGGCGATGCTGAAGTCCGAGTTGCTGGCAAACAAGCAGACAGCAAGCGTTTCCTCACTCTTCGAGCTGCTCAGTGGGCGTTTGCGCTGTGGCGACACCTTGCAGCACCCGGATAGCCACCCATTGAGCACAATCGTCTCTGGCGCTGCGTCAGGGCGGCTGATGGGTGGCAATCTGGCGATGCTTTGCGCAACCTTGAGTACAGCGGCAGAACTCGATTGTCGGGATGGCATTCTGTTTATCGAGGATGTGAACGAGCCGCTGTACCGCATCGACCGGTTGTTGACCCAGTTGCGCCTGGCCGGCAAGTTCGAAGGGCTGCGCGGTGTGCTGGTCGGTGATTTTGCTGGCCTGACAGTGCAGGCACTGACACCGCTATTGCGGGAGATGTTCGAGCCGTTGCAGATTCCCGTGCTGGCCGGCTGGCGCAGTGGCCATTGTGACCCCAATCTCGCCTTGCCGTTGGGGGTGCAGGTGTACCTGGACGCTGATCGGCGGTGCCTGCAATTGCAGCAAGATCTGTTCGCAGAATAAAAAAACGCCCCTGAACAGGGGCGTTTTCATTTAGCGCTGGCGCAGATTTTCCAGCAACTTATGGGTCGGATAGCCATCGGCCGGCCAACCCAGTGCCTGTTGCGCAGTACGAATGGCTTTGCGGGTGTTGGCACCGATAATGCCGTCGGCGGCGCCAGCGTCGTAGTTCCTGGCGCTGAGCAGCGTCTGCAGCTCGACGCGCTCGCTGCGGCTCAGCGGCAGGTCGTCTTTTGGCCAAGGGCCAGCAATGTAGCCCGATCCATCAAAACGCTGACCGAGTAGGCCTACAGCCAGGGCATAAGAAGAAGAGTTGTTGTACCTCAGGATCGCGCGGAAATTGTCCAGCACCAGGAACGCCGGACCGCGATATCCCGCGGGCAGCAGCAGGGCGGCGGACAGTTGCTCGCTACCGGCTGGCAGGCGCACGCCGGCTGGCAGCTTCAGGCCCAGTTGCATCCATTCGGACACGCTCTTGCGCTGGGCGCCATCGGCCAGCCAGTAATCGAAGCCCGGTGCCAGCTGCACCTCGAAGCCCCATGGCTCACCGCGTTTCCAGCCGGAACGCTGCAGGTAATGTGCGGTGGAGGCCAGGGCGTCGGCGGAACTGTTCCAGATATCCCGGCGGCCGTCGCCGTCGAAGTCCACCGCATGGGTGTTGTAGGTGGTGGGGATGAACTGGGTCTGGCCCATGGCCCCGGCCCAGGAGCCTTTCATGGCATCGGGCTGGATGTCACCGTTTTGCAGGATCTGCAGCGCGGCGATCAGTTGCGCCTGGGCAAAGGCCGGACGGCGGCCTTCATAGGCCAGGGTTGCCAGTGAGCGGATCACCGACTTGTTGCCCTGGAACTGGCCGAAATTGCTTTCCATGCCCCACACCGAGACCAGCACATTGCGATCGACGCCGTAGCGCTGTTCGATCTGGCTCAAGAGGGCCGCGTGTTTTTCCAGCAGGCCTTTGCCATTGCGCACGCGCAGGGGCGACAGGGCGCCGTCGAGGTACTCCCAGACCGGCCGGGCGAATTCCGGCTGGCTACGGTCGGCCTTGATCACGTCCATGTCCGGCGTGACGCCGAAGAAGGCACGGTCAAACGTGCTGGCGTTGATGCCTGCTTGCATGGCTTGCTGACGGAAGCCCGCTTGCCATTGGGCAAAGGTTTGCAACGGTTGAATTTCAGTGCTGGTGTCGACAGCGGGGTTCGGCACGCTCACGACCGGGGCGGGCTGGGCAGGCGCCAGCGGCAGCGCATCGGCGGCGGTGGGTTTTTCCGCGCAGGCGACAAGCAGGATGAGGCTGGAGGCAGCAATCAGCTGGCGAGGTTGCCAGCGACGGGAAAGACAAAAGGGCATGCACAGGTCCAGGTATTTCAGGTCAGGGGATGACCATACCATGCCTGTCGAATTCTTGCTTTTATGCAGCCCAAAAGTAAGAAGCCTCCCAATCTCTCGATTGGAAGGCTTCGCGGCGGTAGCTGCCTTTGCCTTTGCCTGCTTGTTCCTGGCGGCTGCGGAACAGGGGTTGGGCGATGATTGATTTGGCCTTGTTGGGACCCGGCTTTGCAGGCTTTTTGCTCATGACAGGGGATCCTGTGGGTTGGGTGTGGGGCGCAATATAGGGGGGAAACTATCACGGGACAAGTCGGGTCGTCTCACCGCGATGGTTTCATTCGGCCGGCAAAGCCAGGCGCTGCCCCGCCATCAGCAACGACAAGCGCGCCAGGCTGGTCCAGGGCGAACCCTGGGCCTGTCCCTTGATCTGCGCATCGATGCGCTGGGCATCTTGCAACAGTTGGCTCCAGCGCTGTGCCGAATGGCGTTGCAGGGCCTTGCTCATCAGCGGTTTGCGTTTATCCCAGACCGGTGGCCGAGCCTGGCTGAAGGCCTTGTCCAGCGGCACGCCCTGGCTGTACTGCTGAGCAAGGCCGGCCAACAGGCGTAATTCCCGGGCCAGGGCCCAGAGAATCACCGGTGGCTCGACCCCTTCGCCGCGCAGGCCTTCGAGCATGCGCAGGGCATGGGCCGCCTCGCCATTGAGAATCGCATCGACCAGGCCGAAAACATCGAAACGAGCACTGTCGGCCACCGCTGCTTGCACGGTCTCGACGGTGATCTGATTGCCTTCGGCCAGCAGTTTGAGCTTCTCGATTTCCTGGGCAGCGGCCAGCAGGTTGCCTTCGACCCGGGCGGCAATCAGGTCTACCGCATCGCGCTGGGCGGATAGTCCGGCCTGGGACAGGCGCTGGTTGATCCACTGCGGCAGTTGCTGGGTGTCGACCGGCCAGATCTGCACGAACTGAACCTGCTGACCCTCGATCAGTGCTTTGCCCCACTTGGTCTTCTGCGCACTGCCGTCGAGCTTGGGCAGGCTGATCAGCAGCAAGGTGTCTTCGGCGGGGCGCGAGCAGTATTCGATCAGCGCCGCAGCGCCCTTGTCACCAGGCTTGCCGGAAGGCAGGCGCAGTTCCAGCAGGCGGCGCTGGGCGAACAATGACAGGCTGGCACCGGCCTGGAGCAGGGTGCCCCAGTCGAAGTTGGCATCGGCACTGAACACCTGGCGCTCGTCGAAACCTTGCTGGCGCGCGGCAGCACGCACCGCGTCGGCGGCTTCCTGGCATAGCAGCGGATCATCGCCGCTGATCACGTAGACCGGCGCGAGGCTGCCTTGCAGGTGCTTGTGGAGCTGGGCAGGGGCGAGTTTCATGATCGCAGGCGGGGCACTGAAGTGCCCCGTTCAGGCTCAGTTGATCGGCAATTGCAGGGGCGACTGCTGGGGCGTCTCGTCCTGGGCGCGGCGGGCCGCTTCCAGGGCGTCGGCTTGGGCCTTGGCGCGCTCGTCGGCTTGTTGTTGCAGGCCGTCGAGCTGGCTTGGGGTCAGCAGTTGCAGGCGCACAAGCATGTTCTGCACCAGATCGCGGCGCATTTCTGCGCGGGTCTGCGTGGCTTCCTGTTGGGAGCCGGTGATGTTGTTGCCGTCGTGCACGTAGATCTTGCGCACTTCGAGCTTGTCGTTGAGCAGGTTGGTATCGTTGTGGCCTTCAATGCTGTAGCTCAGCACGGTGGTCAGCTCATACTCGGCCGAGCGTCCCGAGCCGCCAGCATAAGTGGCTGCACGCTGGGTTTCCGCCTCGTTGGTCAACACCAGCTTGTAAGGCGCACCCGCGTGGACGTTGACACCGCTGCTCTGCAAGGCCTGGCGCAGTTGGGTGACGGTTTCGCCGTAGGCGTTGCGCGCGCTCAGGTCCAGTTCCTTGATCGCCAGTTCGTTGGTGCCGGTACCGCGCAGCTGGAAACCGCAGGCGCTGAGCATCACGGCCAGGCCCATTACCAGCAGATTGCGTTTGATCATCTTGTTGCTCCCTTGTGGGCCGATTCTGTGTACCGGCCCGCTATTCATGCGGGCCGGTCTTCCTGTCAGTTGGCGACGATGTTGACCAGCTTGCCCGGTACCACGATGACCTTGCGGATGCTCAGGCCTTCGGTGAAACGCAGCACGTTTTCGTTGCTGCGGGCAGCGGCTTCGACGTCCTCGCGGCTAGCCGCGGCCGGCATTTCGATCTGTCCGCGCAGTTTGCCGTTGACCTGGATGACCAGGACGATGCTGTCTTGAACCAGGGCGCTTTCGTCCAGCACCGGCCAGCCAGCATCGATCACCGCACCCTGGTGACCGAGGCGGTGCCACAATTCATGGCTGATGTGCGGGGTGATCGGGGCCAGCAGCAAAGCGACGGTTTCCAGGCCTTCGTGCAGCAGGGCGCGGTCCTGTTCGCTGGCTTGCGGGGCCTTTTCCAGCACGTTCATCAGGGTCATCACCTGGGCGATGGCGGTGTTGAACTTGTGGTACTGGCCGACATCGGTGCTGGCCTGTTTGATGGCCGCGTGAATGGCACGGCGAATCACCTTCTGCGCATCGTCCAGGGCGGCAACGTCCAGCTTGCCCGGCAGGCCCTGGGTTACATGGGTATGGGCCAGGCGCCAGACGCGACGCAGGAAGCGGTTGGCACCTTCGACGCCGGAGTCGGACCATTCCAGGCTCATGTCTGGCGGCGAGGCGAACATCATGAACAGGCGGCAGGTGTCAGCACCGTAGGCATCAATCATTGCCTGCGGGTCAACGCCGTTGTTCTTGGATTTGGACATCTTCTCGGTGCCGCCGATCTCGACCGGCAAGCCGTCGGTTTTCAGGCGTGCGCCGATGATCTTGGCCTTGGCGTCGCGCTCGACCTCGACGTCGGCCGGGTTGAACCAGTCCTTGCCGCCGTTGCTGGCTACGCGGTAGTAGGTATCGGCAACGACCATGCCCTGGGTCAGCAGGTTCTTGAATGGCTCGTTGGAGGTGACCAGGCCTTCGTCACGCATCAGCTTGTGGAAGAAGCGTGCATAGAGCAGGTGCAGGATGGCGTGTTCGATGCCACCGATGTACTGGTCTACCGGCAGCCAGTGGTTGGCCGCTTTCGGGTCGACCAGGCCGCCCTCGTAGTTCGGCGAGGCGTAACGGGCGAAATACCAGGACGACTCGACGAAGGTGTCCATGGTGTCGGTTTCGCGCTTGGCCGCAGTGCCGCATTTCGGGCAGGTGCACGCGTAGAATTCAGGCATGCGTGCCAGTGGCGAACCGGCGCCATCCGGTACCACGTCTTCAGGCAACTTAACGGGCAACTGGTCTTCCGGTACCGGCACATCGCCACAGGATGGGCAGTGGATGATCGGGATCGGGCAGCCCCAGTAGCGCTGGCGGCTGATGCCCCAGTCACGCAGGCGGAACTGGGTACGCGATTTGCCCAGCTCTTTCTTGATCAGGGCCACTTCGATGGCGTCGAAGGCGCCTGGGAAGTCCAGACCGTCGAATTCGCCGGAGTTGATCAACTGACCGTTCTCACCGCAGGCGGCATCCCATTCTGCGGCGACTTCGTCGCCCAGGCTGGTGCGTATTACGGCCTTGAAGGGCAGGTTGTATTTTTTGGCGAACTCGAAATCGCGCTCGTCGTGGGCCGGAACGGCCATTACCGCGCCATCACCGTAGTGCATCAGCACATAGTTGGCGACCCATACTGGCAGCTTTTCACCGGTCAGCGGGTGCTCGACGAACAGCGAGGTGGCCAGGCCCTTTTTCTCCTGGGTGGCGACATCGGCTTCGGCGACGCTGCCGCTCTTGCATTCATCGATGAACGCTTGCAGTTCGGGGTTGCCCTGGGCGGCCTGGGTGGCCAGCGGGTGCTCGGCGGCAACGGCCACGTAGGTGGCGCCCATCAGGGTATCAGGGCGGGTGGTGAAGACCTTCAGCGCCCCGGCGTGGCCGATGCTGGCCTGATCAAAGGGGAACTGCACTTCCATGCCGCGGGACTTGCCGATCCAGTTGCGTTGCATGGTCTTGACCTGTTCAGGCCAGCCCGGCAGCTCGTCGAGGCTTTCCAGCAGCTCGTCGGCATAGTCGGTGATCTTGAAGTAGTACATCGGGATTTCGCGCTTCTCGATCAGCGCGCCCGAACGCCAGCCGCGGCCGTCGATGACCTGCTCGTTGGCCAGTACGGTCTGGTCGGCCGGGTCCCAGTTCACGGTGCCATTTTTGCGGTAGATCACGCCTTTCTCGAACAGGCGAGTGAACAGCCATTGTTCCCAGCGGTAGTAATCCGGTTTGCAGGTGGTCACTTCGCGCGACCAGTCGAAGGCCAGGCCCAGGCTCTTGAGCTGGGTCTTCATGTAGTCGATGTTTTCGTAGGTCCACTTGGCCGGGGCGACGTTGTTTTTCATCGCGGCGTTTTCCGCCGGCATGCCGAAGGCGTCCCAACCCATTGGCTGCAGGACGTTCTTGCCGAGCATGCGCTGGTAACGGGCGATTACGTCACCGATGGTGTAGTTGCGCACGTGGCCCATATGTAGCTTGCCGCTTGGGTACGGGAACATCGATAGGCAATAGAACGCGTCCTTGCCTGGCTGTTCACTGACTTCAAAAGACTTTCGCTCGTCCCAGTAAGACTGGGCGGCGGCTTCGATTTCGCGGGGCTGATAGAGTTCGTGCATGGCTACTTTGCGCTGAGAAATGGGAGACCTTATCCAGGCAGCGATCAATCCGCTGCATCGGCAATCCGGTGTCAAGTATGGTGAACGCCCTAGCATACATGACCCCTGTCCACCGAGGGAAACCCTGATTGCACCGCCTGCGGCGCTGCGGGCCGTTGGTCGCGGCGTCCGGCTGCTTTTGCGAGTAACGCTAAGCTCATTTGTGGGGGAAGATACTTTATCTTCAATGAGGTGAACGGATGGGAGAGTCACAGCTGCAAGCAACAAAACCGGAGCTTTACGAACGGCTGATCGATCGTCTGGGGCTCGCCCTGGATATCGCCAGAGCCTCCGTTCGGTTACGCGATGAAGTGCCTGCTGAATTGGAGTTGCGTGGCCTTAGCCGCGCTGAATTCGATGTGATAAAGGCCTATCTGGACTCCCTTCCAGAGGGCAGGCATGGATGCGCTGGTGCACGGCTATCAGCGGAGCCGCCACCTTCGGCCAGGGTTGTCTGGCTCAAGGACAAGGCACGCTCCACCACCACGGCAAAATCCAGGACGCGGCAACTCAAGTAGCCGCTCGGATTCCTAGGCGCAATGTGGAGTGCGCCCCCTTCGGAAAACAAGATGATCGGCATCTGACTATTGTTGCCAGGTGCCGATCCTCTTAGGCTGCGCACCTCCATGGAGGTGACCTGTGCCTATTCGTTATTTCATCAAGCAAATGATCCTGCCGCCCGGCGTGCTGTTCCTGCTGTTGATCGCGGCCTGGTGGCTGCGTCGTTCCTGGCCGCGCCTGTCTGCCCTGTGTTTTGTCCTGGGGCTGG
Source organism: Pseudomonas sp. (assembly GCF_050739775.1). GTDB lineage: Bacteria > Pseudomonadota > Gammaproteobacteria > Pseudomonadales > Pseudomonadaceae > Aquipseudomonas. The sequence goes on from NZ_JBOICA010000017.1 coordinate 54,659, forward strand.
GGGGGTTGTGGGCGATGAGCCTGCCGATTGTCGTCGAGCATTCGGCGCGCGTGCTGGAAACCGAGCCGGCCTTGAGTCATGAGCAATGGGCGCATCTGGCCAAGCAGGCTGATGCCATTGTTGTACTTGGGGCTGGGCGCGAGCGCGGCGACCCGGCCTGGGACTTCGTTGACCAACCCACGGGTGTGGCCATGGAACGCCTGCGGTATGCCGCGCAGTTGGCCAAGGCCTCGGGCCTGCCGCTGTTGATCAGCGGTGGTTTGCACTATGGCACCCCGCCCAGCGAGGCACAGCTGATGGCCGATGCACTGCAGCGTGATCTGGGCGTGAGTGTGCGCTGGAAGGAGGAACGCAGCCGGACCACCTGGGAGAATGCCCAGATGAGTGCGCAGATCCTGTTGCCTCAGGGTATCAAGCGTGTGGTCGTGGTGACCCAGGCCTGGCATATGCAGCGCTCGCGCTGGAGCTTCGAGCAGGCGGGTTTTGCCGTGGTGCCGGCGCCGGTCGGCTTTCTCGGCCGTGAGCATGCCCGGCCGTTCGGCGGCTGGCTGCCGGAAAACAAGTCAATCTGGCAGAGCGGCCAACTGCTCAATGAGGCAGTCGGCCTGCTCGGTTACCGGCTGTTCTACTAAACGGTCTTGGCGATCCGGCTGGCCAGCAGGGCCCAGCCCAGCAGCAGCGTGCAGAGAATCAGCAGTGGCCAGGAGCGCCATTGCAGGTAAGGCGTGAGCTGCTGCATCGGCACCACTTCACCGTAGAGGATGCCGCGCTCGAACTGCGGAATCTGCGTGGTGATGCGTCCGAATGGATCGATCAGCCCGGTGACGCCATTGTTGGTGGCGCGAATCATCCAGCGACCGGCCTCTAGCGCGCGCATCTGAGCCATCTGCAAGTGTTGCAGGGGGCCGATCGAGGTGCCGAACCAGGTGTCGTTGCTGATGGTCAGGAGGATGTCGCTACGGGCTGCCAGGCTCGCAGCGAACTCCGGGTAGACCACTTCGTAGCAGATGTAGGGCGCGATCTGATAGCCCTTGGCCTGCAGCAGCGGCTGATCCGCAGGGCCGCGGGCAAAGTCCGACATCGGTAGGTCGAAGAAGGCGATGAGGCCGCGAAGCATGTCTTGCAAGGGCACGTATTCGCCAAAGGGCACCAGCTTCTGTTTGAGGTAGGTGCCGTCGCCTTCACCGGTCACGGTAATGCCGTTGTAGTAGCGACGTTGCTGGTGCACGACTTCGCGTACCGGAATCCCCGTGATCAGTGCCGAATGACGGTCGGCGGCGAAACTGCCCATCATGTCCAGGTAGCCCTGGGATTGATCCTTGAGGACCGGTACCGCGGTCTCCGGCCAGACCAGCAGATCGACCGGCTTGGAGCTGAAACTCATGTCCCGGTACAGGGCTAACTGAGCGTTGACGTGTTCGGGGTTCCACTTCAGCTCCTGCTCGACGTTACCCTGCAGGGCGGCAACCGTCAGGGGCTTGCCGGCAGGCTCGGTCCAGGCGTGGTTCTTCAGGGCCAGGCCCACGGCCCAGGGCGCCAGCAACAGTACGATGGCCACTGCCAGGAAGGACTTGCGTTCCCGCAGGCGAGGCAGGTTGCACAGCAGGGCGGCACACAAGGCCAGGCAGAAGGAGATCAGCCACATGCCACCGACCGGCGCCAGGCCGGACAAGGGACCGTCAAGCTGGCTGTAGCCGGAATAGAGCCAGGGGAAACCGGTAAGGAACCAGCCGCGGAAGGCTTCCTGGCCGACCCACAAGGCGGCGAAGCACAGGGCGTCGGCCAGGGGCGCCTCGTTGCGTCGCAACCAGCGCGCCCAGAGCCAGGCGGGCAGGGCAAAGAACCAGGCGATTGCGGCAAAGAATGCCAGCAGCAGGGTCGTGGCCAGCAGCGGCGTGGCGCCGCCGTAGGTGTTGATGCTGACGTAGATCCAGCTGGTGCCGGCGGCGTACAGACCGAAGCCGAAGCACCAGCCACGGCCGAGGGCCTGGCGTGGGCTCAGCTCGCGCAGGCCGAGGTAGAACAGGCCGGCCGCCAGCAACGCCAGTGGCCAGATGTCGAACGGCGCCAGGGCCAGGGTGGTGATTGCACCGGCCGCCACGGCCAGCAGGTTACCGGGCCAGCCGGGGCGGGTGATCCAGCGCATGGTTGTCCTTAACGGGTGATAGGGGTCAGTCGCAGCAAGTGAATCCGGCGGCTATCGGCATTGAGAATGCGGAAGCGGTACGGGCCGATTTCGGTGGTCTCGTTACGCTTGGGCAGATGGCCAAAGGCACTCATGACCAGGCCGCCAACCGTGTCGAACTCGTCGTCAGAGAACTGGCTGTCGAAGAACTCGTTGAAGTTCTCGATCGGGGTCAGGGCCTTGATCAGGAAGTCGCCGCTGGGCAACGGCTTGATGTAGCTGTCTTCCTCGACGTCGTGTTCGTCTTCGATGTCGCCGACGATCTGTTCAAGCACGTCTTCGATGGTCACCAGGCCAGCCACACCGCCGTATTCGTCGATGACGATGGCCATGTGGTTGTGGTTGGCGCGAAACTCACGCAGCAGCACGTTCAGGCGCTTGGACTCGGGCACGAAGGTGGCCGGGCGCAGCAGGTCCTTGATGTTGAAACTGTCGCCGTTCTCCCTGAGGATCAGCGGCAGCAGGTCCTTGGCCAGTAAAACGCCAAGGACATCGTCATGGCTTTCGCCGACCACCGGGTAGCGCGAGTGCGCAGCGTCGATCACCGCTGGCAGGAACTCGCGCGGTGACTGCGTGGCCTTGATGCTGATCATCTGCGAGCGCGGGACCATGATGTCGCGCACTTGCAGGTCGGCGACCTGGATGGCGCCTTCGACGATGGTCAGTGCCTCGCTGTCGAGCAGCTTGTTCTGGTGGGCTTCGCGCAGCAGCTCAAGCAGCTCCTGGCGGTTTTTCGGCTCATGGGCAAAAGCCTGGGTCAGTTTGCCTAACCAGGACTTTTGCCCGTTGCTCGATCGATCTTCGCTCATGGCGGTTACTCGTGATCCTTGCAGATATCAGTGTGGGGTGCGTCGTGTTCGTCGTCGGCGTAAGGGTCCGGATGACCCAGTTCCGCCAGCAAATCTCGTTCCAGTGTTTCCATTTCCTCGGCCTCATCGTCCTCGATGTGGTCGTAGCCCAGCAGGTGCAGGCAGCCGTGGATCACCAGGTGCGCCCAGTGGGCTTCCAGAGACTTGCCCTGTTCGGCGGCTTCGCGCTCGACCACAGCGATGCAGATCACCAGGTCGCCGAGCAGCGGAATATCGAGCAGTTCGTCAGGCACGTCGGCGGGGAAGGACAGGACGTTAGTGGCGTAGTCCTTGTGCCGCCAGGTGTGATTGAGCTCACGGCCTTCGGCTTCGTCCACCAGGCGGATGGTCATTTCCGAGTCGGCCGTGCGCTGGCGCAGGGCCAGCTTGCACCATTGGCGGAACTGTTCTTCAGTCGGGTGTGGCGCATCACTTGCCAGTTGCAGATCGAGCTCAAGCATCGCGTTTGCTGCCTTCGCTGATGTCATTTTGATGGCTCTCAAAGCGCTCGTAAGCTTCGACGATACGTTGCACCAATGGGTGGCGAACTACGTCTTTGGGCTGGAAGTGGGTGAAACTGATGCCCGGCACGCCCTTGAGCACTTCGATCACCTGAGTCAGGCCTGACTTGGTGCCACGCGGCAGGTCGACCTGGGTGATGTCACCGGTGATCACTGCGGTGGAGCCGAAACCGATACGGGTCAGGAACATTTTCATCTGCTCGACCGTGGTGTTCTGGCTCTCATCGAGGATGATGAAGCTGTTGTTCAAAGTACGGCCACGCATGTAGGCCAGTGGGGCGATCTCGATCACCTGGCGCTCGATCAACTTGGCCACGTGTTCGAAACCGAGCATCTCGTACAGCGCGTCGTACAGCGGACGCAGGTACGGGTCGATCTTCTGAGCCAGGTCGCCAGGCAGGAAACCGAGCTTCTCACCGGCCTCGACTGCGGGGCGCACCAGCAGGATGCGACGCACCTGTTCACGCTCTAACGCATCGACCGCACAGGCCACGGCCAGGTAGGTCTTGCCGGTACCGGCCGGGCCGATGCCGAAGTTGATGTCGTTGCCGAGGATTTCCTTCACATAGCGCTGCTGGTTCAAGCCGCGTGGCCGAATCATGCCCTTGCGCGTGCGCAGGGAAACACTGACTTCGTTGACGGCGGGGTTCTCCAGCTCTTGCACCGCAGATTCCTGCAGGAACAGGTGAACCATTTCCGGCGACAGCTCGGTGGCCTTGGTCTCGCGATAGAGACGGCGCAGCAGATGCTCGGCAGAGGAGGTGTGCTTGGGTTCGCCGATCAATTCGAACTGATTGCCGCGATTGCGGATTTCGATGGCCAGGCGCTGTTCGATCAAGCGCAAATGCTCGTCGAACTGCCCGCACAGATTGGCGAAACGGTGGGCCTCGAAGGGCTCGAGGATGAAGCGATGAGGTTCTATGGGTGCGTTCAAGGTCGTTTTTCAGCCGCCCGACGGCAATGGAGATGGACTCAAGGATAACCCTAGCCGCTGCAGGGCGAAAGCGCTGAAACGATCAAGGGTCGCCAGGCCAGTATTGCGGCCTGGCAGGACGGGTCAATGCGCCAGCGAGCCGAACAGCGAATGCGGGCGGGCGTCGTCGATATGGATGTCGACGAACTGGCCGATCAGCTTCGGATTGTCGCAGCGGAAGTTGACAATACGGTTATTCTCGGTGCGCCCCTGCAGTTGGCCGGGGTCGCGGCGCGAGTAATCGGTGACCAGGATGCGCTGGACGGTCCCGACCATTTGTCGGCTGATCTCGAATCCTTGGGTGTCGAGGCGATGTTGCAGAACCTTGAGCCGCTCCTTTTTCACTTCTTCCGGGGTGTCGTCGGGCAGGTCGGAAGCCGGGGTGCCTGGACGCTGGCTGTAGACGAAGGAGTAGGAAAAGTCGAAACCGACATCGGCCACCAGCTTCATGGTCTGCTCGAAGTCTTTCTCGGTTTCGCCCGGAAAGCCAATGATGAAATCCGAGCTGATGCAGATCCCTGGCACGGCAGCCTTGAGTTTGCGCAGTTTGGACTTGTATTCGAGGACGGTGTGGTTGCGCTTCATCGCCGCCAGGACGCGGTCGGAGCCCGATTGCACTGGCAGGTGCAGGTGCTTGACCAGCTCGGGTACCTCGGCATGGGCCTGGATCAGACTGTCAGAAAATTCCAGTGGGTGCGAGGTGGTGTAGCGGATGCGGTCGATGCCATCAATGGCGGCCACCACGCGGATCAGTTCGGCCAGGTCTGCCAGGCGGCCGTCGTGGGTCTGGCCGCGATAGCCGTTGACGTTCTGCCCCAGCAGGGTGATCTCGCGCACGCCGTTCTCGGCCAGGTGGATGACCTCGGCCAGCACATCGTCGAATGGCCGGCTGACTTCTTCACCACGGGTGTAGGGCACCACGCAGAAGGTGCAGTATTTGCTGCAGCCTTCCATGACCGAGACATAGGCGGTCGGCCCGTCGATGCGAGGCTCGGGCAGGTGGTCGAATTTTTCGATTTCCGGGAACGACACATCTACCTGGGGCAGGCGCGTGGTGCGTGCGGCATCGATCATTTCCGGCAGGCGATGCAGGGTCTGCGGGCCGAATACCACGTCGACATAAGGCGCGCGCTTGCGGATCGACTCGCCTTCCTGGCTGGCCACGCAACCGCCGACGGCGATGACCATGTCCGGCTTCTGGTCCTTCAATTCGCGCCAGCGGCCCAACTGGGAGTAGACCCGGTCCTGGGCGCGCTCGCGGATCGAGCAGGTATTGAGCAGGATCACGTCGGCGTCTTCGGCCCGTGCCGTGACCTCCAGGGCTTGATGTTCACCCAGCAGGTCGACCATGCGCGAGCTGTCGTACTCGTTCATCTGGCAACCGTGGGTTTCGATATAAAGCTTCTTGGCCATGGGCGATCATCAGGTAATTCGAAGAACCGCATATTATAAGGGGCTGGGGCGGCGGATCCTAGCGTTGTCGGTCCTGGGCCTATGTTATAGTTTGCGCTTTCTTTACAACCTGTGACTGTCCCCGCCGAAATGACCAAACGCGAAGCTCCGATCTACAAAGTGATCTTTCTCAACCAGGGCCAGGTATTCGAGATGTATGCCAAGCAGATCTACCAGAGTGATCTGTGGGGCTTCCTTGAAATTGAGGAGTTTGTCTTCGGCGAGCGCACCCAGGTGGTGGTCGATCCGAGCGAAGAAAAGCTCAAGGCTCAATTCGAAGGCGTGGTGCGCAGCTTTGTGCCGATGCACTCGATTGTGCGCATTGATGAGGTCGAGCGCTTGGGAACGCCAAAAATCAGTGAGGCCCGCGGCGTCAGCAACGTGATGCCGTTTCCGATGCCGATGCCGGAAAAATAAGCCCAGGCTTCAGGGGAGTGGCGAGAAGGGCGTGCGCCCTTCGGCGGTCTGCAGTTCCAGCAGGTACTTGCGAAAGATCTGTCCCAGTACCTGGGTCGCTACTTCCAGGTCCTCGCGGGGCATTTGTTCCGAGACTTCGTCGGCCAGGTCCAGGGCCTCTTCGGCACCATTGACTGCCGCCATTTTCAGCACGATGTACGCCTGTATATTGTTGGCCGCAACCCCTTCGCCCTTGAAGAACATGGTTCCCAGCCGGTACTGGGCTTGGGCATGGCCTTGCAGCGAGGCTTGCTCGAAGTAGCTCAGGGCTTGCTTGAGGTCGCGTGGCGTGTTGGTGCCCTCGTAGTAGAACTCACCCAGCTCGTATTGCGCTTGTGCATCGCCATCCTGTGCCGCCTGCTGGCATGTGGCCAAGGCTTGGGGCAGGTCTTCCGGCTGGGAATTGAGGGTGCAGCGGCCCGTTGCTGGAATCAGCAACGGGTTGCCGCCTGCTGAGGCCAGCAGGGGCTGAAGAAGCAACAGGCAGCCCAGGGCGAGGGCGCGGCCGGTGCGGTTCATGGGGATCGACTTACCTCTGCAAAGCTGCGGCCAAAGTGTCTGGTGGCACATTATGGGATAAGCAGCGCCTACCTTACAAAGTCTTTACTCGATTTTCTGCGTATCGCGGGGCAAGCTCGCTCCAGTGGGAGCGGGCTTGCCCCGCGATACGCAGAAAATCAGAGCTTGGCGAACGCCCGCTCGGCGGCATCCAGGGTGATCTTCAGCTCGGTTTCGCCGTGGGCGATCGAGGTGAAACCGGCCTCAAAGGCGCTTGGCGCCAGGTACACGCCGCCTTCGAGCATCAGGTGGAAGAAGCGCTTGAAGCGCTCGGCATCGCTGGCCATCACATCATCGAAGGTGACGATATCGTCAGCGCCGCTGAAGTACAGGCCGAACATGCCCCCGGCCTGGGTGGTGACGAACGGCACACCAGCGGCATCGGCACGCTGCTGCAGGCCGTCAAGCAGGCGGCTGGTGTAGGCGCTGAGCTCGTCGTGGAAGCCCGGACGGCTGATCAGTTTCAGGGTGGTCAGGCCAGCGGCCATGGCCAGCGGGTTACCCGACAGGGTGCCGGCCTGGTAAACCGGGCCCAGCGGTGCAATCTGCTCCATGATCTTGCGTTTGCCGCCGAAGCAGCCCACGGGCATACCGCCACCGACAATCTTGCCGAAGGTCGACAGGTCCGGGGTCACGCGGTAATGCGCCTGCGCGCCACCCAGGGCAACACGGAAGCCAGTCATCACTTCATCGAAAATCAGTACCATGCCGTGCTTGTCGCACAGCGAGCGCAGGCCTTCGAGGAAGCCCGGTGCCGGTGGCACGCAGTTCATGTTGCCGGCCACGGGCTCGACGATGATGCAGGCCACTTCCTGGCCAACTTCAGCGAGCATCTCGGCGACTGCGTCGATGTCGTTGAACGGCAGGGTCAGGGTGTGTTTGGCAAAGGCCGCAGGCACGCCGGCGGAGCTTGGCACGCCCTGGGTCAGCAGGCCGGAACCGGCCTTGACCAGCAGGCTGTCGGAGTGGCCGTGGTAGCAGCCTTCGAATTTGATGATGCTGTCACGGCCGGTGAAACCACGGGCCAGGCGAATAGCGCTCATGGTTGCTTCGGTGCCGGAGCTGACCATGCGTACCATTTCCATCGACGGCACGATCGAGCAGACCAGGTCGGCCATCTCGGTTTCCATGGCGGTCGGAGCACCGTAGGACAAGCCGTGTTCCAGCTGCTTGCGCACCGAGTCAAGTACGTCCGGGTGGCTATGGCCGAGGATCATCGGGCCCCAGGAGCCGACGTAGTCGACGTAGCGCTTGTCGTCTTCGTCGGTGACGTAGGCACCTTCGGCATGCTTGAAGAACAGCGGTGTGCCGCCAACGCTCTTGAACGCCCGCACCGGCGAGTTGACGCCTCCGGGGATGTGTTTCTGGGCGTTGGCAAACAGGGTTTCGGAACGAGACATGATGGGCTCTCTCAATCAGGCAGATGCGAACAGGGCGTTGAAGGCGCGGGCACGGCGGGTGACTTCTTGCCTGCTGTCGGCGCCGAACAGGCCATGAATCACCGCCAGCAGGTCGGCACCGTGGGCGACCAGCGGGGCGGCGTTGTCCAGGGTGATGCCGCCGATCACGCAGATCGGCAATTTGAGCCGGGCACGGGCTTGCTCCAGCAAGGCTGTGTTGGCCGCGGGTGCGCCCGGCTTGGTCACGGAATTGAAGAAGCGGCCGAAGGCGACGTAGCTGGCGCCTTCGCGGGCGGCCTGCTCGGCCAGCTCCAGCTGCGCGTGGCAGGTCGAGCCGATGATCGCCTCGCGCCCGAGCAGGGTGCGGGCCGGGGTCAGCGGGCCATCGGTCTGGCCCAGGTGCACGCCGACGCTCAGGCGCGCCGCCAGTTCGGCGTCATCGTTGATGATCAGTTGAGTCTTGTAACGCGCGCAAAGGTCGGCCAAAGCTTCGGCTTCGCGCAGGCGACGGGACTCGTCCTGGCTCTTGTCTCGGTATTGCAGCAGGGTCACGCCGCCTTCGAGGGCCGCTTCGACGTAGGGCAAAAACTTGCCGGCCAGCAACTGACGGTCAGTGATGGCATACAGGCCGCGTAACTTCATGGTGTAGACCTCAAGCGAAGATCAGGAGCAGAAATCCAGTGGCAGACGACGCGGCACGTATTGGCCTTTGCCCAATTGTTCGGCATCGCGCAGGGTTCGCCAGGTGTAGTCCAGGGCTGAGCGTACGGCGCTTTGCAGTTGCTCGCCCAAGGCCAGGCGCCCGGCCAGTGCGCTGGCCAGGGTGCAGCCCGAACCGTGGTAGCTGCCAGGCAGGCGTTGGCAGGTCCAGGTATGACGCTGACCATCGCGGCTGTACAGGCGGTTGTGGATTTCGTGCTCGTCACCATGACCACCGGTGATCAGCAGGTGTCTGACGAAGGGCAGCAGCTTTTCTGCACATTCGTCCGCCGTGCCATCAGGTAGTTCGGCGAGGATGCGGGCCTCGGGCAGGTTTGGTGTGGCGATGATGGCCAGTGGCAACAGTCGTTCGCGCATGGCGTAGCCGACTTCATCCTTGCCTAGGCGGCCACCGCCGCCAGCGCGCAGTACCGGGTCGCAGACCAACGGCAGGTGCGGATGAGCACTGAGCAGTTCGACGACGGTGTCGACCATGTCCAGCGAGCCGAGCATGCCCAGCTTGACCGCCGCTACCGTCGAATCGGCAAGGACGGCGTTGGCCTGGGCCAATACCCACTCGCGGTCGAGCACGCGAAAGTCACTGACATTGACGGTATCCTGCACGGTCAGGGCGGTCACGGCGGGAGCGGCGTGGCAACCTTGGGCGATCAGGGCTTCGATATCTGCCTGCAAGCCGGCGCCGCCACTGGGGTCGTGGCCGGAGAGACAGAGGACAACGGGGCGGGAGCTGTAGGTATTCATGGTGCGCGAGCTTACCACCAAACGCTTTTGCCGGGTCTGCCCCTGTGCCAGGCTTTTTTTGATCTAGTGGTCAGAAAATAAATTTTCATGTCGCTGAAAGTGCTGTTCTAGAGCCTTTTGTTCAAAATCATCAGTAGCCTCTGGCGGCCTTGAAAAGCTATGCTAGAGTGCTCGACTATACCGATAACGGTTACTGCCGGATCGCGTCGCCTCAAACGGACAGGAGGCCTCCGCGACACGACCGGGACAGACCATGCTGGGGCTGTATGCGCTATTTGCTGATTGTTGTGCTGGGCTGGTTGCCATTGCTGGCCACAGCGGTCGATTTCGACGACTCAACGCGCAGCCTGCCCTTGGGGCGGGTGATGCAGGTGTTCGAAGACCGCGATGGCAATACCAGCATCGCGCAGGTGAGTGCCCCTTCGTTCAGTGAGCATTTCCGTGCGCATCAAGCCGATGTGTTGAATGCCGGTTACTCGACCTCAGTGTTCTGGATCAGGCTCGACCTGCGCTACACCGCGTTGCCTGCGGCCGCGCCGCGCAGCTGGTTGCTGGAACTGGCCTATCCGCCGCTGGACCATCTGGAGCTGTACCTGGCCGACAGCACCGGCACTTTTCGCCTGGCTCAGCGCACCGGTGACGCACTGCCTTATGCCAGTCGCCAGATTGAACAGAACAACTACCTGTTTGCATTGCCCTTCAGCCCCGGGCAGACCACCACCGCCTACTTGCGCTTGCACAGCCAGGGTTCGGTCCAGGCGCCGCTGACCTTGTGGTCCACCGAGGCCTACCTGCAAGCGCAGCCAACCCGCCTTTATGTGCTCGGCCTGATCTACGGCGTGCTGCTGGGGATGCTGGTCTACAACCTGTTCATCTACCTCAGCGTACGCGACACCAGTTACCTCTATTACATCCTCTATATTGCTTCGTTCGGCCTCTACCAGGTGTCGGTCAACGGTGCTGGAGTGGAGTACTTCTGGCCAGACAACCCCTGGTGGGCGAATGCCGCCACGCCACTGTTCATCGGTGCGTCGGGATTGTTCGGTTGCCAGTTCGCCCGTAGCTTCCTGCAGATGGCCCAGCACAACCGCGCTTTCGATGGCCTGCTCAAGGTGTTGATGGCCAGTGGCGGGTTGGTCATGCTGCTGGCGCTGGTCAGCAGCTACGGCATCGCCCTGCGCCTGGCCACGGCCCTGGCGTTGTTGTTCACCGTGAGCATCTTCGCTGCCGGGGTGTATGCCTGGTGGCGCGGCCTGCGGGTGGCGCGCTACTTCATCATCGCCTGGACGGCATTCCTGCTCGGTGGCTTGGCCAACACCCTGATGGTGCTGGGCTACCTGCCCAATGTTTTCCTGACCATGTATGCCAGCCAGATCGGTTCGGCCCTGGAGGTCTGCCTGCTGTCGCTGGCCCTGGCCGACCGCATCAACAGCATGCGCGACCAGCAGGCCCAGGCCCTGCGTGAAACTGGCCGGGCCCTGGAAATGCTCAACCAGCAATTGGCCAACAGTAACCGCTTGAAGGATGAGTTCCTGGCCACGGTGACCCACGAACTGCGCACGCCGATGAATGGGGTGATCGGTTCGCTGGAACTGATGCAGACAGTGCCCATGGGCCGCGAGCTGGCCCAGTACCAGCACACGGCCAGTTCCGCTGCCCAGGACATGATGGGCATGGTCGACGATATCCTGATCCTCACCGAACTGCAGGCCGGCCGCCTGAGTGCGCAAAACGCGCCGTTCGGCCTGCGCAGTCTGTTGCAGGAGTTGCGCGGCAAGTACGTAGCGGCGGCGCTGGGCAAGGGGCTGTACCTGAATCTGGACACGCCGGCCGATTTGCCCGAGTTGCTGGTTGGCGACCGGCATAAACTGGCCCTATGCATCAGCTATCTGATCGACAACGGGATCAAGTTCACCCATCAGGGTGGGGTCACGCTGCAGGTTCGTGGGCGCTTGCAAGGGCCGGACGTGCTTGGCCTGTCCATCAGTGTCAGCGATAGCGGCATCGGTTTCGACCGCCTGGCCGAGCCAGGTCTTTATCAGCACTTCTTCCAGGTTGATGGCTCGATGACTCGCCAATACGGTGGCCTGGGCATTGGTCTGGCGATTTGCCGGCAATTGGCCGAGCTGATCGGCGCCCGCTTGCAGCATGAGTCCAACCCTGGGCTGGGCAGTCGCTTCGAACTGGGGCTGAGCCTTGCCTTGAGCCAACCACAGGCACTGGCCAGGCAAGGGCTAAATCGCGGCTAGTTAGGCATTTTTGTCACTTTGACCGGGGGGCGGGGCGTGATTCACTGAAATTATCAGTCACGTCCAGATCCAGGAGCCCCTGATGAACCTGCACCAGTACGCTGAAACCCATGAGGTCACCAACCAGCCGCCAGCGCTGGACGGGGCCAATCTGTATCGTATCGACCTGCCTCTGCAGCAATGGTCGCGGCACTACGGGGCAGGCTGGGCGCAGGCGCGTATCGATGCGTATGGGGCGCTGGCTGGCGGGCCGTTGATGGCAGCAGGGTTTCTGGCCAACCAGCACAAACCGCAATTCAGCAGCCATGACCGCTATGGGCACCGTATCGACCTGGTGGAGTTTCATCCGGCCTACCACGAGCTGATGCGCACGGCCATCGAGCACGGCTTGCCGTCGCTGCCCTGGACCGACCCGCGCGAAGGTGCGCATGTCGCGCGGGCCTCGATGACCTATCTGCACAGCCAGGCTGAAGCCGGCAGCGGATGCCCGCTGACCATGACGTTCGCCGCGGTGCCGGCGCTCAAGTTGCAGCCGGAACTGGCCGAATACTGGCTGCCCAAGGTCCTGGCCACCGAGTACGACCCGCGCAACGTAGGTGACCGGCACAAGGTCGGGGTAACCCTGGGCATGGCCATGACCGAAAAACAGGGCGGCACCGATGTCCGTGCCAATACCACCCGCGCTTATCCCGTGGGGGCTGCGGGGCCGGGCCAGGCCTACGAGCTGGTCGGGCACAAATGGTTCTGTTCGGCGCCGATGTGCGATGCTTTCCTGACCCTGGCCCAGACTGACAAGGGCCTGAGTTGTTTCCTGCTGCCGCGTCATCGCCCGGATGACAGTCGCAACCAGTTCTATATTCAGCGCCTGAAGAACAAGCTCGGCAATTGCTCCAACGCTTCCAGCGAAGTGGAGTTCCGGGGCGCCCTGGCCTGGATGATTGGCGAAGAAGGCCGCGGCGTGCCGACCATCATTGAAATGGTTGCCATGACCCGTTTCGACTGTATGGTCGGTTCCAGCGCCTTGATGCGCCAGGCCCTGACCCAGGCGGCTCACCATTGCGCCCATCGTCAGGTGGGCGGACGCCTGTTGGCCGAGCAACCGTTGATGCAGAACGTCCTGGCCGACCTGGCCCTGGAAAGTGAAGCGGCGCTGGCCCTGAGTCTGCGCATGGGGTATGCCCTGGATCAGGCGGATGACCCGCAGCAAGCGCGGTTTTCGCGCCTGGTCACTGCCGTGGGCAAGTACTGGATCTGCAAGCGTGCGCCAGCGATGATCAACGAAGCCGCCGAGTGCATGGGTGGCGCCGGCTATGTCGAAGACAGCATCCTGCCGCGCTTGTATCGCGAAGCGCCGGTCAACTCGACCTGGGAGGGTTCGGGCAATGTTCAGTGCCTGGATGTGTTGCGTGCGCTGTCCAAAGAGCCTGGTGTACTGGACGCCCTGTTCGATGAGCTTGGCGACGGTCATGGTGACCCGCGTCTGGCCGCGCACATCGGCAACCTCAAGGCAGCCTTTGCCGATACCGGCGATAGCCAGTATCGCGCTCGCCAGCTCACCGAGGACATCGCCCTGGGCTTGCAAGCCAAACTGTTGCTTGAAGCGGGCAATGCCACGGTCAGCGATGCCTTTATCGGCAGCCGCCTGGGTGGCAGTGGCCGTGTCTATGGTGTGCTGCCACGGGGCATTGATGTTGGCGAACTGGTGGCACGCTCGACGCCGAACTGGCCGCTCTAACGTGCGTGCCTTTGCTTGAATATATAGGCAAGATGGGCATATGCATGTCAGACAGGAAGTACATTGTGAGCCGTACTGATGAAGCCTTCGTTGTCGTAGAAACCGCCGAGCAGGCCGTCGATCTGTTGGCGGCCCTGCACGAGAAATCCACCGTGGCCCTGAGTCTGGCGCTCAAGCGTTATCTCAAGGACCGCACTGAGCCGAATGCCGAAGAGCGTGCATTGTTCCGCTACCCGGAACTGCGCCTGACCTACCAGTACCACGGTGAAGTGCCGGCCATTACCCGCGCCTATGCCAAGGTCCAGCTGCCAGGCACTTACAGTGTCACCGTGACCCATCCCGCAGCCTTCCGTGGCTACCTGCTGGAGCAGTTGAAGCCACTGATGCGCGATTTCACCGTCACCGTCGAAGTCGGTGTCAGTCAGCAGAACATTCCTTACCCCTACGTGGTCGAGCAGGGCGACGAATTGGCCGGTAGCGGTATCACTGCTGCTGCGCTGGCGCGGGTATTCCCCAGCACCGACCTGTCGGCCGCCACCGATGGTATTGCCGATGGCCTGTACGACTGGGCCAACGTCGATCCGTTGCCGCTGGCGCTGTTCGACGCGGCGCGGGTGGACTTTTCCTTGCGCCGCCTGGTGCACTACACCGGCAGTGACTGGCGCCATGTGCAGCCGTGGATCCTGCTGACCAACTACCACCGCTATGTCGACCAGTTCGTCACTCATGGCCTGGAGCAACTGCGCGATGACCCGCGTTTCGTGCGCATGGTCCTGCCAGGCAATGTGATCATCGAAAAGAGCATGGACAACGGCGAGGCCCAGTCGCTGGTGGCGAGTGTGGTCTGGCACCGCTACCAGATGCCGGCGTATCACCTGATCGCCGCCGATGGCGATGGCATCACCCTGGTCAACATCGGCGTCGGCCCCTCCAACGCCAAGAACATCACCGACCACCTGGCGGTGCTGCGTCCGCATTGCTGGCTGATGATCGGTCACTGCGGCGGCTTGCGCCAGTCGCAGACCATCGGCGATTACGTGCTGGCCCACGCCTATATGCGCCGTGACGGCATTCTTGATCGGGTGGTGCCGCCGCATATTCCGATTCCAGCCCTGGCCGAAGTGCAGATGGCGCTGCAGGAAGCGGCGGCGCAAGTGACCGGTGAGCGCGGTGACGAGCTGAAAAAACGCCTGCGCACCGGCACCGTGTTGACTTACGACGATCGCAACTGGGAGCTGCGCTGGGCCCAGGAGCGTCCGCTGATCAACCTGTCACGGGCGGTGGCGGTAGACATGGAAAGCGGCACCATCGCCGCTCAGGGTTATCGCCTGCGCGTGCCCTATGGCACCTTGCTCTGCGTTTCGGACAAGCCGCTGCACAGTGAGATCAAGCTGCCAGGCGCGGCTAACGCCTTCTACAACCGGGCAGTCAGCCAGCACCTGAAAATCGGTATCGCCGCATTGGACCTGCTGCGCACCGAGCTGCATTCGTTGCACTCGCGTAAACTGCGCAGTTTCGACGAGCCGCCGTTCCGCTGAGGCCCCATGCCGTTACCCCCTCGCTCCAAGCCGCGTCACCCCGCGGCCAAACCCGCAGGTCCGCGTCGCCTGCCCAAGGCGCCGCCGGCCGAGCCGCGGTTGATCCTGTTCAACAAGCCCTTTGACGTACTGACCCAGTTCAGCGATGGCGAAGGGCGTGCAACCCTCAAGGACTTCATCGATATTCCCGGTGTCTATCCGGCCGGACGCCTGGACCGTGACAGCGAAGGCTTGCTGTTGCTGACCAATGACGGCCAGTTGCAGGCGCGCATTGCCGATCCGAAGCACAAGCTGGCGAAAACCTATTGGGTGCAGGTTGAAGGCGAACCAACAGCAGAACAGCTGCAGCGCTTGCGTGATGGTGTCGAACTTAATGACGGCCCCACTTTGCCCGCCCAGGCCCGCCAGCTCGAAGAACCGCAGCTGTGGCCGCGCAATCCACCGGTACGCTTTCGCAAGAGTGTGCCGACCAGTTGGCTGGAGCTGGTGATCAAGGAGGGGCGCAACCGTCAGGTACGGCGCATGACCGCTGCCGTCGGTCTGCCGACCCTGCGCCTGGTGCGGGTGCGGATCGGCGACTGGACCCTGGACGGTCTGGAGCAGGGACAATGGCGGGAAGTCCCGGCCAGGCGCTAGGCGCTTTCGATGTAACCGATCACCACGCTTTTGATGATGAAGGCGAGGATGCCCAGGCCCAGCACGAAAAACAGAATGAAGGTGCCGAACTTGCCGACTTTGGATTTCTTCGCCAGGTCCCAGACGATAAAACCCATGAAACCAATGAGGATGGTGACCAGGATAGTCATCATCCATTCTTCGAACAACGCAGGATCCATCGATACTCTCCGGCAAGTTGAGGCGCGCGATTATACGCCCCGCTTGCCGGTCTGACTAACGCAGGTGCGTCAACGGTAGTTCGGTGCTGGCCAGCACCTGGTTGAGCACGAAGCTGGAGCGCACGCTGGTCACCCCTTCGATGCGGGTCAGGTGGCCCAGCAGCAGCTTCTGGTAGTGGTCCATGTCGGGGACCACCACCTTGAGCTGATAGTCGGCATCCATCCCGGTGACCAGGCTGCACTCTAGTACTTGGGGTAGGTTGCGGATCGCCGTTTCGAACGCTTCGAAACGCTCCGGGGTGTGGCGGTCCATGCCGATCAATACGTAAGCGGTGAGGCTCAAGCCCAGTTTCTTGCGGTCGAGCAGCGCCACTTGGCGGGCGATGTAGCCGTCGTCTTCCAGTTGCTTGACCCGGCGCGAGCAGGGCGAGGGCGACAGGCCGATGCGTTCGGCCAGTTCCTGGTTGGAGATGCGCGCATCGCGCTGCAATTCGGCAAGAATGCTCAGGTCGTAGCGGTCCAGTTTGCTCATGGAACATGCCTTTTCTGTTTCAATTGCGTTGAATTATCAGTCCTTGGGTAAAAATTGCGCAAGTGATATTTGATTGAGCAATCTTCGCAATCCGCTGCCTTCGTTGCGATCGTATGCTTATACCCAGAATCACTGCCCGGACATCAGTCCAGTGCAGCTGGCCTTATCAGGGCAGCTGCGGCCAGCAACCCCACAGGGTTGTGCTCGGCCCCCGGGCGACACACTGTCCACAAGACAGCGTGAGGTGAGCCGACGTCACAAGCGTCGAGCACGGACAAAATTCTCAAAGGGAGACCTAAGGTCTCCCTTTTTTAATGCCTGCAATTTTTCCTCGTGCGGCCGATAACCTGCGGTCATTCAACGGTCCGAGAGAACCAGCATGAAGTTGCGAGTAAGGTGTCTGGCCGCTGCAGGTTTGTTGTGCACAGGCCTCAATCAGCCGCTGTTGGCCGAAGGGCAGGGTGGCTCGCCGCTGCAGCCGCGTCCAGATGAGGTGCGCCAGACCCAGGAGCCGCGCACCGGTTATTACCAGGACATCCCCCGGCGCAATGAGGGCTACCGGCCCGGGCATGTCATCGATCGCTTTGCTGATCCGTACTGGCGGGTGCCGTACGCTGGACATGAGTATTTCTATTCCAATGGCTATTGGTATCGCCCGCAAGGCCCGCGTTATGTCGTGGTGACACCGCCCTATGAGGTGATGGTCTACCCGGCTTCCGGGCAGAGTCCGCAGCAACTGGAGCGTGACCGCTATGAGTGTCATCGCTGGGCGGTGCAGCAGACCGGCTTCGACCCGGCGTCGGCGCGTTATGCGCCAGCAGCGCAGGTGGTGGATAACTACCGACGGGCGCAGGGGGCTTGTTTGATTGGACGCGGGTACAGCGTCAATTGAACCTGTGGGAGCTTCAGGTCACCGGATCGGCATGCACCAGCACTTCTGCCTTTGGGTACTTGTCATGAATCGCCGCTGCCGCCTGGTCGCAGAGCGCATGTGCCTGAGTCAGTGGCAGGTCGCCCGACAATTCCAGGTGCAGTTGCACGAACCAGTGACTGCCCGAAACCCGCGTGCGCAGGTCATGGGCACCACGCACGCCGGGCACGCTGCAGGCCAGGGCCAGCATCTGTTCACTGATGTCGCCAGGCAGTTCCTTGTCCATCAGGATCGACGTACTTTCCCGGGCGATCTGCAACGCGCTCCAGAGTATGTACAGGGCAATGCCCAGACCGAAGAAGGCATCCAGTTGTGGCCAGCCCAGACGCGCCAGCACCAGAGCGATCAGTATGCTGCCGTTGAGCAACAGGTCGGATCGGTAATGCAGTGAGTCGGCGCGCACTGCGGTGGAGCCGGTGATGCGTATCACCCGGGCCTGCAGCATCAGTAAGGCCGCCGTCAGCCCCAGTGACAGCACCATCACGGCGATGCCGAGGGCGGTGTCGCCCAGCGGTTGTGGGTTTTGCAGACGCTGGGCGGCCTGCACGCAGATAAGCACGGCACTGACCGCGATGAACAGCGCCTGGGCCATGCCGGCCATGGCTTCGGCCTTGCCGTGGCCGTAACGATGATCGTCGTCGGCCGGGCGCAAGGCGTAATGCACCGCCAGCAGGTTGAGGAACGAGGCCACGCCGTCGAGCGCCGAGTCGGTCAGGCCGGCCAGCAGGCTCACTGAACCGCTGAACCACCAGGCCACGGCCTTGGTCAGGATCAGGATACTGGCTACCGCCACCGAGGCGCGGGTGGCCAGGCGCAGCAGACGTTGATGTTCAGCCGAAGGAGTCATGCTGGCGGGGGCATCCTATCCGTTGCTCAAGCGACGGGCTTGAGACCGTACACAGCCAGTTGCTCGACACTGCCCTTGTGCTGGATCAGGCGCGGGTCGTTCAGTGGCAGGCGCTGGCCCAGTTCGCTTTCGAGGATAGCCTGCAGCTTGCTGTTGTCGACCTTGCCGTCGGCGCTGATGGCCTGGTTGAGCTTCTCGGGTGAGACCTGGGCGGTGCTGCCACCTGGCAGGTAGATAGCGCCAGTGGCGAAGTCGATGCCGAAGGCGATCAGGCCGGGGATCACGTAGAACAGGATGCCGATGGCGTCGAGGGCGGCGACCACTGGGTCGATCTTGCCTTCGATCTGGCCGCGCCGGTCAGGGAAGAAAAGGGTGCCGCAGGCCGTCAGTTGGGTCAGCAGGGTGGCGACCAGGACGCCGCCGATGACACGGGAGGGAATACGCATGGAAATCTCCGGAGTGAGGACCATAAAGATACAGGCAAAGAGCCGGTATCTATAGCTAAGACCATGATAAGGCGGGCTCGGTTCGCCGTTATACTCGGCGCATTGTTTGAGGGCTACCATGATTTCGTTACCCATCGATGCTGTACTGCCAGCCTTGCGTGAGGCCTTGAGCCTGCGCCATGAAGCCGTGCTGGAAGCGCCGCCGGGCGCCGGCAAGACCACCCGTGTGCCGTTGGCGCTGCTTGATGAACCGTGGCTGGCCGGCCAGACCATTCTCATGCTTGAACCACGCCGGCTTGCCGCCCGCGCAGCGGCCGAGCGACTGGCCAGCGAGCTGGGCGAGCAAGTCGGGCAAACCGTCGGCTACCGGATCCGGCTGGACAGCAAGGTGGGTCCCAAGACCCGGATAGAAGTGGTCACCGAAGGCATCCTCACCCGCCGCCTGCAGGCCGATCCGGCCCTGGAGGGTGTTGGTCTGCTGATTTTCGACGAGTTCCACGAGCGCAGTCTGGATGCTGACCTGGCCCTGGCCCTGAGTCTCAATGGCCGTGAGTTGCTGCGTGATGACCCGCCGTTGAAGATTCTGCTGATGTCGGCAACCCTTGAGGGTGAACGCCTGTCGAGTTTGCTCGATGCGGCGCCGGTGATCAGTAGTGAAGGGCGCATGTATCCGGTTGAGGTGCGTTGGGGAAGGCCGTTCCAGCCGGGCGAGTTCATCGAGCCGCGGGTGGTCGATAGTGTATTGCAGGCCATCGCCGATGAGTCGGGCAGCCTGCTGGTGTTTCTTCCCGGCCAGGCCGAGATCCGTCGGGTGTACCAATCGTTGCAGGAGACGCTGGGTGAGCGTCAGGACGTTCTACTGTGCCCATTACACGGTGAACTTGAGCTCAATGCCCAGCGTGCGGCCATTGATGCCGCACCACCCGGTAAACGCAAGGTGGTGCTGGCGACTAATATCGCCGAGACCAGCCTGACCATCGACGGCGTGCGGGTGGTGATCGATGCCGGACTGGCGCGGGTGCCGCGCTTCGATCCGGGCAGCGGCATGACCCGGCTCGACACCCAACGCATCTCCCGAGCCAGCGCTACCCAGCGCGCGGGCCGTGCCGGACGCCTTGAGCCGGGGGTGTGCTACCGACTGTGGTCCGAGGCTCAGCATGAGCAGCTGGCAGCCTATGGCAGCGCGGAAATTCTCCAGGCCGATCTCGCCGGCCTGGCCTTGCAGCTGGCGCGTTGGGGCGTCGCCCCGGATCAACTGTGCTGGCTTGACCAGCCACCTGCAGCCGCTTATGCGCAGGCCCTGGATCTGTTGCAGCGCCTGGGGGCATTCAAGGTGGACAGCCAGGACAGTTTGAGTGAACACGGCCAAGCCATGGCCGAGTTGCCGGCGCACCCGCGTATCGCCCACCTGTTGTTGCGAGGCCAGGACCTGGGCTTGGCAGACATGGCCTGTGACGTCGCCGCGCTGCTGGGCGAGCGCGATATTCTGCGTGGTGGTGGCGCTGACCTGCACAATCGCCTGGTATTGCTCAGCGGTGAAACCCGCGCGGCTAAAAACGGGCAGGGTGGAGTACAACGTGCCCGACAACTAGCCCGACAGTACCGCGGCTACCTGCGTGGCAAAGTGCGTTCGGGCGTTGTCGACCCTGAGCATTCGCGCTGGCTCGGAGCGTTGTTGGCGCTGGCTTATCCGGACCGCGTCGCCCAGCAGCGGCGCGCTGGGGGCGCTGAGTACCGCCTGGCCAATGGCCGCGCAGCGCTGTTCGGCGAGCCCGATGCGCTGATGAAGTGCCCCTGGTTGGTGATCGCCGACCTGGGCAGTCGCCAGGGCCAGCGCGAAGAGCGTATCTACCTGGCCGCTGAGTTCGACTCAGCGCTGTTCGACGGGGTGCTGGCCGAACAGGTGAAAAAAGTCGACATACTGGATTGGGACGAACGCGAGAACGTCTTGCGCGCCGAGCGCCAGCGCAAGGTTGGCGAGCTGGTGCTCAGTCGCGAGCCGTTGACCGGCCTGGATGAGGATGCCCGCGCCCGAGCACTGCTGGAACTGGTACGGCGCAAGGGTCTGGCACTTCTGTCGTGGACTCCCGAGCTGCGTCAGTGGCAAGCGCGTGTTGCGCTGCTGCGTCAGCTCGACCTGGCAACCAATGGTGAAAGCGAATGGCCAGACCTGAGCGACGACACCTTGCTGGCAAGTCTGCAGGACTGGCTGCAACCCTACCTGGGCAAAGTCACCCGCCTGAGCCATTTTGCCCAGCTCGACCTGTCGTCGATCCTGCGCAACCTGTTGCCCTGGCCGCTGCCCCAGCGCCTGGATGAATGGGCGCCGGTACATCTGAGCGTGCCCTCGGGTTCGAACATCCGCCTGGACTACAGCGAAACCCCACCGATCCTCGCCGTGCGCCTGCAGGAGCTGTTCGGCCTGGCCGAAACCCCGCGCATTGCCCAGGGGCGTCAGCAGGTCTTGCTGCATCTACTGTCGCCAGCGCGGCGCCCGGTGCAGGTTACTCAGGATCTGGCCAACTTTTGGCGTACTACTTATGCGGAAGTAAAGAAGGACTTGAAGGGGCGTTATCCGAAACATTATTGGCCTGACGACCCCTTGGTCGCGGAAGCCACGGCAAGGGCGAAGCCGCGAGGCACTTAAACTCACTGGCCCTCGGCGGTATAAGTCGCGGCTTGCTACTTCTCAGTCCTTACCTTAAGTCTCTCAGCTCGGACAACATTGTGCGATAGCCAAAGTAGCCAAGCCAAGCTACTGGAGGCTGTCAGCACTGAGTGGTTGCTAAACCGCTTATTCGAGAGGTTTAACGGTCCGTTCTAGTTCAGGCCATGGGTAAGAAGCAATACGTCCCACGCGAGCAGACTCAGAGAACCTCAATTTCGGCCCAGTACTGAGTGGCAAACTCCCTCTCTATCGCTACTGGTACATTTGTAAGGCGTATTCTTGTTCCACTAGGAACAACTCCTAGGCTGCTGCGACCATTAAAGTAGTTCTGATTGTTCTCTGGGAGTCCATCGCGCACTACCATATTGCCCAAGACAGCATATTCGGTGCCTCTCTGCATTTCGTTTGGGCTGATGTCAATTGGTTGCCCAGTGTCGGGCTGGGCAAGGATCCGCTTCTTCCAGTTATTGTTATAATTTCCAATCCATATATATCCCTTCAGACTGGTTTTTTTTGCGTTGCTTGAAATTTGGATCTGTTCGATTTTTGCCGTTTGGTCAGAGACGGTCTCCGCTGCTTCGGTGCTTTCTGTTTGCATGGCTGGAGTGTTTGGTATGGGATTGCTTACTTTCTTTAGCTGCTCAATATCTACAACAGCCCGTCTTAGGTCTGCATCAATACTGGCTATGGCATCCGCTGTTGCTTTGCTTTTTTCGGCAAACTTAGCTCCATTAATGCTTATTTCTGTTAGCACTCCGAACTCAAGACCTAGTATGTGTTTTGCTGCAACAAGGGACAGCAATATTGAAAATATAATTATTGGGTATTTTATGATTTCGGCAATGATCGTATTTTTGTCACTCATTGCCTTCTCCTTCCCGGCTGAATTTTTTGCCTGAAGTTTGATTCCTGCGAGCCAATATTGACTGACTTCTTGCACTGTTGGTTAAGTTGTCATGCTTCGTCATTGGACAAGTCTTCTTTGCGATCAACCAGGACAGTGGCGCTACCACCACCCAGCGAAGCCGCGGTCCGCGGCCAACGCGCCTTGAGGAAGCGATCTTTCCCTACCCAGGTCAGGCAGACCTTGTTGCCCTGATTGCCGCCCAGGACCCTATAGGCACTGTCATCTTCTCCGACATAAAAGCCGACGTGGCCTTTTCCGCTGGCTCGTGATTCCCGCCAGAAAACCAGAATGGCCCCCCAGCGTGGATCGATGGGATCGCCAAATCGCTCCCACTGACGAGCGCCAAGCGGATTGGCGGGTAATATTTCGTCAGACATGGTCGAGCCCACGCAGTGCGCTACAAACAAGCCACACCAGGGCACATCGTCGTTGGGGTAATGAATATCGAGACTGTCGGCCCAATTGAGGATGACCGGATTGTCCCGCGATCCGAGATTCTCCTTGGTACCAATCAGGTTCTCGGCTTCGGCGATCCAGGGTAGGAGTGGCTGCGACGGCATTTCAGCAGCGCTGGGGAAAAGCGCCGCCGAAGTCTTGGGGCCGATGACTCCGTCCACCTCAAGTCCGACGCTTTGCTGGAAGCTCTTGACCGCTGCGATGGTTCTGCGCCCCCATATGCCATCGACTTCTCCGGGGATGAAGCCCTTGGCGACGAGTGCTTCCTGGATTTTTCTGACTGATACGTTTTTCATGATTTGGCTCCGCGCAAGACGCTATCCGCGTCTTCCTCATTGACTGATAGTTGGCTGCGGGTCTCCAGTCAGAAACCGCGCAAGTCGTCGACCGGCAACACCAGCTTCTGCTTCGGGTCGGTTCTGGTGATGCGCTTGAGCGTCTGCTCCACCAGTTCCGCGTTGTTGTCGAAGCTGCCGTGGGTCGCACTGATGGTGAAGCCGTCGGACTTGCAGCTGATCACCGTGTTCTTGTTGACGAGGTTGATCTGCTTGCGCTTGGCCAGACCGGCCGAATTGATGGCTTGGCGCCATTTGTTTAGTGCTTCGCCGGTGCTAGATGAGCCGTCCCAGCCCTTGTACTCCGGGTCCAGCACATTGGCCTGGCCGAGGATGGGTGTACGCAGGTCTCCTTCGAGTGCGTTGGAAACCAGGTAGAGCAGCGACTTGCTGTAGGGGCCGATGCTGTCGTCCCGCTCATTGCTGTCCGACAGTATGTCCAGGTAGAGGGTTTGCATCAGCGCTTCGTGAGGAGCGAAATGGCGATTGGCGAACTGCACCGTGCAGGCCGGCGCGTAGAGGTGGAGCGAGTTGATGCGTTTCTCGAGACCACGCGCAGCGAACAGGTCGATGAGATGGCCAAGGAAGATTGAGCCGGCCGAATGTCCGATCAGGTGGATTTCCAGATCGTCTCCCCAGGTTCCGGCCAGGTTCTGCATGGCCGTCACCAGTTTGTCGCCGCCTCGGGTGGGCATGCTGGCGAACTCGGCGTTCTCCTTCATCTCGCTCCAGAGCGGGCGGGCGAAGGGGCGGCCAATGCCCCGTTCGAGAAGCAGATCGGCGCCGTCCTGGATACTGTCGCGCAAACCGCCTGCGCGTGCCGGTTCGCGCTGGAACATGTCGGTGATGATGTTCGTGATGGATTCGCGTACACCAGTCTTCCAGACGATGAACAGCGGATAGCAGCCGTTACCCAGGAAGTAACGTCCCATCGCCCTCGCACGCTCGATGGCGGAGTCTTGGCTATTCAGACCGCCGTGTACGTAAAGTACCAGTCGTTTGGTCTTGCCCGGCTCGCTACGGAACCATTGGTCCGGCAGTCCGCAAGCCTGGTGCAGCAGTGAGCGGCTCAGCTCGTCCTGGGTGAGGTGGCGGTCGATGCGTCCGTTGTTGCCAAAGATCACACTGTGTTCGTAGGCCTTAGGCTCATCCCACCACATGGCGCCGTTGGCGGCGGCGGAGCTGACTGCCGAACTTCGGCCAACCGCCAGTTGACCCTGCAGCACCCCCGGTACGCCCAGTGCCGCGACCCAGGCGTCCATGCCATTGGCGAGCCAGTCGGCGTAGGTCAGCAGGGCGAAGCCGCCGCCCCCCCATTTGGGCCCCCAGGAATTCTGGACGATGTAACCAGTGGCGTTGAAACCCACCAGGGCAAAGGCGTGACCAGCAATCTGGGACGGCTTTCCGTCGAAGGGAATGACCGGCAAGGCACTGTGTCCGTCGAGCTTGCCATTGTGCTTGGAAAGTTGGTTCCAGCCGTCGTGGGTGAAGGCCGAGACGTAGATTGCGCCGACTTCGTAGATGGCGGCCTGCAGGTCGGTGATAGAGCGGATGTCGATGCGGTAGTAGACACCCAGTGTGTTGTCGGTTGCCCGCGTGGCATAGCCGAACTTGGGCGGTAGGGCTCCCTGTGAACTGTTGTAGGGCCAGTCGGACTCCAGACAAACGCCATGGTGATGCCAACCCTTGAGGGCGCCGCGGCAACTGGAGCCCTCGTAGTCCTCACCGGCGAATTCGTCGTAGCGCCGGGCATAGTTGTAGAGCATCCGTGGGCTGACCGATTCCAGACCGTCAGCGAAGCTCATCTTGCGCCAACGAAGGAAGTTCACCACACAGGTGAGCCCGAATCCGGTGCAGGCGCCCTCCCGTCCCTGGTCGAGGATCAGCCCCGACTTGGTATAGCGGGGAAGGAGTTTCTTGATGTCTTCGTCACTCGGATAGGCGTCGGGAAGGCTCTGGGGCGGTGGCATGTAGGCGCGGTCGCGCAAATCCACCGGGTCCTTGCTGACGTTGAGCAGGCGCGTGACGGCTGGTGCGGCAGCAGCCGTTTTCGCCGCAGCACCTGTGGCCTTGAGTGGTTTTGGCGGCTGTGGGACCAATGCCGCGAGCTTGAACACAAGGCTGAAACGGTCGAGACCATGGGAGCCGCCGTTGACCAGCTTGCGAGCGGCGAGGAAGCTGCCGCCAGCCAGGGCAGTACGGATTTTGCTGGCGCGATCAGCGAGAAAGTTCGCCAGGAGGACTGCTGCCACCTCGGGAGCATTGGCCAGGTCCGGTTGCGACTCGATATCCAGATCAATCGTCTGTGAGTAGGCGTGGTAGTTGTAGCGCCCGGTTAGTTGCACGAAACCGCGCCCGCGAAAGTTCGCGCCATCGCCTGGCTCGGTGTTGCCCAGTCCCGCCCTGTCGTCATAGGCACTGAAGGCTGGCATGCCCGGTTTGGTATTGAACTTCGAAGGAAATTCCGAGATAGGTACGAAACCTTCGGTCTCGGCACGAATCGTGCCCAAGGCTGCCAGTATCATTGGCCTGTCCGTAAGGCCGGTTGCTGCCAGCGCCGCAGCAACATAAGGGAGGTAGCGCTGGATGTTGGAAGGCTTGGTTGCCGGGAACAGAGGCTTCACCGTATCGACGCTGAGTACCATAGCCAGGTCCTTGAGCTTGCGCAGACCCAGCAGGCTCTGACAGTAGGGACCGATCAACCCGTCCGCCACAATGCCGATACCTGATTGCCAGTGACGGACCGCGGATTCCGTCAATGCATCGAAATCCCTTCCTCCCGCCAGCCCGGGGAACCTTTTCCTGTCTTCGCCTAGTAACCTGGCCAGTTCGTTACGAAGTTCAACTACGTCAGACCCATTCTTGTTCCGTGCCAGCAGCATGTCCATGACTCTGCCTCCCGTGGTTCGTTTTCCGTGCGCTGCATCAGCAGCAGGCCGAGCGCCGAGCACCTGACGTGCAGGGTTGACCGACCCTGGCCAAAAGCGGAATGGCTGAGCTCAACGCCGCTGAGACAACGGAAACGACACCACGGAGCGACTGTTTTAAGGTCTGGAGCAAGGCATTGCTTTGGAATATAGCTGTACTGGGGGAAGATGCAATGCGCTATCCCCGGAGGTTCGCCAAGACATTAGCGGCCTGTCGTCAACTCCCCAGCAGCAGGCCTTCGACGGGCTTTTCTGTCGAGCAGTAACGATGGTCGGCTAAAGCCTTAGGGAGAGGTGCGACATGGATGACGGCACGCCACCCATTGCCGTCAACGTGCCCACCGCCCACTTTGGGCCGTTCTCGGTCGGCCCTGAGCAAGCTCAGGGCGCTGGCGGCTCTGTGACCGGTTCGCTGATCAGCATGAACAGGCGGAACATCACTACGGTACTGAACAGCTGCAAGAAGCTGTTGCCGCTATCGATAGCCAGTTGCGCCAGGGACGAAGGTTCCGGGACCAGCATCTGGCTCAGGCCATCGATCAACCACAACGGGGCGAGGACGCCGAGGATGCAGGTGAAGATCTTCCAGAAATTGCCGTTGGTCATCTGGAAGCTTTCGCGCATGGCGGCAATCGGCGCCAGGCCGCGCAGCACCAGCAGGTACTCGGCAAACACCAGGTTGACCATCACCCAGATCCCCGGAAGGATGAACAGCGCAGCGCCGGCCATGATCAACAGCGAGCTGAGCATCACCATCAGGGCGAAGGACGGCCACAGGCGCAGGGCCATGGCCAGCAGGTTACGCTTGAGCGGGGTATAGCCGTTGCTGCGGGTGTCGAGGTAGAGAATCAGGGCGGCGCTGTACAGTGGATAGAACAACAGGCTGGCGAGCATGCCATAGGCTTGTGACGCGTCCTTGCCCAGTTGCTGGTAGAGCAGTTGGGTGCAGAGTGCTTCGAGCACCACCAACGGCAAGCAGAGCTGGGCGATGCTCAGCAGGTGGCGGCGAAAGAAATACAGGGCGTCACGCAGAACACTGAGCGGATTCATCGGTCGATATCGTGTTGGAAAAAGCAGGGCGTAACTTTAGCCCAGTTGGCACCCAACCTGAAGAAAGTTTCATCGCGCCTGGTGTTGAATCCAAGGCCCTGGCACCCCATTTTCAGTGAACCTGAACTCCCCCGGCTCTTGTGTGAGGTTGCCCATGAACAGTGAAGAACAAACCCTGATCGATGGCCTGTTCGGCCGGCTCAGGCAAGCCGAAGACCCGGCCGTCCCCCGTGACGCCCAGGCCCAGGCGCGGATTGCCGAACACTTGCAGCAACAACCGGCGGCACCCTATTACATGGCTCAGGCGATCCTGGTCCAGGAGGCTGCGCTCAAGCGCCTGGATGAGCAGAACAAGCAACTGCAGGCCGAATTGCAACAGGCCAAGGCACAAGTAGCGGCCACCACGCCAAACAACAGCGGGGGCTTTCTTTCGAGCATCTTCGGTAGCGCTACCCGTGATCCTCAACCGCTCCAGTCGCAAGCGCCAGCCAGTGCAGCGAACGGTAGCGGCTGGCGCGAGCCGTCGCGCGCGTTCAATCAACCCGGCGCTGCCGCGCCGCAAGGCTTCAACGCCGCACCTGCCCAGGCTCCGGCCCGCGGTAGTGTCAGCAGTTTCCTCGGCGGAGCATTGCAAACCGCTGCCGGCGTGGCTGGCGGGGTCATGCTGGCTCAGGGCATCAGTAGCCTGTTCAACCATCAATCGCAACCCGAAGAGGTGGTCAAGGAGGCGTCGGCACCTGCCAGCGACAGCGGTGGCTGGGGGAGCAATGACGACCAGCGTCTGACCGCCGACAACAGCGGCGATGGCAACGATCAGGGTGGTTTCATCGACAGCGATTACGGCAGCGATGACGGCGGATTCTTCGACGGCGACGACAGCTTCGTCTGAGCGCGCATACCCGCACCGCCTCCAGGCTGGCATACTGGGCGCCGAGACGGCCCCGGTGTGCGGTGGCCGCAACCGCGCCACGGCGCCATGAGGAAGAACGGTGAAGAAGATCGCGGTATTCGCCGATGTGCAGAACCTCTACTACACCGTGCGCCAGGCTTATGGCTGTCATTTCAATTATGCGGCGCTGTGGGCCGATATCAGCCAGCATGGGCAGATCGTCGAGGCGGTTGCCTATGCCATCGACCGCGGCGACAGCAAACAGCAGCAGTTTCAGCAGATCCTGCGTAACCTCGGTTTCACGGTCAAACTCAAGCCCTACATCCAACGCAGCGACGGCTCGGCCAAGGGCGATTGGGATGTGGGCATCACCCTGGATGTGATCGACGCTGCCGCACGGGTCGACGAAGTGGTACTGGCTTCCGGCGACGGTGATTTCGATCTGCTGCTCGAACGCGTCATCAGCCGTCACGGCATCGAAGCCGTCGCCTATGGCGTCCCGGGCCTGACCGCCAACTCGCTGATTCGCGCTGCCAGCCGCTATGTGCCCATCGAGGGCGGCCTGTTGCTCAGGCACTAGGTTTTACTGAGGTTTTGTTTTGGAACGTATCGCTGTCATCGACTTTGAAACCACCGGCATTTCGCCCGGCGCCAATTGCCGAGCCACTGAAGTGGCGGTGGTCATGCTTGAACGGGGGCGTATCGTCGAACGCTACCAGAGCCTGATGAACGCAGGGCTGCCGGTGCCGGCCTTTGTTGCCGGGCTGACCGGTATCACCACTGCCATGTTGCGCAGTGCACCGCCCATCGCCCGGGTGATGAACGAAGTCGCCGAGTTCGTCGGTGACACACCAATGCTGGCGCACAATGCCTCGTTCGACCAGAAATTCTGGGATTATGAACTGGCGCAGATCGGCCGCAGCCGCAGCCAGCGTTTTGCCTGTTCGATGCTGCTGGCCCGGCGCCTGATGCCTGCGGCGCCCAACCACAAGCTCGGCACCCTGACGCGCTGGGCTGGCCTGCCGGACACCGGCACCGCCCACCGGGCCATGGCGGATGCGGAAATGGCCGCCAACCTGGCCCAGCACCTGGCCGGGCAGTTGCGTGAGCAAGGCGTCAATGCGGTGTCCCACCAGTTGTTCTGCAGTTTGCAAAAAGTCCCGGCGGCGAAGATCGCTGAGGCGCTGAAGACCTACCGCTAGGTTTTCTTGCCGTTGTGCTCAAGGTGGCCCAGCGGCAAGCGCCGCTCCACTGCACTGGAGAGAATGATCGAGGTCTTGCTGAAGCCGAACTGGGCGACGCGGTTGATCAACGCTTCCAGCTCCGGCATCGAGCCCACGGCCGCGTGCATGATCACGCAAGGATCGCCGGTGACCCGGTGGCACTCGGTCAACTGCGGGATCTGCGTGAGCTCTTCGTAAGTCTGCTGATTACCATGGCTGGCCAGGCGCAATTCAATCACGCACTGGATCGGCAAGCCGATCTTCTCCAGATCGACCTTGGCCTGGTAGCCGGTGATCACGCCGTTGGCCTCAAGCTTGGCCACCCGTTCGGCGACCGCCGGAGCAGACAGATTGACCTTGCGTGCGAGCTCTGCGAAAGAGGCGCGACCGTTTTCCAGCAAGGCGCTGAGGAGCATTCGATCGTACTTGTCCATGGGCTTCCTGAGGCATTCTTTGAATCAAAGGTTAAAGGCCGTAAGAACCGTTCTTTCAAAAGTGTACGGTTCGTTTAAACAGGTTTTGTAACTTATGTTTGTACGCATGCCTTTCTAAACTAATCCCCCGACAATCAGAAATCGAGTCCCCCATGCCTGCCCCTCGTCGCTTTCCGTTGGTTTTGATCGGCGCCTTCCTCGCGTTGTACCTGGTGTGGGGCTCGACTTACCTGGTTATCCGCATTGGTGTCGAGTCCTGGCCGCCGCTGCTCATGGCGGGCGTGCGCTTTGTTATTGCCGGTACGCTGTTGTACGGCTTCCTGCGCTGGCGCGGTGTGCCGGCGCCGACCTGGCCACAATGGCGCGCAGCAGGCGCGATTGGCGTGCTGTTGCTCAGCTGTGGCAATGGTGGCGTGACACTGGCCGAACATGCTGGTGTGGCCTCGGGGGTTGCAGCGTTGGCCGTGGCCACCGTGCCGCTGTTCACCCTGTTGTTCGGCCTGTTCTGGGGCCAGCGCAACACCCACTTGGAATGGGCCGGGATCGTCCTCGGGCTGATCGGTATTGCCATGCTCAACTTGGGTTCTAACCTGCAGGCCAGCCCCATGGGTGCCGCGTTGATCCTGTTTGCCGCCGCGTCCTGGGCGTTCGGCTCAGTCTGGAGCAAAAGCCTGCCACTGCCCCAGGGGCCTATGGCCAGTGCGGCCGAGATGCTCGTGGGCGGTGGCGTCCTGCTGCTGGGCAGCGCCCTGAGCGGCGAGCGCATGACCCAGATGCCCACGGCTGCCGGTTGGGGCGCGTTGGCTTATCTGGTGTTCTTCGGTTCGATTCTGGCCTTCAGCGCCTATATGTACCTGCTCAAGCATGTACGCCCGGCGGCGGCCACCAGCTACGCCTACGTCAACCCGGCAGTGGCAGTGTTACTGGGGATCCTGTTTGCCGGCGAGCAGATCGGCTTTGAGGAGTGCGTGGCCATGGCGGTCATCATCGGTGCCGTGGTACTGATCGGCCTGCCGCAGTGGCGCAAGCCGACGACGGTGGCCAGCAAGGCGCAAGTGCAGGTAGACGGCGAGCTGTGCAAGTAGCAGAGGTTTGTCAGGAAGCGGCTGGCGGAACAAGGTAAACTGCCGCCATTGCTGAATTCCCCTGACGGTACTGCCATGACATTCGCCAAACTCGGCCTGATTGAACCCTTGCTGCGCGCGCTTGAGCGCCTGGACTACAACACCCCGACGCCGGTCCAGGCCCAGGCCATTCCTGCCGTGCTGGCCGGGCGTGACCTGATGGCCGCGGCCCAGACCGGTACTGGCAAGACCGCAGGTTTCGCCCTGCCGCTGTTGCAGCGCCTGACCCTGGAGGGCGAAAAGGTCGCCAGCAACTCGGTCCGCGCCCTGGTGCTGGTACCCACCCGTGAGCTGGCCGAACAGGTACACAACAACATCCGCGAATACGCCGAACACCTGCCGTTGAGCACTTATGCGGTCTACGGTGGCGTCAGCATCAACCCGCAGATGATGAAACTGCGCAAGGGCATCGATCTGCTGGTGGCAACGCCGGGGCGCTTGCTCGACCTGTTCCGCCAGAACGCGGTGAAGTTCAACCAGTTGCAGGCCCTGGTCCTCGACGAAGCCGACCGCATGCTCGACCTGGGTTTTGCCGAAGAGCTGCGCGCGGTCTATGCCGCCTTGCCGGCCCGGCGGCAGACCTTGCTGTTCTCGGCCACCTTTTCCGACGAGATCCGCCAGCTGGCCGGGCAGACCCTGAACGATCCACTGAGCATCGAAGTCAGCCCGCGCAACGTCACCGCCAGCACGGTCAAACAGTGGATCGTCCCAGTGGACAAGAAGCGCAAGCCGGAGCTGTTCAGCCATCTGTTGCGCAAACAGCGCTGGAAGCAGGTGCTGGTGTTCGCCAAGACGCGCAACGGCGTCGATCAACTGGTCGAGCGCCTGCGCGGCCAGGGTGTGAACGCTGACGGTATCCATGGTGACAAGCCCCAGGCAACCCGCCAGCGCGCCCTGGACAGTTTCAAGGCGCGTGAGATCCAGATCCTCGTGGCCACTGACGTGGCGGCGCGCGGGTTGGACATTGACGACCTGCCGCTGGTGGTCAACTTCGATTTGCCGATCGTGGCTGAAGACTATATTCACCGTATCGGTCGCACCGGCCGTAAAGGCAACAGCGGAGAGGCGATCTCGCTGGTGTGCGCCGATGAAGTGCAACTGCTATCGGCTATCGAGAC
Source organism: Pseudomonas sp. (assembly GCF_050739775.1). GTDB lineage: Bacteria > Pseudomonadota > Gammaproteobacteria > Pseudomonadales > Pseudomonadaceae > Aquipseudomonas. The sequence goes on from NZ_JBOICA010000017.1 coordinate 86,758, forward strand.
CCTGACCCGCAAAACCCTGCCACGCCACGAAGAGCCGGATTTCATCCCCGATCACAAGGTGCCGATGACCGATGCCACTGGGCAAGTGCTGAAGAAGCCGAAGAAACCGAAGAAGCCCAAGGAGAGCAGCAGCAAGCGTAGCCTGGGCCGCTGGATGGACAGTGGCGAGACGTCGGCGGCAGCGCCTGCGGCCAAGCCGGTGCGCAAGGTGCCGACCTTCAATACCGGGCCGCGCAAGCGTAAACCTTGAGATAGCTATCACGGGGCAAGCCCACGCAGTAGGAGCGGGCTTGTCCCGCGATCAGTTTTCCAGCCAGTCCAGAACACCCAGCCCCGCCTTGCGCCCACTGGCAAAACACGCCGTCAGCAGATACCCCCCGGTCGGCGCCTCCCAGTCGAGCATCTCCCCGGCACAAAACACTCCAGGCAGTTCCTTGAGCATCAAGCGCTGATCCATCGCCTCAAACACAACCCCACCCGCGCTGCTGATGGCTTCATCCAGTGGGCGAGGGCGCACCAGCACGATAGGCAGGGCCTTGATCGCCTGGGCCAGCAACGCCGGATCGGCAAAGGTTTGTGCATCGGTCAGCTCGCGCAGCAACGCCGCCTTGACTCCGTCCAGACCCAGTTGGTTGTGCAGGTGCTTAGCCATCGAGCGTGAGCCGCGGGGCTTGGCCAGGGCCTTGTGGATGTTATCCACAGTGCGATTGGGCAACAGGTCGAGCAACACCGTGGCGCTGCCTGCACGGTTGATCGCTTCGCGGATCTGCGCCGACCAGGCATACACCAGGCTGCCTTCCAGCCCTTGTGCAGTGACGATGCACTCACCGAGGCGCGGCGTTTGGCCAGCGAGGCTCAGGGCGATGTTCTTCAGCGGCGCGCCAGCGAACTTGTCCTTGAGCAGGTCGCTCCAGGCGTGTACCTCGAATCCGCTGTTGGCGGCCTGCAATGGCGCGATCTGTATGTCTTTATCCCCAAGCCAGGGCAGCCAGGCCGCATCGGAACCCAGGCGCGCCCAGCTACCGCCACCCAGGGCCAGGACGGTAGCAGCAGGTTTGAGCGCCAATTCGCCCTGTGGATAAGCCATCCGCATGCTGCCATCGGCATTCCAGCCAAGCCAGCGATGACGGGTGTGGATAACTACCCCGGTATCGCGCAGGCGCTTGAGCCAGGCGCGCAGCAGCGGGGCGGCTTTCATGTCGCGGGGAAAGACCCGGCCAGAGCTGCCGACGAAGGTCTCGATGCCCAGGCCGTGAATCCACTGGCGCAGGGCATCGGCATCGAAGCCTTCGAGCAACTTGGCGATTTCGCCGCAGCGCTCGGCATACCGGGAGATGAACGCCGGGTAGGGTTCGGAATGGGTGATATTCATGCCACCGACCCCGGCCAGGAGGAATTTGCGTCCTACCGAAGGCATGGCGTCGTAGAGATCCACCGCGACCCCGGCCTGGCCGAGCACTTCGGCGGCCATCAGCCCGGCCGGCCCGCCTCCGATAATGGCAACGTGTGGGCGGTTGGCGGAGCGGGTGTCGGTCATGGTCGGCTGCAAGCTGGGAAAAAGAGCCGGCATTCTACCTCAGCGAGGCAGGCGGAAACACTGAGCAAAAAATGAACAGCCGCTTCAATCCCAGGCGGGCAAAGGGCTGCAGTGGCTTTCACGCAGGTTGTCCACAGGCGGTTCCACAGTCATTGTGAGTAACCCAGCACCCGCTTGGCGCTGTGATGGAGAATGCCATGGCGGCGCGCCAGGGCCTGGCGGTCCTTGCTGTAGCCACCGCCGATCACCCCGACCACCGGGATATCCCGGCCCAGGCACTGGCGCAGTACATGCTCGTCACGGGCCGCGACGCCTTCATCGGTCAGTTGCAGGTAGCCGAGGGCGTCGTCCTTGTGCACATCGACGCCGGCGTCATACAGCACCAGGTCTGGGCGGTACATCGGCAACAGGTAGTTCAGGGCATCTTCGACCACCTTCAGGTAGGCCTGGTCGCCCATGCCGCGGGGCAAGGGAATATCCCAGTCGCTCTGGGCCTTGCGCGACGGGAAGTTTTGCTCACAGTGCAAGGAAACGGTGATGGCGTCGGGGGTGTCGTGGAGAATCCGCGCGGTGCCATCACCCTGGTGCACGTCGCAGTCGAAGATCAACACTTTATGCACCCGACCGGCCTCCAATAGGTAGCGGCTGATCACGGCCAGGTCGTTGAAGATGCAAAAGCCGGCAGGGTGGTCGTAGTGGGCATGATGGGTGCCGCCAGCCAAGTGACAGGCGATGCCGTGCTCCAGGGCCTGCTCGGCGGCCAGCAGCGAGCCGCCGACCGCCCTTACGGTGCGTCGCGCCAGGGCTTCGCTCCAGGGCAGGCCGAGGCGGCGCTGGTCTTCGCGTGACAACTCGCCATTCATGTAGCGTTCGATATAACCGCGGTCATGGGCCAGGGCGAGGATATCGTTGGGGCAGATCTGTGGGCGCAGCAACGCCTGGTCAGTGGTCAGGCCGCTTTCGACCAGGTGATCGCGCAACAGGCGGAACTTGTCCATCGGAAAGCGGTGCTCGGCGGGAAACGCCGGACTGTAATCGTCGTGGTAGATCAGCGGCAGGGGCATGGCGGGTTCTTGAACAGGGCAGAAGCCGATCTTGCCAGCTCAGGTTGCCGTTACGCTACCGTTCAGACCTGCGCTGCAATCGGGCCTACGCTATAAACTGCAGGTTGTGGATACGGAGCAAGCCGAGCATGACCCCCATACTAGAACTGCAAAGCGCACGACTTGTGCTGCGCCAATGGCAGGACGACGATCTCGGCGAATTTGCCGCCATGTGTGCCGATCCACAGGTCATGCGCTATTTCCCCGCGCCGTTGACTCGCCTTGAAAGTGCGGCCTTGATCGGTCGTATCCGTGGTCATTTCAACGAGTACGGCTTTGGTTTGTGGGCGTTGGAGCGCAAGGATACTGGCGCCTTCATCGGCATGACCGGCCTGCTTAACGTTAATTTTGATGCCGACTTTGCCCCCGCCGTGGAGATTGCCTGGCGCCTGGCTCGTCGCCATTGGGGCCTGGGTTTTGCCAGCGAAGCGGCCTGGGCCAGCCTGCGCTGCGCCTTTGCCCAATTGGGCCTGGAGCAGGTGGTGTCGTTTACCAGCGAAAGCAATTTACCGTCGCAGAAGGTCATGCAGGCCATCGGCATGCAACAGGACCTGGACGCAAGCTTCCTGCATCCGAAACTGCCCGAGGATCATCCGTTGCGTGCCCATGTGCTGTACCGCATCAACCGGGCCCAGTGGCAACAGACCCTGCGCGGCTGAATGGCACAACATACAGGTGAGCTATGACAAACCCTGTATCATTTGTCGCAGGTGCGCATTGCTTTGGAGAATCTTGAATGAGCCACGTGTTGGACGATCTGGTCGACCTGTTGAGTCTGGAAGCCATCGAGGAGAATCTGTTCCGCGGACGGAGTCAGGACCTGGGTTTTCGTCAGCTGTATGGCGGCCAGGTGCTGGGTCAGTCGTTGTCGGCAGCCAGCCAGACGGTCGAAGAAGCGCGTCATGTGCATTCGTTACACGGCTATTTCCTGCGCCCGGGTGATGCGGCGATGCCCGTGGTCTACTCGGTTGACCGGGTGCGCGATGGCGGCAGTTTCAGCACCCGGCGGGTGACGGCGATCCAGAAGGGCCAGCCGATATTTACCTGCAGCGCCTCGTTCCAATACGACGAAGAGAGCTTCACCCACCAGACGCAGATGCCGACGGTGGTTGGCCCGGAAAACCTGCCTTCGGAAGTGGAATTGGCCCAGCGTATGGCCGACCAGCTGCCCGAGTCGATTCGCGACAAGATGCTTTGCGCCAAGCCGATCGAAATGCGCCCGGTAACGGCAGAAGACCCGTTCAACCCTAAAGCGGGCGATCCGCTGAAATACATCTGGTTCCGTGCTGACGGCACCCTGCCGGACGTGCCAGCACTGCACAAGTACATGCTTGCCTATGCCTCGGACTTCGGCCTGCTGACCACCTCGCTGCTGCCCCACGGCAAATCGGTATGGCAGAAGGACATGCAGGTCGCCAGCCTCGATCATGCGCTGTGGTTCCACGGCAACCTGCGGGCCGACGAGTGGCTACTGTATGCCATGGATAGCCCCTGGGCTGGCAATGCCCGTGGATTTTCCCGCGGCAACATCTTCAACCAGACTGGGCAACTGGTGGCCTCGTCCTGCCAGGAAGGCCTGGTTCGTCATCGCAAGGATTGGGCATGAGCCTCAAGGATATCCGTCATTGGGTGTTCGACATGGATGGCACCTTGACCGTAGCGGTACATGACTTCGCGGCTATTCGCGAGGCTCTGGAGATTCCGCCGGCTGACGACATCCTCACCCACCTGGCCGCCTTGCCCGCTGCCGAAGCCGCAGCCAAGCACGCCTGGTTGCTGGAGCATGAGCGTGACCTGGCGATCGGCTCGCAGGCCTCGGTCGGTGCCGTGGAGCTGGTGCGCGCGCTGGCCGGGCGTGGTTGCCAGTTGGGCATCCTTACCCGCAATGCGCGTGAACTGGCGCATGTGACGTTGGAGGCCATTGGCCTTGCCGACTGCTTTGCCGAGCAGTACGTGCTGGGGCGAGATGAGGCACCGCCCAAACCGCACCCTGGCGGCTTGCTAAAGCTGGCTGAGGCTTGGGATGTGGCGCCGACCGAGATGGTCATGGTCGGTGACTACCGTTTCGACCTCGACTGTGGCCGTGCGGCGGGCTCCCGGACCATTCTGGTCAACCTGCCGGACAACCCCTGGCCGGAGTTGACCGACTGGCATGCGGCGGATTGCCGGGCGTTGCAGGTATTGCTTCAGGGCTGAAATCATCGCGGGGCAAGCCCGCGATGAGGACTCAGAAATCCCAGCGGGTCGTCAGCATCACATTACGCGGCTCGCCGTAGTAGGTAGTGTCGAAGTTGCCTAGCCCGCTCAGGTAGCGCTTGTCGAACACGTTGTTGGCGTTGACCGTGAAACTCAGGTGCTTGTCGTACTGGTAGCGGCTCATCAGGTCGACCAGGGTGTAGCCGCCTTGCTTGATGTAGGTGTAGTCCTGGACCGCTGCGCTGTAGATCTTGCCGTAGAACGCGCTCTGCCAGTTCACCCCGCCACCGAGCGTAACCTTGTCCAGCATCCCCGGCAGGCGGTAAGTGGTGAACACGCGCACTAGGTGCTCAGGCTTGCTGGTACTCATCGGGAAGCCGTAGATGTGTTGTTCGTCGGCATCGCGGGAACGGGCATAGGTGTAACCGGCCGAGAGGTTCCAGCCTTCCTGCAGCTCACCGGCGACTTCCAGTTCCAGGCCCTTGGTGATTGCGCCGCTGGTGGCCTTGTAGATGCCTTCGTTGGTTTGAGGATTAGTGCCGATTGACTCGGCGACGTTGTCCTGTTCGATACGGAACACTGCCAGGCTGGCGTTGAGCCTGCCGTCGAAGTAGGCCGCCTTCAGACCGGCTTCGTAGCTGTCGCCTTCGACCGGGTCGAGGGTGACACCGTTGATGTCCTTGTTGCTCTGCGGCTGATAGATCGAGGTGTAGCTGGTGTACACCGAATAGGTGTCGTTCAGGTCATACACGACGCCGGCATAGGGCGTGACCACGCCATGCTGTTTGTAGCTGGCGGAGCTGTCCTGGAAGATCGGGTTCAAGCCGTCGTAGTTGTAGTTATCGCTGTACTTGAAGGTACTGATCCGGGTACCGAGGATCAGCGAAAGATCGTCGGTGGGGCGCAGGCGGGTGGCGATGTAGGCACCGTTCTGGCTTTTTTTCTGCTCGTATTTGCCGTTTTTCGGGAAGTCCGGTACGCCGATGTCGCCGTTCCAGTCGAAGATGCTACCCGGCACCAGGCCGCCTGCGCCGGTGTCCCAGGTGCTGCCGGTCTGGCGCGAGTTCGAGGTGTTGAAACCAACCACCAGGTCATGTTGGCGACCGAACAGGCTCAAAGGTCCGGAGAGGTTCAGGTCGGCACTGTTCTGCAGCCGATGGCCTTCCCAGCGCCCCCAGATAATGCCCATGCCATTACCGGCGCGATCCGGGGAGCCGCTGGCTGATGCCAGGCGGGTGTCATGGTTGCTCTGCAACTGGTTGACGCTGAGCTTGAGCGACCAGTCGTTGGCCAGCGCCTGTTCCAGGGAGGCGAAGTAGGTACGATTCTGGAAGTCTCTTCGGCTCCAGTCGGCACCCGGGTTCAACGAGCGTGAGAAATCAGTACGGCCGCCATCTTGGTAGTACACCGGGTTGCCGGTCCACGAGGTGCCGCGTGGGGTAGTGGTCTGCTGGTCGATGCCAACCGTCAACAGGGTGTCGGGCGTGATGTCGGCTTCGAGGATGCCGTAGTACACCTCTTTCTTCTGCTGGTAGTGATCCTGGTAACCCTGCTTGTCCTGCTGCGCACCGACGAAGCGACCGCGTAGGCTGCCACTGCTGTTCAGCGGTCCGGAAACATCCCCTTCGCCGCGATAGTTGTCCCAGCTGCCAGCGCTGCCAGTGAGCGACGCCTGGAACTGTGCGGTGGGTTTCTTGCGGATCAGGTTCACCGTGGCGGAAGGATCGCCGGAGCCGGTCATCAGGCCGGTCGCACCCTTGAGTACTTCGACCCGGTCGTAGATGGCCATGTCGACATGGGCGGTGCCTTCGTCATATACACCGTCATAAATGGTGTTGACCCCGTCGTACTGATAGTTGGTGATTACCAGGCCGCGGCTGGTGAACTCGGTGCGGTCGCTGTCGTAGGTCTGTGCCGAAACGCCGGGGGTATTGCGCAACACATCGGAGATGCTCTGGGCGCCCTGGTCGTCTATCAGTTGCCGGGTGACTACGGTGATCGATTGCGGCGTTTCGCGAATCGACAGCGGCAGTTTGGTCGCGGTCCGGGTTGCGGCGGTGGTGTAGGAACCGGTGTTCTCGGTGGTTTCGCCGAGGACCTGGCCGTTGATGCTGGTCGCCCCCAGCTCCAGGGCGCCACTGCTGTCGGCCGGGACCAGCACGTAGCCGCCGTTGCTCTGGCGCTGGGCCTGCAGGCCGCTGCCCTGAAGCAGGCGCGCCAGGCCTGCTTCCACCGAATAGTCACCCTGCAGCCCGGCCGCTTGACGACCCTGGGTCTGGCGGGCATCGAACGACAGGGTGATGTTGGCACGGGTGGCGAACAGGCTCAGGCTGGTACCCAGCGACCCCGCAGCGATCTGGAAGTTTTTGCTGGCGCTCTGTGCCATGGCCTGCGTCGGCAACAACGCCAGCAGCGGCAGCGGTGCCAGGGTCAGGCCGAACAATGCCAGGTGAACGGCGCGAACCAGGGGGCGGGGCGCCCGGGGGCAAGTGCGGGTCATGCAGGTTTTCCTTCGATTGGCTGGGCAGAGGGGCAGCTGGATGTGCTGCGTTAACTGCGTAGCCGAATGAGAATGAAAATCGGCAACCCATTTATTGAAATTGTTCAGGCCGGTTCGATGCTGACCCAGTAGCGGGTCAGGTAGCGCACCTTGACCGGCAACGAGGCAGTGAGGTTTTCCAGAATAGTGTCGGTATCGTCGATGCGAAAAGCACCGGACAGGCGCAGGTCGGCAATGCCCTCGGCGCAGCGCAGCACGCCCGGGCGATAGCGGCGCAGTTCGCGGACAAAGTCGGCCAGCCGCCACTCGATCACCGTCAACATGCCTTGGGTCCAGGCACCGGTGCCGGGCGCTGCGCTATGGGCGCTGCCGATGTGCCGCTGGTCGAAGCTGACTGATTGTCCGGCGTCCAGGCGCAGCATCAGCAGCGGGTTATCCACAGGACGAATCTGCACCGCATGTTGCAGCACGCTGACCCGGCTCTGGCCCTCGTCGCTGCGTACGCTGAAGCGTGTGCCCAAGGCGCGAATGCGGCCCTCGGCGGTCTGTACCTCGAAGGGGCGGGCGGCTGGATCGCTGGCGGTCTGCACCATGATCTCGCCGCGGTGTAGGCGCAACTGGCGCTGCAGGCCGTCATAGTGGATATCCACGGCGCTGTCGGTATTGAGTTCTAGCTGGCTGCCATCGCTGAGCCTGACTTGGCGCCGTTGTCCCTTGCCGGTGCGCAGTTCGGCCATCAGCGCCTGTGCCGGGGGGCTCTCGCGCATGGCCCAGCCCGTGGCGCCGACGGCCAGGAGCATGGCCAGGGTCTTGAGTACTGCGCGACGACGCGCGCGGACACCGGCCAGGGTCGGCAGCGTGACGTCGGCGGGCAGGCTGCCCAATTGATGCTGCAGCTTCTCCACCCGGGCCCAGGCCTGGGCATGGTCCTGGCTTTTGCCCAGCCAGTCCTGCCAGGCCTTTAGCTGGGCGTCACTGGGCTGTCCTGCGTGGAGCTGGACATACCAGGTCGCGGCGGCTTCCAGGGTGCGGTAATCCAGGGATTGAGCCATTCAGTCGTCCGTCAGCAGCAGGCAATGGGTCATGGCGCGGGTCAGGTGCTTTTTCACCGTGGTGACTGACACCCCCAGGCGCTCGGCGGTAGCGACATAGCTCAGGCCTTCCAGTTGCGTCGCCAGGAAGATGCGTCGGGTGCGTTCACCCAGCCCGTCGAGCAGGGTATCGACGGCCAGCAGGGTTTCGAGGATCAGTAGGCGGTTTTCCGGCGAGTCGGCCATCCGCTCCGGGCGGCTTGCCAGTTCGGCAAGGTAGGCCTGCTCCAGTGCCTTGCGGCGGAATTTGTCGATCATCAGTGCGTGAGCGATGGCGCCCAGGTAGCTGCGTGGCTCGCGAATGGTCTGGGCATTGCGCGCGCTCAGCACCCGGATAAAGGTGTCCTGGGCCAGGTCAGCGGCATCGCTGGCATTACCCAGGCGGGCGCGTAGCCAGCTTTTCAGCCAACCGTGGTGTTCGCTGTAGAGCGTATGCAGAGCAGCATGATCGGGAGCGGGCATGAACGGCAACCAGCGCAGTAATTGATAATTAGTCGCATTATTGTTGTTTGTCTGGATGTTTCGCAAGCGCTGGCGCTTGACCGGCGCCAAGTCGAGGCAAAGACTGATCAGCTATTTACCCGATCCAACCAGGAGGTTCGCATGACCAGCAAGGCTATTTACGTCCAGGCGGGCGGTGGTTACGACAAGGTTCAAGTCGGCACCTGCGAGGCAGTTGCACCTAAGTCTGGTGAGATCACCGTACGTTTGCACGCCAACTCGCTCAACTATCATGATTTTGCCGTGGTCAGTGGCATGTGGGGGCCGAGCGAGTCGCGCATCCCCATGGCCGACGGTGCCGGTGTGGTAACTGCGGTCGGCGCTGGTGTCAGCGAGTTTGCCGTGGGTGATGCAGTAGTCAGCACCTTCTTCCCTGACTGGCTGGACGGCCAGGCGCTGGTGGAAGGTTTCGCCACAGTGCCGGGTGACGGCATCGATGGTTACGCCCGCGAACAGGTCACGGCACGCGCCAGTTCGTTTACCCATGCTCCCAAAGGCTACAGCCATGCCGAGGCGGCGACTCTTACCACTGCAGGGCTCACCGCCTGGCGCGCGCTGATGGCCGACGATTCACTCAAGCCGGGTGATACCGTGCTGGTGCAGGGCACCGGCGGTGTTTCGATCTTCGCCCTGCAATTTGCCAAGCTGGCCGGCGCCACGGTGATCGCCACTTCGTCCAGTGACGAGAAACTCGAACGCCTCAAGGCCATGGGCGCCGACCACCTGATCAACTACCGCAAGACCCCGGCCTGGGGTGAAACGGTACGCCAGCTCACGGGCAATCGTGGTGTTGATCACGTCATCGAAGTGGGTGGCCCGGCGACGCTGGAGCAATCGATGATCGCTGCGCGTATCGGCGGGCATATCTCACTGATCGGCATTCTGACCGGGGTCGCCGGGCAGCTGCCACTGGTGCAGGCGCTGGTGCGCCAGATCCGCCTGCAAGGCGTGCTGGTCGGCAGCCGAGCCCAGCAGCAGGCGATGGTGCGGGCAATCGATGCCAATGGCTTGCGCCCGGTAATCGACAAATCCTTCGCCCTGGAACAGATCGTCGACGCGTTCCGCTACCAGGAAAGCAACCAGCATTTCGGCAAGATCTGCCTGGAATTCTGATCGCTCTTCAGTTTCACCGTGCTCACGGCGTATGACAGGCTGAGTTGTAAGTTAGTCGTTGGCGTGGAATCTCCCGGCCATCGCATCGTTCTTGGATGGCCAGGAGGCGCGTAGGTTGCCATTTGTAAAGTTCGAGAGACCGCTGCTCAGTCTAGTCTCGAAGGACGGAGGAACGATTCGCTACATCTTGCATTGCCGCTCGCCCGGTTTGCAAACACTCGAAGATGTGCTTGAACACGACGCCGGGAACACCAGGTGATCGGCCACTGCGGAAATAGGAGTGGCCCTTTGGAAAGTCATAAACGCTATTGACGTCGTCGCAATCCACTACGGAGATATTCTTAGGGGTAAGGTCAATGTTTTCCGGCCCAGTGTGACCCAGCCGTTTGGATGCAATTTTGTTCTTTAGGTTTGCCGCCTTGCTGGACCTTAAAGCCATATCATCCGATGCATAGTAGACGACGACATTTCGCGAGGCATGGCTAATCAATTCGCCGGGATTTCCTCGGTGAATTGATTCGTTCTCGATATCTGCTGCAACCAGGAAGGTATTGCGAAAAATTAGCGGAACTCCACTTGCGAGGTCGTAGCGATCCCATTCGACGAGTGTTTCACGAAGTACTCGGTTTCCCATTGAGTGGGCTAAGACGTTGATGCGCTTTAGGCAAGGATCGCTGCTGGGGTCATTCAAAGGTGATTCACGCCATTCAAGAAACTTGCTTAGCGCTCTAGACAGTGAGATGGCGCTGTAATCAGCCGATTTCTGGTCATCCCAATAGTCCTTGACAATGCCCTTGTCGTTATCGCATGGCCAGATGACTGGCACGACAAGAATCTCATTCTTAGATAGGTCATCACAGAGCTTCTGGAACTCCTCCACAGCGCTGAAGACATCTTCAGGAAGATTGGAGAAGCCATGGATATAGAGCAGGATCTGCCTGCAGCTAGAATTCCTGAGTTGCACCATGAAGGATTTGGAGCCGACCTCAAGTTGATCGTTCTTGCTTTTTCTTTCGCAGAAGAACACTGAATTGCTTGGGGCGTTGTTTGATAGGTCAAACTCAAACTTTCTGTTAATGCTTGTCTTAATTGATCCCTTGGGGAAACGATTGGTTATAAAGAGCATTTCGACGTCCTTTTTATTACTCCATGGGCGTGCTCGCCATTGCATTCGCAGAGCGATCACAGAACGGGCCTAGCGCTAGGTCAAGCGAAGTACAGGCCTCAATCGAGTGGTTGGCCGGGATGATGCCTCGCGAAGGTGCAGCGTAAGCGGTTGGGGAACACACCTTGCTCAGGTCAGCCCGACATCCATTGATGCGGTAGCAGTTGGTCGATCTCACTGGCCTTCTGCGTCGGCAACCGCGTCAGCACGTCCTTGAGATAGGCATA
>NZ_JBOICA010000018.1:0-98122 GCF_050739775.1 Pseudomonas sp.
TCCTGGGTGCCCGAAAAATGATGCAACTGATGGGCTGAAAGGCCTTTTACAGCACAAAAACAAACGCCCCGAACAAGTCGGGGCGTTTGGCTTAAGGCCTGTCAGCGTGTTTTCACACAGTCTGCTGAGGGGCGCTTTTTCATTTGTTTTCATGATGGTTTTGTTTCAAAGCTCGCGCTGGCTATGCGATGCTGGCGCCAAGCCTTTGGGCCGACTACAGCTTAAGTGAGCACTGGTAAAAACCGCCTGCAATCAGGCCAGGCTCATGGCACCATCCATTTGCCCCGTTGGGGCAGGACCAACAGGGGGCCTGTTCAATGCTGACCCTGCTCAATCTGCTCTCCGCCGTGGCGCTGCTGATCTGGGGCACGCACATTGTGCGTACCGGTATCTTGCGGGTGTACGGCTCCAACCTGCGACGCGTGCTGAGCCAGAACATGTCCAGGCGACCACTGGCCTTCCTCGCCGGGATCCTGGTAACCGCCATGGTCCAGAGCAGCAACGCGACGGCAATGCTGGTGACCTCCTTTGTCGGTCAGGGACTGATGACCTTGACCCCGGCGCTGGCCATCATGCTCGGCGCCGATGTCGGTACGGCGCTGATGGCACGGGTACTGACCTTCGACCTGTCATGGCTGTCACCGCTGTTGATCTTCCTAGGGGTGATCTTCTTTCTATCACGCAAGCAAACCCGTGCCGGACAACTGGGCCGCGTCGGTATCGGCCTGGGCCTGATCATTCTCGCCCTGCAACTGATAGTCGAAGCCGCCGCGCCGATTACCCAGGCCCAGGGTGTGAAGGTGCTGTTCGCTTCACTGACCGGCGACATCCTGCTCGACGCCCTGGTCGGCGCCCTGTTTGCGCTGATTTCCTATTCGAGCCTGGCCGCCGTCCTGCTCACCGCGACCCTGGCCGGTGCCGAGCTGATCAGCCTGCCGGTGGCCATCGGCTTGGTCATTGGCGCCAACATCGGCAGCGGCCTGTTGGCCTTCCTCAGTACCAGCATGCGCAACGCTGCCGGACGCCAAGTGGCCCTGGGCAGTCTGCTGTACAAGCTGATCGGCCTGGTTCTGATCATCCCGGTGCTCGACCCGCTGGTGCGCTGGATGGACACCCTAAGCTTCAGTGCCCAGGAACTGGTGATCGGCTTCCACCTGCTCTACAACAGCCTGCGCTGTCTGGTCATGCTGCCGACGGTCACGCCCATGGCCCGCGTGTGTAGCTGGCTGCTACCGGAACGGGCACAAGCCAATGGCCGAGCCCGCCCACGCCACCTGGATCCGGCAGCCCTGGGCACACCGAGCCTGGCCCTGGCCAACGCCGTGCGCGAAACCCTGCGCGTCGGCGATCTGATCGACAACATGCTCGACGCCATGCATGGCGTGCTGTTGGGAATCCACACGGCGATGACGCAGCAGGTCCGCAGCCTGGGCGAAGACGTCGAGGCCCTTAACAACGCGATCAAACTGTACCTGGCGCAGATGCCCCGCGAAGACTTGAGCGATCAGGACAGCAAGCGCTGGGCAGAAATCATCGAGCTGGCGATCAACCTCAAGCTGGCCAGCGACCTGATCGAACGCATGCTGCGTAAAGTGCAGCAACAGAAGACATCCCAGCGCCGGGAGTTCTCCGATGTCGGCCTGGAAGAGTTGACCGGACTGCATAGCCAGCTACTCGCCAACCTGCGCCTGGGCCTGTCGGTTTTTCTCAGCGCCGACCCGGAAAGTGCCCGCCAGTTGCTACGGGAGAAACGCCGCTTTCGCGCCCAGGAACGGCGCCTGGCCCACGCCCATGTCAGCCGCCTGCAACGTAAAGTGGTGCAAAGTATCGAAACCAGCGCCTTGCATCTGGAACTGATTGCCGATATGAAACGACTGAACTCCTTGTTCTGCAGCAGTGCCTATGTGGTATTGGGTGGCTCCGATACTGGCGGCCTGCTGCTCGACAGTGTGCCGGACGATGCCCATTCACCTTGACCGCTACCCCTTAACTCTCGCAAGGAAGCTCGCCATGCGTTGCCTGCTGCTCCTGTGCCTGCTGCTGGGGGCTATGCCCGGCTTTGCCCTCGACCGCTCGCAGGTCGAAGGCTACCTGCTGCCCAATGGCCTGCAGGTGCTGCTCAAGTCGGGTTATGAGCGCAATCATGTGTCGATTCGCCTGGTAGTCGGGGTCGGCTTCGACGACTTTCCCTGTGAACAGCAAGAGCTGCCGCACTTGCTCGAACACCTGCTGTTCAGTGGCATCGACGACAACGGTGAAGGGGGGCTGGAAGCACGCATGCAGGCCCTGGGCGGTGAGTGGAACGCCTACACCAGCAGTGCCGACACCACCTTTGTCATCGAGGCCCCGGCCCGCAACCAGCGCAAGGTACTCGACCTGCTGCTGGCGGTGATCAAGGACACCGAGATAGACGAGAAGGACTTGGCGCTGTCGAAAAAGATCGTCGAGCGCGAAGACGGCGGACACTACTCACACCTGCAGCGTTGGCTTGACCGCCAGGACCTCGGCCACCGCGCCAGCGACCAGCTTGCGGTGGAACTGGGACTCAAGTGCGCCGAACGCTCGACGGTAGCCGACATGACCCTGGAACAGGTCAACGATCTGCGCCAGCACTGGTACGCCGCCAACAACATGAGCCTGATCGTGGTTGGCGGCCTGGATCGCCTGCTGCCGGCTTACCTGGAACGCACCTATGGCACACTGGACCCAGCCGAACCTGGCGAACGCCGGACGCTGGAAGGGGTTATCCACAAGGCCCAAGCCCGTCGCGAGCTGATCCGTGGCTGGCTCGGTGACAGCGCCCGTCTGCACTGGTTGTTCCTCGAACCGGTGCTGGACAACGATCACGGCCAGACCTACGACCTGCTGCAGCGCTATCTGGACTGGGCGCTGTACGAACAATTGCGGCTCAAGCACGGACTGTCGTACGGGCCTTTCAGCCAACGGGAAAGCTTCGGCGACACCGGAGTAATGAGCCTCAATGCCGACCTGGACCGCGCTGACATCAAGGAAGCCGAGCAGGCCCTGGGCGACATGCTTGAGCAGCTGCGCAAGAGCGGCCTGGACCCGGCCACCTTCGAGCGGGTCAAGCAAGCGGCAATTGATCGCGAGGCCTGGACCACCCAGGGTAACGCTGCCCTGGCGGATTACTACTGGGGCGCACTGAACGATTACCTCGACGGCCGCTTTGCCGACCCGGTGCGCACCATGCGTCGGGTGAGTCTGGATGATGCCAATCAGGCCTTGCGTCAGTTGCTGGCCGAACCTGGGTATGTGCGTGTCGAGCTGCCGTTGATCAGTTATGACGAGTTGTATGGGCTGGTGGCGCTGGGCCTGGGGGTGATCCTGGCCGGCGGGCTGTTGTGGGCCAGGCGGCGGCACCACAACGTGCAGGAATGACAAAGGCAGCTGGCCAGTACAAAGCACGGTATCCTGTGCAGGTTTGAACCTCACCCTGCGAACACCTTCATGCCTCACTACCTCCAGCGTCTGATCGAACTGATCAAGCGCTACCCCGGCGTCATCGCCCTCGGCGGTTTCATCTCCGGTATTGCCAGCTTCATATTGGTCGACCGCCAGGACGGTCTGGCCAGCTGGATCGCTATCGTGATGCTGATCAGCTGGATCTGGCTGATGCTGGAAAACACCTTCACCAAAGTGTTCGCCAAGGTGTTCAAGCGCGAGATCCCGCAGCCGCTGCTGCGCTACGCCACGCAGATGATCCACCAGGAAAGCCTGTTCTTCGTCCTGCCGTTCTTTTTTGTCACCACCACCTGGAACAGCGGCCAACTGGTGTTTACCGGCCTGCTCGGCGCCGCCGGGCTGATATCGATCATCGATCCCCTGTATTACAAATGGCTGGCCCCACGACGCTGGCTACTCCTCGCACTGCATACCCTGACCCTGTTCGCTGCATTGCTTACCGCGCTGCCGATCATTCTGCACCTGACCACCTCGCAAAGCTTCAAGCTGGCTCTGGTGATCGCCATGCTGCTGTCATTCCCTAGCCTGGCCAGCAGTTTTCCCATTCAGCACTGGCGACGTGGGGTAATGCTGGTGGTCCTGACCCTTGCCGTCGGTGCCAGTGGTTGGATGCTGCGCTCCTGGGTGCCGCCGGCCACTTTGTGGATGACCGAAGTGGCCGTCAGCACCCAGCTGGAAAACCGCACGCCAGGCAAGAGCCTGAGTCAGATCAAGGCCAGTGAGATCGGTGCCGGACTCTACGCGTTTACCGCGATCAAGGCGCCGCGCGGGCTGAACGAGCGGATTTATCATGTCTGGCAATTCAACGGTAAAGAGGTCGACCGCATTGCCCTGGACATCCATGGCGGGCGCAAGGAAGGCTACCGGGCCTGGACGCACAAGCAGAATTTCCCTGGCAACCCGGTGGGGCGCTGGCAGGTGAGGGTACTGACCGAAGATGGCCAAGTCATCGGTGTCCTGCGTTTCCGGGTAATTGACGATGGTCAAGCGCTCACGGCCGAGTAACGCTATGCTCTGAGGCTGCGAACTGTCGGTCGACTGCATGGAGCCTATGACTACACCAGCCAGCGCAACCCTGGACACCACAAGTAACCCTGCGTGCCTGCGGCTTACCGGTGACTGGACGCTGGCCAACTACGCCAGCCTCAAGCGCAGCAGCGAGCGCCTGATCGGCCACTACGACCAGAGCACCGAGGTCGATCTCGACCAGCTTGGTCACCTGGATACCGCCGGCGCTTCACTGCTGGTCGAACTGCTCGGCCCCGAACGCCTGTCGCGCCTGAGCGCAACGGCGCAACTGCCGCAAGCCAGCCGCGCGCTGTTGCAGACGGTGTACTGCTCGGTGCAGGACTTCTGCATCCCGCAAAAGCAGCCCGAGAAATCGGTACTGATCCAGCTGCTCAGTCGCATCGGCTGCGCAGTCGACACCCTCTGGCAAGACACCTTGCAGGTTCTGGGCTTTGTCGGCCTGATCCTGCAAACCCTGGCCCTGCGCCTGTTGCAGCCGCGACGCTGGCGGGTCACTGCCGTGGTCGCGCACATTGAACAAACCGGCCTGGATGCAGCGCCCATCGTCGCTCTGCTGACCTTTCTGGTCGGTGCCGTGGTGGCCTTCCTCGGCGCCACAGTACTGGCCGGATTTGGCGCGAGTATCTTCACGGTCGACCTGGTTGCGTTCTCCTTCCTGCGCGAATTCGGCGTACTGCTGACCGCCATCCTCATGGCCGGCCGCACCGCCAGCGCCTTCACCGCGCAGATCGGCTCGATGAAAGCCAATGAAGAGATCGATGCCATCCGCACCCTGGGCCTGGATCCGGTCGAATTGCTGGTAGTCCCCCGGGTGCTGGCATTGCTGATCGCGCTACCGCTACTGACCTTCCTCGCGATGCTCTGCGGCATCATCGGCGGGGGGGTGGTCTGCGCCTTGTCGCTGGATATTTCCCCGGCCATGTTCCTCTCCTTGCTGCAGAGCGACATCGGTGTGCAGCATTTCCTCGTCGGCCTGGCCAAGGCGCCGTTCTTCGCCTTCCTGATCGCCGCCATTGGCTGTCTGGAAGGCTTCAAGGTCAGCGGCAGCGCCGAATCGGTGGGAGCCCACACCACCTCCAGCGTGGTCCAATCGATTTTCGTGGTGATCGTCCTCGATGCGGTGGCTGCGCTGTTTTTCATGGAGATGGGCTGGTGAGCCAGACAACCCCCGACAGCCGCGAGACCGTTATCGAGGCCCGGGGCATCTGCAACCGGTTCGGCACCCAGAGCGTGCACGAGCAATTGGACCTGGACCTGTACCGCGGCGAAATCCTGGCCGTAGTCGGTGGTTCGGGCAGTGGCAAGTCGGTGCTGCTGCGCAGCATCGTCGGTCTGCGCCGGCCAAACGAGGGCCAGGTGAAGGTGTTCGGTCAAGACCTCAGTGGCCTGAACGACGAGCAGCGCTCGAAGGTCGAACGGCGCTTTGGTGTGTTGTTCCAGAAGGGCGCGCTGTTCTCTTCGCTGACGCTCACCGAAAACGTCGCCTTGCCGCTGATCGAACATGCGGGCCTGTCGCGCGCCGACGCCGAACATTTGGCCGGGGTCAAGCTGGCCCTGGCCGGCTTGCCGATCTCCGCCGCCGGCAAGTACCCCTCGTCGCTGTCCGGCGGCATGATTAAACGCGCCGCACTGGCCCGGGCCCTGGCACTGGATCCGGACATTCTGTTTCTCGATGAACCCACCGCAGGCCTGGACCCGATCGGTGCGGCAGCCTTCGACCAATTGATTCTGACGCTGCGCGACGCCTTGGGCCTGAGTGTGTTCCTGATCACCCACGACCTGGACACCCTCTACACCATCACCGACCGGGTGGCGGTGCTGTCGCAGAAAAAGGTCCTGGTGGCAGGCCCCATCGCCCAGGTCGAAGACACCGACGACGCCTGGATCCACGACTACTTTCATGGCCCGCGTGGCCGTGCGGCGTATCAGGCCGCCACAGCGGCAAAGGAGCTCTGAAATGGAAACCCGTGCACATCACGTGCTGATCGGCCTGGTCACGGTCATTGTGGTCGCCGGCGCCATGCTATTCGGCCTGTGGCTAACCAAGTCCAGCGTCGATAGCACCTTCAAGGATTACCAGATAGTGTTCAATGAAGCCGTCTCTGGCTTGTCCCGGGGCAGCCCGGTGCAGTACAGCGGCATCAAGGTGGGTGACGTCACCAGCCTGCGCCTGGACCCGCAAGACCCACGCCGGGTGCTGGCACAAGTGCGCCTGAGCGCCGACACACCAGTCAAGGAGGACACCCGGGCCAAGTTGACCCTGACCGGCATCACCGGCACCTCTTTCATCCAGCTCAGCGGTGGCACGCCGCACAGCCCCGAGCTCAAGGGCAAGGACGGCAAGCTGCCGGTGATTGTCGCCTCGCCGTCACCTATCGCTCAACTGCTCGACAACGGCAGCGACCTGCTGACCAACATCAACATGCTGGTGCACAACGCCAACCAGCTGTTCTCCGCAGACAACGCCAGGCAACTGAGCAAGACCCTGGCAAACCTGGAGCAGACTACGGCGGCGTTCAGCGACCAGCGTGGGGATATCCGCACCGCGATCCAGCAACTGGCCCAGGTCGGTAATCAGGCCAGCGCCATGCTCGAGCAGACCAGCGAACTGATGCGCAATGCCAATGACCTGCTCAACAGCCAGGGCAAGCAAGCCTTCGGCAGCGCCGAACAGGCCATGCAGTCGCTGGCCCAGAGTACGGCCACCCTCAACAGCCTGCTCAACGACAACCGCGAAGCCCTCGATGGTGGTGCCCAGGGCCTGAACCAGCTGGCCCCGGCCATCCGTGAGCTGCGCGAGACCCTCAACTCGCTGAGGGCGATTTCCCAGCGCCTGGAAGCCAACCCCAGCGGCTACCTGCTCGGCCGTGACAGCAACAAGGAGTTCACGCCATGAGTCGTACCTGCCGCTACCTGGTCCTGGCCGTGGTGCTGAGCCTGGGCAGTGCCTGCTCGATCCTGCCACAGGCAGAACCTGCTGACGTCTATCGCCTGCCTTCGGCACACGTCAGCCGAGCGGCACCTCAGAGCACTGTGGCCAGCTGGTCGCTGCGCCTGAACAAGCCTTTGGCCAGCGATGCCCTCAACAACCCGAAAATTGCCGTGGTCCCCCAAGGCAACCTGATCAGTAGCTACAAAGGAGCTCGCTGGAGCGACCCGGCACCCTTGCTGCTGCGCAACCGCATGCTCGATGCCTTCCAGCTCGATGGCCGGGTCCCCCAGCTCAGTGCCGATGACAGTAACCTGCAGGCTGACTATGAGCTGGCAGGCGAGCTACAAGCGTTCCAGAGCGAGTACAGCGCCGACGGCCTGGTAGTGGTGATTCGCTATGACGCGCGTCTGGTGCAAGGGCGCAATCAGCGCATCCTTGCCAGCCGGCGCTTTGAGGTGCGTCAGCCGCTGGGCGACAAGCAGGTGCCTGCCGTGGTCAGCGGCTTCGGTGCGGCCAGCGACCGGCTGATGGCGCAACTGGTGGACTGGACCCTGGCCCAGCTTCAGCCAAAGAACCAGTAGCAGACGAGGATAGCCGCAATCACCCCGGCCAGTTCGGCGAGCAGGGCACAACCCACGGCATGGCGGACGCGCTGTATGCCGACGGCGCCGAAGTAGACCGCCAGCACGTAGAAGGTGGTTTCGGTACTGCCCTGAATGGTCGCCGCCACCAGCGCCGGGAAACTGTCGACCCCGTGGGTCTGCATGGTTTCGATCAGCATCGCCCGTGCCGCGCTGCCAGAGAACGGTTTGACCAGCGCCGTAGGTAGCCCCTCGACGAAGCGCGTATCCATCCCCAGCCACTCCACTACATGGCGGATCCCGTCCAGGCTAAGCTCCAGGGCGCCTGAGGCGCGCAACATGCCGACGGCGCAGAGCATGGCGACCAGATAGGGCAACAGGTTCTTGGCGACGTCGAAGCCCTCCTTGGCGCCTTCCACGAAGGTTTCATAGACCCTCACCCGTTTGAAGGCACCAATCAGCAGAAACAGGATGATCAGGCCGAACAGGGTGAGGTTACCCAGAATCGACGACAGTCCGGCCAGGGCCGTGGCCGAGAGGGTGCCAAGAAAAGCCATGAAGCCGCCCAGCATCAGGGCACCCGGCACCAGGTAAGCCAGGACCACCGGATCCCACAGACGCAGGCGTTGCATTACCGCCACCGAAAGCAGGCCGACCAGAGTCGAGGCGCTGGTGGCCAGCAGGATCGGCAGGAACACCAGGGTCGGGTCCATGGCGCCTTGCTGGGCGCGGTACATGAAGATAGTCACCGGCAGCAGGGTCAGGGACGAGGCGTTAAGCACCAGGAACAGAATCTGCGCATTGCTGGCAGTAGTCGAGCTGGGGTTTAGCTCCTGCAGGGAGCGCATGGCCTTGAGGCCAATGGGCGTGGCGGCGTTGTCCAGACCCAGGCCGTTGGCAGCGAAGTTCAGGGTGATCAGGCCCAGGGCTGGGTGGCCGGGCGGGACTTCCGGCATCAGGCGGGCGAACAGCGGGCCGAGCACCTTGGCCAGCCAGTCGACGATACCGGCCTTCTCAGCGATCTTCAGAAAGCCCAGCCAGAGGGTCAGGGTGCCGAACAGCAAGACCATCACCTCGACCGACAGTTTGGCCATGGCGAAGATGCTCTCGACCATCGCGGCAAAAATCCCGGCATTGCCGCCTACCAGCCATTGCGCCAGCGCGGAGATGGCCGCGACCAAGAAAAAACCAAGCCAAAGGCCGTTGAGCATTCGTTGTTCCCCCACAAAGTTGCGACGAATGATAGCGGTAGCAGTCGAGCAATGCACCGACGCTATAGGGTGGTGGGCCAATCGCGGGGCAAGCCCGCATGCCCCGCGATATCGCCGAAACGAAAAAGCCCCGACCAGGTCGGGGCTCTTCGTTCAACCAGCTTGCAACTTACTGGTTGGCAGTCTTGCCAGCAGGAACCGCTTCTTTGCTGCGCCAGTGCGGCAGCGAATTCCAGTAGCGCTGGCCTTTGGCATCGTCGTACATGCCTTCCCAACGTGCGATTACCAGCACCGCCAGGGCGTTGCCGATTACGTTCAGGGCGGTACGGGCCATGTCCATGATGCGGTCGACGCCGGCGATGAACGCCAGGCCTTCCAGCGGGATACCGACGCTGCCCAGGGTGGCCAGCAGAACCACGAAGGACACGCCCGGCACCCCGGCGATACCCTTGGAGGTCACCATCAGGGTCAGCACCAGCAACAGCTGCTGGCTGATCGACAGGTCGATACCGTACAGCTGGGCAATGAAGATGGCCGCGATGCTCTGGTACAGGGTCGAACCGTCAAGGTTGAACGAGTATCCGGTCGGGACTACGAAGCTGCAGATGGCTTTCGGCGCACCATAGGCTTCCATTTTCTCGATCACGCGCGGCAGCACGGTCTCGGAACTGGCGGTGGAGTAAGCCAGGACCAGCTCGTCCTTGAAGATACGTATCAGCTTCAGGATCGAGAAACCAAACAAGCGGGCGATCAGGCCGAGCACCATGAAACCGAAGAAGGCGATGGCGAAGTAAACCAGCAGCACCAGTTTGGCCAGTGGCAGCAACGAGGCAAAACCGAAGTTGGCAACGGTCACAGCAATCAGCGCGAACACACCGATTGGCGCGTAGTTCATGATCATGTGAGTGACCTTGAACATGGCTTCGGAGACGCCCTGGAAGGTTTTCACCAACGGATCGCGAATCTCTGCCTGCAGGCTCGACAGGCCCAGGCCGAACAGTACCGAGAAAAAGATGATCGGCAGCATTTCGCCACGCATCAGCGCTGCGAAGATGTTCGATGGAATCAGGTTGAGGATGGTCTCGATGAACGCATGTTCATGCTGAACCTCAGCCGCAGTGGCCTGATACTTGGAAATATCGACGGTACCCAGGGTACTCATGTCGATACCGGCACCCGGGTGGAACAGGTTGGCCAGCACCAGGCCGACCACGATCGCGATGGTAGTGACCACCTCGAAGTAAATGATGGTCTTCAGGCCGATACTGCCGAGTTTTTTCGCGTCGCCAACCCCGGCGATACCCACGATCAGCGACGAAATCACGATCGGGATGACGATCATCTTGATCAGGCGAATGAAGATGTCGCCGGCAGGTTGCAGGACGTTACTGATCCACCATGCCTTTTCTGCACTGAAATGATTCAGTAAAGCGCCAATTGCAATCCCCAATACCAGACCGATGAGGATCTGCCAGGCGAGGCTTAGCTTTGCCTTCTTCATGTCATTACCTTTTCTTCAAGTGGACACGGACACCTGGCTGACAACCGCGATCCAGAGCCGTTTCCAGCGTCATTTGATCGGTGAAGGCTATCGACAGGCGACTCCGTAGAAGGTCACCGCAGGCGAGCGCAGGAACGCTCAGGCCAGCGAAAAAGGCGCAACTATTCCCACGTGAGGGAGGGCCGTCTAATGCCGTAAACGGCTGCCCTATGCCGAATCGGCATGACATTTTTCTATCGAAACGAGCGTCCCAGAGGGTTGCGAGAAGGCTGTTCGGAATTCCGACGATGGCCAAAGCGCCACATTCCGGCAGATTTAGACGTATCCACCTGAGTGCAAACGAGCGTTGTTCGACAATCCGAATGCGTGAAATCGCCTCGATTCAACCACGCTGGCAAGGTGAAAAAATATCGATGTACGGTCGCGCCGAAATATGCGTCGGCGCGTCTGGCAGGAAAGTCGAACGGAATCTGAAGCCACGCCGTGTCAAGCTTCATCATCGAACCGCCGCGGTGCCATGCGTCGACCGCGGGTGATCAGCTCGACGAATTGACGGGCACTGAGCGGATGAGCAAACAGCCACCCCTGACCGTAATTCACACCTTCGCTGTTGAGCAGCATGGCCTGGTCTTCATACTCGATACCTTCGGCAATCACCCGTAGCTGCAGGGCATGCGCCATACGGATGATATGGGGCGCCACGCCGCTGCTGGCTGCGTCATGACCCAGGGCGTCGATAAACGCCTTGTCGATTTTCAGGCAGTCCACCGGCAGGGTCTGCAGGTACGCCAGGCTGCAGTAACCGGTACCAAAGTCATCGATCAGTACCTGGTGACCCACCGCGCGCAAGGCTTGCAGGTTGTCGCGGGCGACCACCACGTCGATCAACCCGCGCTCAGTGACCTCGAACGCGATCTGGCTGGCAGAGACACGATGCAAAGCCAATAAACGTGCCGCGACCCTGCCAATCCTGGGTACCATCACATCACAGGCCGCCAGGTTGACCGATATATAAAGTTGCCGGTTAGCCCGCAGCAGCTGCCCCAGCTGTTCGAGCACCCGCTGCAGGACGAAGTCGGTGATCTGCCGGATCTGACCGGTATTTTCCGCCAGGGGAATGAACAGATCGGGACTGGTCAGAGTGCCGTCCGGCCGCCGCCAGCGCACCAAGGCTTCAGCCCCCACACAGCGGCGGCTGGTGAGTTCGAAGATGGGCTGATACAACACCTGTAACTCTCCGCGGCGCAAGGCACCCTGCAGCTCGGAACTCATCGAGCGACGCTGACGCACCAATTGCAGCACCAGCCAACCGATGCACCAAGCCAGTACCAGGCTGCCGGGGAACAGCAACCAGAGCACGCCATTCATCTTCAACGGCAAGCTGGCACGTGGTGCAATCAAGACCAGCTGATAGTCCGGCGATCTGGTCGGCATGCGATAGATCAAGCGGTCAGGCAACTCCAGCAGCGCATCCTTGGTTTTCGGTGGCCAGTCGGCCGCAGGCGGCCACGCTTGAGGCGGGCCAAGCACCGGTACTGCACGCACACCGTTATCCAGCACCACCAGCAAGCTACCGTCCGGGGGCAGGTCGACTACATCAGTCAGGTGCCCACGGGAAGTCGCGACCAGGAACTTATCTCGTCCAAGCATCAACGCCGCAAGGTTGTCATCGGGTTCGGTGGTGGTATTGAGCCAGTAGCTGTAGGTCGGCCCCTGAATGTCCGGAGGCCGCAAGGGATCAATGGTGCGTGTACCTATTCGGTTGGAACAGGCAACCGTGCCATCGACATAGGCTGCTTCATAGACAAAGCGGTAGTTGAAGCCTACCTGTTGCAGAACTCCCAGCATCGCCGCATCACAGCCGCGAAGGTGTTGTGCCTGGAGTTCATCGACGCCCTCGCGCAGTTGCCCGAAAATCTGCTCCAGGCGCTCGAGAAAGCGCTCGCCCTTGGCGTTCATCTGCTCACTTTCGCTCTGCTGCATCTGGTGCATGGCTACACCGATGCTGGCGATCAGCAGCAGCACTGCGCTGGCCGAAGCCGCAAGTGTGGCCAGTAACCAGGGACGATAGAGCAAGTGGCGCAGCACAGAGAGGGCAGCTGACATCAAGAAGCATCCAGTTGAATACCAAGAGGTATAGCAACTGACGGTCAAGTCAGCCTGGCCGTTTGGCGGCGCCGTTGTTCAGCGGCTGTTGAGCACTTGCAACATCGCCGCCGTTTGCGCATCCGCCACGCCGTCAAAACGCTGGGGACGGAAGCGCATTTGAAATGCCGCCAGCACATGCTTGGTGCTGACGTCGTAGACGCCAGTCTGCTCGATGGCATAGCCGAAGCGTGCCAATTGCTGCTGATACCAGGTGATGCTTGGCGGATTGATGCTGAAACGCGCCTGCTGCTGAGCCACCGCCCGTGCGTCCGGCCAGACCCCCAGACCGGCGTCGGCCAGGCGCTTCCAGGGGAACATCGGGCCCGGATCGAGTTTGCGCAGCGGCGCGATGTCGCTGTGACCAATGATGTAGCGGGGCTGGATGTTGTTGCGTTTGACGATGTCTTTGAGCAGCACAATCAGCGCCTCGATCTGCGCTTCTGTGTAGGGATGCCAGACCCGTCCGGTCGGTGTATTGGTAAAGCCCGGGTTGACGATCTCGATACCAATGGAGCTGGAGTTGAGCCAGGTACGGCCATCCCACTGACTGTCGCCAGCATGCCAGGCGCGGCGGCTTTCATCGACCAACTGATAGACGGTCGCCGGTGAGTCGCCGACCAGGTAATGGCTGCTGACTTCACCGTGAGTCAACAACTCCAGGGAGCGCTCCAGCGAGGCATTGGTGTAATGCAGGACGATAAATTGAATACGTCCGTCCTGGCTGACCGAAGGGTGACTGCGGTCGATCCGCAAGCCACTGCTGCAACCCGCCAGGGCCAGCAGCAGGAGCGCGGTGAGAATGGCTTTCATGAGGAAGGGCACATGTAATGATCTGCAATGCAATAGCATAACGTATCTGCGCTGCTGCCACTTATCCCTGTTCAACTCGATTTCTACCCAGATGTTTCGCCCGGTACAGCGCTTCATCGGCGCGCTTGAGCACTACTTCGCTGCGCTCACCGCTGCGGAACGCGCTGATGCCGATGGACAGGGTAATGGTGACCCGCTCGCCTTTGAAGTGAAACGGGCAGGCCTCAATGGCTGCGCGCAGGCTTTCCGCCAGCTGGCAGCCGACGGGTATGGCGGTCTGCGGGATCAGCAGGACGAACTCTTCACCGCCGAAACGGGCAATGAAATCGCGGCTGCGCAGGTGTTTACGCAACACGTTGGCGACAATCTTCAGGACCTTGTCGCCGGCCAGGTGGCCGTAGCTGTCGTTGATGCGCTTGAAGTGATCGAGGTCGAGGATCGCCATCAGCAGATGACCACCGTTCTCCTGCCATTCCAGCACTTCCTGATCCACCCGTTCTGACCAGGCGGCCCGGTTGGGCAGGCCGGTTAGGGGGTCGATCAGGGCTTTCTGGCGTTGCTCCTCCAGGTGCTCGCGATAGCCCATGGCTTCCTGTTCCATGCTCGCGACCCGTTCAGACAGGCCGTGCAGGCGGTTGGCCATGTCCTGTTCGCGCTGGTCGCGCTGCTGCTGGTGCTTGTCCATGGTGCCGAGCAAGCCTTCAAGACGGTTTTCCAGGATGTGCTTGAGGCTGTCCAGATCGGCAGCGCCCTGCACACTGCTTTGCAAGCCATCGACCTGTTCACGCAGTTGGCTGTCCAGGTCGCGTGCCGCAGAGGTGTTGTCGGCATGGCCTTCGCTGGCTTCATGCAAATGGCTCTGGAACGATTCGAGGCGCTCGTTGAGTTGTTGTAGATAAGCCTCGAACTCGTGCTGACCACTGTCGTTGATCGCCAGCATCAGTACGGCCAGGTCATCTAAAACCGGCAACAACTCGTACCAGTTCAAGCCATGCTCCAAGCGTTCGCGCATGGACTGCGCCTGAGCCTTGTGGCGTTCGGGCAGGGTCAGGTCATCGAGCAGGCCCAACAGGGTTTCCTCGATATGCGCGGCGACCGAGCTGTAGGTCGGCTCGGTGCCGTCGGGCAGGGCGTAATGAGGGTCCTCGTAGAGTGCTTGGACGACATCAGGCTGATCGTCCTCTGGCGCGTCCGAACGTTGTTCGGGCAACGCCGGCAGTTCGGGCTCGCTCGCGGCAGGGGGCAGCTCGATCGGTGCTGGCAATTCGGCTTCAAGCGCTGCAGTCGTTGGCAAATTGACAGTCGGACTTGCCTCAATCAGCGCTGCTTCGCTGACCTCTGCTTCGACCGATGCTGGCTCTGACGTTTCGGCAACAACCTCTTGGGCAACCTTCAGCGGTTGCAGCTCGTCGACATCGACAACAACCTGCGCCTGCGGCTCAGCTTCTCTCTGCGCATGCAGTACCGGCACAGGCGGTTCGACAGCCTCAGGCGCAACCGGCACTGCACCCGCCATGGCCGCTTGCAGCGCTTGTGCTTCGGCTTCGCGATGACCGAACAGGCGCTGCAACAACCCCAGGCGTTGTGTCTCGTCAGGGCGCTCGAGCGCCGACAGTGCCTGGCCCTGCAAACCGCTCAGCTCACCCAGTAGTAGCGGCACCTCGCGAGACTGGCTGGCGCGGGCCTCGACCTGCTTGGCGAACTTCTTTAGCGGACGGCTGACGTCACTGGGCAACGGCAAAGCCTGCAACTGGGTAACCAGTGAGGTGAGGGCTGTGCTGACCTGGCCAATGCGGGTTTCACGGCGCTGCTCGGAATCGAGCACGGCCTTTTCCAGGCGTGGAATGAGACCCGCCAGGGCGGCGTCCATGTTGTCGGTGCGGATGACTTCGCGCATCTCCTTCATGCACTGGTCCACCGCCCGATCGCTGCCTTCGGCGGCCAGGGTGCTACGCACCAGACCACGGCGCAGCAGGTCGAGGCGGGCCTCCCAACGGCGCTCGAGCTTCTCTTGCTGTTCGATACTCTTGAGGTACTTTTCTTTCCAGCGCTGGGCTTCGTCGGTCATGCCTGGGTCCGCAGAGGGGTGATGGCAATTAGCTCAAAGCGGGCAGCGTATCCACAGCGAGGGCATCAGGCAAACGAATCTCAACCGCGACCGGAAGATGATCGGAAATAGGCTGGGCCAGCACCTCGACCCGCTCCAGGGTCAAGCTCGGGCTGAGCAGAATATGATCAAGGCAGCGCTGTGGGCGCCAGCTGGGGAAGGTGGCTTGCACCTGAGGAGCAACCAGGCCCAGATCGCGCAGCGGCGAGTGCAGGAGCAGGTCGTTGGCGTGGGTGTTCATGTCGCCCATCAGCACCTGATGGCGGTAACCACCAATCAGTTCGCGGATGTAGGCCAACTGCAAGGCGCGAGTCTTGGCGCCCAGTGCCAGGTGCATCATGACCACCACCAGCGCATCTTCGCCTTCACCGAAACGCACCAGGATCGCCCCACGTCCGGCCGGGCCAGGCAGGGGGTGGTCTTCAAGCAGTTGCGGCTTGAGGCGGCTGAGCACGCCATTACTGTGCTGGGCAAAGCGCCCAAGGTTGCGGTTGAGCTGCTGATACCAATAAGGAAAGGCACCCAGCTGGGCCAGGTGCTCGACCTGATTGACGTAGCCGGAACGCAGACTGCCACCGTCGACTTCCTGCAGCGCCACCAGGTCGAAGTCGCCGAGCAGCTCACCGATCTTCTGCAAGTTGCCGGCACGCCCGGGGTGCGGCAGCAGGTGCTGCCAGCTCTTGGTCAGGTAGTGCCGGTAACGCTCGGTGCTGATGCCCACCTGGATGTTGAAACTGAGCAGGCGCAGTCGGCCATCCTCTGGCAGGCCGTTAGCCTGCAGGTGATGTTCGTTGACCCGCGGATCGTGCAGGCCAATGCCTCGCTCAGCTCTCCAGCGGCGCATGGTGGGCGCCGCTTACTTGGCGGCGCGCTCCTTGGCGATCAACTGGTCGGCGACGTTCAGGACGCCTTGTGGACCTTGGGCGGTACCGAGGTCAAAGCGGTACTTGCCGTTGACGACCATGCTCGGTACGCCAGTGATTTCATACTTCTTGGCCAGATCCTTGGCTTTCTGCACCTGGCCTTTGATGGCGAAGGAATTGAAGGTGGACAGGAACTTTTCCTTGTCGACCCCTTGGGTGGCCAGGAACTCGGCCATGTCTTCAGGCTTGGTCAGTTGTTTGCGCTGAACCTGAATAGCCTCGAACACTGCAGCGTGAACCTTGTGCTCGACACCCATGGCTTCAAGGGTCAGGAACATCTGGCCATGGGCATCCCATGGGCCACCGAACATGGCGGGAATGCGCTTGAAGTTGACGTCGGCGGGCAGCTTCTCGGCCCATGGATTAACAACCGGCTCGAAGCTATAGCAGTGTGGGCAGCCGTACCAGAACAGCTCGACCACTTCGATCTTGCCTGGCACCGACACCGGTACCGGGTTGCTCAGCTGGACATACTCCTTGCCTTCCACCGGCTCCGCAGCCTGGGCAGTCACACCGAATACGCTGGCGGCGACCAGCGTGGCGCTGAGAATCAAATTACGCATGCTTCACTCCTGAGCAGTCTATTTGGTCGCCTCGACGCGACCTGCCGTAAGACAGGTCGAAGCGGGCCCGAGTTCGTTAGTGTAACGGCAGCGGGCACAAAAAAGGGCGGCCGAAGCCACCCTTTTCATCTTAACGCCGCAGTATTATCCCAGCGTTAACGCGCGGATCAGTGCAGACCCTGGATGTAGCTGGACAGCGCTTCGATATCCTTGTTGCTCAGCTTGGCGGCGATGGTGCGCATGGTGGTGGCGTCGCCATCGTTGGTGCGGTTGCCTTCACGGAAGTCGGTCAGCTGTTTGGCCACATAAGTAGCGTGCTGGCCACCCAGGTGCGGGAAGCCGGCCAGGGCCAGACCTGCGCCGTTCGGCGAGTGGCAGCCGGTGCAGGCCGGCAGGCCTTTGTCGATATCGCCACCGTTGAACAGGGCACGACCGCGCTCGACCAGTTTCGGGTCAGCAGCACCCACACTGCCTTTCTGGCTGGCGAAGTAGGCGGCGATGTCCGCCATGTCCTGATCGTTGAAGGCGGCGAGCATGCCGGTCATTTCCAGCACGGTGCGCTTGCCCGACTTGATGTCGTGCAGTTGCTTTTCCAGGTACTTTTCACCCTGGCCTGCAAGTTTCGGGAAGTTCGGCGCCAGGCTGTTGCCGTCCGGATTGTGACATGCGCCACATACAGCAGTTTTGGCCTGACCAGCAGCGGCATCCCCTTTGACAGGCTCTGCGGCATTGGCGGCACCAGTGACGCCCAAGGTCAACAGCAGACTCACGAGTAGTTTGTTCATCAGCTAATCCAACTACGGCTAAGGGTGAAAGAGTTATGTATCGGGACTCCGGCTCATCCACTGGATGATCGCCTGGTAGTCCTCGGCACTGCAGTCCATGCACAATCCACGCGGCGGCATAGCCTTGAAACCCTGTGCGACATGCTTCACCAGCGTCTCCATCCCCTGCGCCAGCCGTGGCTCCCATGCTGCCTGGTCACCCAGTCGCGGTGCCTGCGGTAGCTGTCCGGCATGGCAAGCGGCACATGCTCGCTTGTACACTGCCTGGGGATCCTGTGTAGCCTGAGCGCTGAAAAACGGTATCAAGACACCTGCAGCAAGCAGCCATTTCGTCATACGAACGACCTTTCAGGGTTGGGGGTTGCACTGCGTTCTACTGCGCGAGCTCGAATCAACCGCCCCCGTGCACATCCTCCTACGCCGGGATAATGCGCACACAAAAACTGGGGCATTATATACTCCCGTTACTGAAACGGAAACGACACCGCTTGCCGAGACCCCCTCGCGCAACGCCCAACCGGAAAAACCATGCAAGTCAAAAACCCCATCCTCGGTCTCTGCCAACAGGCCAAGTTCGCTATCAGCGCCGCCAAGGTCGACCAATGTCCGCCCGACCAGGGCTTTGAAGTGGCCTTTGCCGGCCGCTCCAACGCTGGCAAGTCCAGTGCCCTGAACACCCTGACCCACGCCAGCCTGGCTCGCACCTCGAAAACCCCGGGGCGTACCCAGCTGTTGAATTTCTTCAGTCTGGACGAGGAACGGCGTTTGGTCGACTTGCCGGGCTACGGTTATGCCAAAGTGCCGATTCCGCTCAAGCAGCACTGGCAGAAGCACCTGGAAGCCTACCTGGGCAGCCGCGAGGCCTTGAAAGGCTTGATCCTGATGATGGACGTGCGCCATCCGATGACCGACTTCGACCAGATGATGCTCGACTGGTCACGGGCCTCGGGCATGCCCATGCACATCCTGCTGACCAAAGCCGACAAGCTGACCTTTGGCGCCGCCAAGAACACCTTGCTCAAGGTGCAATCGGAAATTCGCAAGGGTTGGGGTGACAGCGTCTCCATACAGCTGTTCTCGGCGCCCAAGCGCCAGGGCCTGGAAGAGGCTTACGGCGTCTTGGCGCGCTGGATGGAACTGCCGGACAAGCCCGCAGAATAAGGGCTGCCCGGTAAACGCCGGGCAAAAAAAACCCCGGACTTCGTATGGGGAGGGGGAAGTTCGGGGTCCAAGTTCCGGACCGCTAGGGCGGGGTCCAGATATCTGCCAACACTTAACACAACATAGGAGCATCGAAGGGCTTCACCAGCCATTCAGTTACTCTGAGTCGTCGCTCACCGGATTAGTTCCGGGTGTTTAAAAACTATTTGCGATAGCGCAGGATTTTTTTGCTCCCAAGGCTTCAGGGCCATGAAAATCCGCGACGATATGCCGCAGCTTTTCCCCACATTTAGCCGCATTTTAATGCGCTTCGTCCCAGTTTGCCCCCACACCTACCTCAACCAGCAGCGGAACATCCAGCGCTGCGGCATTGCTCATGTGTGGACGAATCTGTTCACGCACCTGCTCGACCAGGTCCTCGCGTACCTCCAGAACCAGTTCGTCGTGCACCTGCAGGATCACGCGGGCGTCCAGGCCGGAATCGCTCAACCAGTTATCCACCGCCACCATCGCGCGCTTGATGATGTCTGCCGCCGTGCCCTGCATCGGCGCGTTGATCGCCGTGCGTTCCGCACCTTTGCGCAAGGCCGGATTCTTCGCATTGATCTCCGGTAGATACAAGCGACGACCGAACAGGGTTTCGACGAAGCCTTGCTCGGCGGCTTGCGCCCGGGTGCGCTCCATGTAGGCCAGCACGCCGGGGTAACGGGCAAAGTAGCGATCAATGTAGGCCTGCGACTGCTTGCGGTCGACGCCGATCTGCTTGGCCAGGCCAAAGGCGCTCATGCCATAGATCAGACCGAAGTTGATCGCCTTGGCACTGCGCCGCTGGTCGCTGGTGACATCGGCCAGGTCGACCCCGAACACCTCGGCTGCTGTTGCCCGGTGCACGTCCAGGTCGTTGCGGAAGGCGTGCAGCAGGCCCTGGTCTTTGGCCAGGTGGGCCATGATCCGCAATTCGATCTGCGAATAGTCCGCCGCCAACAGCTTGTAACCGGGAGCGGCGATGAAGGCCTGGCGGATCCGTCGGCCTTCGGCGGTGCGGATCGGAATGTTCTGCAGGTTAGGGTCACTGGACGACAAACGGCCCGTGGCCGCCACGGCCTGTTGGTAGGAGGTGTGGATACGTCCGGTGCGCGGGTTGATTTGCTCCGGCAAGCGGTCGGTGTAGGTGCTTTTGAGCTTGCTCAGGGAGCGGTACTGCATCAGCACCTTGGGCAGTGGGAAGTCCATCTCGGCCAACTCCGCCAACACCGCTTCGGCAGTCGAAGCCTGGCCCTTGGCGGTCTTGCTGAGCACCGGCATGCCCAGCTTTTCATAGAGGATCACACCCAACTGCTTGGGCGAACCGAGGTTGAACTCCTCACCCGCGGTCTCGAAGGCTTCGCGCTCCAGCTGCACCAGTTTCTCGCCCAACTCGACGCTCTGGATGCCAAGCAGGTCGGCGTCGACCAGCGCGCCCTGGCGCTCGATCTTTGCCAGCACGGGCACCAGCGGTATTTCGATATCGGTCAGCACCGGCAACACACTCGGAGTCTTGGCCAGTTTCTGTTGCAACGCCTGGTGCAGGCGCAGGGTCACGTCGGCGTCTTCAGCGGCGTAAGGGCCGGCCTGCTCCAGACTGATCTGATCGAAGGTCAGTTGTTTGGCGCCCTTGCCGGCAATGTCCTGGAACCCGATGGTGGTGTGGTTCAGGTACTTGAGCGCGAGGCTGTCCATGTCGTGACGGGTAGCCGTCGAGTCGAGCACATAGGACTCAAGCATGGTGTCGTAGGCCACGCCCTGCATCAGGATGCCGTTGGCGATATCACCACCAATGGCACAGTTGGCGAGGATATTCATGTCGTACTTGGCGTTCTGTCCGACCTTGAGCTTTTTCGGGTCTTCGAGCAGCGGCTTGAGCGCCAGCAGTACGCTGTCGCGGTCCAGTTGCTCGGGCACACCCATATAGCTGTGGGCCAGCGGCACATAAGCGGCTTCATGAGCCTGCACCGCGAACGACAGGCCTACCAGCTGCGCTTGTTGCGCATCCAGGCCGGTGGTCTCGGTATCGAAGGCGAACAGTGGCGCTTTATGCAGCTTTTCCAGCCAGGCGTCGAAACGGGCCTGATCGAGGATGGTTTCATACTTTGCCTCGACAACTTCCTCAGGCGCCTCGGCGACGATCTCCTGGCCTGCCCGCTTGGCATCGCGTTGCACCTCGTCAATCCAGCTCTTGAATTCCATCTCTGTGTACAGCTCAAGCAGCGCCTCGCGGTCCGGCTCGCCGCAAACCAGTTGGCCGACCTCAACCTCCAGTGGCACATCGATCTTGATGGTCGCCAGTTCGTAGGAGAGGAAGGCCGCATCACGATGCTCCTCAAGCTTGGCCGGTAGCGTCTTGGCACCACGGATGGCCAGACCTGGAACCTTGTCGAGATTCTCGTACAGCTCGCGCAGGCCGCCACCGATACCGGTGAGCAGGCCAACGGCGGTTTTTTCACCCACTCCCGGCACACCCGGGATGTTGTCGACCTTGTCACCCATCAGGGCAAGGAAATCGATGATGTGCTCAGGACCGACGCCGAATTTCTCGTGGACGCCAGGCACATCGAGGACAGTACCGGTCATGGTGTTGACCAGCGTAATGTGGCCATCGACCAACTGCGCCATGTCCTTGTCGCCCGTGGAGATGATCACCGGACGACCGGCAGCGGCACTACTGCGGGCCAGGGTACCGATCACATCGTCGGCTTCAACGCCCTCGACGCACAGCAGTGGATAACCCAGGGCGCGGACGCTGGCGTGCAACGGCTCGACCTGCACCCGCAGATCGTCCGGCATGCTCGGCCGGTTGGCCTTGTACTCGGCGAACATTTCGTCGCGAAAGGTCCCGCCCTTGGCGTCGAACACCACCGCGAACAGACTGTCCGGGTACTGCTTGCGCAGGCTCTTGAGCATGTTCAGCACGCCTTTGACCGCACCGGTCGGCATGCCCTTGGAGGTGGTCAGCGGCGGCAGCGCGTGAAAGGCGCGGTAGAGGTATGAGGAACCGTCCACCAGGACGAGGGGAGCTTGGCTCATGAGCAGAATCAACCTTTTCGACGGGCCCGGCGCTAGAATGTCCGGAACATTGACGACAAAGGGACAAGGTTATCATGCGTACACTAAATCGCCTGTTGCTGCTCAGTCTGTTGGCAGTCACTCCGGTCGTCACCCTGGCAGCGGAAGACGCGCCATCGGCCGATCCGGAAGTAACCATTCGCACGGAAGGCGACAAAACCATCCAGGAATACCGGCAAAATGGCTTCCTGTATGCAATCAAGGTCACGCCGAAAGGCGGCAAACCATATTTCCTGGTACGCGCCGATGGTTCGGAGGGCAATTTCATTCGCTCCGACTATCCGGACATGCTGATCCCCTCGTGGAAAATCTTCGAGTGGTAAGGCGCACCTTTCCTTTCAACCTGGCACTTCCTTGCAGAAGTGCCCGTATGGGCAATTTTTGATCATGTCAGTCTTCACCCCCCTGACCCGGCCTGAGCTGGAAACCTTTCTGGCGCCGTACGGCCTGGGCCGCCTGCGGGACTTCCAGGGCATTGCCGCCGGCACCGAGAACAGTAACTTCTTTGTCAGTCTGGAACAGGGAGAGTACGTGCTGACGCTGGTCGAACGCGGGCCGATCCAGGACCTGCCGTTCTTCATCGAGTTGCTCGATGTGCTGCACGAGGCCGACCTGCCCGTGCCTTACGCCTTGCGTGGCAACGACGGCGTGGCCTTGCGCGAGCTGGCCGGTAAACCGGCGCTGCTGCAACCGCGCCTGCCCGGCAAGCACATCAAAGACGTCAACAACCAGCACTGCGTGCAGATCGGCGAACTGCTCGGCCACCTGCACCTGGCCACCCGCGATAAGGTCCTGGAGCGCAAGACCGACCGCGGACTGGACTGGATGCTGGAAACCGGCGCCGAGCTGATGCCGCGCCTGAATGCGGAGCAACGTCAGTTGCTGCAGGGCTGCCTGGACGAGATCGGTGAACACCACGCGCAGATCATGGCCCTGCCGCGAGCCAACCTGCACGCCGACCTGTTCCGCGACAACGTGCTGTTCGAAGGCACCCACCTGACGGGTCTGATCGATTTCTACAACGCCTGCTCGGGGCCAATGCTCTATGACCTGGCGATCACCCTCAATGACTGGTGCTGTGACGACGCCGGGCAAATCGATAGGCCGCGCGCGCGGGCATTGTTGGGCGCTTATGCGGCGCTGCGGCCATTCACCTCGGCAGAGGCGCAGCTGTGGTCAGTGATGTTGCGCATTGCCTGCGTGCGCTTCTGGCTGTCGCGCTTGATCGCTGCCGAGTCGTTTGCCGGGATGGACGTGTTGATTCACGATCCGGCAGATTTTGAAGTGCGCCTGGCGGCACGCCAACAGGTGGAAATCGCCCTTCCGTTTGCTTTGTAAGCCTCGAAAGAACATCGCCGGCAAGGCCGGCTCCCACAGGGTCCGAGTTGCACCGCGACCTTATTGTAGGAGCCGGCCTTGCCGGCGATTACAGGCTCTAGAGTTTTTCCAGGCACCCTGCCAAATCATTCCCCAGCTTCTCCAGCAACTGCTCATACCCCTGAGCACTGGCCGGCGCAGTCCCACCCAAAGCATCCAGCTCGGCCAGCGTTACCGGCAAGCCCGCGGTCAGCGTTTCGGCAAGCCGCGGGCGCAATGGCGGCTCGCTGAACACACAGGTCTTGCCCACTTCCTGCAAGCGCTTGCGCATCGCCGCCACGTGCTGGGCACCCGGTTGCACTTCGGCCGCCACGCTGAACACTCCGGTGTGCTTGAGACCATAAGCCGACTCAAAGTAATCGAACGCCTCATGGAACACGAAGAACGGCTTGCCGCTGATACCGGTCAGGCGCTTTTTCAAGCGCGCATCCAGGGCATCCAGGCGCTCGCCAAAGGCCTTCAGGTTGCTCTGGTAGCGTGCGGCATTGGCCGGGTCGGCAGCGCTGAGGTCAGCGGCCATCTTCGCCGCAATCACCCGGGCATTGGTCGACGACAACCACAGGTGGGCATCCAGGCTCCCCGGGCGGTGATCATGGTCGTGATCGTCGCTATCTTCGTCATCGGCGTGGTTATCTTCGCCAAAGTGACGCAAGTGCAGGCCGGGCAGGTCCTGCACCGCCACACTGGGTTTGCTGCGCCCCTTGAGTACCCGTGGCAGGAAGCCTTCCAAGTCCGGTCCGATCCAGTACAACAGCTCCACCTCGCTCACCCGCCGTACGTCGGAAGGACGCAGGGCATAGTGATGTGGTGAGGCGCCCGGTGGCAGCAGTACTTCAGGGCTGCCGACGCCGTCCTGAACCGCCGCGGCGATCTGTTGCAGGGGCTTGATGCTGGTCAGGACACGGACCTCGGCCTGTGCCTGGGCCATCACCAGGGTGGTGATAAAAGCGACAAAAAGGGCAAAAAATCGGGACACGATGACCACTCAAAGGGGCAGGAACAGGTAACATAATAACGTCTCTAATCAGAACCGTCGCCGCTCATGCCTAAAACCCCGCTGGCCAATCGTCCCCACGACCACTCCCATTGCGTCCACAGCGCCCTGGCCGAGGCCGATGTGCTGTGCGCACGCAAAGGCCTGCGCCTGACCGCCCTGCGCCGACGAGTGCTGGAACTGGTCTGGCAGAGCCACAAGCCGCTGGGTGCCTACGACATTCTCGCGGTATTGAGCGAACAGGATGGTCGTCGAGCGGCGCCACCGACCGTGTACCGGGCCCTGGATTTTCTTCTGGAGAACAGCCTGGTGCACCGCATCGCCTCGCTCAACGCGTTCATCGGCTGCAGTCACCCGGAGCATGCCCACCAGGGGCAGTTCCTGATCTGCCGGGAGTGCCATGTGGCGATCGAACTGGAGCAGACCAGCATCAGCAACGCCATTGTCGCCAGTGCCAAGGACGTCGGCTTCAGCGTCGAGGCGCAAACCGTCGAAGTGGTCGGCTTGTGCGGCAACTGCCGGAGCGCCTGATGAGCAATGCGCTGATTCGCCTCGAACAGGTCGGCGTGGCTTTCTCCGGGCAAGCCGTACTCGACAGCATCGACCTGGCTGTGGAGCCTGGACAAATCGTCACCCTGATCGGCCCCAACGGGGCCGGTAAAACCACCCTCGTACGCGCCGTGCTCGGCCTGCTCAAGCCCCACACCGGCAAGGTCTGGCGCAAGCCTCGCCTGCGCATCGGCTACATGCCGCAGAAGCTGCACGTGGATGCCACCTTACCGCTGTCGGTCCTGCGTTTTCTGCGCCTGGTGCCAGGTGTCGACCGCGCCGCCGCCCTGAGTGCGTTGAAGGAAGTCGGTGCCGAACAGGTGATCGACAGCCCGATCCAGGGTATTTCCGGCGGTGAAATGCAGCGCGTACTGCTGGCCCGGGCACTGCTGCGCGAGCCTGAGCTGCTGGTGCTGGATGAACCGGTTCAAGGGGTCGACGTGGCCGGCCAGGCCGAGCTCTACAGCCTGATCACCCGCTTGCGCGACCGCCATGGCTGTGGCGTGCTGATGGTCTCCCACGACCTGCACCTGGTGATGAGCACCACTGACCAGGTGGTTTGCCTGAACCGCCACGTCTGCTGTTCCGGGCACCCGGAACAGGTCAGCGGCGATCCGGCCTTCGTTGAACTGTTCGGCAGCAATGCGCCAAGCCTGGCGATCTACCATCACCATCACGACCACGCCCACGACCTGCATGGCTCGGTGGTTACCCCGGCCCAAGGCGGGCACATACACGGAGAACACTGCAAGCATGGCTGATTTTCTGCTTTACGCCCTGCTCGCAGGCTTGGCCCTGGCCCTGGTCGCCGGCCCCTTGGGGTCATTCGTGGTCTGGCGGCGCATGGCCTATTTCGGCGACACCCTTTCGCATGCCGCACTACTGGGCGTGGCCCTGGGCTTCGTGCTGGATATCAGCCCGGCACTGGCGGTAACGGTCGGCTGCCTGTTGCTGGCAATCCTGCTGGTCACCCTGCAGCAGCGCCAACCGCTGGCGTCCGACACCCTGCTGGGTATTCTCGCCCCGAGCACCCTGTCCCTGGGCCTTGTGGTGCTGAGCTTCATGCGCGATGTGCGCATCGACCTGATGGCTTATCTGTTCGGTGATCTGCTGGCAATCAGCCCTGGTGACCTGGCCTGGATCCTCGGCGGCAGCGCCGCGGTGTTGCTGTTGCTGGTGGCGTTATGGCGCCCATTGCTGGCGGTGACCGTGCATGAAGAACTGGCAATGGTCGAAGGCCTGCCGGTGGCCGCGCTACGTCTGGCGCTGATGCTGCTGATCGCGGTGGTGATTGCCGTGGCCATGAAAATCGTCGGTGTGCTGCTGATCACCTCGCTGCTGATCATCCCGGCCGCTGCGGCGCAACGTCACGCTCGCTCTCCCGAGCAAATGGCGCTGGGCGCCAGCCTGCTGGGGATTACGGCAGTGTGTGGAGGGCTGGCACTGTCCTGGTTCAAGGACACCCCGGCCGGCCCCTCGATCGTGGTCTGCGCGGCAGTGCTATTCTTGCTGAGCCTGGCCTTGCCCCGGCGCTGACCGTCAGGGTGCAGCCGCGGCGGTTGCACCCTGCGACATTTAAATCACGCAGGGCCCTGAAGATTTATTCTCGAGTCTGCGGACTGGGTGTAGACTTGCTCGCTTTTTGCGCAAATAGAGAGTCGCAGGAATGAAGCCGTTCGCCTCCCGTTATCTGCTCCTTGCCGCGTTTTCGCTGATCCTCGCTGCGTGCTCCAGCACCCCGACCGATAACGCTGCCACGCCTGCTCAAGCCGATGCCTGGCAGCAGTTGGAGCAAAGCATCGCCAGCAGTGAGCTGGCCACCGCCGAAGATCAGCTGGCCGCGCTGCAAGCCCAGGCGCCCAATGACATCCGGGTCGAGCAGTACCAGCGGCAGCTGGCCGAAGCCTACCTGCAACGCAGCCAGATCGTTCTGCAAAAAGGTGACGTCAACGCTGCGGCCACCGCCCTGAGCCGTGCCCGTGCACTGATGCCCAAAGCTCCGGCATTAACCGGTGGCGTCAATGGCGCCATCGCCCAGGCCCGCAAGGCTGAACTGGACAAAGCCGAAGCGGCCCTCAAAGCGGCGGAAGCACGTCCTGCGGCCAAGCTTATCGACCCGACCGCAGCAAGCACCGTCGTGGCATTGAAAACCACCAATATTCGCGAAATGCGCAGGCAGCTGGATGACATCGCCACTGATGTAGTGAACTACCAGTGCGACGTGGTGTTCCAGGTACCACGCAAGGATGACGCCCCGTGGCTCAAGACACTATTGGGCAAGCGCGTTCATAAGCTCGACAGTGAATTCGCCCTGCAGCAATCCCACGAAATCCATCGCAACCAGCCTGCCCAGGCGGTTCTGATTCCGCGCCGTCCCTGAGTGAGTGGGTGGCGCACCCACCCGCCACCACGCCCGATACTGGCCGGGCTCGGCGAGCGTTCATTCAGGCTGACCACTGATCGCGCTATTCCCGTAGCATTGGTCAATTGCAAAATAAATGCTAAGAACCTCTATACGAACAGGCTAAAATGCGCGCCCCGGCTAACCGCTGACCCAAATTTCATGCGCCCCACAAGGTTCGCTACGTGATCGAGTTTCAAAATGTGCATAAAACCTACCGCGTTGCCGGTAGGGACATCCCCGCGCTGCACCCGACCAACCTGAGTGTCGAAAACGGCCAGGTGTTCGGACTGATCGGCCATTCCGGCGCCGGTAAAAGTACCCTGCTGCGCCTGATCAACCGCCTGGAAGCCCCAAGCGGCGGCAAGATCATCGTTGACGGTGAAGATGTCACCGCGTTCAACGCCAACGACCTGCGGCGCTTCCGCCAGCAAGTCGGGATGATCTTCCAGCACTTCAACCTGCTGGCGTCCAAAACCGTGGCCGACAACGTCGCGCTGCCACTGACCCTGGCCGGCGAGCTGTCGCGCAAGGAGATCGACACCCGGGTCAGCGAGCTGCTGGCCCGAGTTGGTCTGTCCGAACACGCGAAGAAGTATCCGGCACAGTTGTCCGGTGGCCAGAAGCAACGCGTCGGCATTGCCCGTGCTTTGGCGACCAAGCCGAAAATCCTGCTCTGCGACGAAGCCACCAGCGCACTCGATCCGCAGACCACTGCCTCGGTCCTGCAATTGCTGGCAGAGATCAACCGCGAACTGAAACTGACCATCGTGTTGATCACCCATGAAATGGACGTGATCCGCCGGGTCTGTGACCGGGTTGCGGTAATGGACGCCGGGCAGATCGTCGAACAGGGTCCGGTGGCCGATGTATTCCTGCATCCGCAACACCCGACCACCAAGCGTTTCGTCCAGGAAGACGAACAGATCGACGAGAACGAACAGCGCGACGACTTCGCCCATGTGCCGGGCCGCATCGTGCGCCTGACCTTCCAGGGCGACTCTACCTACGCGCCGTTGCTGGGCACCGTAGCCCGCGAAACGGGCGTGGACTACAGCATCCTCGCCGGCCGCATCGACCGTATCAAGGATACCCCGTATGGGCAGCTGACCCTGGCCGTCACTGGCGGCGACATGGTAGCGGCCTTCGCCCGCTTCACGGCGGCTGATGTTCATATGGAGGTACTGCGTTGATGGACGCCTTGAGTTTCTTTGCCAACGTCGACTGGGCCGAAATCTGGCTGGCGACTATCGACACCATGATCATGCTGTTCGGCTCGCTGTTCTTCACCGTGCTGCTCGGCCTGCCACTGGGTGTGCTGCTGTTCCTCTGCGGCCCGCGCCAGTTGTTCGAGCAGAAAGGCGTGTATGCGCTGCTGTCGCTGGTGGTCAACGTGCTGCGCTCGCTGCCGTTCATCATCCTGCTGATCGTGATGATTCCGTTCACCGTGCTGATCACCGGCACCTCGCTGGGCGTCGCCGGGGCAATCCCACCACTGGTGGTGGGGGCTACGCCGTTCTTCGCCCGTCTGGTGGAAACTGCCTTGCGTGAGGTTGATCGCGGCATTATCGAAGCGACCCAATCGATGGGCGCCACCACGCGCCAGATCATCACCAATGCCTTGCTGCCCGAGGCACGTCCGGGCATCTTCGCGGCGATCACCGTCACCGCCATTACCCTGGTGTCCTACACCGCCATGGCCGGTGTGGTGGGGGCGGGCGGCCTCGGTGACCTGGCGATCCGCTTCGGCTACCAACGTTTCCAGACCGACGTGATGGTGGTCACCGTAGTCCTGCTGCTGATACTGGTTCAAGTACTGCAGAGCGTGGGCGACAAACTGGTTGTGCATTTTTCCCGTAAGTAACCCCATGGGTCGGCAATGCCGACGCACCGGGGGCCGGATCGGCCCTCACAAGGAGTGATTTGATGAAAAAGCTGCTTGCTGTCGCCGCCGCCGTTGCGGCCTTCTCCGCTCAGGCCGAGAGCCTGACCGTTGCGGCTACCCCGGTGCCGCACGCCGAGATCCTCGAGTTCGTCAAACCGGCCCTGGCCAAAGAAGGCGTGGACCTGAAGGTGAAAGTCTTCACCGACTACATCCAGCCGAACGTGCAGGTTGCCGAGAAACGTCTGGACGCCAACTTCTTCCAGCACCAGCCGTACCTGGATGAGTTCAACAAGGCCAAGGGCACCAAGCTGGTCAGCGTTGCCGGTGTACACCTGGAGCCCCTGGGCGCCTATTCGAGCAAGTACAAGAAGCTCGATGAGCTGCCATCGACCGCCACCGTTGTCATCCCCAACGACGCCACCAACGGCGGCCGTGCCTTGCTGCTGCTGGATAAGGCGGGCGTGATCAAGCTCAAGGACAACACCAACATCCTCTCGACCGTCAAAGACATCGCCGAGAACAGCAAGAACCTGAAATTCCGTGAGCTGGAAGCGGCGACCATCCCGCGTGTGCTGACCCAGGTCGACCTGGCGCTGATCAACACCAACTACGCGCTGGAAGCCAAGCTGAACCCCGAGAAGGACGCACTGGTCATCGAAGGCAGCGACTCGCCGTACGTGAACATCCTGGTAACCCGTGAAGACAACAAGGATGCCGAGGCGGTGAAGAAGCTGGTTGCAGCCCTGCACACCCCGCAAGTGAAGAAGTTCATCGAAGAGAAGTACAAGGGCGCGGTCAAGCCGGCGTTCTGATTCAACATACTATCGCGGGGCAAGTCGGGTCGCCGCACCGCCGCTCCCACAGGTCCGGTGGGAGCAGGCTTGCCCCGCGATGCTTTCAGTCGCGCTTAAGCAACCCAGGCAACTGCGCCACCAGCTTCTGATTGTTGAACGGCGCACGAATAAAGCCACGCTGCTTGCCATCCGGCCCCAGCAGCGCCAGGTTGCCGCTGTGGTCAACCGTGTAGTTCGGTTTGCTGGTATCGGCCGGAATGAACGGAATACTCAGCGCATTGGCCAGCTTCTGCAGATTATCCAGTGAGCCGGTCAGGCCTCGGAAATCCTTGTCAAAGTAGCCCAGGTACTGCTGCAGCTGTGCCGGGGTATCGCGGTTCGGGTCGACACTCACCAACACCACTTGCAGCCGCTCCACGGCCTCTTTGGGCAGTTCGCTTTTCACCTGGCGCAATTGCGCCAGGGTGGTCGGACAAATGTCCGGGCAGAAGGTGTAGCCAAAGAACAGCAACGACCACTTGCCTTTGAGCTCGTCCACCGCCACGGCCTGACCTTTCTCGTCGGTCATCTCGATACTCGGCACCGTACGGCTCTGCGGCAGCAGGATGATGCCGGCATCGATCAGCTCGGTCGGATTGCCTTCACTGCGGCCATTGAGCACCTTGTTGATAGTAAGCCCGAGGATCACGGCGACCAGGGCAACGAGGATGAAGACGGTTTTCTGGGTTCGAGTCATAGGTTCAACAGTAGGTAGTGATCAACAAGCAGCGCGATGAACAGCATAAACAGGTACCCAATAGAGTACTTGAAGGTCTTGATCGCCGCGTGCGGCCGACTGCCACGGTACAACACCCAGGCCCATTGCAGGAAGCGTACGCCCAGTACCACGGCGCACACCAGGTAGAGCGGCCCGCTCATGTGAATGGCGTAGGGCAGCAGGCTCACTGCCAGCAACACCAGGGTGTAAAGCAGGATGTGCACCTTGGTGTAATGCTCGCCGTGGGTCACCGGCAACATCGGGATATCAGCCTTGGCGTACTCTTCCTTGCGGTGAATGGCCAGGGCCCAGAAATGCGGTGGGGTCCAGGCGAATATGATCAGTACCAGCAGCAGCGGCTCAGCACTGACGTGGCCGCTGACCGCCACCCACCCCAGCAGCGGTGGTGCCGCGCCAGCCAGTCCGCCAATAACGATGTTCTGCGGCGTGGCACGCTTGAGAAAGCCGGTATAGATCACCGCATAGCCCAGTAGCGAGGCCAGGGTCAGCCAGGCAGTGAGGGCATTGGTAAAGACCAGCAGCAAGACCATGCCCAGCAGCGCCAGCAGCAAGGCGAAGGTCAGGGCGGCTGCGGGCGCCACCCGGCCTTCAGCCAAGGGGCGTTTGTGCGTACGGGCCATCAACGCATCGATTCGCCGGTCCACCACGTGGTTGACCGCTGCGGCGCCACCGGCGCAGCAGGCAATGCCCAGGTTGCCGAACAGCAAGATGGTCCAGGGCACGCCAGCACGGGTGGCGAGAAACATGCCGACCAGGGAAGTGATGAGCATCAGTACCACTACCTTGGGCTTGGTCAGCTCCAGATAGTCGCGCCAACCGGCCTGGAGCCTGCGCTCGCTCAGAAGCGTCGCCATGAGTTATCTCCCAGATAATGAACGACAGCACCACTGCCCAGCGGTGTCAGGCGCCAGCCCTGGCTGACCCGGCGAACCTTGGCCTTGGCCACCAGGCGAATGCGGTAATTGACCAGCACCATGCACAGCAACAGCAGGCCCCCCCCGGCGTTATGCGCCACGGCCACTGGCAAGGGCAGGTGAAACAGCACATTGCTGATCCCCAGGCCGATCTGCACAGCCAACGCCAGCAACACCAGGCGCGCCAACTTGCCAAGGCCGTGGCGGTGCAGCTTCCAACTCAACATCAACAGCACGCAGGTCACCAGCAACGCGCCCATGCGGTGGCTGAGGTGGATGGCGGTGCGTGCATCACTGTCCAACTGCCCGCCCAGGTAGTTGGGACCGATGTGCTGGGTGAGATGAAAGCCGTTGGCGAAGTCTGCCTGTGGCCACCACTGGCCATGACAGGTGGGTAGATCGATACAGGCCACTGCCGCGTAGTTGGCGCTGACCCAACCGCCCAGGGTGATCTGGCCGATCACCACCAGCAACGCCAGCGCCGCCACCCGCCGCACGCTCAGCGGCAACTTGGGCAGGGGGGCGAATGCCCGCGACAAGCGCAGGCTCAGCAGGAATATCAGGCTCAAGGTGGCAAAGCCGCCTAATAGATGTGCAGTGACCACCTGCGGCCACAGTTTGAGGGTCACCGTCCACATGCCGAAAGCTGCCTGGGCGAGCACCACACCGAGCAGCAGCAGAGGCAGACGATAAGGCTGACCTTCGCGGCCATGGCGACGCCATGCCTGCCAGGCAAGCAGGCTGATAACCAATGCCAAAGTGCCGGCGAAGTAACGATGGACCATCTCGTTGCGGCCCTTGTGTTCCTCCACCGGCGTATCGGGGAAGTGCAGTTCGGCATGGGCCAGCTGGGCCTCGGTCTTGGGCACGCTGATGAAACCGTAGCAACCTGGCCAGTCCGGGCAGCCCAGGCCAGCATGGGTGAGGCGGGTATAGGCACCGAGCAGGACCACAACCAGTGCTAGCAGGGTGGCAAACACAGCAAGGCGAAATCCGGGTCTGGCCATGGTGATGTCCTAGCCGATGTTGGACAGTTTCAGCAGATGGCGCAGGTCATTGAGCAAGTCCTTGCCCTTGACCCTGGCGTCGTAGCGCAGCACCAGGTTGCCGTGGGGGTCGACGATCCACAGCTGCGCATCCTGCCTGCCCTGGCTCACCGCCTCGTACTTGCCCGGGTCCAGTGGATAGCGTTGCAGCTGTGGGTACTCACGCTCAAGTCGGGCCTGGTAGTCGGCAGTCAATGACCGGGTAGTCGCCAGCGCGTGGCTGGCGCGGCTGGCATCACGCCCCAGACCGATCTGGATTTGCCTGGCCAGGTAC
Source organism: Pseudomonas sp. (assembly GCF_050739775.1). Lineage (GTDB taxonomy): Bacteria > Pseudomonadota > Gammaproteobacteria > Pseudomonadales > Pseudomonadaceae > Aquipseudomonas. The sequence goes on from NZ_JBOICA010000018.1 coordinate 33,349, forward strand.
ACCAGTTGCTGGCAGTCCAGCCCGCAGTCCTTGGGTGCGCTGACCAGTAACTGCCAGCGCTGCTCATCCGCACTGACCCCAAGGTCGGCACGGCTCTGGCCGGTAGCGATCATTTCGCCGTGATAGCTGCGGCTGTCGGGTACCCAGAACTGTAGCTTATACATGGCGGTGGCCAGCAGCATCGGGCCGAGGACCACCAGCAGGATCAGGATCAGTTGCAGACGCCCGCGAGCGCGCCCTGGCGGCGCCTTGCCTTCAGACATGTTGAGTGGACTCGTGACGGCTCCCATGCTGTTTCTCCTTGTTGTTATGCCAGCCGAAGTAGAAGTAGAGCAGGACCAATGCCAGCGCCAGGGCAAACCACTGCACGGCGTAGCCCAGGTGTTTTTCCGCCCCCATGGCGACCACCGGCCAGTCCAGCCGGTAGCTGGCCGGGCCCGGTTGCAGCCGTAATTCGTGAGAGAAACCTTGGCGGGACAGTTGCGACCAGAAATGGCTGGCATCAATGGCCGTCAGCAGCCGCGGCCAGCTACCGCCTTCAGGGTCGGCATGCAATTGAAAGGTGGCCCCGGGGACGACATACACCCAGGCATCCAGGCTCAACGTCTGTTCTGGGGTAGTGAACTGCACCGGGTTACGGCGGTCCGGCCAGGGTAACCATCCACGATTGACCAGCAACCAGAGCCCGCTGGCCTGGTCGAGAAAGGGCTGCAGTAGTTCGACGCCGACCTGGCCATCGCGCATGCGGTTGTCCAGCAACAGGCTGTGCTCTGCATCGAAATGACCGAACAGATGTACCCGGCGATACGCCGGGTCCTGTAGCCGAAGCAGCTGTGTGGCGGCAAACGCTTCGCCGGCCTGGCGCTCGGCATAACTGGCAAGTAGTTCACGCTTTTCCTGCGCGCGCGCCAATTGCCAGCAGCCCAGCGCAATCAGCCCGGGCAACAGCATCAGCACCACCAGGGTCGGCACCCAGCCTGGGCGAAATGGCTTCACCCGGTCACCCCATGGTCAGTCGCTATACTTAAGCTCATCGATGCATCCCCTCGGAGTTTCGCCATGCTGAAAGCTGCGATTGTCCTGATGCTGCTGGCCACCATCGCCAGCCTGTTCAGTGGCCTGTTCTTTCTGGTCAAGGACGACGGGCACTCCACACGTCTGCTCAAAGCCCTGACCGTCCGGGTCACACTCGCCGCGCTGACCCTGGCGCTGATCACCTGGGGCTTCTATAGCGGCCAGTTGGTGTCCCACGCGCCGTTCTGAACACGGCTACAGCACGTAAACGAAGATAAACAGCCCCACCCAGACCACATCGACAAAATGCCAGTACCAACTGGCCGCCTCGAAGCCGAAGTGTTTGTCCGGGTTGAAGTGCCCGCGCATGATCCGCACCAGCATCACAAACAGAATCAGGGTGCCCATGGTCACGTGGGCGCCATGAAACCCCGTGAGCATGAAGAAGGTCGCGCCATAGATACCCGAACCCAGGGTCAGGCCGAGTTCCGTGTAGGCCTCGTGATACTCGTAGGCCTGCAGTATCAGGAAGACGAGCCCAAGCACAATGGTCAGCCCCAGCCAGCATTTCAGTGCGCCACGGTGATCCTTGCGCAAGGCGTGGTGGGCGATGGTCACCGTGACGCTGGAGCTGACCAGCAGAATGGTGTTGATCAGCGGCAAGTGCCAGGGGTCGATGATGTCCTTGGGCGGCGGGAACAGTTTCGGGTCTGGGGTATTGAGCAAAGGCCAGGCAAACTCGAAGTTCGGCCACAGCATGTGCGTCACGCCCTTGGCGCCATCACCCCCCAACCAGGGCCCGGCCAGGTTACGCACATAAAACAGCGCACCGAAGAAAGCGATGAAGAACATCACCTCGGAAAAGATGAACCAGGACATGCCCCAGCGGAACGAGCGGTCAAGTTGCGGGCTGTAAAGCCCGGCATGGCTCTCCTTGACCACCGCGCCGAACCAGCCGAAGAGCATGTAGGCCAGGCACAGCGCACCGAAGAAGAAGATCCACGGCCCATAAGACTCGGGGCGCCCGGCCTTGAGGTCGTTGAACCAGGTGCCCAGGCCAAACACCGTGATGAACATGCCGACCGTGGCAATGATCGGCCACTTGCTTTGCGCCGGTACGTAATAGTGCTCATGCGAAGCCATTGAGTGTTCTCCTTATCGGGCGCCCTGTGTGTCATGGCCCGCCAGGTGTGCAACCGGCGGGTGGCGAGCGGTGATATCGAACAGCGTGTAAGCCAGCGTCAGGTGTTTCACGTCCTTGGGCAGGTCGCGGTCGACAATGAAGCGCACCGGCATCTCGATGCGTTCCCCCGGTTGCAGCACCTGTTGGGTAAAGCAAAAGCATTCAGTCTTGTGAAAGTACGCCGCCGCTTGCGCCGGGGTGATGCTCGGAATGGCCTGGGCGCTCATCGGCTTGTCCGTCGGATTACGGGCAACGAAGATCATCTGGTTGACCGCACCGGGATTGACGTCGATTTGATCGGCAGTGGAGTAAAACTCCCAGACCATGTCGCTGGCATTGGTCGACATGAACTGCACCTTTACCTTGCGGTCCGGGTCGCTGACCTGGCTGCCCTGGTATTGCCCACCCGTCTTGCCGTTGATGCCGAAGGCCTTGCACATCACGTCGTAGATCGGCACCAGGGCAAAGCCGAAGGCGAACATCACCACGGTCAGCAGCATCAGCCGCAACACCAGGCGTTTGAGCGAGATCCCTTCACTCATTGGCTGATCCTCCGGCGTTCGCCGTTCATTTCACTTCCGGTGGGGTCTGGAAGGTGTGATAGGGCGCCGGTGACGGCACCGACCACTCCAATCCTTCGGCACCGTCCCAGGGTTTGGCCGGTGCCGGGGCGCCACCGCGAATGCACTTGATGACGATGAACAGGAAGAAAATCTGCGTGGCGCCAAAGATGAAAGCGCCTATCGACGAGACCATATTGAAGTCGGCGAACTGCAGGTTGTAGTCCGGAATCCTGCGCGGCATGCCGGCAAGGCCGACAAAGTGCATCGGGAAAAAGGCCAGGTTCATGCCGATGAACGACAACCAGAAATGCAGCTTGCCCAGGGTTTCGTCATACATGTGCCCGGTCCATTTCGGTAGCCAGTAATAGGCCGAGGCAAAAATCCCGAAGATCGCCCCAGGCACCAGTACGTAGTGGAAGTGGGCAACCACAAAGTAGGTATCGTGGTACTGGAAGTCCGCCGGGGCGATGGCCAGCATCAACCCGGAGAAGCCGCCGATGGTGAACAGGATGACGAAGGCAATGGCGAACAGCATCGGCGTCTCGAAGGTCAGCGAGCCTTCCCACATGGTGCTGACCCAGTTGAACACCTTCACCCCGGTTGGCACCGCGATCAGCATGGTGGCGTACATGAAAAACAGCTCGCCGACCACCGGGATACCGACCACGAACATATGGTGGGCCCAGACAATGAAGGACAGGAAGGCAATCGAACCGGTGGCGTAGACCATCGAGGTATAGCCGAACAGCGGCTTGCGCGAGAACGCCGGGATGATCGCACTGACCGCGCCGAACGCCGGCAGGATCATGATGTACACCTCGGGATGGCCGAAGAACCAGAACACATGCTGGAACAACACCGGATCACCGCCACCGGCAGCACTGAAGAAGCTGGTGCCAAAGTGGATGTCCATCAGCATCATGGTCACCACACCGGCCAGCACCGGCATCACCGCGATCAACAAGAACGCAGTAATCAGCCAGGTCCAGACGAACAGCGGCATCTTCATCAGGGTCATGCCCGGGGCACGCAGGTTGAGGATGGTGGCGATGACGTTGATCGCGCCCATGATCGAGCTGATGCCCATAAGATGGATGGCGAAGATGAAAAAGGTCACGCTTTCCGGTGCGTAGGTGGTCGATAGTGGCGCGTAGAACGTCCAGCCGAAATTGGGCCCGCCAGCAGGGCTGAACAGGGTCGAAATCAGCAGCGCAAAGGCTGCCGGCAGCAACCAGAAGCTGAAGTTGTTCATCCGCGGCAAAGCCATGTCTGGCGCGCCGACCATCAGCGGGATCATCCAGTTGGCCAGGCCGACGAAGGCAGGCATCACCGCGCCGAAGACCATGATCAGGCCGTGCATGGTGGTCATCTGGTTGAAGAATTCCGGCTGGACGATCTGCAGGCCGGGCTGGAACAGCTCGGCGCGGATCACCATGGCGAAGGAGCCGCCGAGCAGGAACATGATGAAGCTGAACCACAGGTACAGGGTGCCGATGTCTTTGTGGTTGGTGGTCAGCACCCAGCGCATCAGGCCCTTGGCCGGTCCGTGGGCGTGCTCATGGCCGGCATGAACGTGATCGTCGATCGCTGCACTCATGTCCACTCTCCCGGTATCCGGTGAACGCTCGATGGGCTGGTTCATTTGCTTTCCACCTGTTTGATCGCCAGCACGTCTTTTGGCGTGACCATGTCGCCTTTGTTGTTGCCCCAGGCGTTGCGTTCGTAGGTCACGACCGCGGCGATATCCACTTCCGACAGCTGCTTGCCGAACGCGGCCATGGAGGTGCCCGGCTTGCCGTGGAAAACCAGGTTCAAGTGCTCTTCCTTGGGCCCGGTGGCGATCTTCGAGCCCTTGAGCGCCGGGAACATCGGCGGCAGGCCCTGGCCTTCGGCCTGGTGACAGGCCACGCAGGCGGTGTGATAAACCTTGTCACCGCGCTCGACCAACTCCTGCAGGGTCCATTCCTTGCTGGTCAGCTCCTTGAGCTTGGCTGCCTCAGCCTTGCGCTCAGCAAGCCAGGTGTCGTAATCAGCCTTGGCCTTGACCTCCACCACCACCGGCATGAAGCCGTGGTCCTTGCCGCACAGCTCAGTGCACTGGCCGCGGTAGATGCCCGGCTTCTCGACCCGCGTCCAGGCCTCGTTGACGAAGCCGGGAATGGCGTCACGCTTGACCGCAAAGGCCGGCACCCACCAGGAGTGGATAACGTCAGCGGCCGTCACCAGAAAGCGCACCTTGGCCCCCACCGGCAACACCAGCGGCTGGTCGACTTCGAGCAGGTAATGCTCGTCTTTGGGGGCTTGGTTGTGGATCTGCTCGGCGGGGGTGGCCAGGTTGCTGAAGAACTCGACGTCCTGGCCCAGGTATTTGTAATGCCACTTCCACTGGTAGCCGGTGACCTGGATATCCACATCCGACTCACTGGCATCGTAGATATCGATCAGGGTCTTGGTCGCCGGAATGGCCATGGCCACCAGGATCAGGAACGGTACTACCGTCCACATGATCTCGACCCAGGTGTGCTCGTGGAAATTCGCCGGCTGCTGGCCGGTGGAACGACGGTGGATGATCATCGACCAGAACATCGCGCCAAAGACCACCAGGCCGATGATCACGCAGATCCAGAAGATGGTCATGTGCAGGTCGAACACTGCGTTGCTGACTTCAGTCGCCCCTGGCGCCATGTTCACGGTCCAGGCGGCGTTGGCCTGACCGAATACCGACCACAACAGGAGGCCCATCCAGACGTGTGGATGTCGCATCATTGCGGGTTCCCCTTATCGTTCTTGTTATCCCGGAGGCGTGGACCTACGGCTAAGGGTACGGTGGTCAAGACTGCGAACTTCGACGACCGAGCCCCTGCGAACTGCAGTCGGGCCTCATCAGCGAATCACTTTCAAACCGGAGTATAGACAGCGACCTCGACCACGCAACGCGATAACAGAATTCAAACAGGCGCAGTTGAACGTTTGCGCGCCAAGCCGCGGTTTAACTGGCGCGAGGGCATGATGATGGTATTTGTATATAACTATTAACTATAAGTGTGTAGCGATTATGCCAAATACGTCTTAGCGGTTTACAGAACCGAGCTACCTTATGTCTTCCGTTTGTCACGCCTTTACCCTGGAGTTGTCATGAACATCGCCGCTTTGCGCGAGCAGATCACCCGTGCCCATCAACATGAGACCGAAACCGGCCAACTGAAAGAGCAACTCATCAAACAACTGCCGCACCTGCATCCTTCGATCCAGCTGCCGGAAATCGACGCCCAAGGCGCGTTGGCCCGTTTCGTCAGCGCCTACATCGAACAGGTTCCGGAAATGCTCGAGGCGGCCAATGAAGTCGCCCGTGAAGCCGGTATCGAATCGCAGATCAAGCCAGTGCTGAAAATCGCTGAACAATATTTCCTGCAACCGCCAGCCATCACCAACCCCCATCTGGGCCTGGGATGCCTGCTGGACGAAGCCTACCTGGCGCACCGCCTGGTGGAAGAAGTGAACGACCTGTACATCAAGCACTTCCAGCAGCCGCTAATCCCGCTGGACACCACCGTGGCCAACCTGATCGCTCACCAACTGATCGGCGAAGAATTCGCCAACCAGCTGGATGAAGTGGTGCACCACTCGGTGGATGAGATGCTTAATGAAGAGAGCTTTGCCCTGGAGTCGGTCGAGCAATACCGCGACAAACTCAGCAGCCCGGACACAGGCGCCGCGTGGAAGCGCTGGCCTTGCCTGTCGCGGCAGTTGGGTGTGGGGCTGGAGCTGGATCAGTCGGCTTGACCAATATTAATTGTGGGCGGATAAATCCGCCCCACGAATCGGGGCAGAAATACTTAGTAGCGCCCTCTCGGTGTTGCGCAAGGGATTGGCTGGCCTGCGGCCAGGGGCAGGAAACTGTCGCTGGCGGCGTCGTAGGCCTCGATCTGGCTGGTTTCGATGTCATAGATCCAGCCGTGGATGAACAGCTGACCGGCCGCCAGGCGCGAGGCCACCGAAGGGTGGGTACGCAGGTGGTGCAACTGGGCAATGACGTTTTCCTTGGTCAGCACCTGCATGCTTTCATGCTCGCTACCACAGGAACAGTTGTCCTCGACCACCGTGCGGGCGACCTCAGCATGGCGTAGCCAGGCCTTCACGGTTGGCATCTTCTCGAGGCTCTGAGGGTTGAGCACCGCACGCATGGCACCGCAATCGGAGTGCCCACAAACAATGATGTGGTGTACGCCGAGGGCCAGGACGGCGTACTCGATGGCCGTGGACACACCGCCGTTCATCTGCCCGTAGGGCGGCACAACGTTACCCACGTTGCGGGTGACGAACAGGTCGCCGGGGGAGCTCTGGGTAATCAGCTCGGGCACGATGCGTGAATCGGCACACGTGATGAACATCGCACGAGGCTTTTGTGCAGTGGTGAGTTTCTTGAACAACTCCTGCTGCTCAGGAAAGACATCGTGGTGAAACCGCAGGAAGCCGTCGACTATATGCTTCAGGGCGGCATCGGCGCTCTCGGCGGGTGTTTCCGGAACGGCCTTGGATGGGTCCTTGACGGGCATGATTCATCCTCTTTGACGGTTTAGGTTAAGTCCATGTTACCGGGTTGATGATTTGAACAGCGCATGTCATTTGGATGAATTGTGCGCGCCAACAATCACATCAGTTGTTGGCTGAATTTTTACGCTACTCGGCAGAATGAAATCAGAGCAGTGACATCTGCCCGCCAGGAGGACAAAAGGCAGTGCAATCAAGCGAATAGCCTTTGCGCTGGTTAAGCCCGAGACGGCGAATCGCCTTGCTGAATCGCTGCGCCAGCAACTCGGCAAATACCCCTTCGCCGCGCATGCGCGCACCAAAGCGGCTGTCGTACAACTCGCCGCCGCGGCTCTGGCGGATCAGGCTCAGGACATGATTGGCCCGTTGCGGGTAATGATCCTGCAACCATTGCTCAAACAGTGGCGCCACCTCCAGTGGCAGACGCAGCATCATGTAAGCAGCGCTCAGGGCACCATTGGCCTTGGCGGCCTCCAGCAGATGCTCCAGCTCGCTGTCGTTGATCATCGGGATCATCGGCGAGCACAAAACCCCAACTGGAATGCCTGCTTCGCTCAGCACCCGGATCGCCCGCAGCCGTGCCTTGGGCGCTGCAGCGCGTGGCTCCAGGGTGCGCTTGAGCTCGTCGTCGAGGGTAGTCAGGCTGATCATCACCGCCACCAGGCGCTGCTGCGCCAGCTCGGCGAGCAGGTCCAGGTCGCGCAAGATCAGCGAGCCCTTGGTGACGATGGTTACCGGATGGCGATAGCGCAGCAGCACTTCCAGCAGACGCCGGGTCAGCTTCTGTTCGCGCTCGATAGGCTGGTAAGGATCGGTATTGGAGCCCAGGTTGATCGGCGCACAGACATAGCCCGGCTTGCTCAGTTGCTGTTCGAGCACCGCAGCGGCATTAGTCTTGGCGATCAGCTTGGTTTCGAAATCCAGCCCGGGGGACAAGTCCCAATAGGCGTGACTGGGGCGTGCATAGCAGTAGATACAACCATGCTCACAGCCACGGTAAGGATTGATCGAGCGGTCGAAGGGCAGGTCGGGGGAGTTGTTGCGGGTGATGATGCTTTTGGCGGTCTCGATGCGCACCTCAGTGCCCTGAGTCAGCGGTACTTCCTGGTACCAACCATCATCCTCGGCCACCGATCGGTTGGGGGCGAAGCGGTTGTGGGGGTTACTGATGGTGCCACGCCCACGCAGCGGTCCTTGAGGAGTGAACATTGAAAGAATCCCCGCACACTGTTTGCATATACAGTACACGGGGTACTTTTACCTTTCCAGTACCGCTTAGCAGTCACAGGCACCCGTGGGTTAGGCGTCGTTGACGATAGATTCTGCACGGCCAAAGAAAGCCTGAATGGACGCCGGCATTGGTCGCGATGCCCCTGGTGCCAACGGGGCGCCGCGACAGCCTTACTCGGCCGGTTTCTTCAGCTTGGGATTGGGGAAAAACTGCACCGTCTGCACCTTGGCTTCGGCTGGTTTGACCTCGACCTTGTTGACTCGGGTGCCCAGCTCTTTTGGCACCGACAACCCTTGTTCGTTGAGGGTATCGGAGAACCCGCAAGCCACGCACTCACGGTGCGGAACGCTGTCTTCGCTCCACATCATCAGCTTGTCCGGCTCGCTGCACGCCGGGCAGACCGCCCCGGCGATAAAGCGTTTTTTCGTTATCACAGGCCCATCACTCATGCCGCCACTTCCTCACTCAGGCCACAGTGGCGCAAGAGTGCATCGATTGACGGCTCACGGCCACGGAAGTCGACGAACAGCAGCATCGGCTCCTGGGAACCGCCGCGCGCCAGGATCGCTTCACGGAAGGCGCGACCGGTTTCAGCGTTGAGCACGCCTTCTTCCTCAAAACGCGAGAAAGCATCGGCCGAGAGCACTTCAGCCCACTTGTAGCTGTAGTAACCCGCGGCATAACCACCGGCGAAGATATGCGCAAAGCTGTTGGGGAAGCGGTTGTACGCCGGTGGACGCATGACCGAAACCTCGTCGCGGATGCCTTCGAGCACTTCCAGTACGCTACGGCCGTCGCCATGGCTGGCATGCAGTTCGAAGTCGAACAGGGAAAATTCCAGCTGGCGGACCATCATCAGTCCGGACTGGAAGTTCTTCGCCGCCAGCATCTTCTCCAGCAGGTCCTGAGGCAGGGCTGCAGCCGTTTCGTAATGAGCGGAGATCAGCGCCAGGCCTTCAGGCTCCCAGCACCAGTTTTCCATGAACTGGCTTGGCAGCTCCACAGCATCCCAGGCCACGCCGTTGATCCCGGAGACACCGGCATGCTCGATGCGGGTCAGCAGGTGATGCAGGCCATGGCCAAACTCGTGGAACAGGGTGGTGACTTCATCGTGGGTCAGCAGCGCCGGCTTGCCGGGGGCTGCCGGGGTGAAGTTGCACACCAGGTTGGCCACAGGGCTCTGCAGGACGCCAGCTTCGGTACGGCGACGGTCGCGGGCGCCGTCCATCCAGGCCCCGCCACGCTTGTTGGCGCGGGCATAAAGGTCGAAGAAGAAGCGCCCGACGTGATGGCCATGCTCCTTGATTTCGAACAGGCGCACGTCCGGATGCCAGGTGTCGAAGCCTTTGAGCTCGGCGATCTCGATGCCGTACAGGCGCTGGACGATGGCGAACAGGCCGGACAGCACCTTGTCGATGGGGAAGTAGGCACGCAACGTTTCCTGGGAAACGCTGTAACGCTGCTCACGGAGTTTTTCACCGTAGAAACCGCTGTCCCAGCTCTGCAGGTCCGGGCAGCCCTGCTCGGCGGCATAAGCCTTGAGCTGGGCCAGGTCCTGGACGGCGAACGGTTTGCTGCGCTTGGCCAGATCACGCAGGAAGCTCAGTACCTGGTCGCTGGACTCGGCCATTTTGGTCGCCAGGCTCAGCTCGGCGAAGTTGGTGTAACCGAGCAATTCGGCCAGTTCCTGGCGCAGATCGAGGATCTCGCGCATCACCGGGCCGTTGTCGAACTGACCGGCATTGGCGCCCTGATCGGAGGCGCGGGTGCAGTAAACAGCGTAGATCTCTTCGCGCAGGGCGCGGTCTTCGGCGTAGGTCATCACCGCGTAGTAGCTGGGGAATTCCAGGCTGATCAGCCAACCGTCGAGGCCCTTGGCCTGGGCAGCAGCAGCCATCTGCGCCTTGGCCGAATCAGTCAGACCAGCCAGCGCGGCTTCGTCGGTGATGTGCTTGGTCCAGGCTTGAGTGGCGTCGAGCAACTGATTGGAGAACCGGCTGCCCAGCTCGCTGAGCTTGCTCTGCACTTGCGCGTAACGCTGCTGCTGATCGGCCGGCAGGTCGATACCCGACAGGCGGAAGTCACGCAGGGCGTGTTCGAGAATAGTCTTTTGCGCGATATCGAAGCCCGCGGCTTCAGGGCTGGCGATCAGCGCTTCGTACGCTTGGAACAGCTCTCGGTTCTGACCAAGTTCCGTGGCATACGCGCTCAATGCCGGCAGGCAGGCCTCGTAGGCTTCGCGCAACTCGGCGCTGTTGCACACGGCGTTGAGGTGGCTGACCGGGCTCCAGGCAGCACCGAGGCGGTCGTTGAGTTCGTCCATGGCCAGCACCAGACCGGCCCAGCTTGGCTTCTGGCCCTGGGTCTTGAGGATTTCGGCAATCGCTGTACGGTTGTCGGCCAGGATCTGTTCAATCGCCGGCTGCACATGCTCGGCACGGATCGCCGAGAAGGGCGGCAAGTCATAAGACTGCAGTAGCGGGTTGTTCGCACTCACGGTTAAACACCTTGGCAGAAGAAACACTGGACCATCTTAATTACAATCGGCGCCGACCGCAGCCCTATCAACAGCAAAGAGAATCCCTATCATGGCCATCCGCAGCTTCCAGAACCATTCACCGCGCTTGGCCGAGCGCGCTTTCGTGGACCGCAGCGCCGTGGTGCTGGGTGATGTCGAGATTGGCGTGGACAGCTCGGTCTGGCCACTGACGGTGATCCGCGGCGATATGCACCGAATCCGCATCGGCGCACGCACCAGCGTGCAGGATGGCAGCGTACTGCATATTACCCACGCCGGCCCTTTCAATCCTGATGGCTTCCCGCTGCTGATCGGCGACGACGTGACCATCGGCCACAAGGTGATGTTGCATGGCTGCACCCTGGGCAACCGGATCCTGGTGGGCATGGGCAGCACTATCATGGACGGCGCGGTGGTCGAAGACGAAGTGATCATCGGTGCTGGCAGCCTGGTCCCGCCGGGCAAACGCCTGGAAAGCGGCTTTCTCTATGTCGGTAGTCCGGTCAAACAGGCCCGCGCCCTGACCGAAAAGGAACGTGCATTCTTTCCCTACAGTGCCAGCAACTACGTGAAACTCAAAGACCAGCACCTGGCCGAAGGCTACCACCTGCCTGAGTGAACGCACCTAAAGCCCTTATCGAGACAGCCATGCACCAGCAAAATATCCTCTTCGACCTCGACGGTACCCTGACCGACCCGCGCCTGGGCATCACCCGCTCGATCCAGTACGCCCTGGCCAAGCTCGGCATCGATGAGCCGGACCTGGCGCGCCTGGAGCACTTCATCGGCCCACCGCTGCTGCAGGCGTTCATGCAGTTCTACGGGTTCGACGAGGCCACGGCCTGGCAGGCAGTAAACTTCTACCGTGAGCGTTTCAAGGTCACCGGGCTGTACGAGAACCTGGTCTTCGACGGCGTCCAACCACTGCTCGAAGCCTTGAACGGGCAGGGCAGGACGCTGTACATCGCCACCTCCAAACCCTGGGAGTTCGCTCGCGAGATTGCCCGTCATTTCCAATTCGATCATCACTTCAAGGTGATCTACGGTAGCGAGCTTGATGGCACGCGTACCAACAAGGTCGAGCTGATCGCTCACCTGCTTGCCGAAGAATCGCTGGACCCGGCCCGAACGCTAATGATCGGCGACCGCAAGCACGATCTGATCGGTGCCCGCAGCAATGGCCTTGAGGCCGTTGCAGTGGGTTATGGCTTTGGTAGCCATGAGGAACTGACGGCAGAACAGCCGGCTTATCACTTTGCGACCCTGAGTGAGTTGCATCAGGCGTTTCTGCGGGCTTGAGGGCCGCTCGATGCTTTTCAAGGCCTGATGCCGCTGCTCCAGTGGCATCCCCCCCAAGGTTTCGACCCGCTCATAAAACACCTCCCAATCCCCACCCACCTGGGCAAACAATGCCGCAAAGGCTGGCACCCACTGGTCATACAAACCAAAGGGCAGCAGCTTGGCGTTGTTCATCGGGGCATTGATCCAGGCGTCATACCGCCCTTTGCCGCCCCACTGGCCATCACGCAGGGCCCGATAATCTCGACGCAAGCGCTCGAACTCGGCGTGTTTGCCCGCGCGTTTACCTGATTCGGTAAGCGCCGCCGCATACAGTGCCTTGAGCCGTTCCCGGCTGGCCAACACCAACGCGACGAACTGCTCGCGTTGCTGGCTATCGTCCTCTGTGTGCGCCGGTAAGCCACGAGCCACACGCCATTGTCGAGCACCTTCCTGCTCGACAAATGTGGCAAAGGACTCATTGAAAGCCGTGTCGTCCTGCACATACAGCCGTTGATGCGCCAGCTCATGGAAAATAACGCTAGCCAGACGCTCATCGCCCCAACCGAGCATGGAGCTGAGAATCGGGTCATCGAACCAGCCCAGGGTCGAATAGGCTTCCACGCCCCCGACATAGACATCCAGCCCCTGCAGTTTCTGCAGCGCCGCCGCACCGCGAGCAGCGCCCTGGCTGTAGTAGCCGCGATAAGCAACGCAACCGGCGATCGGGAAGCAATGGGTCTGGGGTTCGAGGGAAAACTCCGGGGTGGCGAACACATTCCAGACAACAAAAGGTCGGCCAATGTCGGCAAAGACCCGGTAGCTGCGGTTGTCCGGCAGCTTGAGGTGCGCACTGGCGAAGGCACGAGCCTGCTCGGCCTGGAGCAGGTGCTGGCGCAATTTTTCCGGGGTGGTTGGCTCCGCTAGCAACTCGGCCAGCGGTTTTCGGGCCTGCAGCAGTTGCAACTGTCCACTGGCCAATTGCCCGTAGTAACCGATGCTGGAACAACCGTTGAGCAGCCCGAACGCCAACAAGGGAACCAAGTAGCGGAAAAAGTGGTCGAGAACCCCATGACTTGAGCGCATTAAAAGAAATAGTCGAAGCATCCGCGTCCCGTCATCCGCTCAAGAGCTCATCAGCGCCAAGACTATCCTGCCCGGCTGGAGTTTTGCCATGCGTACACTGCTTGTCATCAGCGGTATTCTGCTTCTGTCCGGCTGTGCCGGGTTACCTCGTCCCGACCCCAACCAGGCCTGGATCGAACTTGCGCCCGGCCAGGACGATACCTTGCATGCCATGGAAGTGGACGACCGGGCCTGGACTGATAGGCGCTATTTCCAAGTGCCGCCCGGCAGCCACGAGCTGACGGTGCGCTACCTGTTCCCGGTGACACCGAGCAATATCGGCCCGGTCAGCGAACCGCTGTGGCGCGATTGCCAACTGAATGTGAAGTTCAAGGATTTCAATGCCGGACAACGTTATCAGCTCGAAGCCGGCAGCATCGGCTTTCGCCCCTGGGCCAAGCTGTATGATGAGCAGCGCAATCTGCTCAGCAAAGGACTACCGGCGGGCTGCCAACGCACCTGATAGCGCGAATGGCGCTATGCTTGTGCTTTGTAGCTTGCAAGCGGGAGTTTGCCATGCGCCAGCCAATGATGCTGATTGCCCTCAGTACCCTGGGGGCTTGCGCCAGCCCCTTGCCGCCAGTCGATAACAAGCAGGCCTGGGTCGATCTCTACACCATGACCCCCGGAAAATTGCTGATGGCCGACCGCCTGGATGGCGAGCGCCTCAACGACGGGCGCTTCTTCCAGGTCACGCCGGGAAAACACGAGCTGACCGTACGCTTCGATTTCGAGGTGTATTCCGGTGGTTTCTCGGTCGATCCGGTGGAGCGCACCTGCTACCTGAAAGTGCGCTACGACCACTTCGAAGCCGGCCAGCGCTATCGCCTCGAAGCCCGGGCGCCAGCGATGCAGCCCAGCGCCTATCTCTACGACGCTCAGCGCAAGATCGTCGCAGAAGAAGCCAACGATATTTTCTGCGTGCCCTGACGCCTAGCGATCATTCTTCTGATAGATGATCTTCTTGGTGCCATTCTCACAGCTGCCGACCACCATGTTCTGGTCGTGGACATCCTCGTTCTTGACGATTTCCAGGGTATAGGAGCTCACATTATTGGCCTGGATCTTCGCTTCGATCTCGGCCTTGAGCTCTTCGCAACTCTTCGGCGCGGCCAACGCAGAGGTCGCCAGCAGCGAAGCCAGCACAGCGATTGCAACACGGGTCATGGGGACAGCTCCTTGTGACGGCAGCGATTGTGCCGACACCTATTTGACCACAAGCGGGTAGCCCGGTTCTGCCTCCCGCCCTTGCGCCAGCAAGTTCAGTTCGATTGCACCCCAGGCATTGAATCCTCAGGATGTGCCCATACAGAGTTGAAAAGGCTCAGGCTCAATGCCGAGCAAACGACTGCCCAGGAGGCTCAACAGCCCATGAAGCGACTTGCGGACATCAAATTTTCCACCCTCGACCTGGTACCGGTTCGCGCCGACGGCAACCCGGCGCAGTCCCTGCGCAATTCGCTAGACTTGGCGCAGCATGTGGAAAAATTCGGCTACAACCGCTTCTGGGTCGCCGAACATCACAACATGGACGGCATCGCCAGCTCGGCCACCGCGGTACTGCTCGGTTACCTGGCCGGTGGCACTTCGACCATCCGCGTCGGCGCCGGTGGCGTCATGTTGCCCAACCATGCTCCGCTGGTGATTGCCGAGCAGTTTGGCACGCTGGAAAGCCTCTACCCCGGTCGTATTGACCTGGGTCTGGGACGTGCGCCAGGTTCAGATCAGATGACTGCCCGGGCCCTGCGGCGCGAACGTTCCGGCAGTGCTGACGATTTTCCCGATGATGTGGAAGAGCTGGCGCGCTACCTCGGCCCACGGACCCCGGATCAGAAAGTCATCGCCGTGCCCGGCCATGGCACCGAAGTACCGATCTGGCTGCTCGGTTCCAGCCTGTTCAGCGCCCAGCTGGCCGGCATGCGCGGCCTGCCCTATGCTTTTGCCTCGCACTTCGCCCCGCGCTACATGCACGAGGCCATTCGCACCTATCGCAACCACTTCCAGCCTTCGGCGGTGCTCGACAAACCGTATGTGATGTTGGGAGTGCCGTTGGTCGCGGCCGACACCGACGAGCAGGCCAACTACCTGGCGACCTCGGTGTATCAGCGTATTCTCGCCCTGATGCGCGGCCAGAGCCTGGTACAACGGCCACCTGTGGAAAGCATGGACGGCCTGTGGTTGCCCCATGAGCGCGAGGCGGTGGGAAGCTTCCTGGGTCTGGCGATGGTCGGCGGGCCCGAGAAGATCCGCGCCAAACTCGACGTCTTGCTGGAACAGACTCAGGCAGACGAGCTGATCTTCACCTGTGACCTGTATGAGCATGCGGACCGGATTCGGTCCTATGAGTTGCTGGCGCAGGTTATGCGCGGGAACTGATGGCCTCATTGCGGGGCAAGCCCGCTCCACCTGTGGGAGCGGGCTTGCCCCGCGATTGGCGTCAACCGCGCTTGTAGACGATTTCCTTGGTGCCACCTTCGCAGGTCCCTACGACCTTGCCGCCAGCGGCAGCACCCTTGTCAACAATCTCCAACGAGTAGCCACTGACGCCCTTGGCATCAATCTTGGAGGCTATTTCGCTCTTCAATTCTTCGCACGGTTTGCCCGCTGCAAGCGCAGTGCCCGCCAGCGTCATCAAGCCCAGTGCCACTACCAACTTCTTCATCGATCGCTTTCCTTGTTCAGATCAAAGTGGAGGATGGCGCCGGAACCCGTCCGGGCGCCTCAGGACTGTGTAACTCAATTGACCCGCACAAGCCAGTGTCATGGTCTCAGCTATTGACGATACGGAACCCCACCTTGAGCGTTACCTGAAAGTGAGCCGCCTTGTTGTCCTTGATGTGCCCGCGGGTATCGACCACTTCGAACCACTCAAGATGCTTGATGCTTTTGCCGGCCTCGGCCAGGGCATTGTTGATGGCCTCTTCGATACTGGTAGGCGACGAGCCGACGAGTTCGATTTTCTTGTAGGTATGATGATCCGACATGATCAGTCTCCTTTTCGAAGGTGAGCTTTGAGCCTAGCAGCGTCAGACTGTTTTACCTGCTGTACAAGCACGGTAACTAATCGATCTGCCGTGCCAGTTCCGCGCGCAACCAGCCAGCCAGTTGCTCGGCACGCCCATCCGCGGCGCGTCGAGGTACCCACAAGGCCAATACCGCCTGGGTCTGGCAAAAGCCCCAGGGCGCAGCCAGGCGCCCGGCACGCAAGTCGTCGGCCACCAGCGGTTGCGGGGCGATTGCCACGCCCAAGCCGGCAACAGCCGCTTCCAGCAAGTAATACAGATGCTCGAAATCCTGGCCATAGCGTAGTGCCTCAGGGTTGATACCCTGGTGCTGCGCCCAGCTGGGCCACGCCTGGGGGCGAGATGTGGTCTGCAGCAGGGTTTCGTCCAGCAAGGCTTCAGCCGGCGCCTGCTGCAGGCGGGCGAATCCTGCAAAATGCGGACTGAGTACCGGACCGATGCGCTCCTGGGCCAGAACGTGAACCTGCATATCGGCCGGCCACGGCGGCTCGGCGAACACCAGCAGGGCATCGAGGCCCGGACGCCGCGGGTCCAGATCTCCCTCACCAGCGGATAAGTGCAAGCGCAGTTCCGGCAGATCCGCCTTGAGCCTGCCCAGTCGCGGGATGAACCAGCGCGCCAGCAAGCTACCGGAGCAACCCAGGACGAAAGGCGCGTCGGCACTGCTCTGGCTCAGCTCGCCACACACACTGCGCAAGCGATCAAAGGCGTCAAAGCTGGCATCGCGCAACCGCAGGCCTGCATCTGTGAGTTTAATGCCTCGCCCGTCCTTGACAAACAGACTGACCCCCAAATGCTCCTCAAGCACCTTCAATTGCCGGCTCACAGCACCATGAGTAACGTGCAGTTGCTCAGCTGCCTGGCTGACACTGTTGAGCCGGGCAGTGGCTTCGAACGCCCTAAGGGCATTGAGGGGAGGCAGGTCCTGGCGCATAACGTGTGAGTTTTCCTGACATATTTAAGCAATCTTATCGGTTTTCAGCCACGCGTGTCGTGGGTACAGTAAAGCCATTCCCAGTCTTCACTACGCCCTGGAGCGACCCATGACCCAGACCAACTTCCGCGCCGGCCCCGATGCCAATGGCCTGTTTGGCGCATTCGGCGGCCGCTACGTGGCTGAAACCCTGATGCCGCTGGTGCTCGATCTTGCCCGCGAATACGAAGCAGCCAAGGCCGACCCCGAGTTCCTCGAGCAACTGGCCTACTTCCAGCGCGACTACATTGGCCGTCCCAACCCGCTGTACTTCGCCGAGCGCCTGACAGAGCACTGCGGTGGCGCAAAGATCTTCTTCAAGCGTGAAGAGCTCAACCACACTGGCGCGCACAAGGTGAACAACTGCATCGGCCAGGTTCTGCTGGCCAAGCGCATGGGCAAAAAGCGCCTGATCGCCGAAACCGGTGCCGGCATGCACGGTGTCGCTACCGCCACCGTTGCCGCACGATTTGGCCTGCCTTGTGTGATCTACATGGGCGCCACCGACATCGAGCGTCAACAGGCCAACGTGTTCCGCATGAAGCTGCTCGGCGCTGAAATCGTCCCGGTGACCTCCGGTACCGGCACGCTCAAGGACGCCATGAACGAGGCCCTGCGTGACTGGGTCACCAACGTCGATGACACCTTCTACCTGATCGGCACCGTGGCCGGCCCACACCCGTATCCGGCGATGGTCCGCGACTTCCAGTCGATCATCGGCAAGGAAACCCGCGCCCAGCTGCAGGAGAAGGAAGGGCGCCTGCCCGACAGCCTGATCGCCTGCGTTGGCGGCGGTTCCAATGCCATGGGCCTGTTCCATGACTTCCTCGACGACACCAGTGTGCAGATCATCGGCGTCGAAGCCGGTGGCCATGGTGTCGACACCGACAAGCATGCCGCCAGCCTCACCGGCGGTATTCCGGGTGTTCTGCACGGCAACCGCACCTACCTGCTGCAGGATGCCGACGGCCAGATCACCGACGCCCACTCGATTTCCGCCGGCCTGGACTACCCGGGCATCGGCCCTGAACACGCCTACCTGCATGAAGTGAAACGCGTCGAATACGTCAGCATCAACGACGAAGAAGCCCTGGCCGCGTTCCACACCACCTGCCGCCTGGAAGGCATCATTCCGGCCCTGGAAACCTCCCACGCCCTGGCCGAGGCGATCAAACGTGCGCCGACCCTGCCCAAGGACCACCTGATGGTGGTGTGCCTGTCCGGGCGTGGCGACAAAGACATGCAAACCGTGATGAGCCATATGGCTGCCCAGGAGAAACAGGCATGAGCCGTATAGAACAACGCTTCGCCGAACTGAAGGCCGAAGGCCGCTCTGCACTGGTCACCTTCATCACTGCAGGCGACCCTGGCTACGATGCCTCGCTGGCAATTCTCAAAGGCCTGCCGGCCGCCGGTGCCGACGTGATCGAGCTGGGCATGCCGTTCACCGATCCGATGGCCGACGGCGTGTCCATCCAGTTGGCCACCCTGCGTGCTCTGGAGGCTGGCCAGACCCTGGCGAAAACCTTGCAGATGGTTCGCGAGTTCCGTGTCGACAATCAAACTACGCCGATCGTGCTGATGGGCTACTACAACCCGATTCATCGCTTTGGCGTCGAAGCCTTCGTCGCCCAGGCCAAGGAAGTGGGTGTGGACGGCCTGATCATCGTAGACCTGCCGCCTGAGCATGACGCTGAACTGGCCACCCCGGCCCAGGCTGCCGGTATCGACTTTATCCGCCTGACCACCCCGACTACCGACGACGTGCGCCTGCCGCGCGTGCTGGAGCGCAGCTCAGGCTTCGTCTACTACGTCTCGGTAGCGGGTGTCACCGGTGCGGGATCGGCCACCACTGAACAGGTCAGTAGCGCCATCGAGCGTCTGCGTCGACATACCGACCTGCCGATCAGCGTCGGCTTCGGTATCCGCACGCCAGAGCAGGCGGCGGCCATTGCCAAGCTGTCCGATGGCGTGGTGGTGGGTTCGGCGCTGGTCGACAAGATTGCCCAGGCCAAGTCGGCCGATCAGGCCGTGGGTGATGTGCTTGAGCTGTGCTCGGCACTGGCCCAGGGTGTGCGGGGTGCGCGCAAGGCTTGATTCTTGTGCGGGCTTGCCCCGCGATGCGATGTAACTTACAAACCGCATCGCGGGGCAAGCCCGCTCCTACCAGCTATTCGAAAATCGACAGATCCAAAGGCCGAACAGCCCCCATCCAGATCGCATAATCACGATGATCCGCCAGCTCATCCCCGGTCAGCGGATGCAGAAACACCACCAGCCCATGGCGATGTAACGCCAGCCAGGGCAACACCACGCCCACCACTTCAGGCCCGAAGGCCAATTGGCAGCTCCAGTCCGGATGCGGCCCGACCGGCTTCTGATGCATGCGGCCCATGTTCACCGGAAACAACTGCGCAGCCTCTTCACACAACTGCCGCGCTTGCTCCATGGTGCTGGCGTCATAGTAGACATGGGCGTGATAACCCTTGATCCTTTGCACGAAAACTCCTGAATCCCAAGAACCCCAAGGCAGCCCAGGGGTCAAATGATCACCCGCTTCAAATGGAGTGACCTGGTGAAAAATGCCGAAACCCCAGTGTTCAAGCTGATCTTGATCGGAGGTTTGAGCAGCCTGGGCAGCGCCCTGATGGCCGAACTGCTCAAGCGCCAGCATGAAGTGATCGCGGTGGTCGATGACCTGAACACCCTGGCGCCACGCCCAGGCCTGCACTTCAAGATCGGCGGACTGAACAGCGCCGATCAAGCGGAACAAAGCGTGGCCGGTGGCTCGGCGGTGGTCTGCCTGCTGGCCGCACTGGCGCCCGATGATTTCGCCGCGCAACTGCGCATGAGCCAGGCACTGATTGCCGGCATGTCCCGCACAACTATACGCCGGCTGTTGCTGGTGGGCGATTTCAGCGTGCTCGACAATAGCGAAGGGCACAGCGAGCAGCAACGCGCCTGTGCCGACCAGATCGTTGACCTGCTGCAACGCAGCCAGCTGCACTGGACCCTGGTCAATACTCCGCAGCAAGTCGCCGGGCTGGGCATCGAGCATTTCCACCAGACCCACGGCACCCTCGAACCCGGTCTCGCCGAACCGCTACAGCGTCTGGCCCGGGTTGCCGCTGCCATGGTCGATACCCTTGAGCTGAAACTGCACCGTGGCGAGCATGTGAACTTCGTCTTCTGACGCGCCTGCTTTTTCCGGCTTGCACACAAACGCCAGACACCGCACCCTGAACAGCTTCTATTCGCGATAGAGCATGTCCATGGCCTGGCCTGATCGCCACCGTCTGCTGCCGTTTCTGACCTGGCTGCCCCGGCAAACCCGCGCCAGTGTGCGGCGCGATCTGTTGGTTGGGCTGAGCGGGGCGATCCTCGCACTGCCGCAATCTATCGCCTACGCACTGATTGCCGGCCTGCCTGCCGAATATGGCCTGTATGCCGCGATTGTCCCGGTGCTGATTGCCTGCCTCTGGGGCTCGTCCTGGCACCTGATCTGCGGGCCGACGGCGGCGATTTCCATCGTGCTCTATGCCAGTGTCAGCCCCCTGGCTGTTAGTGGCAGTGACGACTACATCACCCTGATCCTGTTGCTTACGTTCCTGGCCGGGGTGTTTCAGTGGTTGCTGGGGCTGCTGCGTTTCGGCGCGCTGGTCAACTTCGTCTCCCAGTCGGTAGTGCTCGGTTTCACCCTGGGTGCTGCGGTGGTGATCGCCCTCGGGCAGTTACCAAACCTGATGGGCATGGACCTGCCCAGCCAGGCCACCGCGTTGAAAACCCTGCAAGGTTTGCTGGAGCACGCGGGGGAAGTCGATTGGCCTTCATTGTTGCTGGGCCTGGGCACCGTGCTGCTGGGCGTTGCCCTGAGAGTGCTGCGCCCACGTTGGCCTGGCCTGTTGATAACGCTGACCATCGCCAGCCTGCTGGTCTGGCTGCTGCCCGGGGTGTTCGGCCATGTGCAGTTAGTGCCAGGCTTCATTGGCCAGCTGCCACCTTTGAGCCCACTTCCACTGCTGGACCTGGAACTGATCCTGCGCCTGCTGCCCACTGCCGTGGCCGTAGGGATGCTCGGCCTGGTCACCAGCCTGTCGATTGCCCGCTCGCTGTCCTCGCGTTCGGAGCAACTGATTGACGCCAACCAGGAAATCCGCGCCCAGGGTCTGTCAAACATGGTCGGCGGCCTCTTCTCCGGGTATTTGTCATCCGGCTCCTTCACCCGTTCCGGGCTCAGCTATGAGGCAGGGGCCAGGTCGCCGTTGGCCGGGGTGTTTTCCGCCCTGTGGGTAACTTTGTTCGCGGTGGCGGGTGCCGGGCTGATTGCGCATATTCCGATCCCGGCCATGGCCGGCAGCATTCTGCTGATCTGCTGGGGCTTGATCGATCATCGGACGATTCGGGCGTTGTTCCGGGTCAGCCGCTCGGAATTTCTGGTCATGGCCCTGACTGCTGCCGCCACTCTGCTGCTGGAACTGCAAACGGCGATCTATGCCGGGGTACTGGCGTCGCTGTTCTTCTACCTCAAGCGCACCTCGCGACCACGGGTACAGCAGTCCCGCGAGGGCAATGCCGATGTGCTGCGCGTGGGTGGTTCGATCTTCTTTGGCGCCAGCCATTACCTGCAGGTGCGCCTGCAACGCTGCCAGGGTCCCGAGGTGGTGATCGATGCCCGGCAGATCAACTTCATTGACTATTCCGGCGTCGACATGCTCCACCGCGAAGCCCGCCGCCTGGGCCGTGCAGGCGGCAGCCTGACACTGCAGCGGGCACGCCCACAGGTGATCGAGGAATTACACAAGCTGGAAGGGGCAGCGCACTGCCCGATCCGCTTCAAGGATTAACCGCGGGCCAGTTGGCGACGCAGCTCGTCCAATACCGGGGCGGTATCCGGACGCACGCCGCGCCAGATGAAGAACGCTTCGGCGGCCTGCTCGGCGAGCATGCCCAGTCCGTCCAGGACCTTGGCGGCCTTGTGTTCGCTGGCCCAGCGGCAGAATGGCGTCGGCTCCTTGCCGTACATCATGTCGTAGCAGACAGTTTTACCCGCCTCGATCAGGCTGGCAGAGATCGCTGGCAGTTCACCGGCAAGGCTAGCGGACGTGGCATTGATGATCAGGTCGACCGGCTCTTGCAGCCAGTTGAAACCACTGGCGGCCACCGGGCCCAGGTCGGCGAACTCACGCGCCAGTTGCTCAGCCTTCTCCACTGTGCGGTTGGCGATCACCAGCGACGCCGGGTTGTGCGCCAGCAATGGCTCCAGGACCCCGCGAACGGCGCCACCGGCGCCCAGCAGCAGAATGCGTTTGCCGCTCAGCTGCACCTCGGCGTTGACGGTCAAGTCACGCACCAGACCGGCACCGTCGGTGTTGTCGCCTTGCAGGCTGCCATCGGCCAGCTTGCTCAAGGTGTTCACCGCACCGGCGCGTTTGGCCCGTGGCGTCAGGCTATCCACCAGGCGGTAGGCTTCTTCCTTGAACGGCACGGTGACGTTGGCACCCAGGCCTTGCTTGAAGAAGCCTTGGGCACACATGGTGAAATCGTCCAGCGGCGCCAGCAAGGTGTTGTATTCCAGCTGCTGGCCGGTCTGGTCGGCGAACAGGCGGTGGATCAACGGCGACTTGCTGTGGCCGATCGGATTGCCGAATACAACGTACTGGTCCATTCACGCGGTTCCTGGGTCGGGGCCGGGGCGACCGGCAAAGTTATCCACGGCGGTCTCAGTGACCAGGTTTGGCCTCGCCAATCCAGTCACGATCCTGCAGGAAATACTCGGTCAGGCGGGCTTCTTCACTGCCTGGCACAGGCTTCCAATCGTACCCCCAACGCACGTGTGGTGGCAGCGACATCAAGATCGATTCGGTGCGACCACCCGATTGCAGGCCGAACAGGGTGCCGCGGTCGTAGACCAGGTTGAACTCGACATAACGGCCGCGACGGTATTCCTGGAATTCACGCTGCTCGGCAGTATATGGCTGATCCTTGCGACGCTGGATGATCGGCAGGTAGGCCTCGACATAGGCATCACCAATGGCGCGCATGAATGCGAAGCAGGTGTCGAAGTCCCACTCGTTCAGGTCATCGAAGAACAAGCCGCCAATTCCGCGCGGCTCGCCGCGATGCTTGAGGTGGAAGTAACGGTCGCACCAGGCCTTGTAGCGCGGGTAGACATCGGCGCCGAACGGCGCACAGGCGTGCTCGGCCACCTGGTGCCAGTGCAGGCAATCCTCTTCGTTACCGTAGTAAGGCGTCAGGTCGAAACCTCCACCGAACCACCAGACCGCTTCTTCGCCTTCTTTCTCGGCGATGAAGAAACGCACGTTGGCGTGGGAGGTCGGCACATGCGGGTTATGCGGATGGATGACCAGCGACACCCCCAGGGCCTCGAAACCACGCCCGGCCAACTCCGGCCGATGAGCGCTGGCCGAAGGCGGCAGGCCGCTACCGAAGACGTGGGAGAAATTCACACCGCCTTTTTCGATGACCTTGCCTTCACCGATCACCCGGGTCCGTCCACCACCGCCAGCTTCACGCGTCCAGGCGTCTTCGACAAAGCGGGCACCGCCATCTTCAGTTTCGAGGGCGGCACAAATACGGTCTTGCAAGTCGAGCAGGTAGGCTTTCACGGCCTCGGTGCGGCTAGTCATCAGGTCACCTGGAAGCGGGCATGAGCAAATTCGGCGCGTAGCATACCACCGGCGACCCGCTGGCCGCAGTTGACGGCGATCAAGCAAAGGCGTCCGATAGAGGTTTTCCGAACCCGACAGGAGAATGCAGATGGCCAAGCGTATTCAGTTCAGCCAGCATGGGGGCCCGGAGGTCCTGCAACTGGTCGATTTCGAACCTGCCGCACCCGGTCCGCAGCAGGTCCGCGTACGCAACCAGGCCATCGGCCTGAACTTTATCGACACTTACTTTCGCAGTGGCCTGTACTCACCTGCGGCGCTGCCATCGGGGCTGGGCACGGAAGGCGCGGGGGTGGTCGAGGCAGTCGGCGATCAGGTCACGCGGCTCCAGGTCGGCGACCGCGTGGCCTATGCCGGGGGCCCGCTGGGCGCCTATAGCGAAGTGCATGTGCTGCCCGAGGCCAACCTGGTCAAACTCCCCGACAATATCAGCTTCGAACAGGCCGCAGCGGTAATGCTCAAAGGCCTGACCGTGCAATACCTGCTCAAACAGACCTACGCCGTACAACCGGGCGACATCATCCTGTTCCACGCTGCCGCCGGTGGCGTTGGCTCACTGGCCTGCCAATGGGCCAAGGCCCTGGGGGCCAAATTGATCGGTACCGTCAGCTCTGCCGAAAAAGCCGAGCGCGCCAAAGCGCTGGGCGCCTGGGCGACCATCGACTACAGCCATGAAGATGTAGCGCAGCGAGTACTGGAGCTGACCGATGGCAAGAAATGTCCGGTGGTCTACGACGGCGTTGGCCAGGACACCTGGCTGACCTCACTGGACTGCCTGGCGCCACGCGGCCTGATGGTCAGCTTCGGCAACGCCTCGGGTGCAGTCAGCGGGGTAAACCTGGGTATTCTGGCGCAGAAGGGCTCGCTGTATGTCACCCGACCGACCCTGGCCAGCTACGCCAACAATGCCGAAAATACCCAGGCGATGGCCGATGACCTGTTCGCGATGATCGCCAGCGGCAAGCTGACGGTGGATATCCAGCAGCGTTATCCACTGAGCGATGCGGCCAAGGCGCAGATCGAGCTGTCAGCGCGCAGGACGGTGGGGTCTACGGTGTTGCTGCCTTGATTCGGCGGTGAATTCATCGCGGGCAAGCCCGCTCCCACTGATCTCTGTGGAAGCCGGCTTGCCCCGCGATAGAATTTACCCCGCCCGAACAACATCCCCGGTCACCAGGTCCCGGATCACACTCGGATTGCGCCGCCCACCCAGTGCGCCCCCCAGGACCAGGTCCAGTTGCCCGCGGAAATACTGCTCTACGCGCAAGCGTGTCTTCGCAGCAGGACGTCCCTGGGGATTGGCCGAAGTCGATACCAGTGGTCCGACCAGAGAGCACAGCTCACGCACCACCGGATGGTCGCTGACCCGCAGGGCTACGGTGTCATGAACACCGGTAATCCACTCCGGCAACATATTCTGGTGCGGCACCAGCCAGGTGTTCGGGCCAGGCCAGGTGCTGGCCATACGGTCAAGCCAGATCTCGGGGAAATCCTCGAACAAAAAATCGAACTGACGGATATTGTCGGCAATCAGGATCAACCCCTTGTTGACCGAGCGCGACTTGATCGCCAGCAGGCGATCCACCGCTTCCTCGTTCCACGGGTCACAGCCCAGGCCCCAGACGGCCTCGGTTGGGTAGGCAATCACCGCACCGGCCCGAATTTCACGCGCGGCTTGTTGCACACGCCAACTGCTCACCATTGCTATCACTCCGCATAAAGGCTGACGAGCAGTGTACTTAGGCAGGCCGGGCAAACCAACGTCCAGCTTCATTACAGACCCGCCCAGCCACCTCAAGTTCGGTCAGTGCCGCCAGTACCCTGGGTAACGGCCAACCGCTGCTGCTGGCCAGTGCTTCGCTGGTGTGTGGTGCAGCCAGGAGCAGTTCCTCAAGTACATGGCGAGAATCAGCCCCTTCCCTGGACACCATGGGTGGCAGACGCTGCCAACCCTGCAGGGTTTCAATGATCTGATCAACGCTCTCCACCAGCAATGCACCGTCACGAATCAGTTGGTGACAACCCTTGGAGCCGGGATGATGAATCGACCCCGGAATGGCATAGACCTCGCGCCCTTGCTCCGCCGCCAGCCGCGCGGTGATCAGCGAGCCACTGGCCAGGCTCGCTTCTACCACCAGCACGCCCAGTGACAGGCCACTGATGATGCGATTGCGCCGGGGAAAGTTGGCCGCCACCGGCCCTGCATCCAACGGAAACTCGGAGACCACGGCACTACCTTGTTCGATCATGGCCATAGCCAGCGCCCGATGTCGCTGTGGATAAAATTTTTGCAAGCCGGTACCCAACACCCCGACAGTCTGCCCACCGACATCCAGCGCAGCCTGATGAGCGGCACCGTCAACCCCCAGGGCCAAGCCGCTGGTAATCACAAATCCACCTTGAGCCAGGTGACGGGAAAAGGCTGTGGCGGTGTCCAGCGCCGGACGTGATGCACGGCGACTGCCGACAATCGCCAGCTGTGGTTTTTCCAGTAGCGCGGGGTTGCCGGCCACGAACAGCAAAGGCGGCGCGGCATCCACTTGCGCCAGCAAAGCGGGGTAGGCCGGGTCGTCCCACATCAGCAAATGCTGGTCGCGCCGCTCTAGCCAGGCCAATGCAGCCGCAGCACCTTCGCGCACTTCAAGGCTGCGGCGGGCTTGGGCACAGACATCGGGAAGTCCCAGCGAACCCCAGGCTCTGGCCGGAGCACTGAGCGCTGCCGATGCACTGCCGAAGGCCTGCAGGAGTGAGTGAAATCGTTGCGGGCCAAGTGCAGGCAAACGATGCAGACGCAATCGCGCCTCAAGTTCGGCGGGTGAACAGTCCCGGTAAGCGGCGTGCGACATAACGATCATCCTTGATCGAACGAGTTGATCGCACCCTGCACAAGCTGTGGATAACTCTGTTGATAATACTTTGACAAGCGGTTGAAAGATTTCCTTCGGCGGCAGTGTTTCAGGCTTGCGAAGACAAGGTTGAGGGGTGCCTGAAACCTTAGCTGACCTTTGCCAGGTGCCGAATGCGCCGAATCCCTTTATTATGTGTACTCATGTTTGTAATTCATCGCACAGTGCAGCTCATACGCTTATGGCCATTCTGAACATCCTCGAATTCCCGGACCCGCGTCTTCGCACCATCGCCAAACCGGTGACCGAAGTCGATGACGGCGTTCGCCAATTAATCGATGACATGTTTGAAACCATGTACGAAGCCCCTGGCATCGGCCTGGCGGCAACCCAGATCAACGTGCACAAACGCATCGTGGTCATGGACCTGAGCGAAGATCGCAGCGAGCCGCGGGTGTTCATCAACCCCGAGCTCGAGCTACTGACCGACGAAATGGATCAATACCAGGAAGGCTGTCTGTCGGTGCCCGGTTTCTACGAGAACGTCGATCGCCCGGTGCGCGTCAAGGTCAAGGCACTAGATCGCGATGGCAAGCCGTTCGAGCTGATTGCCGAAGGCCTGCTGGCCGTATGCATCCAGCACGAATGCGATCACCTCAACGGCAAGTTGTTCGTCGATTACCTGTCGACGCTCAAACGTGACCGGATCAAGAAGAAGCTGGAAAAACAGCATCGCCAGCACGCTTGATCTCCTTTTCCCAAAGGCTTGCTCCGGCAAGCCTTTTTCTTTTTAAGCGAGAACGCCATGCGCATTGTCTTTGCAGGCACCCCAGAGTTTGCCGCCAAACACCTCAAGGCCTTGATCGACAGCCCTTATGAAGTGGTCGCCGTCTACACCCAACCGGACCGTCCGGCTGGACGCGGGCAAAAACTGATGCCCAGTGCAGTCAAGCAACTGGCTGTGGATAACGGCATCCAGGTCCTGCAACCGCCAACCCTGCGCAATGCCGAAGCTCAAGCTGAACTGGCTGCCCTCAAGCCGGATCTGATGGTGGTGGTCGCCTACGGCCTGATCCTGCCGCAAGCCGTGCTGGATATTCCGCGCCTGGGCTGCATCAACAGCCATGCCTCGCTGCTGCCACGCTGGCGTGGTGCTGCGCCGATCCAGCGCGCGGTCGAAGCCGGCGACAGCGAAAGCGGCGTGACCGTCATGCGTATGGAGGCCGGACTGGATACCGGCCCCATGCTGCTCAAGGTCACCACTCCGGTCAGCGCCAGTGACACCGGTGGCAGCCTGCATGACCGCCTGGCCGAAATGGGCCCGCCGGCAGTACTTGCAGCCGTGGCCGGCCTGGCCGCGGGCACGCTGCAGGGTGAAGTCCAGGACGACAGCCTGGCCACTTATGCACACAAGCTGAACAAAGACGAAGCCCGCCTGGACTGGAGCCGCCCGGCCGTCGAGTTGGAACGCCTGATTCGCGCCTTCAATCCCTGGCCGATCTGCCACAGCACCCTCAATGGTGAAGCGGTGAAAGTGCTCGCCGCCAGCTTATCCACAGGTAGTGGCACACCTGGTGAAATCCTCGACGCCAGCAAGGACGGCCTGATCGTTGCCTGCGGTGAGCAGGCCCTGCGCCTGACCCGCCTGCAACTGCCCGGTGGCAAGGCGCTGAACTTCAGCGACCTGTTCAACAGCCGGCGCGAGAAGTTCGCCAGCGGTACGGTGCTCGGTCAATGAATCCACGTCTGGCAGCCGCCCGCGCTCTGGCGGCAGTACTCAGCGGCAAGGCTTCACTGAACAGCTCGCTGCCCGCGCAACTGGACAAGGTCGAAGTACGTGACCGTGGTCTGACCCAGGATCTGGCATTTGGCACCGCACGCTGGCAGCCACGGCTCTCGGCCCTGGCCGAGCGTCTGCTGCAAAAGCCGTTCAAGAGCGCCGACGCCGATGTCGAGGCCTTGCTGCTGGTCGGCCTGTATCAACTGCTCTACACCCGCGTCCCCGCCCATGCTGCCATCGGTGAAACCGTAGGCTGTGCCGACAAGCTGAAAAAGCCCTGGGCCAAGGCCCTGCTCAATGCCGTGCTACGCCGTGCGCAACGCGAGAGCAGTGCGATCCTCGCCGAACTGGAGCGTGATCCGCTGGTGCGCACCGCCCATCCGCGCTGGCTGCAGAAGTCGCTCAAGGCTTTCTGGCCGCAGCAATGGGAGGCCATCTGCGCCGCCAACAACGCCCATCCGCCGATGATCCTGCGGGTCAACCGCCGTCATCACAGTCGTCAGGCCTACCTGGAACTGTTGCGCGAAGCGGGGCTGGAAGCCAGCGCCTGCCAGTACAGCGCCGACGGCATCCTCCTCGCACAAGCCTGCGATGTACGCGGCCTGCCCGGGTTTGAGCAAGGCTGGATCAGTGTCCAGGACGAAGCCGCGCAACTGGCCGCCGACCTGCTTGACCTCGCACCCGGCCAACGGGTGCTCGATGCCTGCTGCGCGCCCGGCGGCAAGACCTGCCACCTGCTCGAAGCCGAAGAGAAACTGGACGCTGTGGTCGCTATCGACCTGGAAGCCAAGCGCCTGACCCGGGTTCGGGAAAACCTCGACCGCCTGGGCCTGGATGCCCAGTTGATTGCCTGTGATGCCCGCGATACCGCCAACTGGTGGGACGGCAAGGGTTTCCAGCGCATCCTGCTCGATGCGCCGTGCTCGGCCACCGGTGTGATTCGCCGCCATCCAGACATCAAGATGACCCGTCAGGCCGACGATATCCCGGCCCTGGCCGCCTTGCAGGGAGAGCTGCTCGACGCCCTGTGGCCGACCCTCGAAGTCGGCGGCATCCTGCTGTATGCCACCTGTTCGACCCTGCCGACGGAAAACACCGAAGTCATCGAGGCCTTCCTCGCCCGCACGCCAGGCGCCCGCGAGCTGGACCTTGCGACCCAGGCCGGCCTGCGCCAGCCCCATGGCCGCCAGTTGCTGGCCCAGGAAGGCGGACACGACGGCTTCTACTATGCCAAGCTGATCAAAATCGCCGCCGCGCGCGGATAACAAGAGAAGGGAAGAGCGGATGAAGATCATCATCCTGGGCGCAGGGCAGGTCGGCGGTACGCTGGCCGAACACCTGGCCAGCGAAGCCAACGACATTACCGTGGTCGATACCGATGGCGAGCGCCTGCGCGACCTCGGCGACCGCCTGGACATCCGTACTGTCCAGGGCCGCGCCTCGTTCCCTACCGTTCTGCGCCAGGCCGGTGCCGACGACGCCGATATGCTGGTGGCAGTGACCAACAGCGACGAGACCAATATGGTCGCCTGCCAGGTCGCCTACACCCTGTTCCACACCCCGACCAAGATTGCCCGGGTGCGTGAATCGGCCTACCTGACCCGCGCCGGCCTGTTCGACAACGACGCCATCCCCGTCGATGTGCTGATCAGCCCCGAGCAGGTGGTGACCCATTACATCAAGCGCTTGATCGAGCATCCAGGTGCCCTGCAGGTCATCGACTTCGCCGAAGGCAAGGCCCAGCTGGTGGCGGTCAAGGCCTACTACGGCGGGCCGCTGGTCGGCCAGCAACTGCGCCAGATCCGCGAGCACATGCCCAACGTCGACACGCGCGTCGCGGCGATCTTCCGCCGTGACCGGCCGATCCTGCCTCAGGGCGATACGGTGATCGAGGTCGACGACGAGGTCTTCTTCATCGCCGCCAAGGCCCACATCCGCGCGGTGATGGGTGAACTGCGGCGCATTGATGAGACCAACAAACGCGTGGTCATCGCCGGTGGCGGGCAGATTGGCGAACGCCTGGCCGAGGCGATCGAAAGCCGCTACCAAGTGAAGATCATCGAGATGAACCCGGCGCGCTGCCGTTACCTCTCCGATACCCTGGACAGCACCGTGGTGTTGCAAGGCAGCGCCTCGGACCGCGACCTGATGCTCGAAGAGAACATCGCCGAAGCCGATATCTTCCTGGCCCTGACCAACGATGACGAGGCCAATATCATGTCCTCGCTGCTGGCCAAGCGCCTGGGCGCGCGCAAGGTGATGACCATCATCAACAACCCCGCGTATGTCGACCTGGTCCAGGGTGGCGATATCGATATCGCCATCAGCCCGCAGCTGGCCACCATCGGCACCTTGCTCGCCCACGTGCGCCGCGGCGACATTGTCAGCGTGCACTCACTGCGCCGCGGTGCAGCAGAGGCCATCGAGGCCATTGCCCATGGCGATTCGAAGTCGAGCAAGGTGATCGGCAAGGCCATCGAAGACATCGCCCTGCCGCCAGGCACCACCATCGGCGCGATCATTCGCGATGAAGAAGTGCTGATTGCCCACGACGACACAGTGATCGAGGCGGGCGACCATGTGATCCTCTTCGTTGTGGATAAAAAGTACATCCGTGACGTCGAGAAGCTGTTCCATGTAGGCTTGAGCTTCTTCTAAGAGGGGCCGGGATGCGCGAATCACTGGAAAAGATGCTGGCCAAGGGTGTGGATAACGCCCTGCTGCGCTTCGGCCTGGGCAAGGCCTGGCTGGATGAAGGCAATGGCGCCGAAGCTGCTGTGCACCTGCAACGCTGCGTCGAGTTCGATCCGAAGTATTCGGCAGCTTGGAAGCTGTTGGGCAAGGCGTATCAGCTGCAGGGCGATAAAGCGGCGGCACGCCTGGCCTGGGAGCAGGGGCTGGAAGCGGCCAAGGCCCATGGTGACAAGCAGGCCGAGAAAGAGATGACGGTGTTTCTCAAGAAGCTGGATAAAGCCTTGTAGGAGCTGGCTTGCCTGCGATCGGCGGCGAAGCCGTCGTAAATCCTGAGTCCCGGTTGCACCTGACAAACCGAGGACTCAGGTTTGCGGCCGCTGCGCGCCCGATCGCAGGCAAGCCAGCTCCTACAAGAGCACAAGGACCATCAATACCAGCGCGCCTCACCTGGTGGACGCTTCTTGAAGCGCTTCATGCTCCACATGTACTGGCTCGGATAAGCCCGCACATAACGCTCGACCACCTGACTCATGGCCGCCGCCGAGGTTTCGGTGTCTTCGCTGTACATGGCTTCGGGCGCCGCTTCCAGAATCACCTTGAACCCGGAACCATCCGGCAGGCGCAGGGCATGCAGGAACACCCCGACCGCCTTGCCGCCAGCCAGCATGTTGGGTACGAATTTGCTGGTCAGGGCCTTGGTGGCAAAGAACGGCACGAAGATCCCCGCCGACTCGGCCGGCTCCGGATCTGCCGGAATACCCACCTGACCGCCTTTACGCACTTCCTTGATGATGCTCAGGATGCCTTCCTTGGTGGATGCCGCCACGCGGTTACCCAACTGCACACGCTGTTCGCGCAGTAGATCATCGACCGCCTTGAGCTTGGGCGGACGGTAGAAAATGATCGGTTTGCACTGGTTGCAATAGAAGTGGTTGAGCACTTCCCAGTTGCCCAGGTGGCTGGTGATGCCAACCACGCCCTTGCCCGAGGCCAGAGCGGCCTGCAGCACTTCCAGGCCTTCGACTTCGCGCACCAGGTCAAGTGAGCGCTGGGCCGGCCAGATCCAGGCGCAGGCGCTTTCGGTGAAGGACTTGCCGATATCCATCAGGGTACGACCGACCAGTTGCTCGCGCGCTACCGGGTCCATCTCCGGAAAACACTTGGCCAGGTTGATCCGCACCACCTCACGCGAACTGTTCGGTACCTTCCACATGATCCAGCCGATCGCCGCGCCGACCCGCTGTACCGCGCCCCAGGGGAGCTTGGCAAACAACCGCAACGCCCCGACCATCAAGGCGCCCTTGAATTTATCCACAGGCTGGTTCCTCTTTCTGCAAGCCGGCTATTGTACCCTCAGCGCAGCAGAGCGGCGTAGCGATCACAATCGCGGGTATGGTCCATGACCATGCCGGTGGCCTGCATGAAGGCATAGCAAATGGTCGGGCCGACAAAGGTGAAGCCGGCTTTCTGCAAGGCCTTGCTCATGGCCTTGGCTTCATCGGTAACAGCCGGGACTTCACTGCGCAGGCGGAAATGATTGATCTTCGGCGCGCCACCGACAAACGACCACAACCAATCAGCGGGATTTTCCACGGCCAGCCAGGCCTTGGCGTTACGCCGCGCGGCGTTGAGCTTGAGACGGTTGCGGATGATGCCGGGATCAAGCAGCCGTTCCTCGATTTCTTCATCGCTCATCTGCGCCAGGCGCTGCGGATCGAAGCCGAACAATACCTCGCGGTAACGTTCACGCTTCTTCAGTACGGTGATCCACGACAGCCCGGCCTGGAAGCCTTCGAGCAACAACATCTCGAACAAGTGGCCCGGATCACGCTGCGGCGTGCCCCACTCCTGATCGTGATAAGCCTGGTAAAGCGGATCGTCGGTACACCAAAAGCAACGTGGCATAAGGCTCCAAGGGTAGAGGCTCGGGCGAATCGGGTTATACTCCCGCTCTTTATATTCGCAGCCCTAGAAACAGGTGAATTTCGTGAGCCAGCCTACGCCAGCCGTGCGTACCTTCCAAGACTTGATCCTCGCCCTGCAGAACTACTGGGCCGAGCAAGGTTGTGTGGTGCTTCAGCCCTACGATATGGAAGTAGGCGCCGGCACTTTCCATACCGCTACGTTCCTGCGCGCCGTCGGCCCGGAAATCTGGAACGCCGCCTACGTACAGCCGAGCCGTCGCCCGGCTGACGGTCGCTATGGCGAAAACCCCAACCGCCTCCAGCACTACTACCAGTTCCAGGTGGTGCTCAAGCCGAACCCGGCGAACTTCCAGGAACTGTACCTGGGCTCGCTGAAGGCGATCGGCCTTGACCCGCTGGTACACGACATCCGTTTCGTCGAAGACAACTGGGAATCGCCGACCCTCGGCGCCTGGGGTCTGGGTTGGGAAATCTGGCTCAACGGCATGGAAGTCACTCAGTTCACCTACTTCCAGCAAGTAGGCGGCATCGAGTGCATGCCGGTCACCGGTGAAATCACCTATGGCCTGGAGCGTCTGGCCATGTACCTGCAGGGCGTCGACTCGGTCTATGACCTGGTCTGGACCGACGGTCCGTTCGGCAAGGTGACCTACGGCGACGTGTTCCACCAGAACGAAGTGGAGCAGTCGACCTACAACTTCGAACACGCCAACGTCGAGAAGCTGTTCGAACTGTTCGACTTCTACGAAAGCGAAGCGAACCGCCTGATCGAGCTGCAGCTGCCGCTGCCGACCTACGAAATGGTCCTCAAGGCCTCCCACACCTTCAACCTGCTCGACGCCCGCCGCGCTATCTCGGTGACCGCGCGCCAGCAGTACATCCTGCGCGTACGCACCCTGGCCCGGGCCGTGGCGCAAAGCTATCTGCAAGCCCGCGCCAAGCTGGGCTTCCCGATGGCGTCCCCTGAATTGCGTGATGAAGCATTGGCCAAGCTGGAGGCTGCACAATGAGTGCTCAAGATTTCCTGGTTGAACTGGGCACCGAAGAACTGCCGCCAAAAGCCCTGAGCGCCCTGGCTGACGCGTTTCTCGCCGGTATCGAGAAAGGCCTGCAGGCCGCTGGCCTGAACTACACCGGCAAGCAGGTCTACGCCGCACCGCGCCGTCTGGCCGTGCTGATCCGTCAACTGGATACCCAGCAACCGGACCGCAGCATCAACGTCGACGGCCCGCCCCGTCAGGCCGCCTTCGACACTGAAGGCAACCCGACTCAAGCTGCCCTCGGCTTTGCCAAGAAGTGCGGCGTAGAGCTGGCGGAAATCGACCAGAGCGGCGCCAAACTGCGCTTCTCCCAGCACATCCCGGGCAAGGCCACTGCCAGCCTGCTGCCAACCATCGTCGAAGATTCCCTGAACGACCTGCCGATCCCGAAACGCATGCGTTGGGGTGCGCGCAAGGAAGAGTTCGTGCGTCCGACCCAATGGCTGGTGATGCTGCTGGGCGATAACGTCGTCGACTGCACCATCCTCGCCCAGAAGGCTGGCCGCGATTCTCGTGGTCACCGCTTCCACCACCCGCAAGACGTGCGTATCAGCGCCCCGGCGAACTACCTGGAAGACCTGCGCAAAGCTTACGTGCTGACCGATTTCGCCGAACGCCGCGAGCTCATCAGCAAACGTACCGCCGAACTCGCCATGCAGCAGGAAGGCACCGCCATCGTGCCGCCTGCGTTGCTCGATGAAGTGACTGCACTGGTCGAGTGGCCGGTGCCGCTGGTCTGCTCGTTCGAGGAGCGTTTCCTCGAGGTGCCGCAGGAAGCCCTGATCACCACCATGCAGGATAACCAGAAGTATTTCTGCCTGCTGGACATCGACGGCAAGCTGCTGCCGCGCTTCATTACCGTGGCCAACGTCGAAAGCCGCGATCCGAAGCAGATCGTCGAAGGTAACGAGAAGGTTGTGCGCCCACGCCTGACCGACGCCGAGTTCTTCTTCAAGCAAGACAAGAAGCAGCCGCTGGAAAGCTTCAACGAACGCCTCAAGAACGTGGTCTTCCAGGCTCAGCTGGGCAGCGTCTACGACAAGGCAGAGCGCGTTGCCAAGCTGGCCGCGTTCATTGCCCAACGCATTGGCGGCGACGCCCAGCGTGCAGCCCGTGCCGGCCTGCTGTGCAAGTGCGACCTGGCGACCGAGATGGTCGGTGAGTTCCCTGAGATGCAGGGTGTTGCCGGCTACTACTACGCCCTCAACGATGGCGAGCCAGAAGACGTTGCCCTGGCCCTGAACGAGCAGTACATGCCACGCGGTGCCGGTGCAGAACTGCCGTCGACCCTGACCGGCGCGGCCGTGGCCATCGCCGACAAGCTCGACACCTTGGTCGGTATCTTCGGTATCGGCATGCTCCCAACCGGCAGCAAAGACCCCTATGCACTACGCCGTGCAGCGCTGGGCGTGCTGCGTATCCTGATCGAGAAGCAACTGGACCTGGACCTCAACGAAGCAGTGAACTTCGCCGTCACCCAGTTCGGTAGCAACGTCAAAGCTGCAGGCCTGGCTGAGCAGGTACAGGAGTTCGTCTTCGACCGTCTGCGTGCCCGTTACGAGGACGAAGGCATCGACGTCGCCACCTACCTGTCGGTACGTGCACTGAAGCCGGGTTCGGCACTGGACTTCGACCAGCGCGTACAGGCCGTACAAGCCTTCCGTCAGCTGCCTGAAGCCGCTGCCCTGGCCGCGGTGAACAAGCGCGTGTCGAACCTGCTGAGCAAAGCCGAAGGCGCGGTAGCGGCCACGGTCGAGCCAAAGTACTTCGACAATGCCAACGAGTTCTCCCTGTACTCGGCAATCCAGCAAGCTGATCAGGCTGTGCAGCCAATGGCTGCCGCGCGTCAGTACAGCGAATCGCTGGCGCGTCTGGCGGCCCTGCGTGAACCGGTCGACGCCTTCTTCGAGGCGGTGATGGTCAACGCCGAAGACGCCAATGTGCGGGCCAACCGCTATGCCTTGCTCAGCCGCCTGCGCGGTCTGTTCCTGGGCGTGGCCGACATTTCGCTGCTGGGGTAAGTCTTGAAACTGCTGATTCTCGATCGGGACGGGGTGATCAACCAGGACTCCGACGCCTACATCAAGTCGCTGGAAGAGTGGATACCCATCCCCGGTTCGATCGAGGCCATCGCGCAGTTGAGCAAGGCCGGCTGGACGGTGGCAGTCGCCACCAACCAGTCCGGCATCGCTCGCGGCTACTACGACCTGGCAACCCTCGAGGCCATGCATGCGCGCCTGCGCATGCTGGTGGCCGAACAGGGCGGCGAGGTTGGCTTGATCGTTTATTGCCCTCATGGCCCGGACGAAGGCTGCGATTGCCGCAAGCCCAAGCCGGGCATGCTGCGAACCATTGCCGCGCATTACCAGGTGGATCTGGCCGGGCTGTGGTTTGTCGGTGATAGTAAGGGTGACCTGGAAGCCGCATTGACCGTCGATGCTCAACCGATTCTGGTAAAAACCGGAAAAGGCGAGAAGACCCTGAGCAAGGGAATTCCGCAAGGAACATTGATTTTCGATGATCTGGCAGCCATCGCCAGAAAACTTATCCACAAATAGGGCGCCTGCGAACCAGGCGCACTTTTACTAGGCGGGCAAGCCCGCAACGGTACATGCCGCTATGTCGATCCTGCAGGCGATCAGAGTTTTTCTTTTTTACCTGCTGCTGGGTACCAGCTCATTGCTGTGGTGCACCCTGAGCTTTTTTATCGCGCCGTTTCTGCCATTCAGCGCCCGTTACCGCTTCATCAATGTCTACTGGTGCCGCTTCGCACTGGTGCTGGTGCGGGTCTTCCTGAACATCAAGGTCAAGGTCAGCGGGGCTGAAAACATCCCCAAGCAACCCTGTGTGATCCTCTCCAATCACCAGAGCACCTGGGAGACCTTCTTCCTCTCTGCCTATTTTTCGCCTTTGAGCCAGGTGCTCAAACGTGAACTGCTGTACGTGCCGTTCTTCGGCTGGGCCATGGCCATGCTGCGGCCGATCGCCATTAACCGCGACAATCCCAAGGCTGCGCTCAAGCAGGTTGCCAGCGAGGGCGACAAGCTGCTCAAGGACGGTGTCTGGGTACTGATCTTCCCGGAAGGCACCCGTGTGCCGTTCGGCCAGATCGGCAAGTTCTCCCGCGGCGGGACCGCCCTGGCAGTGAATGCCGGTCTGCCCGTTCTGCCGATCGCCCACAACGCTGGCAAATTCTGGCCCAAGCAGGGTTGGAACAAGCGTGCTGGTACCATCGAGGTGGTGATCGGCGCACCGATGTACGCTGAAGGCACTGGCCCACGCGCCATTGCCGAACTCAACGACCGGGCGGCAGCCTGGAACGAACAGGCCCAGCGCGACATGGGTTCGCTACCTGCGCAAGCCCCAAATGCCGCTCAGGGCGTTGCCTGACGATCTGTGGATAACTTGTGCACAAGTATTTCGATCTTTCTCTAAAAAATCAGCTAAGTGATTAATTTACTTACTTATTTCTCTGTGTGATTGTTTTCTGAAAATCGTGCATAAGTTTTCCAGCGGTATAAAAAAACCGGCGCTTGCGCCGGTTTTTTTGTACCCGTGGAAACTCAGACCTTGTCGATATCCACATCACGGGTTTCTTTCAGGCAGAACAGCCCGACCACCAGACTGACGCCGGTGATCAGCACCGGATACCACAGCCCATAGAAGATATCGCCGGTGTACACCACCAGGGCAAACGACACCGTGGGCAGGAAGCCGCCGAACCAGCCGTTGCCGATGTGATACGGCAGCGACATCGAGGTGTAGCGGATCCGGGTCGGGAACAGCTCGACCATCACTGCCGCCAGCGGGCCGTAGGTCATGGTTGCGATCAGAATCATGGCGACGATCAGCACCACCACCATGGTCTCGTTCACACTGGCAGGATCAGCCTTGGCCGGATACCCCGCCTTGTCGATGGCAGCCCGCAACGCCACCTCATCGAAGCCGTTGATGCGCTGG
Source organism: Pseudomonas sp. (assembly GCF_050739775.1). Lineage (GTDB taxonomy): Bacteria > Pseudomonadota > Gammaproteobacteria > Pseudomonadales > Pseudomonadaceae > Aquipseudomonas. The sequence goes on from NZ_JBOICA010000018.1 coordinate 71,739, forward strand.
TCACCCACGCTCACCACTACTTCGCTACCGGCAGCGACGGTTTCAGCGCTGTAAGGCAGGCCTTGTTTGACCAGGAATGTCTTGACCTTGTCGCACGGACTGTCAAAGCGCGCCTTACCGACCGGATCAAACTGGAAGGTGCAGCTTTGTGGATCAGCCATGACCACAATCGGTGCCTGACGACTGGCGGTGTCGATCTGCGGGTTAGCGTAGTAACTCAGGGCCTTGAACAACGGGAAGTAGAGCAGGGTGGCCAGCAGCAGTCCCAACATCAGGATTGGCTTGCGTCCGACCCGATCCGACAACCAGCCGAAGAACACAAAGAACGGCGCGCCGATTACCACGCTGATGATCAGCAGGGTATTGGCCTGGGCCGGGTCCATCTTGAGCATCTGGGTCAGGAAGAACAGCACGTAGAACTGCGCGGTGTAGAAGGTAACCGCTTGCCCTGCGTTGATGCTGAACAGGGCAGTGAGCACCACCTTGAGGTTGGCCCAGGAACCAAAGGACTCACGAATCGGCGCTTTACTGGTCTTGCCCTGGGCCTTCATTTTCACGAAGGCGGGCGATTCGTGCATGCTCATGCGGATCCAGGTGGAGATCGCCAGCAGCACGATCGACAACAGGAACGGCAGGCGCCAGCCCCATACTTCGAACTGATCGCCACTGATGTAGCGGCTGCCCAGCACGACCAACAGCGACAGCAGCAAGCCAAGTGTCGCCGTGGACTGGATAAAGCCGGTGTGGAAACCGCGCTTACCCGGCGGCGCATGCTCTGCCACGTAGGTCGCCGCGCCGCCATACTCACCGCCCAGCGCCAAGCCCTGGAGCATACGCAGGATCACCAGAATGATCGGTGCGGCAATACCGATGCTGGCGTAGGTGGGTAGCAAGCCGACCGCGAAGGTCGACAGACCCATCAGCACGATGGTCACCAGGAAGGTGTATTTGCGGCCGATCATGTCCCCCAAGCGACCGAACACCAGCGCACCGAACGGCCGCACCAGGAAGCCTGCGGCAAAGGCCATCAAAGCAAAGATAAAGGCAGTGGTGTCGTTCACCCCGGCAAAGAACTGCTTGCTGATGACCGCGGCCAGTGCCCCATAGAGAAAAAAGTCATACCACTCGAACACCGTCCCGAGGGATGACGCGAAAATGATCTTGCGCTCTTCACGGCGACTGTTGCTTACCGTAGCGGCGCCCTGCTCCTGAATGTAATCCGACATCGTTGCTGTCCTCGGCCTCAAGGCCCCAGTGATTATTCTTGTTGTTCCACTGTCGACGCCGGCAGACCGCGTCCGGCGTCGTTGTTGCTACGCACCCTGGTCAGGGCGTCGGTACTGCGCTTTGTTCATCGATCCGAGCTGTGGATAACATCTCCCGGGTAATCAATTGCGCCGCTTTTTCGGCAATCATCAAGGTAGGTGAGCAGGTATTGCCGGAGACAATCTGCGGCATGATCGAGGCATCAGCGATACGCAGCCCCGGCACGCCGTGCACACGTAGCTGGTCGTCGACCACGTCCAACGGCCCGTTGCCCATCCGGCAGGTGCCGACCGGATGGAAAATGGTGGTGCCGATCTGGCCGGCAGCTTCATGCAGTTGCTCTTCGCTTTGCAGGTCTGGCCCAGGCAGGTATTCGCGCGGGCTGAACGCAGCCAGGGCAGGGGCCTGGACGATCTTGCGAGTGAGGCGAATGGCCTGGGCGGCCACCCGTAAGTCTTCTGGGTCGCTCAAATAGTTGGGATCGATCAGCGGCGCATCGTCCGGGTTGGCCGAACGGATATCGATACGTCCGCGGCTAGCCGGGCGCAGGTTGCACACCGACGCGGTAAAGGCCGGAAAGCGATGCAGCGGCTCACCGAAGCGCTCAAGCGATAGCGGCTGTACATGGTATTGCAGGTTGGCTGAGGCCTGTTCCGGCCCGGAGCGGACAAACGCCCCCAGCTGACTCGGCGCCATGGCCAGCGGGCCGCTGCGGTCGTATAGATAGCGCAGGCCCATGCCCAGCTTGCCCCAAGCGCTATTGGCGACCTGGTTGAGGGTGCGTGCCCCACTGACCTGGTAGATCAACCGTAGTTGCAGGTGGTCCTGCAGGTTGCCACCGACACCCGGCAATTCGTGACGAACCGTTATCCCCAGGCTTTCCAGCAAACCACGCGGGCCAATGCCGGAGCGTTGCAGGATACCGGGAGAGCCCACCGAGCCAGCGCAGAGGATGATCTCGCGGCGGGCGCTGAAGTTTTGCCAACTGCCTTGCCAACGCGCTCTTACCGCTGAGGCACGACCTGCGCCGAGGATCACCTGATCGACCAGCACATCCGTCAGCACAGTCAGGTTGGGGCGGTTGAGTACTGGGCGAAGAAAGGCCTTGGCCGAATTCCAGCGAACCCCGGAACGCTGGTTGACCTGAAAGTATCCACAACCCTGGTTATCACCGCCGTTGAAATCGGCCAAGCTGTCGATGCCGCTCTGTGCAGCCGCTTCACGGAAGGCATCGAGGATCGGCCAAGAGTAACGTTGCTGTTCGACCCGCCACTCGCCTTGATTACCGTGGGCATCACTGGCGCCGCCGAAGTGGTTTTCGCTGGCCTTGAACAGCGGCAACACGTCTTTCCAGGCCCAACCGGCGTTGCCTTGCTCGGCCCAGCGGTCATAGTCACCTGCCTGGCCACGCATATAGATCATGCCGTTGATCGAGGAACAACCGCCGAGCACCTTACCCCTTGGATAACCCAAGGCACGCCCTTTGAGACCTGCCTGGGCTTCGGTCTTGAAGCACCAGTCGGTACGCGGGTTACCGATGCAGTACAGGTAACCCACCGGAATGTGAATCCAGGCATAGTTGTCTTTACCACCCGCTTCGAGCAATAACACTCGGCAGCCCGGGTCGGCAGACAATCGATTGGCCAGAAGGCATCCGGCAGGACCGGCACCCACGACCACATAGTCGTAGACAGGATCGGCTGATGGCATGGGCAACCTCGCGCCTGATTATTATTCTTGTCGTGGTCCATGTTATTGATTAATTTCGAGATGAAAACGTTAGATTTCACTCAAGTGCTGTGCGTTTTAACACAACGTCCGTGAACACCTGATTCACAAGGAAAAGCATGTTCGACTGGAATGATCTGCGGTTTTTTCTCGAGTTGCAGCGTAGCGGCCGCCTGCTGACAGCGGCCAAACGCCTCAACACCACCCACAGCACCGTGGCCCGGCATATCGACAATATCGAGCAGAGCCTGGGCACCGCCTTGTTCGTCCAGCACGCCCAAGGCTACGAACTGACCCCATCCGGCCAGGCCCTGCTCAAGCATGCCGAAGCCATGGAAAACGTCGCACTGCTGGCCCAGGAAGAGATCACCCAGGCCATCACCCCGTTAGGCAAGATCCGCCTGGGCGTCACCGAAGGCATCGGCATCATGTTCTTCACCCCGCGCATGGGCAGCCTGTTCGAGCGCTATCCGGGGCTGGAGGTGGAACTGGTCGCCGTGCCGCGCTTTGTCAGCATCCTCAACCGCGAGGCGGAAATCAGCATCCATCTGGAGCGGCCCAATGCTGACCTGCTGATCACCCGCAAACTCACCGATTACCGTCTGGCGCTGTACGCCAGCCGCGAATACCTGGCCCAGGCGCCAGCGTTGCATCACCGCGAGGACCTGGCCAAGCACAGCTGGATCGGTTACGTCGACGACCTGTTGTTCAGTCAGGAGCTGCTGTTCCTCAACAGTTTCTGCCGGGCACCGAATGTGGCGTTTCGCAGCACCAGTGTGATCGCCCAACAACAGGCGGCCCGTGCAGGCTTGGGGATTGCCGTGCTGCCCAACTACATGGCCCGGCATGACCCGGCGCTGGTGCGGGTGCTGCCCAGTGAAACCATCCAGCGCAGCTACTGGATCTGCACCCGCCGCGAACTGCACAAGTCAGTACGCTTGCGGGTGGTCTGGGATTTTCTCCTGGCACTGTGCGCGCAAGAGCAGGAGGCTTTGCTGGCGGAGTAGGGCTCAAGCGCTCAGGGTTTTCACCACCAGCAGCAGCGCCGCGCAGATTCCGACCGCAGCGAACAGCTGCTGCAGGCGCGGACCGGCCAGGCGACTGGCAAATTGTCGGGCGACCAGCAGCCCCAACACGGCGCCGCCGGCAAAGGGGGCGCCCACACTCCAATGCATTACCCCGCCGACGCTGGCGCTGATCACGCTACCGGTAGATACCAGGGCAATCACCGCCAGCGAGGTGGCGACGATGCTTTTCATACCCAGATTGGTGTAGCGGCTCAGTGCCGGGATGATCACAAAGCCACCGCCGACACCGAGCAAGCCCGACAGCAGCCCGGACAACGCACCGGTGAGCGCCAACGCACGGGCACAGGGCAGGGTCCAGCGCAGGCGCCCCTGCAAGGGGTTGAGCACGCACGGCATGACCATGCGCTTGCCCAGCGGCGGCTCACCGCGCAGCTCACGACGCGCCTTGAGCAGCATGCGCGCGCAGGCATACACCAGCACCATAGCGAAGGCCAGGGCCAGCGGCGCGTTGGGAAGTTGGTGTGCCAGCATCAGTCCAAACGGCGCCGCCGTGATACCGATCAGCGCCACAAAGACGGCAGCCCGATAACGCACCACACCTTGGCGCAATCCCAACACCGCACCGACAGCCGCAGCCATACCAACGGCGAGCAGACCGACCGGCGCAGCCTCGACCATCGACAGGCCCAGGCCGAAGACCAACAGTGGCACGGCCAGAATGCCGCCACCCGCGCCGGTCAACGCCAGTACCGCACCAATGATCGCGCCCAGTCCTGCAGCAACAAATGGCTGTTCGATCACTGCCGAACCTCGGCCGATGCTGCCTGGGGTTTGGCCAACCACTCACGTCCCTTGAGCATGCAGCGCCAGTACAGCGGCGGCAGGATCTGCGCCTTGAGCAGCCAGGCCAGACGTGTCGGGCGACGGCCATCGAGTAGCCAGCGTGGGAAGCTCGGCGCCAACTTGCCGCCATAGATGAACTCGGCGAGCACGATCTTGCCGCGCTCGACGGTCAGCGGGCAGGAGCCATAGCCATCGTAATGCGCCAGCTTCGGCAAACGGCCGAGGGCGACCAGCACGTTATTGGCCACCACCGGCGCCTGCTTGCGCGCGGCAGCAGCGGTCTTGGCATTACTGGTGTTGATCCCGTCACCCAGGGCATGAATGTTGGAGAACTGACGATGACGAAGCGTTGCCGGATCGGCATCAATCCAACCGGCAGCATCGGCCAAGGGGCTATTGCGAATGAAATCGGGGGCTACTTGTGGCGGGACCACATGCAGCATGTCAAACGGTTGAACACAGGTTTCGCTGCTGCCATCGGCCAAGGTTCGAACAAACGTGGCCTGCTTGGCCGGGCCATCGACCGCAATCAGACGATGGGAATAGCGAAGGTCCACGGCGTACTTATCGATGTACTCCATCAGGGCAGGCACATAGTCCGCCACCCCAAAAAGCACAGCACCGGCATTGAAGAACTGCGCCTGGATGTTTCCCAGGCGACCATTGCGCAACCAGTGATCGCACGACAGGTACAAGGCTTTCTGTGGCGCGCCCGCACATTTGATTGGCATTGGCGGTTGACTGAACAGCGCGCGGCCTTCGCGCAGGTTCTGCACCAGCTGCCAGGTGTAAGGTGCCAGATCATAGCGATAGTTGGAGGTCACGCCATTGCGGCCGAGGGTTTCACTCAGGCCGTCTATAGCATCCCAATCAAGCTTGAGACCTGGGCAAACCACCAACTGCTCATAGCTCAACAAGCGTCCGTCATTCAACCTCACCGCTTGTGCATGAGGGTCAAAGCTTTCGACCCTGGCCTTGATCCAGCGAACACCGGACGGGATGGTCGACGCCATGCTCCGCGCGGTACTGGGCGCATTGAAGATACCCGCACCGACCATCGTCCAGCCGGGCTGATAGTAATGGGTGTCGGCCGGGTCAATGAGGGCGATATCCAGCGACGGGTCGCGACACATCAAGCTTGAAGCCACGGCGATACCGGCAGCCCCCGCGCTGACAATCAGGACCTTGTGATGATCGCCTTTGAGCGATGTGGTTTGAGCAGGCATGGCAAGGTATTCCTTTAATAATAATTCTGGGTACTGCTCAGAGCACGTTAAGCGGGATCTTCAGGTAGCGCACTCCGTTGTCTTCGGGTTCGGGCAGTTGGCCGCTGCGCATGTTGATCTGCACTGAAGGCAGAATCAGCACCGGCATTTCGAGGGTGGCATCACGGGCTTCGCGCATGGCGACGAAACTGTCTTCGCTGATGCCTTCGCGTATATGAATGTTGCTGGCGCGCTGTTCGGCCACGGTGGTCATGTAGCGCAACTCGCGGCCACCGGGCAGGTAGTCATGGCACATAAACAACCGCGTATCAGCGGGGAGGGCGAGAATGCGCTGGATCGAGCGATACAAGGTGCGGGCGCTGGCACCGGGAAAGTCGCAACGGGCTGTGCCGTAGTCAGGCATGAACAGAGTGTCGCCGACAAAAGCGATGCTTTGTCCCTCGACCTCCACTACATAGGTCATGCACGCCGGGGTATGTCCTGGAGTGTGCAGGGCACGCGCCTGCAGGTTGCCGATGGTAAAAGGCTGCTCATCGTTGAACAGCACGTCGAACTGGCTGCCATCGCGGGCAAAGCCACTGTCGGCATTGAACAGCGCGCCAAAGACTTTCTGCACTTGAGTGATCTTGCTACCGATTGCGATCTGACCACCCAGCATCTGTTTGAGGTAAGCCGCGGCAGACAGGTGGTCGGCGTGCACATGGGTTTCCAGAATCCACTGCACCTTGCCGCCCAGTTCATTAACCCGGGCAATCAACTTGTCTGCTGAAGCGCTGTTGGTTCGGCCGGACTTGGGGTCGTAGTCCAGTACGCTGTCGACCAACGCACAATCACCGCTGCCACGATCCATCAGCAGATAGCTGATGGTCGAGGTTACGCTGTCGAACAACGCTTCCACATACAAGTTGCCGCCGATGATCATTACTGCTCTCCAGAATATCCAGGTGCCATAGCTTCGAGCCTTGTGGGCATACATCAAGATATGTGCCACCGATTAAGTAGGCCTTTTCTGAGCTGAGGCATCGACTTCATTGGCTGTTGGCGGCCAGACCCGTGGCAGACTGCCGCTTTTACTGTCAGGTCATGGCAGTCCCTGGCAGTTTTTGGCAGTCCCTCTTGCCTTCAGTTAAGCTGCTTGCATGCTTTCCCTGGTGCCTTATGTCCTATTCTTCGCGAAATATTCCCGATCCCGCTGTCCAGGCGCTGGTGTCTTATCTCGAACACGACGCTCAACCGAGCATCGTGCTGGATACTGACTACAACATTCTCGCCGCCAACGCTGCCTATCAGCGCCAGTTCGGTGTTGAAGGCCAGCCCCCCATCGGCGGTAAATGTCATAGGGTTTCCCATCACTATGCCGTGCCGTGCGATCAGGCCGGCGAGCTGTGCCCGATGCGTAAGGCCTGGGACAGTCGTACTCCAGAACGGGTGCTGCATGTCCATCACACGCCACGCGGCCCTGAGCATGTCGACGTCGAATTGCGGCCGATCCTTGATCAGCAAGGTGAGGTGGTGGCCTTTGTCGAGCGTCTGACCAGCATCGCGGTGGCTTCCGCCCAGCCTCAGCAACAAGGTCTGGTAGGGCGCTCAGCAGCGTTCAAAGACTCTTTGTCGAGCTTGCAGCGGGCGGCGCCAGCACAGATTCCGGTGCTGCTGCAGGGCGAGTCCGGTACCGGCAAAGAACTCTTTGCCCGTGCCTTGCACCTGGGCAGTCCACGCGCCAACGGTCCCCTTGTGGTAGTCGACTGCACTGGCCTGACCGAGTCGTTGTTCGAAAGCGAGCTGTTCGGTTACGAGAAGGGCGCTTTCACCGGCGCATTGCAACGCAAGATCGGCCTCGCCGAAGCGGCCCATGGCGGCACCTTGTTTCTTGATGAAATCGGCGAAGTGCCGCTGGCCATGCAGGTCAAACTGCTGCGCCTGATCGAGTCCGGCAGCTTTCGTCCTGTCGGTAGCCTGCGTACGGTCCATTCGGATTTCAGGTTGATTTCGGCCACCCACAAACCACTGAAGGCAATGGTGGCGACAGGCACCTTCCGTGAAGACCTCTATTACCGTATCAGCGGTTTCCCTATTCGATTACCTGCACTGCGCGAGCGGGTCGATGACCTGCCCTTGCTGATCGAAAGCCTGCTGCAACGCATGGCTGGCAAATCCGCACCTCAGGTCGATAGCGAAGTGTTAAAACTGCTCGGCCTTCACCGCTTTCCCGGAAACATCCGCGAGCTGCGCAACATCCTCGAACGGGCGCGGTTGTTTGCCGACGATGGCGTTATCCGTGCCGAGCACTTGCCGGTAGATATGCGAAGCGGGATGGATAATCCGCAAGCGCCGGTGCGGCGGCGCAGCAAAGCAAACCTTGGGCAGCTGGCCCAGGCCCTGGAGAGCTTTAACGGATCGCGCAGTGAGTTGGCCCGCCACTTGGGCTTGAGTGAGCGAACCCTTTACCGACGCTTGCGCGAACTCGGGCTTTGATCCCTCAGAAACGACAAACCCCGGCATTGCAGACGTCTTTTATGGGGCTCGTTCATGGGCGGCTGAGCCCACTGTGGTAAGCGCCGCAGACGTACTATTAAAAAAAATTATGGAAGCTAATTTGCCGGTCGAGGACAGGTACCTCAACATTACCCCCTGTAAAGCCGCGAATATCCGCGCTACCCCTTTCTGAATCTCAACACTCCGCATGAATCCACGTATCTACCTGCTCGCTATCGCCGCTTTTGTGGCGGGAGTCGATGAGAACCTTGTCGGCGGCATCCTGCCGCTATTAGCCCACGAGCTCGACGTATCCCTTAGCGCTGTCGGTCAGTTGACCACGGTCTTTTCCCTGACTTTCGCGCTCTGTGCAGCTCTGCTGCTGGTCATGACCGCGCGCGTGGAACGACGCACTCTGCTTTTCGCCGCACTAATGATCTTCGCGGTGGGCAACCTGGGCTCGGGGCTAGCGGTGAATTACTGGATGTTGCTGGTCTTCCGGGTCATTAGTGCGGCCAGTTGCGCGCTAGTCGTGGTGCTGGCCTCGATCACCGCGGCAATGCTTGCCAGCACAGAGCAGAGAGGGCGCGCCATCGGTATTGTGTTCATGGGCATCAGTAGCTCACTGGTGCTCGGCATCCCGGTGGGTATCGCCCTGGGCGAGACCTTCCACTGGCGGATGCCCTTCCTGCTGCTGGCCTTGCTGGCGCTTGCCATCGGCCTATTGCTGCGGGGGGTGTTGCCCAGGTTCCCGCGTCGATCACCCATAACGCTAGCGGACTACTGCAGCCAGCTGCGCAACCCCACGATCATGCTGGGTCAACTCGTCACAGTGTTGCTGCTAGCCGGCCATTTCGTGCTGTTCGCCTACCTCGCCCCATACACGCAGCAAACCCTAGGCATCAGCGGGGTGCCTCTGAGCTACTTGTACTGCTTCTTCGGCTTGGCCTCCATCTGCGGGGGGTACTGCGGGGGATGGCTGTCGGATCGGGTCGGCTCCAAATGCGCACTTCTGGTGGTCCCTGCGCTGTTCACTCTGGTGATGGCGACTTTGCCATTCGGACGGAATTCGCTGATCACATTCCTGCCGCTCTATGCGCTATGGATGGGGCTCAGTTGGACCATTTCTCCGGCGGTACAGAACTACTTACTGCAAGCGGCACCGGCCGCTGGTGAGGCCAATCTGGGGATCAACACCTCAGCCATGCATCTGGGTGTTGCTTTGGGGGCCGCCATTGGCGGAATCGTTATCGCCGAGGGTAACCTACTGCTCACTCCGCTGGTTGGCGCGCTGGTGTCGGCCTTGGCCTTGGTTGCGGCCTGCTTGTGTCTCTTCCTGGCGAGAGAGCCGATGGAGTTGTCCACCCCACGCGGCAATCTTTAAACTAATAGAGGGGATGACTGGCAACCTGGTTTTCGTAGAAACCAGATTGCTTACAGGACCCTGTGGTACGCACGGATGAATGCGCGGAGATGATTGTCATTGAAGCGGTAGTATCCGCTGCGGCGTCTCCCCAGGGCGCCACTGCCACAATCCGCCATCATTCATGAGGACAATGGTCATACTTGAGCCTGCCGCAACGCAAGCTACCTGGCCGAGCATGCGCACTGGCTCGATGGAAAATCCACTGCCCCACAGCCACAAGCTGTCGTCTTTGCGGATCACTGCAGAGTGGGCGGCTCCCGTGGCAATGGCTTTGGCGTCGGAGAAAAGGCGCCCCCATCGCGTCGCCTTGTCGCCAAGCCCATGCCGTGACAGTGGCCCGTATAGATTGCCACCCGTGCCCATCACCTCACCCCGGCAAGACAGGTAGAGCGCATGGCCGGTATGTGCCTTGATGTCACTTACATCGCTTGCGACCTGGATAAACTGTGACGTAGGGATCAAGCGAATGTGGCCATCACCAAATTGGCCGCGGTTTCCTTTGCCACGCGCGAAAAGTTCCCCGCTTGTGGTCACGTAATAATCGGCGCCGTCGCCTACGGATGTTGCGCGGACATTCTCAGCGATTCGCCTTGGTCGTCCTGTATTGCGGACATGCCAGAGCGTCCGCTTGGAGTCGATCGCGAGAACCCCCGAATCGCCAGCGGCGAATTGGGTAATGCCATGCATTAGCGTGATGGCCTTATCGGACCTATCGACCGACATCGTCAACTCACCGTTCGCTAGCAACGCGTAGAACGCGTCCCTACCGACGCCCACCTGCACGGCCGATGTCTGGATGAGTGTTTGCGACGAGCTATCGGTCCAGCCCCATGCGATGCCATCAATGATAGCCATGTGGCGGCCGTAGTATGAGGCCAGCTCCGGGCATGAGCTATCGGCAGCAGCGAGGGGCGGCGCAAGAAAGGCAAAATAAAGGACAAATCGCGAGCACCAGATCTTGAGCTGCGGTGCTTTGTTGCCGATACAATGCTCGGGTTTCGACGCGAAGAGGGTTCGGCGGTGAACTCTGCTTATTGAGGCCGTCATGAATGTTCGGAGGATAATTGCCAAGCGTTAGTCCTCATTACAAGGCTCGTAGCCATGTTCGTGATAGGTCGGTGAGGCCACCTACCCCACTCGTGTTGCCGCTTGATGAAGTCGATTTACCAAGATATTCACCATGATCTGCGAGAGTCCTCCTCCGATTTTGACCGTGCAGAGTTTGAATCTTAGGTCCTGGATGCGTGGGGACGACCCTTGGTCAAGAGAGGCCGGTATCTCAGCGAAAAGACGAGTACTGATCACCCCAACCTGAACCCACCCATCTGCCGCGTAAGTTCATCTGCCAAGCGTTGCAAAGTATGGCAGTCTTCGCGACACGCCCGAATTTCCCCAGCCGTGGTTCGCGCCAGGTCGGAGATGCCCTGCACATTACGGTTGATCTCTTCCGTCACCACCGACTGCTCTTCTGTGGCGGTCGCCACTTGATGGTTCATATCACTGATCCGCTCGACTTGCCCGGTAATCACCGTCAGCGAAACGCCGGTCCGCTGGCTGGCTTCGACGCCGGTGACGGTCGCGGCTTGCCCGAAGTGCATTGACGATACCGCGCTTTCCGCCCCCCGTTTGAGGTCGTGGATCATTTGCCGGATCTCATCGGTGGAACTCTGGGTCCGTCGCGCTAGGGTCCGCACTTCATCTGCAACGACCGCAAAGCCACGGCCCATATCGCCGGCACGCGCCGCTTCAATGGCTGCGTTTAGAGCCAACAAGTTGGTCTGCTCGGAAATTCCGCTAATCACCGCAAGTACCTGGTCAATTGATGCCACTTGAGTGGCCAGCTCGCTGACAGCGCCAGCGGCATGACAGATTTCGTCAGACATGCCCTCGATATGCGCAATAGACCCGCCCACTGCTTCGCGAGCCTGCAACGCTTCATCCCGCGCCGTCTGCGACGCCATGGCGGCATGGCTGGCATTCTGGGCGATTCCCTGCACGGTGAGCCCCATTTCATGCACGGCAGTCGCGACCGTATCGGTCATTACCTGCTGGCGCCCAGAACGTTCGGCAGTGTTTTCCACCACCAGAGCCACCTGTCCCACCGCTTTATGCAAGCGCTCACTGGTCGCCAGGACTTCGCCGATCAACTCACGCTGGCTGTCAAGAAACCGGTTGAAGCCTCGCGCCAAGTCACCCAACTCATCGGCCCGTGAGGCGTCGAGCCGGTGAGTCAGATCACCACCACCGCTACCAATCGCGACCAATGCCCCTGTTACCTGGCGGATTGGCCGCACCAACCCGCGCGTCAGTACCACCACAAGTAGCAGGCTGGCCAGAGCCACGGTCAGGCCAATCACGCTGGTAAGCCACATGGCTTGGCGCGCTTCAGCGTAAATCTGCGACTTGGGCACTTCGGCCACCAGTGTCCAATTGAGATCTCGCAGCGGCAGGCTCAAGGCCAGATAGTCTTCCCCATCCCGCTGAAAGCTGCTGGTGAGGCCTTGATGGCCCATCACTGACTCAGCCGCAGAGCTGCCGATCAGCTCGGAGAGCTGGCTTTTGCCACTGAGATCGGTTTGCGGATGAACCTGGATAAAGCCGTCGGAACGCACGAGATAGACCTTGCCGCGCTCACCAAAACTGTAGTTATGAATCAAATCCGACAACTCGCGCATGCTCAGCCCCACGCCGGCGACGCCCAGCACTTTCCCGGCCTGCTCGACACGAACGTCGATGAACAGGGTCAACTCGCCGGTGCGTGTGTCTGTGTCGATATTCAGGATGAACGGCTGGCCGCTGTCGAGAAAGGAATAGAACCAGGCATCAGACGGAATATTGCGACTTAAAGTCCGCTCGAGGCCTTTTTCGGTGTAGTAATGACTGGTCGCAGATGCCGCGATCAACGTAGTAAAAGCTTTGTGTTCAGTGCGAACACCATTCAGATAACGGATAAAACTATTCGTTTGCGCTTCATTTTCCTGCCCTGCCAGCCAATCACGCACCAGCGTGTTACTGGCTATATCCTTCGCAGCAGCCAGCGGCTGAACCAGAATCCGCTCAATATCGTTGCGTATCGCTTCTATGCTCGACGGTAGCGCCTTTTCCAGAAGATAGCTCTGGGCCAAGCGATTAACCACCACCGTATAAATGCCGACCACAAGCAAAATACTAACCAGCAGGGCAGTGCCCATGCTCAGGATCAACTGCCATTGAATACTGCGTCGCCAGAAATGCATGAGCCCCCCAAAAAATTATAAGAGGCTGTGATAAAGCAACAGCCACGACCGTATACAACAGTCAGCAATACTTATCTGAAAAATAATTTAGTTGTAGCCAACTAAAAAATCAAAAACAATTTTTAGTAACGTGTATTTTCACCGCAGGCAAGACCACCCTTGCGTTTTACACAAATTATTAGCAATGAGTGGTCGAGCCTATTACTCCACGATCAGCGAAGAGATTTTTTGCTCTCAGAAAAACTTAGGGTCGCAATACTGAGAGTGAGAAATGATATTTTTCCAACACGCAAAAAATATCCTCGCGGCCACCAGGCATTAATTTTCATACCGCGCTTAAGTTGCTTGACGTCACTTACATTGTTCAATACCGATGCGCAGAAATCCACGCATCGGTACGATTGCTTTCATCGGGCTGGTAAGTAGTCTGAAGTTATAGCTGTAAGATATTGGACTTTGTATCTTAGGTTTACAGATGCCACTCCAAATTTAGAAATGGCGTGTTTTGCTCGGTACCAGGTGTGTTGGCAGAGTTGTTGCCGAATTTGTTCTTCCAATATTCGTAGCCCACTCCGGCAAAAAAAGTGTCTTTTTTGCCAAATGTTAGCTGACCCACGTCCACTAGTAAGGCTGCGTGCACGAGCGTTTCACTCACAGTGTCATTCCCGAAACCGTCCTTCCCCTTAGGAGGTATGAAGTTGGCAAAGCCTTTAAACTTTAGCGGCACGGAACCGAGCTGGAATGGAATGCCCCAGGATGTTTCAAGGTAATAAGTGTCATCGAAGCGGACATCGTGCTCTTGAGCGAACGATAAACCGTTGTGGTTGTTCTCGGAACGGTACATTACGCTGAAGTCCCAGAATCCAGGCACATCGAAATTGATAGTTGGGCCAATGACGAGCATTCGTTTCGCGGGGGCGAAGTCAGTATTTTTGGTGTTCCAGTCCACACCACCCGATAGTGACCAGTCACGAACAGGCCCCCAGGCAAAATTCTGGCCAGAAATCTTATTGAGTGAAAGCTGATGGCGATAGACCACATAAACCTCGGTCGCACCATCGTTACTGCCTTCAGCGGGGTCGGTGCTATCGGAAAAAAGCACCTGTACATTGAGGAAGTTACTACCGTATTTGTATCCGTCAACATGGGTAAATTCGAATATATTCTTGGCGATCTCATCATCGATACCCGGTTCGCTAAAGCGAGTGCCATACAAATAACTGATGGAGTTATCGCTCCAGTCAGCTGCTTGCACTGATGTGACCGCGCTCAGCAACAGAGCGCTAACGGCGAAGGCATTGCGGATAAACAACTTGCGGTTTTGCATATTTTATTTCCTTGAGTAATCATCCCTTTCGGCCAGTAGGGACTAATTGTTTTTATATTTGCCGAGGAAATTTCGCAGTTGTACAAAAAGCTCTGAAAAATTTAAGGTTCCACTCAATATTCTAATGCAGTGCATGCTCCCCCACTAAGTTAGGAAAACCCAGAAGGCTAAGAGCGTCATGAGTTCACGGGTTTGTAATCTATATAGTTACTAAGACATTTTTCAGATAAGTACCCTCCGTAATGGTTCAAGCGAGGGCAGGTAAGTGGGCTCCCTAGGAAAGAAAGTCCTACCTTTATCGTGCTACAAGTGATAAAAAAGTAACCCGACGAGGTTTTTGGGGAGCAACCAGCTATCGTCGGGTTACAAAAGCAGCGCTGTGCTCAGCACCGCTGTGGATCGGGTTTAGAACTTTAAGCGCCGCCTCGGAAACACGACACACCCCAGGCCGTCAGCTTGAATGGCAAATGGTAGTGTTGGCGGATATCGTCCAGGCCGAAGCGATAAATCAATTCATCAAGGAACGGTACATCTGGCAACGCCATGCCTTGTTCACGATAGAACGCGGCCACTTCGAGTTGTACTTCATAAACACCGGCGCTGAAGCGCTCGGCCAAATCACTCAACTCGATCAGCAGGCCATTGCCCGCAATATGACCGCTGCACACCGACTCGCCGTTCAATCGTCGCACAGTCACTCGTAACCCCTGAGCGACCTTGCCGCTTGCCACATCCACTACATGGATAGAAACTCCACCGTTCACTTCCAGAATCCCACATGCGCCTGGGCTGCTTCTGCTTCAAGCATCGGCCCGAACACCGGGATCTGCCGTTGCCCACGGGCGAAGACTTCGCGGCAGGGCAACGAGAACGTTGGGTTTTCTGGATGATCGCCGGTCAGTCCAAGCAGTGCATGTTCGGACAGCGCATAAACCACGCGACCGATACCAGTCCAATAAATTGCCCCGGCGCACATGCAGCAAGGCTCGGCGCTGGTGTACAAGGTGCATTGTGCCAAGGCTTCTGGACTAAGTAATTTGGCAGCTTTGGCAGCCGCAGCCAATTCAGCATGTTGAGTTGGATCACCTTCGGGCGGCATCGAGTTGTTGCCGGCACTGGCAATAATTTTGCCGTCCTGATCTGCTACCAGCGCTGCGAATGGATGACGGCCTCGGGCCTTGGACTCTTCTGAAAGCAGGATCGACTGGCGCAACAATTCAAGATCAAGCTCGGTGATGCCTGCTGAAGCAAGTGGGGTGAAACTGGTCATGAGGACCTCCTTATTTTATTCACAGGATCCCCTTTCCAACTTTGGATAGGGGATGAAAGTCTGCGCTCAGTCGGCAAGTTCAGCGTTAGCTGCTACTTGGGCCTGCGTCTTTTTTTGCGGATTTAGCAGAATATTCAGGATGATGGCGGTGATCGCGCCCAGAAAGATGCCGCTTTCGAGAATCAGCTTGAGCGTGCCGTTGGCATGTTCAAACAGTGCCGGGAAGGACATCGGCAACACCCCCACGCTGACGGACACCGCGACGATGATGCCGTTGCGGGTGCCCTCGAAAGTCACACGCGACAGTTCCTGAATCCCGGCCACGGTGGTCATGCCGAACATCACGATGGCACAGCCGCCGAGTACAGGAGTCGGCACCGCTGCGATCAAAGCACCCAGTTTCGGGAACAGCCCCATCACCACCATGATTGCGCCGGCGGAAGCCACCACGTACCGGCTTTTGACGTTGGAGAGTGCAATCAGCCCGGTGTTCTGAGTGAAGGCATTGTAGGGAAAACTGTTGAACAAGCCGCCGAGCATGGTCGACAGGCCGTCGGCTCGGAACGCATTGCCAAGCGTCAGTTGGGTGGTTGGCTTTCCTGTCAGCTTGCCAATGGCCAGACAGTTTCCGGTCGTCTCGGCCATGATCACCAGCATGGCCAGAGTCATCACCAGAATAGGCATCAGCGAGAATTGCGGTGTACCGAAGGCCATCGGTGGGCTGAGCTCGAACCAGGCTGCGGTTCCAACCTGACTGAAGTTGGTCATGCCGCAAGCCGCCGCGATCAAGCTCCCGACAACCAGCCCGATCAGCACACTGAGGTTACCTAGAAAGCCGGAGAACTTGGCGTAGATCACCAAAGTCACCGCCACCGTCGCGAAACCGAGCAACAGATTGGACGGCGAACCAAACTCAGCGGAACCGGGGTTACCACCGCCTAACCAGATCGCCGCTGCGGGCATTAGCGAGATGCCAATGATTGTGATCAAACTGCCAATCACGACCGGCGGGAAGAAGCGTAGCAGTCGGCTGAAGATAGGCGCCAAAGCGATGGTAATTGCTCCTGCCGCGATTACTGCACCGAACACTTCGGTAAGCCCGAACTCCTTGCCGATCATGATCATCGGCGCCAACGCAATGAATGAACAACCCTGAATCATTGGCAAGCGTGCCCCAAACTTCCAGAACCCGAGGGTCTGAATCAGGGTAGCGATCCCAGAGGTCAGCAGGTTGGCATTGATAAGCATCACCACCTGTGCGGAGGTCAACCCTAACGCACTGCCGAGAATTAACGGTACGGCCACCGCGCCAGCGTACATCACAAGCACATGTTGCAGGCCGTAGGTAAATAGTTGACGGGCGGGCAATATTTCGTCTACCGGATGAACCTTGGAAGAGCTCATGTCGCATGTCTCCTGAAGATACAGCTTTTGTTGTTGTTTTTGGGAGCATTCTAAGCGCCGGCAGGACGGATGCTTTGCCCGGCAAGAACTGACGTCGAAGGTAATAATCTACGCTTGAAATCAATGGAGCAAATGAGTAACTATCGTTTATAACGATATGTCAGTCAGCTGGAAGCGGAGCTAGCACTCAGTGATACAAGCTCACGACTGGCCCCTGCAGTGAATGTGGAGGCGGGATGAAGTTCTCATTAGACCAATTGCACATGTTCATACAAGCCGTGCAAAGCGGCTCGTTCTCGGCGGCTGCACGTAAGCTGGGGAAAACCCAATCCACGATCAGCGTGGCAATTGCCAACCTGGAAACGGACCTGGGGGTGGAGCTGTTCGATCGCTCAAGCCGAAGCCCGGTATTAACCGTCGCCGGTCAGAAAATGTTGCTGCAGGCCGAAGCCGTACTGGAGCGTTGCCTGACGCTCGAAGCTCATGCCGACTGTCTATCAGAGGTGGTCGAGCCAAGCCTATCCATCGCCATCGAGACGCCCTATAGCACAGTGACGCCTGTACTTCGCGAGTTCGAGCAAGAGTTTCCCTATGTCGACCTGATCATTCGCCACCCGGTTTATGGTGATGTTAGTGAACTGGTGGCAAAAGGTGAAGCTGTGCTTGGTATTGCCTTTTCACAACCAGGTTATGCCAAAGGCTTGGAATTTCAGCAACTTGGCAAGCTGATCATGTTACATGTCTGCCATCCGCAGCATCCGCTAGCACAATTGGAAACCGTGACATTCGACGACTTACACGTGTACCGGCGACTGGCCTTCAGTGCCCATGCTGACAAGCTAACCAGCAGCGAATATCTGCGGTCAACGCAACTTTGGCAAGCCGAGAGCTACCTGGCACTACTTGAGTTGGTCTGTGCCGGACTTGGTTGGGCGACGTTGCCGCGTCAATTGATTCAACGCGAGTTAAACAATGGAGAGCTTATCGAATTGCAAATCAGCGCATATCCGAATACCGACTGGCAAATCGGAGTGGATTTGCTCTGGAGTCGGCAGAGGCGAATGGGCAAGGCTGAGCGATGGTTGAAGGAGAGATTGCAGAGAAACAAGGTGTTTGAACTGGATCGCAAGGGGCATCCCACCACCCTTTGAGAGGTTCCACGTGGAACATGGGCACCATAAGTGTCGCATCTGAAACCTAATTCGTGTCGTATTGCGGTTTCCTGACCCTATTAAATGTCGTTTCCGAACTAGCCTCCTCACGTTACTGAAAATGCCTACTGGCTGAATCCAGAGCCCGAATCCAAAAAAGGGCGGCGGGTGCGTAATGCGCATCAAGCAATCAGGTAGCCGCAGGCCTCCTCCCAGCACGCCGAAAGATGCGCCCACACCAACGATGGGGTGGAACGGCTTTCACCAGAAGCATTACGCCACTACAACCAGTCGCCCAGCATCGGAATAGGCATAGATCAGGTGGAGCATCCCAGCCCCCTAGCTAGAGCAGTTTCATAGTGGCCAGAGTGTCCGCCATCCGGTAACCCATCGTCTTGTAACCCATTTTTCGCTTTTCCCACATTCGCATTAATGCAACGTTGCCCTCATCAACAAAATCGATGACTTGTACATCAGTCTTGGCAGTGTGCGCTCGATGCAATCGACCGGTGTATTGCTGGAGAATTCCCCGCCAGGAAATAGGCATAGCCAGCACGAGAGTATCCAATGCCGGATGGTCAAAGCCCTCACCAATCAGTTTGCCGGTAGCAAGGAGCACCCGAGGCGCGCCTTCAGACAAGGACTCAAGCTCTCCAAGCCGAGCTAACCGCTGCTTCTTGGGCATTCGCCCATGGAGGGTGAAGAGGTTTTCGACATGCGCCTTCAGTGCGTGCTCTAGAGCATCCACATGCTCAGTGCGTTGTGTCAGCACAAGAACTTTTCTACCTTGCTCATACGCTGAGCGAACGTTCGAAACGATCTGCGCGGTACGCCCCGTGTCATCAGCAAGACTTTTGAAGACCTCTTGTATCCCTGCACCGTCAGGTACAGGAACCGGACCTGCTAGCATCCGAGGTATGACTGACAAATCGTGGGGAGCGCTTTCTGGTCGAGCCGCAGTATGCCGAATGGGACCGCACTGCATAAAAATGATTGGCTGCTGCCCGTCTCGGCGGATGGGTGTAGCAGTCAGCCCAAGCACATAGCGCGCAGGTGCGCTCCGTAGTAATGCTTCGAAAGAGACCGCCGAGAGGTGATGGCACTCATCGACAATGATCTGACCGTAATTCTTGATCAAATCACTGATTTCACCTTTCCGCGAAAGCGACTGCATCACAGCGATGTCGATCCGCCCAGTTGTCTTAGGCTTTCCACCGCCTATCGTACCGACGACCTCTTTGCCTACGCCCAAGAAGGTCTGTAAACGAGCCTGCCACTGTCGAAGCAGTTCTGTGCGGTGCACAAGCACCAGCGTGTTAACTCCACGCCTCGCGATTAGTGCGGCAGCGGTTACTGTTTTGCCAAACGCTGTGGGGGCGCATAGTACCCCGGTGTCGTGTGGCATCAGAGCGTGGATCGCCGCGTCCTGGTCTGGACGTAAAGTACCCAGGAAATTAACGTCGAGGGTAACGCCAGCAAAGCGTTCATCCTGTAGCTGCGGGGTGATTTTGTACTCTTTTAACAGGTCCTGTACCGCACCCCAGCAGCCGCGAGGAATCCCAATATGCTGAGGGAAATTTTGAGCGCAGCCAATGACTCTGGGTTTGTTCCAGACAGATAGGCGCATGGCTTGCGCCTTGTAAAAGTCGGGATTTTGAAAAGCAGCGAGTCGGATTAGCTGGTTGGCCAAAGGCTGAGGCAGTTGAGATTTTTCAAAGTAAATCAGGTTTGCCTGCGTGACGTTAAGGGTCGCTGGCAAAGGGCAGGTCAACGACCGGGACGTTGGCTCGCGTTGTTTCCAAGGCTCGGCTTCGTTCTGCTCATCGACAAAGGCAACACCTAGCGGGTCGCGATTGCCCATCGCTTGACTGATAACCGGCTGGATGCTTTCCGGACTCATCCGTCGAACAGACGCGAGGAATGCCCATTGATCGGAATACGGTTCCAGCGTGTCATCGACAAAAACACTGTGGTTGTTAGCCCTGGCTCGTTTTTGCAGTGGCAGAGCAATCAGATTTCCGAACCCACCCTTGGGCATATAGTCCTGATTGGGGAAGAGCCGGTCGTACGAGCTAAGTGATAGTTGTCGGGTGCGCTCGCAAGCATGGCTGATGATCGCGGCACCCAAACGGCGAGCATCGCTCGCGGGCACTTTGTTTTCGAAGAAAATCCAGGCATGCGCCCCATTACCAGAACGCGAGATTTCCAGCGCCACGGGAACATCGAGAGCGTGGCAAGCATGCACAAACGCCAGTGCATCCTCCCGCCAATCAGCTTCATCGAAATCGACAGCCAGGAAGTGACACGTATCATCCGAAAGCAACGGATAGACCCCAGCCACAATGGCGCCTGCCAGGTGGCGATAAATGACCTCGTCGGTCACCGGTAGTAGCTGACGTTGTCCACAATCACTGCATTTGATGCGTGGCTTTTCGCACATTCCGGGTCGCCATTCATTGGCACAGGCCGGTGCGTAGCCAGACTTGCCGCCTCTACCTTCCCACCGCAACGAGTAGGTGTCGATGCGGCCTTTGAACAAGCTACGGAAAAGAGCGAGCTTGCCGTCAGTATCAAGGTTTGAGGGTGGATTACTCTCCCCAATCAGGATACATATAGGCTCAGCTGGAAGCTGCCACTCAACGCCATGCGCTTCAAGCAAGGCTATAAGTCGCGCATTCTCAGCCCGTAATCTTGCCACCAGTGTGGAATCGGTCACCGCTTAGAAGCCTCTGCCGCTGAAGAGGACGCAAACCTCGTAGCTTGTAGGCTATCAGTGTGTGACAGAGGGTATCAAACGACCAGCAGGGATTCGTAGCCGCCTGCGCCAAAGATTTCAAGCCCCGTCATAGATCATGCTGTGTTTTTCAACGGGAGAACACAGATGAAAACACTCTCCGCTCGGCGCGAATTCTGGGCTGAACATATTCAAACATGGCGCACCAGCGGACTGACGCAAGTGGCCTACTGCGAACGACACAACCTCAAGCCCAAGTCCTTTGGTTACTGGTTTCGAAGTCGTGAGAGAGCGACTGAGACCATGACTCTGGTGCCCGTATCGTTGCGTGAACCTCAGGCCACCACCGACTTGTTGCTGCGCCATTCCAGCGGTTGGGAACTGGCACTATCCTCCACCGTCGAGCCCGTATGGCTGGCTCGGTTGCTGCGGGAGATGGCCTGATGGTGTTGCCGACACAGGTCTGGCTGATGCTTGAACCCATGGATATGCGCCTTGGCATCGACGGTCTTTCGGCACGTATTCAACAAGCGTTGGGACGCTCGCCGTGCGACGGTACGGCCTATGCTTTTCGCAACCGTCGAGGTAACCGGCTCAAGCTTTTGCAGTGGGATGGAACCGGCGTCTGGCTGAGCCAGCGCCGCTTGCATGAAGGCTCTTTCGTCTGGCCAAACGAGGGCGACAAGATCTTCACGCTGACCCAGGCCCAGTGAACTGGCTGGTCACTGGCGTCGATTGGCAGCGTCTGGAGGCCCGTCCGATGCGTCATTGGCAAGTGTAAAAAATACGCTTATCACCGGCTGTTTGCAGTTATTGCGCGTGTTCTTCCAGTAAAATCCACACGCATGCCTTTATCCGACGATCTTGCCGCCCTGAACCTCGACCCCGCACTGCGGGAACAGGTCATGACGGTGCTTTTGCCGCTCCAGGCAGAGGCCGAGAAATTGCGCGTCCGGGTTGAGCTTGACGCTCTGAAAATCCAGGCGCTGACCTTCGAACTCGCCCAGTACAAGCGTATCCGGTTCGGGGTCAAGAACGAGGCCCTGTCACCCGAGCAGCGTGATCTTTTTCATGAAACTGTCGATGCCGACTGCGCCGCTATCGAAGCCGAGGTCGAGCTACAGATTCCCGAGCTGCGCGCCCAGCGGCGCCGTGCCGGCCGTCAGCCCTTACCTGAGCATCTGCCGCGCATCGAGCATCGCCACGAACCCGAGGTGGGCACCTGCGGCCAGTGCGGCGGCGAGCTGGTGAGGTAAGGGTAAAACCAAGCGGGCGTACCTCTGGGCCTATCGCAGCAACGACCTTGATGAAGGGCCGGGCATCACCGTGTTCAACTATCAGGCCGGGCGCAGCGGTGCGCATGCGCGTGCCTTTCTGGAAGGCTGGAAAGGTCATTTGGTGGTCGACGATCACATCGGCTACAAGGCGCTATTCACCTTGGGTATTAGCGAAGTGGGCTGCATGGCCCATGCACGGCGCAAGTTCTTCGACTTGTATGCGGCCAACCAGAGTCCAATAGCGGCCGAAGCGCTGAGCAGGATCGCCGAGCTTTACGAAATCGAAACACGTGGCCGGGCACTCGACGGCGAACAACGCCAGCAACTGCGTGCTCAAGAGGCGGTGGTCAAGCTACAAGCGCTGCACGACTGGCTGCTGTCGGTTCGTCAGGGCGTTGCCAACGGCGGCAGCCTGGCCAAGGCGATGGACTATAGCCTCAAGCGTTGGCCGGCGTTGTCTCTCTATGCGAACAGCGGCGCACTGCCAATCGACAACAACCCGATCGAGAACAGCATCAGACCGATAGCCATCGGGAAGAAGAACTGGTTGTTCACCGGCTCCGAGCGCGCCGGACGCCGCGCTGCGGCGATCCAGAGTTTGCGGGCGACGGCTAAACTCAATGGAATTGAGCCTTCAGCATGGCTGCGCGATACGCTGGAAAAACTGCCGAGCTGGCCAAATAGTCGTCTTGATGAGTTGCTGCCGTTGAAGTGATCCGGCAAGTAAAGGTGGGTGGGCTGGACGCTTACGGTAAATCAAAGCATGGAGCTGACTGAATTGTTCGTATCGCCGTCACGTGATGCGCGAGTGATCTATCCTCTCCACCAGTCCAAAATAGGATTGAGAATAATGCGTATGGTCGCCTAGACAGAACATAAGGTTCCACAAAACAAAACCCCGGACTATGTCCGGGGTTTTGCTGGAGTGAGCGACAACAACGTGCCCACTCGCGACACTTAATGTGCCCATCGACACCTGATGTGGGTTCGCAAAAAAGATGACTCGAAAGACCCAACAAAAGCGGGCGAAGAATCATCTTTTCTGTGAGTTCAGCACTGAGGACTCTCAGAAAAGATGAGAAAAGCCTACACGCTTTTCACAATAGTTGGTTCCACGTGGAACAACCAGATTCGGCCCTTTGATTGCGGAAAAGCCACCTGAGTGACATTACTTCAATATAGCTTGGAGGTGCCGCGGGATCAGAGGCGATTCAGTCCTCAGCCGAACCAACGGAAAACAGACAGCCTCGACGTGTGGATCTCGCATTTCTCTCACCTTATGAACGTGAATTGAATCTCTTAAAAAGCTATTGCCGTCGCTCGTATCCCAGCGAGCACATCCACAATCTGCATCACCGTCGCTGCAGGGAAAACCTGCAACGGGCCCTGTGCGTCGAGGTCGGTAAAGGGCGACTCGACAGACGGGGATGCGAATGTCCAGTCGGCACATCGAGGCACCGACGATGCCCAATCGCCTCCGCGAGTCTGGCCGAGGTTGAAATCGATCAGTTTGGGATGATGGTGGTATCAATGATGCTTGTTGGCCGGTTCGTTCCACTCGGCTTGGAGGCTTTTCCTTGGGGTAGTCTAAGGATTCGTTACTAGTAAAAATTGTGGGATTCGCTCTTGGCATGAAAACGACGACAGCCCCGGATAGCTATATCCACGCATACAAATGTGACAACATGCACATTCATACAGCATGTGTTTATATACACATTAAGCATAACTGAATCGCGAGAATGCCCAGAAATATCTGAGCTTCGTTGCTCAGTGACAGTGCGCTTTGGGCGATAATCGATCTGAAGAAAATGAGGTGAGAATGGAAAGTCTACCGAGCATGCTTGGCGTCGTTTTGGGCGTGGCACCAGCATTTATAATCCTAGGTTTAGTGAAAGGCATGCAGCCATGGCGCATTGGGACATTGATGGCTGGCCTCGCCTTGGTCATAAACGCAACTCTAATGCTTGCGGTAATGACGGATTTCGCACCTCTTTTTATAGCTTTGCAGAGGCAAGGTACGCTGACAGAAGAAGTAGCATTGAACGCCCAAAAGCATCTGGCCCTCTGGACCGTTATGTTTCCAGCGATTGTCGGCGCTATTGGTGCAAACTATCTAACGGCTTGGTTTCAATCAAAAAAGCCATGAGCGTTGCCTGTCCAAACCGTGGAATTAGTGCCCATTAGTGCCTCGATAGCTTGTGTCAGGTCAGCTACCTATAGCATTGAGATACTATCCAACCAAGGGCGGGAGGCATCTACGAAACTAGTGGCGATTCAATGAAAGGGAATTTAAATGCAGCAAATCGCAGAGCAGGCCTTCAATCCATGTCCTTATATTGAGAGTTATTACTCTGCCCTAGAGATTGACAAGGATAATAATCCCTTTCCACGCCTGAAGGCTTGGGAGTTTCTCTATGAATACATATGGGGCAAGAACCGTCCTTGGAGTTCGCTGACCGATTCGACCAACCTCGACACTACCGCCTTACATGTGGGATTTTATCTGGCCAACTGGGGAATGTTTCGTGGCCGCTCGGAGCTGCTGCGCAACAGCAATCTCGACCTGATGAAGGAGCTGGTACTGCGTCTTTTCCAAGGAAAGGGCCCTGAGCTATTCGACCTTAGCAGTAAGGACTTCATACCAGGAGCGCCCAACCTTGCGCACAATCAGGCACTACTCGACGATGTGATTCAGCTCTTTCACAACATGCCTGGAAACGTATCTTGGACCGACACCTTGATCAGTAAAATCTTACTAGGTGTCTGGGGTGAATTTCCTGCACTCGACCGCTATTACAAAATTGGTATCCGTTCATTCTATCCGCACCGGGGTCTAACTGAAGTCAGTGGCCGCTCGCTTACGTCGTTGATGGAATTAGTCGAGACGGAGAAGTTCGAACTTCCGACCATCGAAACCAAGTGCCTACGGCTTGCCTACCCAAAGGGACGCCTGCTGGATATGGCCTTTTTCCAAGCCGGTCTCCAGCTGAAATCTAGCGCTACCCAATAGTCCGAGTGGATCAATAACAGCCGTCATGATCGGGTTAGAAAACTAGTTTTTGATTACGGAATGTCCTCTTCTGGCTGGTAACGGCCTTCCGTGGAGGTCGGCTTTGGGTCCAGACTGTGTGAAAACGCATACGCCTTTTTGAAGTCCGCGTTGCTACATAAAATCTGCCAAAGTTTGGTCAGTATGCAAGACCGGAAATTTGCATAGGAACGCGACTTTCGTTCCAGTCCTGACTGTAAAACCTGCTCCAAAACGTATTCACACAGCCTGGATCGATAGCGCCCAATCGTGGGCGATCGCTTTCGACCCTTAGCTGACGCTCGCAAGTGGCTCAATGTGCCCAGAAGAGCTTGCAAGGTGTTTAGAGAATCCGGGACGATTCAGTCTCTGGCAATTGCTGAACTCAAATTTTAGGTTTTAAGGATCGTCATGCGCCCTCACTCACTAAGCACTGCACTCATTACTGAAAATGCATTTCAACTCGTTGCTTGGAGCGCTGGAGCCAAGGAAGCTCAGGGCCACTTTGTCGATAGCGATGACCCCGGAGCATGGGGAGCCACAAAACCGCACTACGTTTACAATTTGCAAACTACAATCAGCGAGCTTTTGGTGGTAACGGCTACAAAGATAAGAATTCTCCAGGATTCGCTGGGGCAGCTAATTTTTGATCCCGGGGAGATGACAAAGATTGACGTTGAGGTCTCTGAACGGCACCCATCGGCGTATCTTACGAGCAATAAAGCCAACCTCTCGATTCGGGAGATATGCAACAAAATTATCCACGCGACATCAGTGGCATTTGTAATGCGAAACGCAGATGGACAGCTGGAAGAGTTTTCATATTGGTCAGAGGACCTAGTGTTCTGTCTCAAAAATAAATTTCCTACTTGAGCTACTCTTCCATAGTCAGCCGTGACATGGAGTGCCGCTATGAACTCTCAAGACATCGTGCTCAGTGACGACGAACAAGTTGAGCTGAA